>CAYMGV010000275.1:0-1502 GCA_964390105.1 uncultured Anaerolineae bacterium | reverse complement strand
AAGGCCAGCACGCCGCAGAAGGTCGCCATGCGGCGGCGGTCGGGGCGGGCCTCGCGCAGCGCAGCGGCGACCCCCAGTAACGCCAGCAGCAGCGCCAGCGCACCCATGTACCCCACCTCGACGCGGTCCCAAGTCCCGGTGAAGCCGCCCGGCCCGCGTCCGTGAATCCACGGCGCAACCAGCCCGACCAGCGCGTTGGGCGGGATACTGTAGGCCGCCGCCTGCTCATAGCTGAGGCCCGCGCGGGCCGTGTAGCCGGTCAGTTCCAATGTGGGCAGCCAGCCCCCTGCGCTGAGGCCCAGCCCAACCACGGCCACGATCCCGGCCATCAGCGCGGCCTGACCCCCGGCTTTGAGGGCCGGCTCCCCCGCACGGTGGGCGTCCAGCATCGACCCGGCCAGCAGCCACAGCGTCAGTGCGGCCAGTGCCAGGGCGATGAGGTAGGTCACCTGCGCGTGTCCGGCCAGTGTGCTGAGGCCCAGCGCCGCCCCGCCGAGGATCGCCCATCCCACGGATCGATCCCGCAGGGCACGCCATGTCCCCAGCACGATCAACGGCAGCCATGCCGCCACCGCGTTGAGGTTGTAATTGCCGATGTGCGTCACGAACACGTCAGAGAAGGCCCACGCCAGCGCCCCAACCAGTGCGGCGGCGGGTGCGATCTCGTGACGGGGCAGCAGGCGCAGGCAGGCGTACATCGAGATGCCGGTGAACCATATATGGATCATCACCAGCGCTTCAAGCACCCAGTAGGGGACATCGCCGCCGAAGATCAGCATAACCAGCAGGTTGGGCGGATACAGCACCGCCGACTGGTTATCGGCCCAGAAGGGCATCCCACCGAACAGGTGCGGCGTCCATAATGGCAGTTGTCCGGAATGCAGCATCCGGCCAGCAAATCGGAAGTTGGGCCACAATAAGGAAGTCAGGTCGCCGCCACCGGCAGGCAGCCAGTAACCAGCGAACAGCACCGGGCTGAAGAAGATCAGGACGCCGAGGGTCAGCAGCGCCAGCGCGACCCAGTCGGCGCGGGGCAGATGTTTGAATAGAGCCGCCAGGGCAGACCAACCGGCTGATAGCTTTTGTGACACCGCTACCTCAACTCGCCGGTATGCAGCCCGTCTCGATACGGGGCCGTGCCATTGGGGATGAAGGCGTAGGTCGGGCCGCCATCGGTGAGGCGCATCATCCAGCCGTTATCGAAGTCCTGCCACTGCACGATGGTCGCATATTCGCCGCCGGTGGCCCAGCCCAGCGCCTCGCGCACGATGGCGTTCTGACGCCACACCTTGCCGATGCCGCGCACCGGCTGCTGATACCCGGCAGGCGGCGCGAGGGTCGGGTCGTTCTCGGCTTCGCCGTCAAACCACGTATCATCGAAGCGCCACCACGGCCCGGTGGGGGCACCGTTGGCGGTGCCGGAGGTATCCACCGCGAAGACCGAGCGATCCGTGGAGCGCCAGAACATGAAGCCGGTATCAAATACCTGCATGGCCCCCTCG
>CAYMGV010000274.1:0-1523 GCA_964390105.1 uncultured Anaerolineae bacterium | reverse complement strand
CCCCGCCACGCCGATCAGCTCGGTGAGCAGTTGGCGGGTGCCTCGTGCCAGCGTCAGGGCGAGGATGATCGCCAGCACCGCGCCGACCGGGATCAGCAGCCACAGCATGGCCCAACGACCCAACACCAGCAGGCCACCCCCGCCTATCGCCAGTGAAGCGCCCAGTATCAGCGCCCAGGAACGCGCGGCGGGCAGGTCAGCTTTGCGGCCTTTGCCCCGGCTGATGCGGACCCACAACGTCAGCGGCTGGCGCAGCAGGAAGGCACTGAGGGCGGTCAACATGGTGAGGATCAGTACGAGGTCCGCCAGCGGGGCGGGACCATGAACCGCCCACGCGACCCCGGCTCCAACGAGGAACGGGGTCAGCAGCAGGCTCCATGAGCCGTGTTCGGCGGGCAGGATGACGCGGTAGCGGGATAGGTATGAGGTCATAGTGAATATTGTAAGTGATGAGACGGCGGGTTGCTATGCGGATTCCCCCTGTGTTGCTCCGCTGGGGTACAATGCGCCGATGACCTGCACCGGGAAGGATGACCATGACCACCACCGAAACCACCCAGCCAAACACCCCGATCCTGCGCCTGTGGAACTGCATCGAGGAGGGGCCGTGGATCGTGATCGGGCTGCTGCTGGCGGCGGCACTGCTGCGCTTCCATGACCTGACGCTGCAATCGCTGTGGTATGACGAGCTGATGACGTGGTACCGTACCAACTTCCCTACCGTTGGCGGCGTTATCCGCAGCGTGCGGATCGATGTGTGGGCACCGGGCTATCCGCTGTGGTCGTGGCTGTGGCAGGGTGCGATAGGCGGCGAATCGGAGTTCATCCTGCGCTACCCGGCGGCGCTGGCCGGGGTGCTTTCGGTGGCGGGCATCTACACGCTGGGGCGGCGGCTGATCAACGCGCGGGCGGGGCTGTATGCCGCGCTGCTGATGACCACGTTACAGATTCCGATCTATTACTCACAGGAGGCGCGGCCCTATGCCGGGCTGATCCTGCACAGCATCCTCTCGACGTACTGGTGGCTGCGGCTCAATGAGGCGTGGGCTGGGGACTCAGATCGAAAAGAGTGGCTGCCCTATGCGCTGGGCTACGGGGTCTCGGTGCTGGTTGCGCTGTATTACAACTACTTCGGGGTGGTGCTGGTGGGTTTGCAGGCGGGCGGCACCCTGCTGTGGCAGATCAAACAGCCCCGGAACTGGGCGAAGCTGGCGGCGGTCTATGCCGGGATCGGGCTGCTGTATGCGCCGTGGATACCGGAAACGATCAAAGACCTGGCACAAAGCAGCTATTATCCACCGCCGCCGCGTTCGTTCATCGTGGAGTTCGTGAGCTACTTCCACTTCCTGTTCAACTTGCAGCCGGGCTGGGTCAACGGCTTAGGGGTGCTGCTGGCGGTGGCTGGCATCACGGCGGGGGTACAGGCCGCCGGGCGGAAGCCGGTCAACGGGCGGGCGTGGGCGGTGCTGCTGGTATGGGCGTTTGTGCCCGTGGTGGTGACGTGGCTTTACTCCGCCTATGCC
>CAYMGV010000273.1:0-1603 GCA_964390105.1 uncultured Anaerolineae bacterium | reverse complement strand
CTCGCGCTGTGGCATCGTGCAGACATCCAGCCCGGTGAGCGGCTGCTGGTGCTGGGCGCGGCGGGCGGAGTCGGGCTGGCAGCAGTCGAGATCGGTGCGGCGCTGGGTGCGGAGGTGATCGCGGCGGCCTCGACCGATGAGAAGCTGGCCCTGTGCAGCGATCACGGCGCGGCACATCTGATCAATTACAAGGAGCAGAACCTGCGCGGGGCCGTGCGCGAGATCACCGGGGGCGATGGCGTTGATGTGTGCTTTGACCCGGTGGGCGGCAACGCCTTCAAGCTGGCCTATCGCTCGATGGCTTGGCAGGGCCGCTACCTGATCGTCGGGTTTGCCAGCGGCACGATCCCGCAGGCCAGCGTTAACCGCCTGCTGATCGGCAACTTCGCGCTGGTGGGCGTCGAGTGGGGGACGTACATGCGGCGGCAGTCGCCGCTGATCGGGGAGTCGTGGAGTCAGCTGCTGCGCTGGTTCGAGGCCGGGCAGATCAGCCCGACCGTCACCGCCACCTACCCGCTGGAGGAGGCCGGGGTCGCCTTGCAGGATGTGCTGGACCGCAGGACGCGGGGTCGGGTGGTGGTGCGGGTGTAGGGGGGCGTCACGCTTGACAGCCTGACCATTTCGAGACCCCGGACCGGGAAGGGATAAGGTCGAAACTGCGCCCGGCACGCGGTATCATGGGCGTATGGATCACCAACCACAGGATCACCTAACCATGAGCAAACGATCCCGGCGGCGCAGGACGACCGAAGCGAAGAAGGCCGCACCCACAGACGCACCCGGCACGGCTAAACCCGCGAAGAAGAAACGCACGCCCAACCCCAACCGCAAGCGCTCCAACATCATCCGCATCCTTGCCGTCTTCCTGATGCTCAACGGTGCGGCGGGCCTGCTGCTGTACTTCCCCGCCAACCTGCAGCTGTATGCGCAGGGCGAGATCACGTCGTTCCCGGTCGTTGCGATCCCGCTGGTGTTCGGTGGCATCTCAGGGCTGGCCGGTGTCGGCATGTGGCAGTACCGGGATTGGGGCCGCCTGCTGACCATCGGCGGCTACGGGGCCTTTGTGCTGACCGTGCCGTGGCTCAGCGGGTTGTTTGCCTCCAGCGGTGAACGCCCCCCGGTGCTGCTGATCGGGGTCGGCGCGGTGCTGTCGGCGCTGTTCACCTGGTGGCTGGTGCAGATCAAGGATGAGTTTGATTAGGATGCGGCTGCGACGCAGCGATAAGCTGTTCGCGATTGGCTGTTAGCTTTTAGCTTTTTACCTCACCCCTCCCACATCGCTTGATGCGATGTTCCTTCTCCTCTCCGTAAACAGGAGAGGGGGCGTGATTCCTATGCAATGCGGAGCCGTAATTTCTGCATCACATCCACATTTTATCCTCTCCCCCATGATACAAGGGGTGAGGTTAAGCTATCACAAAAAAGAAGCGCCCCGAAGGACGCTCTAGAAGTAATCGCGGTGAAGGGGCCCGTGGCCCCTTCCGGGGGTGCGGGGGTAGAACCCCCGCATTGATTTTCTACTCCACGGCCTTGACGGCCTCGCGCTGCATAAACTCGTAGATGTTGGCGAAGGCGTTGGCGCGGCTGGGCACGGTGCCGAGAC
>CAYMGV010000272.1:0-1603 GCA_964390105.1 uncultured Anaerolineae bacterium | reverse complement strand
CGTAGGAATAAAACGTGAGAGTCAGGCGCGGCTTCTCGGTCAAAGCGGCGGTCAGCGGGCCATGTGAGTTGAACATCGGAGGTCCTTTCTGCCGCGAGCAGCGCGGCGGCGTTGGCGGAAAGGGCGGCACACAGGGCCGGATCATGGTCAAGGTGATCAAGCGCACGGGCGGCCCCATCGAGGATCAGATTGAGTTCAGCGCAGGCCTCATCGACCAGCGCGAGGTGGTCGGGGTGCCATTCGAGCGGCTCGAAGCCAGCCTCCCAGTACTCCTCGGCGCTGTAATCGGCCAGCGTGTTACCGCTGAGCGCGAAGGCGTGCATCAGCAGCAGGGCCAGATCGGCGTAAGGCTGGGCGTCACGGGCGGCCAGCGACCGGATGAGAACCTCGGCGGTGTCGCGGGCATGTTCATACGCATCTTCGGCGATGTGGTGCTCAGTACGTGACCACAACTGGCAGGGCTGCGGGTGCAGGTTGAACACGGATGCGAGGAAGCGAGCCAGCCGGGGATGCTGGTCGGGGAACTCCGGGCCGCAGGCATCGACCCCGGCGAAGGGCAGCGGCACGCCGTAAGGTAGATCATCGAGGTAACCAAGCTGGATGTTGGGATAGTCGGCCTGCAGCGCGGCCTCGAACAGGTCATGAAAGCGGGACTCATCGACCCCGGCACGCCATGCCGCAGCCAGTGCCGGATAGGTACGCGGCAGGCAGTCACGGGCGATGCCCAACGCGGCGGCGATCAGCACGCCGGAGTCGGACTCGTATGCGCCGAAGGACAGCACGTCGGCGAGGGCGTCGTGGTCGAGAAAACGGACGGGGTCGAGCCACGCGGCGCAGAGTGCAAGGGCGGTCCGGGGATGGGCGGCCAGTTTGGCGGTCAGCCGACCGGGCAGGATCGTAAGGTCGGTGGTCATAGGATGAACCCCGGGATCGGGATGTTAAGCGGGACGGGCGAGAGGCGCAGCAGGCGCGACGCGGCGGTCTTGCAGGCGTCGGTGTAGGCGATGAGTTCGAGCGTGGCATCGACCAGGGCGTCGGGGTCCGGGTCGGTCGTATCGAGCAGGGCCACGGCCCCCGGTGTGTAGCCGGGGACCGTGAGCAGCAGGTCGGTGAGGGATTCGGCTGTCAGATGGGCGTACATGGAAAATTATCCCTTACGCCCAGGTGCCGCCATGAAGGAGACGTACGTGATGCCGTTCTCCTCATCGACCGTCTCGCGGACGGTGGCGTTGCTGACTTCCGGGAACGAAGCCTTGAGGTGTTCGCGGATTTCGTCGATGCCCAGGTCACGCAGCGAGTCGTCTTCGGTGATGGTGGTCGTACCGATCTTGAAGATGCGGGTCATGGCTATCGCTCCTTTTAGTTGAAGAATTTCAGTTGATCATCGATGGGCTGGCCGGGCTGGATCAGGGTGATCTCGTATTGGGGATCATCATCGGGGACGGGTTCGGGCGGACTGACGTCCGCGGGTTCGTCGGGGGGCGGATCAGGCTGAGGATCATCCGGTGGATCATCCGGTGGATCGACCTTGCCGGGCTGCGGCTCCGGGAAGGGCACGGGGGCCAGATCGCCGGAGAGGAAGGCGCGCATCAGGCGGTCGACC
>CAYMGV010000271.1:0-1607 GCA_964390105.1 uncultured Anaerolineae bacterium | reverse complement strand
ACCACCGGCGGCGGTGAGGCGCTGTAGCCCCACGTCCCGCTGATGCGGATCGCCCCCTCCGGGCTGCCGTCGTGAACCCAGCGCAGGCCGCTTTCCTGCTTCAGCGAGATACCGAAGTAGGGCGGATCGTTGATCGGACGCAGCAGGATATCACCGGGATCGATGCTGCTGCCATCCCCGTTGACGATCTCGGTCACGGTCAGCAGGTCGGCATCCAGCAGCAGCATCCGCCCCGCAATGTGCATGCCCTCGGCATCGTAAAAGCGGCTCATCACGCGGCCCTCGAACCAGCGCCCGGTATAGTCCTCGATGATGGCCTCAGCCCGGTCCAGCAGGTCCAGCAGCAGCGCATCATCGCCGCCCCCGCTGATGCTCAGGTAGTCCTTCACTTCCGTTAGTGTCGTGTAGGACATCAAAACTCCTTTCTTGCGGGGCTCTGCCCCGCACCCCGGCAGGAGGTGCCACCTCCTGCACCTGCAACTCTTGAACATTTGTGCCGTTCACAAAATGGATTCGAATACCGTTGCTAACATTCCTGGCAACAATTAATCCAGGACAGCATCAAAATAAATCAACCCAAGCCCTGCGGTGCAGGGGGCCATGCCCCCTGCCGAGGGGGTGTTGGGGGGCAAAGCCCCCCATAAACTCTTTTACGAACTAACTCCGAACGCCCTTCAGCACCTCGAAGCTGGCGGCGTGCCGCACGTTGCAATCCACGCGCAGGATGGCGCGGACAAAGACCTGGTCATACTCAAACGCCGACCCCGCCGAATCGCTGGCACGCAGTTCAAGCGCCTTGCGCTGGCCGATCACGAAATCCGGCCAGTGGCCGAGGGTCACGGTCGAAGCATCCGAGCTGCTGCCCTGCGTCTCGTTGATGGGAACCGCCGTAGTCGTGAAGACCGGGTAACCCCACAGCAGCGCCGGATCGCCGGGGGCCGATGGATCGGCCCATGCGTACTCGTTGGTCGATGCCACCGCCTTGAGCTTGCGCAGCGCGTTGAGCGTGCGCGGATGCATGATCCACGCGCGGCCCTCGCTGGGCACGTTGTCGGCATCGAGACGGTACAGCATGTCGGCCAGCACATCGAAATCCGGCGCGGCCCCGTCGGTGCCCATCGCGGTCGTATCGACGTTGACGCCGGTGATCTCCTCAAGGCCCTTAGGCGTGTTGCTCAGCCCATCGCCGCGCAGGTACTTGTCGTCCTCCTCCAGCGCCAGCACGCGGGCGAGGTCGTCCATCACCAGCCGCTCGACACCGGGATCGGAATCCTCGAACAGTTCCGAGGATAGTTTGGTCAGCGCGGCCAGTTTCTTCGCCGTCAGCTGCACCTGCCCGAAGGTCTGATCGCTGGCAGTAATGGCCGCATTCTCATCGACCCAGTAAGCCGTCGCGCCGGTGGCCTGTGCCGGGATGTTGAGCGTATCCGAGGCCATCGGGACCACGGCTGCCCCCGCCGCCCGGACCGCCGTCCGTGCATACTCCTCCGGCAGCTCCACCTTCTCCGCCGTCCCCCCCTGGTGCATGTTGCTCCGGAACTCGTCGCCCATCGCCCGGCGTCGCATCGCCGCCACCACCTGGTCCCCCACCACCACCGCCCTCAGGT
>CAYMGV010000270.1:0-1638 GCA_964390105.1 uncultured Anaerolineae bacterium | reverse complement strand
GTTCGACGCGCTGAACACGTCGCGGCTGTTCCCATCGACCTCCCCGCACGGCATCCCCGACCTGCTCCCCGCGCCGCTGAGTGCCGCGCCAGATGTGCTGGTGGCGTATCGGCAGCGGGTGCGTGCCAAGTCCTTCAACCCCGACCGGGCCGCCGTGCATTTCTTCCTTGATGACTACCGCTTCGAAACGGTGTGGTCGCGCCCACTGCGGGCGCTGGAGCACCTGGGCAAGTACCGCACGCTGCTCACGCCGGACTTTTCGCTGTATGCTGATTGGCCGCCCGCCGTTCAACTGTGGAATGTGTACCGCTCGCGGTGGTGTGGTCGATACTGGCAGGAGTTGGGGTTCACCGTCATCCCGACCGCCTCATGGAGTACGCCGGACAGCTTCGCGTTCTGCTTCGATGGCCTGCCGAGGTCGAGCGTGGTGGCGGTGTCAGCGGTGGGTGTGGACCTCACCGAGCCGCGCAGCCGCGCCCGATTCATGCTAGGATTCCGGGAGATGCTCGACCGCATCGCGCCGACGCTGGTGCTGGCCTACGGCCCACTGCCCGATGAGGCATACCGACTGGTCGAGGTAAAAGAGTACGGGACGCGCTGGGAGGCAAAGGCTCATAGGCGGGCGAGGAACTGACGCGCCGCCCATCCCCGAGCACCTGCGGCTGCCCCTCAGCCCGGTGCACACCCCACCACCTAACCCCGGTACGTACCAATATGTTACCATTGATTCGCGGGCGCTGCCGCCGGGCCGCCCGCGCTACGCCTTCCTCGATACGCTGGACCGCCACTGGACGCTCATCACCCACGACCTCGACGCCATCAAGGAGGTGCATCCGTATCACCGCTTCGGGCTGGATGAGCCGACCCTGCGCTACGTCAAGGACGACAAGGTCATCGACCTGTACGTCGATGGCATGACGACCGAGGATTACATCGCGGCCAGCGGCCTGCACTTTCACAACGAGGTGCGCGGGCCGTATGTGCTGTCCAAGCGGGTCAGCCGCGTGATGCGCCCCTACTTTGTCTCCGGCTTCTTTGATCCGGGTGAGGTCTCGATCCGCTACATGGATCAGGCCGATTACGCCGACTTCCTCGACCAGCCCGAACTGGGCGAGAAGGTCTTCGATGGGGCCGGGGTCATCAGCCGCGGCATGCTGGAGAAGCTGCTCATCCCCGGTGATCTCAGCCCGGCCAAGCAGGCCCAGCTTCGCCGCGAACTGGCGCACGCGGGCAGGGTGGAGTTCACCATCATGACGCCCGCCGGGCAGGACAAGGGCCACGCCATCGTCGCCGATGACCTCGACGTGGACTTCCTGATCCCCCACGACACCAAGCGTGAGATCACGCTGGAGAATGGCCAGGCATGGGTCGGCATCGACTTCGTGCACGGCAAGGACCGCATGCGCATCGACATTCAATCGTTGATCAACCTGCACCCGTTCTTCACACCCGATCAGTACCGCGAATGGCTGGCCGATGAGGGCGCGGTGTTCGTCGAGGCGGTGCGCTCCGGTGACGTGGCCGAACCCATGCGGCGCATCGGCGAGGGCGAGACGCTCGACGACGTGCAGTCGTGGGCGATGCGCGAGTTCTTCGTCAGCGGCGGCGGGACGAGCGAGATCCTCCGCTACGGACTCG
>CAYMGV010000269.1:0-1640 GCA_964390105.1 uncultured Anaerolineae bacterium | reverse complement strand
TGGCGGGGCCGGTGCCGGTGCCCGTGCCGATACAGGTTCCATCGTTCAGGCAGACACCTGTGCCACTCTGTCCGTTAACGCTGGTGTCGCTGTTGACGGTGCTGCCCGTATTCCCGCGGCTGCTGCCGTTACCCCGGCTGCCGTTGCCGTTCGTACCGCTGAGGATGGTATCATAGGCGGATGCGCTCATGTACACCGGTTCGTAGGTTGTGCCGGTCTGGCGCTCAAGAGTCATGACGAAGGCGCGCAGATGGCCTTTGGAACCACGCAGCAGGTTTCCGTACACCGCTGCGATGCTGGCATTGCTGGTCTCGGCGAGATGCGCTTCAAGATCGAGGATATCGATCTCCTCGATGGCGGCACCAACACGCAGGGCCGCTTCCAGTGACTCACTGCCCTGTGATACCAGGTCATTGTACAATGCCTGGAGTTCCGTGTTGACGAACTCGCCCTCGGCGCTGCCAGCGGCAGGGTCACTGATTCCATAGGTCGCCAGCAGGGCCTGAACGGCCTCGGTGTGGGCCTGTTCGCTCATTGCGATGTTGTAGAAGGTGCTCAACCCCCATTCATCATAGAGTGCCAAGTAGACATCATGGGCCAGCTTTTCTTCCTCGCGCATGTACAGCAGCCCGTCGATCTCGTCGTTGGTCAGGGAGGCCTCGGCGGCCATGGCCGGTGCGGCGATAAACGCGCTCACGGTAACGGCCAGCAGTGCAAACAGCGGGATAAAGCGCTTGTTCATGGTGATTTCTTCCTTTTCGTCGGTAACTCCCAGTAAGTTACTTACAGTATAGGGAGAAGTTATGAAGAACTTGTGTGGGGGATATGTGACTGTTGTGATCGGATATCAAAAGGGACAACCGCAGCGGTTGTCCCTTATCCATAAAAACAATAACACGGTTACTTATTGCGGTTTTTCTTCGTGAAGATCGATTTGATCAGATCGACGATCCACTCCTCAAGCGCGGTGACAACCAGCCCGATCACCAGCGTACCGAGCAAGCCGATGATCACGGCTGCCAGCTCGGTCAGGGTTGAGATGCCGATCAGCGGTTTGAGTGCGGCGGCCACACCGTTAAACGGTGGTGGAACGACGGCAAAATCAACCTGGCGACGCGGCTGGTTGACCGTCCACCTGACCGTTTCTGTATTGACATAGGACGTGGTTTCCAGCGATTCGCTTTCGCGTGCATCGAAGAAGGCCCCGGCTGGCAGGTCGATGATCTCTGTGTTGGTTGGGACACAGAACGCACGGCAGGTCTGCGCGGGCACTGCTTCCTCATTGAATACGATCAGGGCGGGGTTGGGCAGCAGAACATGGACCTCACGCAGCAGGAAACCGCTGGGTACGGATTCAACCTCAAACGGGGCAAGCGGAAATTCCTCGGTTGCCACTACGCTGTCATCGTGGGTGATGGTAGCGTTGACGCTTGGCCGGACAAGAAAGGTCGTGAGCGTCTCGTCCATCGGCTCGATCACGAATGTAAACCCGGCGGCCTCCGCGTTCAGTGCGAGGCCCTGCGGCAGCATTTCCTCGCCTGCGGCCTCATCGCCGGGGGCCATAGTGCGCCCGCCCAGCGTGGACATCAACAGCACCAGCAGCCCACCGATTACCGCGATGCCGAGCACCGGCAGCAGAA
>CAYMGV010000268.1:0-1649 GCA_964390105.1 uncultured Anaerolineae bacterium | reverse complement strand
GGCTCAATGGTGACCCTGGGCCGCCGCAAGTGCTGCCCGGCGAGAATCCGCGTCATGAGCGCTTCCCGACCCCACCCGATTCGCCGACCGGGGCCGTCACCATCAAGGTGCCGATCCCGTGGCGAGACATCGATTCCATGAACCACGTCAGCAACGCCAACTACCTCGCTTATATGGAAGAAGCAGGCTGGCAGGCCCCCGGTGTGTTCGGCTGGCCGATGGAGCGCATCCGCGATGAGCTGGGGCTGGGTATCTTCATGAAAGACCTCCGCGTGAAGTACATCGACGAGATTCGCTATGGGGACACCGTGCAGGTGACCACCTTTCTCGCCGATGTGCGCCGTGCCACCGGCATACGCTGGTTCCTGCTGCACCGTGCCAGCGATGGCGCGCCCATTACGCGGGCGTTTGCCCGTTTTGCTTTTGTGAACCTTGAGACCGGGCGGCCCATGCGCATCCCGGATGTGTTTTACCGTGACTTTAAGGAGCATATCGTTGAGTGAGTCATTGTCTGCGCTGACCTATTACGAGATCGCCGAGGCCGATCACACACTGCTGAATCCGCTCAGTATCGACAAACTGATGGCGCTGGGCGCGTCGCTGAAATTCAACGTGGATACCCACATCCTTGACCTTGCCTGCGGCAAGGCCGAGATGCTGGCCCAGTGGGCCGATGCCTATGCGATCCGCGGCGTCGGGATCGACATCAGCGAGGTGTTCCTCGCTGCCGGGCGTCAGCGGGTTTCATCTGCCGGTTTTTCAGACCGCATCACGCTGCTTAAGGCCGACGCCGGGGCCTACCACGCCGACCCCGCCTATAATGTCGTAAGCTGCCTCGGCGCGACGTGGATCGGGGGCGGGCTGGAAGGCACGCTGGACCTGATGCGGCGTGCCCTTAACCCTAACCAGCGCGGCCTGCTGCTGGTGGGTGAACCCTACTGGCACTCTGAACCTGGTGAGCAGCATCGTCTCGATATGCCCGGCGACTGGGCCGTGGGGCTGGGCGGGCTGGTTGCCCGGCTGGAGGCCACCCACGCCGAGGTGGTCGAGATGGTGGTGACGAACCGCGACGACTGGGATCGCTACGAGGCTCGCCACTGGATCGCGGTGGACCGCTGGGCGCACACCCACCCTGGTCATCCGCTGCGCGAGGCCATGCTGGAGATGCGGTACAGGGAACAGGCCGCGTACTTCCGCACCACGCGCGAGATGGTCGGCTGGGCGGTGTTTGCGCTGCGGGTGGGGTAGGGGCACCCCCCGCCTGCCTCATAAGGTGATCTGACCGCAGCATCCCCCGTAGGTGCTTCGCACCTGCAAAAAGGGGGCACTGGAGATTTGTCGTGAAAGTGCGCGGTCACCACCACCAATCTACACCCCTAAGACTCTGAAAGTGCCCCCTTATCCACGGGGGGACGGATGCCGCCAGGGGGTGCTGTGTTCAGCCGCCGACCTCTATCGCTGATTGCGAAGGTCATAGCTCACCCATGAAGGAGCGACTCCGCCATGCCAGACCTGACCTACCACTTGCTCGACGTATTCACCGATCAGCCCTTCGGCGGCAATCAGCTTGCCGTGTTCCCGGAGGCGGGCGGCCTGCCCACCGACCTGATGGGCCGCATCGCGCGGGAGATGGCCCTTTCCGAGACGGT
>CAYMGV010000267.1:0-1675 GCA_964390105.1 uncultured Anaerolineae bacterium | reverse complement strand
TCGCATCCGTCTCAAACATCTTTACCCATCATATTCATCTTGACTGAGTACTAGAATAGAGGTATATTCTGATAGAAGAACTATTGAACAAGGCAGGAGAACACCTTATGGCAGCACGCCGCAGCCTGCGCACATGGATGATCATGATGGTCGTTATCACTTCGACCCTGATACTTTTCGCATGTACCCTGGGTCAGCAGTCCGTCAAGCCCACGCCGACGGTCACCCTGACCGTCACGCCCGCCCTCACCGCGACCACAGCACCCACAGCCACCGCTACACTCAGCCCCGGCGAGCGCGCCCGCGCACTGGCCGAGGCCGGTGTGAGCAGCAACGACGAGTGGACGCCCTACACTGAGATCATAAACGACGTTGAGATGGCGCTGGTGCCTGCTGGATGCTTCATGATGGGGAGCGAGGATGGTGACGCGGACGAATCGCCGGTGCATGAAGTCTGCTTCGAGGAACCCTTCTGGATCGACCTGACCGAGGTGACCAACGGCCAGTATGGTAGTGAGGGGAGATTCAGCGGGGCTGATCGTCCTCGCGAAACTATAACATGGACTGACTCGCTGGCTCACTGCGAGTCACGAGGCGCACGTTTGCCCACCGAGGCCGAATGGGAATACGCGGCACGTGGGCCGGATGCACTGGTCTACCCGTGGGGGAATACCTTCATCGGCGACAATGTTGTTTTTTCCGATAACTCTGGTGGGCAAACGGCGGAGGTCGGCAGCAGGCCCGGAGGTGTATCATGGGTCGGCGCGCTGGACCTGAGTGGTAACGTGTGGGAGTGGGTCAATGACTGGTACGATGCCGGTTATTATGATACGCTGGTTGATGGTGTGGTCAATCCGCAGGGCGCTGACTCTGGCTCTTACCGTGTGCTGCGCGGTGGCTCGTGGAACGTCAATAATTCGACCGTCTTACGCGGCGCGTTTCGCAACGGGCTCTACCCTACTGAATCGGACTTCAGCCTCGGGTTCCGTTGTGCCCTCTCTTACTAGCCCTGTTTCCTGGTTCCTGGAATCCTGAATTCTGATGGGGGTGTGGGGGCAAAGCCCCCACAGGTGAATCCCCGCGAAGCGGGGTCCGCACGGGAGGTGTATAGTGTACCCCATTGTCAAGACCACGAGGCGGCGTGACTACTCAGGCAGGTGAAGCAGGCATGAAGGGTTTGCCAGAAAAGGCATCATAAAGTGCTTGGATAACATGCCTGCCTTGTTTTCGCACGGTTGAGATATAACTGCGGATAGCACAGAAGGTCTCGGCACCCGTTCGGGTACGAAAAGTACCGGAGACTTTTTGCTTGACCTTGATCATGCGGACATCTCGTTCAGCCAAGTTATTGTCAAAGGGCACGCGAAAATCATGCATGAAGATCAGCGTTTCGGCTTTGTACTTTTTGAGTCGATCCAGCAGGTTCTTAGGCGGAGATTGCTTCTGGCGTCCGCGCTTCTTGGGCGGCGGGGTTGCCGGAGGCGGGTTAGCGTCAAAGCCTAGCTGTAGCAATTCATCGTAGCGTTGTTCATAGTGCGCCAGACGCTCAGGGGGCAATGACATGGCATCGGTGGTTTGGTCAACTTCGGTTTTGATGTCCAACAAGAGGTCGATCAAGTCGGATGCCCAAGCGTCATGTACGGCACGCCCGCTCAAGCGCGGCAACAACCCAAGG
>CAYMGV010000266.1:0-1718 GCA_964390105.1 uncultured Anaerolineae bacterium | reverse complement strand
CGCATTCGTCGATTCCGGGCACCGACACGCGCAGGCCAGCGTCACCGGGTACAGCCAGCCGCAGCGCGCCGCGCGCGTCGGTCGTACCAGCCGCCAGTTCGCGGTTGGTGGCGGCCTCCAGCACGCGCACCGCCAGCCCGGCCACACCCTCGGCGGGGTCAATCGTGCCGCTGCCATCGTGGTCGTAGCCGACCAGCACGTCGACCACGGTCGGATTCAGCGGCGCGGCGGATGTTGGCGCCAGGTCTGCTGCACCCGGCAAAACACGGATGGCCGTTGGCGTGACCTCAACCGGGCTGGATGAGAGGGCCGGGACAGCGGTCGGTGGCACGGCTACGACACAGCGCAGCGCATAGGTGGCGGCACCGGGACGGGCCAGCCCGCCGCGCTCCGCGTACTTGTAGCCGACCAGCAGGAAGACCTCGCCATCGGCGGCGGGCGTGAAGACCAGCGCCGAGGTGATGACACCGGAGGCAATATCGGCGTCATCGTTGCCGCCCAGCACGGCCCCGAAATCCGGATTGCCATAAACGATGAGGTTGGTATCGACGCCGGGACCCAGGTCGCCGGTGGCACACCGGTAAGTGATGCCGCCGCGCACCGCCATGCGGAAGAAGTCGTTATCGACCCCGCCGGGCACGCCGGGATTGAAGTTGAGGTCCGTCAGCGTGTCGCCGGGCGCGATGCGGTAGGCGGTTGCGAAATCGTAGTTGGGTTCGGCGAGGTCCGGGGCACCGCCCAGGTCCGGCGTCGGGCTCGGTGTGGGTGTATTGGCCGGTTGCGGCGTCATGGTTGGCGTCGCGGTGGCCGCCGGGATCACGGGAATCAAGCGCAGCACGTAACCGCCGCTGCTCCCGTTCACATCCGAGATGTGGATCGCGTACCAGCCTTCACTCGCCACATCAAATGACAATGCGGCAGTGGCAAGACCAGCAGCATCACTGCTGTCGATTACCTCGCCAGCAGGACCTATCAACTCAATCACCAGCGACAGGCCGGGCACGCCCAGCGCCTCGACGCGGTAGTCGCCGGTGGGCAGCAGCGCCCGGAACCAGTCCTCGTCCCCGGCGGGGGCGAGGGTGGTATCGGCCAGCTCGGTGCCGCTCGTAACCTGGGCGGCGTCGGCCAGCGTGTCGTTGGGTTCGTAGCGGTCGGCGGCAGGCGGGGCCAGCAGCATCAGCAGGATGGGAATCAGGATCGGGAGTCGGCTCATCGAGCGGCCTGCCCTTCCAGCGGCTGCGTCATCACGCCGACCAGCCCTTCGCGGATGGCATTAACGACCATCTGCTGATTGGTGTTGGTTCCCAGCTTGCGCCGCATGCGGCTTTGCAGGTGGTAGACCGCGTTGGGGGTGCGATTCAATACCTCCGCCAGCGGCTGGTTTTCAAAGCCGAGGGCCATCAGCGCCAGCGCGAGATACTCGGCTTCACTGAGCATTTGATGGCGTTTGTCGGGCGGTAACGGCAGCACATAGGCACGACCCGATAACAACCCGTGGATGACCGGCACCAGCAGCGCGGAATCGGCCAGCGTGACCGGCAGGGCAGCATACACCGCCGGGTGGCCGCGCTGGTCCTCCAGCGCGTAGGGGTCCTCGCCGGTCAGCAGCAGCGGGATGCGCCGCCGCGCCAGCTCATCGAGGCTGTCTCTCAGCAGCGGCTGCAGCAGGTCGATATGGGTCAGCAGCAGGTCCGGGCGCTTGTCCCGCGCGGCGGTCA
>CAYMGV010000265.1:272-1743 GCA_964390105.1 uncultured Anaerolineae bacterium | reverse complement strand
CCAGCGGCGAGAATGCCGGGGCCGCCCGTGGTGCCGCCGCCACCCGTATCGCGGGGCAGATTGAGGAGGAACCGGGCACCGTGGACACCGGCAGCGAGGCCGGTGCCAGCGCACCATCGGCCTCCACCGCCCTGCCGGCCTCCACCGAGACCGTCGCCGTCAGCCCTGATAGCATTGCCTTTGCTGATGTCACCCGTAACAACAACTGGGAACCGCTCTCACGCACGCTGCGGGGTCGGCGCATGGTGCTGGTGCCCACCGGCTGCTTCGAGATGGGGCAGGGTATCTACGATGACGAACTGCCCATCCACGAGGTCTGCATCGAACAGCCCTTCTGGCTCGACCAGTACGAAGTCACCATCGCACAATTTGAGGGCAGCAGCGCCGATCCGCACCCGGTGCAGCGCGTCAACTGGTTCCAGGCTGTCAGCTATTGTGAATCGCAGGGGCTGCGCCTGCCCAGCGAGGCCGAATGGGAATACGCGGTACGCGGCCCGTCCGCGAACCTGTACCCGTGGGGTGACAGCTTCCGGTCATCACTGCCCGTGTGGGATGCCAATGACCCCGGCACCTCCGAGGAGGTCGGCAGCCGCGATAACGCCTCATGGGTGGGGGCCTATGACCTGATCGGCAACGTCTACGAGTGGGTCAACTCCATCTACCGGCCCTATCCCTACGATGCGACAGATGGCCGCGAAGCCACCTCCGGCAGCGGCGACCGCGTGCTGCGCGGTGGGTCATGGGCCTCCACCAACGAGGAAAGCCTGCGCGGGGCCTTCCGCTTCAACTCCGCGCCCGGCGGCGAGTACAACGGCATCGGCTTCCGCTGTGCGCGGGATTACGTCGCGGGGGATTTGGATGAGTAGCCTCATCGATGCCCCCCGGTGTGAGCTTCGCTCACCTGCCCGTACCGGGCAGATGCCCCGTTAGGGGCATACCGGGGGGCACAGCGACCCAAACCGCGTTCCAACCCGCCGCCTTGTGACACACCTTCGAACTTGGCATAATGTCGGAAAAAGGTCAGAGTCTAACCTCACCCCCCTGCCCCCCTCTCCGTAAACAGAGAGGGGGGGACTCACGGCGGACATGATCCCGGATTCAGAGTCCCACTCGCTGGGGAGGGGTGAGCGGAAAGGCTGGCACTGCGTGCCGGGGAAGTCCCCCCGGGACTCATCGGCACGCCTGTATTATGAGCTGATGGCTCAAAGCTGATAGCTGACGGCTTTTGCGCCTGACACCTGAAAGAGACGCCATGCCCATCGTCAAACGCTACACACTTGGACCGCACTCCGCGATCATTGGCCGCATCGACCCCATCACCCGCCAGCCCTTCGAGGAGGGTAATACCGTGGTAGACTGCGGCAGCGGCCATGTGTACAGCCTGCGTGCGTGGGAAGGTCCGCTCGGCTACACCTGCCCCACCTGCGGCAGCAGTGAACGCGACGCCGAACCGACCCAGCGTGCCCCGGTC
>CAYMGV010000265.1:0-262 GCA_964390105.1 uncultured Anaerolineae bacterium | reverse complement strand
TCATCCAGTCGCTTGAAGGGCCAACCGTACCGGCAGGCATGAGCAGGAAGCCTGCCGCCAACCGCCCATCCGGGCAGACAGGCGGTTGGCTGGCGCTGGGGGTGCTGGCCCTCGTGATCCTCGTGCTGGCGATCCTGATCGGCGTGCTGGGCGTGAGCCTGTTCTCCTCGATGGACAGCGGCGCGGCACAGGTCGGGAACTGGCCGACCCTTGCCCCCGTCACCGAAGACCCGCAGCAGGCCGCAACTGCCGCAACTGCCGC
>CAYMGV010000264.1:0-1760 GCA_964390105.1 uncultured Anaerolineae bacterium | reverse complement strand
GATAAACCCGCGCAGCTTGTCGAGTGAGTCGGCGGCAGGTGCGGCCCACTGACCGGGATTCTCGCGTGCGGCGATGGCGACCCCGTGCGTCACAGCCACCAGTGCGCCGCTGCTTCCGCCATAGATGCGGCCCACCGCCCGGCCTGAATCGAGCAGGTCACGCGCAAGGTCGATATCGGTAAGCAGCGCGGGGAAACCGGCGGTGCGCCCGGTGTGGTAGATGATCGATGCGGGTTGGTCAGGGTTGTTGGTCATGGGCTTAAGGCGGGATCAGATTCAGGTACTTGACAGTATCGTTGATGGCTGGCAATCTGGCAAGGGGCGCGCTATAAGGGTTGTCGTTCAATTTCGTGGGATAGGAAATACCAGTGCCCGCGCCCCCTCCCCCTAATTTGCACCCCACACCCCCACAAGTTATATTCTTTTATAAAGTTCTGAAAGTTACGCAGTTCACAAACTGTGCTGCCCTGAGGAGACAACTCACCGATGAAACGCTATCCCATATTGGGTATGGTCACCCTGATCGCTGTGCTGATGCTGGCGGCCTGTGCCCCTACCCCGGCGGAAGAACCCGCCGCCCCCGCCGGGGACATGACCGAAGATGAAATGCCGACTATCACCATGGCGCTGCTGCCGGTGCTGGACGTGCTGCCCTTCTTCATCGCCGAGGAAGCGGGCTATTTTGAGGAAGAAGGCATCCACGCGGTGGGCCTGCCCGTCAACAGCGCCCTTGAAGCCGACCAACTGGTGCAGGCCGGGGAAGCCGATGCCGTGATGAACTTCATCGGCACCGTGGCACTGTTCAACCGGCAGGCTGACACCATGCGCGTGGTCGCCATCGCACGCAGTGCCGAAGATGGGCCGATGTTCCGCATCCTCGCCGGGCCGGGCAGTGACCTCAGCGCCCCGGCAGACCTCGCGGGCGTGCCTGTTGCGCTCGGCGAGAACACCCTCGTCGATTACATCCACTACCGCCTGCTGGGTGAAGCGGGCCTGACCGATGACGAGATCGTGCTGCAAGGCGTGCCGTCCGTACCAGAGCGCTTCCAGCTTATGATGAGCGGGCAGGTCGAGGCCGCCGTGCTGCCCGACCCGCTGGCGCAGGCTGGCATCGAGAACGGCGCGACGCTGGTGGTGGAAGATGCCGACTACCCGCAGTACAGCGTCAGCACCCTCAACTTCCTGACCAGCACGCTCGATGAGAACCCCGAGGCCGTGCGCGCCTTCCTGCGGGCGTGGTTCCGCGCGGTGGATGATCTCAACGCGAACCCCGACGCCTATCGCGCCCTGTTCCTTGCGAAGACCAACGTGCCCGAAACCGTGCAGGATACCTACGTGATCCCGCCCTTCACCGGGCCTGCCGTCCCCACCGAGGAGCAGGTCGCCGATATGATGGACTGGCTGGTATTCAAGGGCCTGATCGATGCGCCGATGGCCTACGAGACCATCGTGACGGATGCGTATCTGCCGTAGGCGCTGACGCGCCAGCGGTTAGCGGTTAGCTTTTGGCGATTAGCTAAAAAGCCATGATCCAAATCGACAATCTCACCTTCCAATACAGCAGCAGGCCGCCGATCTTCGCCGGGTTCAACTGGGCCGTCGGGCACGGCGAGGCGTGGGCGGTGCTGGGGCCATCGGGCTGCGGCAAATCGACCCTGCTGTACCTGCTGGCCGGGCTGCGTCATCCCACTGCGGGGCGCATCACCATTAACGGCGAGCTGCTCGACCGGGCACGGCCTGAAACGGGTCTGATCCTGCAG
>CAYMGV010000263.1:0-1769 GCA_964390105.1 uncultured Anaerolineae bacterium | reverse complement strand
CCGCCAGTATGACCTCGCCTACCGCTGGATGCTGGCCCAGACGGCACGTGACCTGCCGCAGCACGCCCGGCACACGCTGCGCCTCAGTGCCCGCAAGCTGCATAACGGGGATGGGGATGCGGTGCTGGATCGGCTGAAGGGCTAAGCGTGCTTTTTCTTTGCCGGGGCGCGATCCGCAGATACACCGGCGTATGGGGAGTCCCAGCCAGCACAGGCTGAAAGCTGATCGCTGACGGCTGCCCGCTAAAACACCATGCCATCCCACGACCCGAACACGGCAAAGCGCATCGCGTCAATGCCGCCGATCATGACCAGCGCCAGTGTCAACCCCAGCAGCAGGTAGGGCAACGCCTCACTGATGTTGGCTGCACGGTTCTCATGGCGGATCACGGAGATCAGCATGACCATGGTCGTGGCACTGAGGATCGCCACGGTGCCCAGCGCACTGATGATCGCCAGCGGGTAGAGGAACAGCGCCCACCCACTGAGAAACATCAGGATGGTGGCAGCCCCGATCCCCCACAGGGCCAGCACCTGCGGCCATGTCTCGATGGTGGGCATGTTCTCGGCGTCCGTCCATAACGTCGCGTTGACGATGGGCAGGATGATCGAGGCCAGTGTGATGCCGTGGAAGGTCCCGGTGGTGACGCGCAGGATGTTGTTGGGGTAGAACAGGTGTGGAATCGGCAGTTCATCGGGCAGCAGATGCGTAAAGGAGTTGGCCCCGTCGAAGGCCCACCACGCTGAGAACGCCAGCATGAATACCATGATCGGCAGCGGCGGAAAGGCCCCCGCCCGGCGGCGTCCAAACAGCAGGCCCGGCCCCAGCAGGCCGATCAGCACGCCGGTAAAGGTGCCCGAACAGCGGGCACACATCGGGAGCTGCACCCCGTCCGGGAAGGCAAACGAGCGCACCGTGATGCGATGACATACCGCATAACCCACCGCATCGGCCTTGCCCAGCAGGCCGCTGGGCGTGAACCACCAGAACACGGTGACCGCCACGACGACCGCCGCCAGTGACCACCACAGCAGCACCGGCTGCGCACTGATCCAGCCCTGTACCCGCGTTGAAAAATCCGTCTCTATTTGCTGCTCATCCTCGGACATAGCGATTCCCCCTCGAAATCTGATCAGGGCCTTATGCTACCAGACCGGACCCTGATGTGCATCTTCGGCCACCCCCTCCTTTAAAAAGGGGGCAACGACCTCCGGCGAGCTTTTCCCTTATCCTACACCCTACTCCCTAATATACGAGGGGGACGGATGTCGCAAAGCGACACAGGGGGTGCTGATTCAGAGTACAAGTCCCAATATCAAATTCACCCAGCTACTCCGGCACCTCGACCGGCAGCCCCGCCTCACGCATAATGATCAGGGCGTTGGTGGTGGGGCATGGCCCCGGGCGCAGGCGGTACTCGAACTGCATGATACCGTCGCGGACCTCCTCGCGGAAGTGCTTATTGCTTACTGATGAATACTCATCAGCCAGCGTCGTCAGTTCGAGGTCATGGGTGGCGACCAGCCCGGCCCCATTGGCGGCGGCCAGCGCGTCCAGGTAGGCACGTGCCCCCGCCAGCCGTTCGCGGTTATTGGTGCCCCGGAATATCTCATCGACAAGAAACAGCAGCGGGCGTGGGTCGTCAGCTTCGAGTGCATCCAGCAGTGAACGCAGGCGGCGCACCTCGGCGTAGAAATACGAGATGCCATCCTCCAGCGAATCCGTGATGCGGATGGCGGTAAACAGGCGCAGCGGCGCGATCTCAGCA
>CAYMGV010000262.1:0-1787 GCA_964390105.1 uncultured Anaerolineae bacterium | reverse complement strand
CACGACCCAGCGCATCACGGGTCCAGTACATGGCGTCGCCGTCAATAGCCCCGCGCCCGGCGAGGCTCCGCGCCAGCGTGTAGGAGGCCGTCTCATCGACCTCACGGAAGGCAAAGCCGGAGGTCAGCAGGTACAGGGACAGGGTCAGCAGGCCGAGCGCCAGCGGCAGGCTCCATGCTCGGTGGGTCATTGGGGGTTCTCCAGTCGTTCGGCGAGGTCGGCTTTCAGTGCGGCGCGTTCGGCCTGCCACGTGATGCGGTCGATCTCCCCGGCGCGGTGGCGGGCATCCAGCGCAGCAATAGCTCGCAGCAGGCGCGCGCCGTCGCGGTCGAGGTGGTCCAGGGTCGGCGGCGGGGCACCCGTCAGGGCGATGACGACACCGTAGGCGGTCAGCAGCAGCCCGGCGGCCAGCCCCAGTGCGATGGCAAACGTGGCGCGGTCGTCATCTTCAGATACTGCCGGGCTGAGTGCCAGGGCCAGCCCTCCCGCCTCGACCTCGTCCGCCGTGTATTCACGGTACGGGACTCCATCAAAAGTGCTGACCTGTTCACTCTCAAACCCGGCGGCCTGATACGCAGGATCGAGCAGCAGCACGGCCTGTTCGGCGTGGTAGGCGGGCATTGCAGGGAGGGCTGGCGAGTCAGATGGCGGCAGCAGGTAGCGCAGCACGACGGGATAGGGCAGCGGGCCGGGGAACAGCGGATCATAGGTGATGACCTCGTTCCCCTGCTGCTGGAAGGGCCGGTCGGCGCGGCCATCGCCCAGGGTGATGTTGTAGGCCCCGTCCGGAACCGTCAGTGTGACACCGCCCCGCGCACCACCCCGGATCGGCTGTGCCGTGGCATAGACGGCCCCCCCGGTGTTAGCCAGGCTGTAGACCGCCAGCACCTCGATCACGCCCGCCCGCCCATCGATCCGCAGGCCCAGCGTATCGACCCCGACCACGGCGGGGTCACTGGTGATCTCATGCAGGGTGAGCGGCAGGGCGATACGCGCCGTACCCGGCCCGGCCTGCGCTTCGGCGGAAAAGGTCACCCCGTCAATCGTGGTGCTGACACGGTACACGGCACCCTGCGTCTCGAAGGGCACCCCCTCGAAACGGTAACCGCCCGCCCTATCGACCGGAACTGACAGCACAAAGAACTCGGCACCCAGCGGGTCGGGTTCGGCAGGGTCGATGCCATGCAGCGTGACCAGCAGTTCACCCGGCAGGGGGCCGCCACCCCCACTCTCGACCCGGCCCTCAACGATCCCGGTTGGCCCTTCTGCCCCTTGCTCGACCTCGGCGGGCGTGCCGATGACAGGCTCGCCGCCGGTGGTGGCCTGCGCCAATAGATACGCCTCGGCGCTGACGTGGAACTCGGAGTCACCTTCCGGGGCGCGGAGCGTGACCTCATCAGCCTGAATGCCTGCATAGACCGGCCCGGCAGGTTGGGGATCATTGGCGAGGGTGCAGGCGGCGAGGGCCAGCGTGGGCAGCAGCAGCGCGATGAGGTGGCGTTTCATGGCCGGGGGTCGCTTTTAAGGCGGCGCACGGCAGCCTCGATCAGGTCGTCGGCGGGCAGGTACAGCGCGTCGAGGTCCTCCAGCACGGCCACCGCCTGCCGCAGCAGCTCGGCACGCTGGGCTTTGAAATCATCCAACAGCAGGTCGCCGTCCACAAATGACGTTTCCAGTGTCTTCACTTGCCGGTACAGGTCATTGCGCCGGGCCAGCAGGTCAGCCCGGCGGCGCAGGTCAGCCGCCGGGAGCGGCCCTTGTATCGGTGCGCCAGGGCCACGGGCGCG
>CAYMGV010000261.1:0-1788 GCA_964390105.1 uncultured Anaerolineae bacterium | reverse complement strand
CGCTTTCGGCGTGGCTGGCGTGGTGGCGGCCCTGGTGCTGCTGCCCGCGCTGTCTGGTTCCTGGCCCAGCCTGGGCGAACGGCTCGCGGCCACCGCCACTTTCACAGCCACAGCGGGCGAGATCGTGAGTACGATGCGGCGTGCTATGTTCGTGCTGAGCCTCACCGCCCTGATCTGGGCAGCCTGCATTGCCGCTTTGGCACTGCTTGACGGGGAAGGTCGCAAGCCCCTGCCATGGATGCTGGTTCTTGCGCTGGCGCTTGACCTGCTGATCTACGCCTGGCCGCTCGTCCCGGCCCTGCCGGGCAGGAATTTGTTCGCCAACCCTGATCTGCCGATAGCACGCCTCGCTATCGACCCGGCAGAGGTTCGGCTGGGACGTTATGAGCCACTGCGCTTCGGCCCCAGTTACGGGGTCCCGATCCTGGGCGAGGGTGAAACCTTCCTGCCGGGGCGCACGGTCAACTTGCTGCAGACACAGTTTGGGGCGAGCCTTTATGCGTCATATTTCCAGGTGCATCCCGATCTCGCGGGCTTCCCCTCCGAGGCCGTCCGGGCTTCCGCACCAGAGGCTTATCTCCTGGAAACCGGATTCAATTACCCCCGGCTCTACGCGGCTCCTGCTGTAGAAATCCTGCCTGACGACGCGAGCCTGCTGGAAAGGGTTGGCGAGCAGGCTTTCGATCCGGAGGCTGCGGTGTTCAGCAGCGACTCAGCCCTGGCGGCCCTGCTGCCCGCACAGGCCCCGGCGATGCCGTATCAGGCCCACTACAGCTATTATGGCAGCACGCACCTCTCTGCCGAGATCGAGACAGAGCAGCCCGTAATGCTGGTGTTTGCCGAAAACTGGTACCCAGGCTGGCAGGCCCGTGTCGATGGACAGCCAGCGGATATCTGGCGGGTGAACTACAACCTGCGAGGGGTGATCGTCCCGCAAGGTGAGCACCTCGTCGCGATGGACTACCAACCGCAGAGCGTCCGAATCGGGGCCTGGCTGAGTGGGGCAGGGCTGCTGATCAGCCTGGGACTTGCAGCCTGGGGCCTGTTCAGATTGATCAGGCTTCGCGGCTGATGTAATCGTCGCTGAACGCGATGCTGGCCGCGTTTCTGTTCGAGTGCCCAGAGTAAGACCCTGTGTTTATGGGGGCGCTGCCCCCACACCCCCGGCAGGGATTATCATCCCTGCACCTGTGCAATGGATGATCTGCCTCACAGGCTCTGGCAAGCCCTGAAGGGCAGCTATCCCGTGATGAGAACGCAATTGTGTGTGCTTCATGACAATCAGCCGGGTAATGCCCGGCTGATTGTCGCGGCGCAGGCTGGCTGGTCGTCGATGGCGCGAAGCACCGGCTCAATGGGTTGGCGTCGGACCGGCTCGACCCATAGTATACATCACTCAGTATCTCCGATTTAATCACGAGGATGGCGGGCTAACGCCCGCGGCCCCTCCGGTTGCCCTCCGGGGCGCTCATACATCCGCTGCCGCACGGTCCGCCCAGGGCCGTGCGGCTCCATTGCAGGCACTCATATCGGAAGGAGCAATCCCCCATGTCCCTGATCGATCTCACCCACATCGGCAAGATCGACTCGGTCGGAGCGGTGCAGGTGTTCGGCCTCGCTCGTCGAGCGCCGCGCCCTCGACTTCACCGACCTGCGCGGTCGGCCCCACCGGCTGGCTCATGGCAGTTGGACCAACTCTGGAGAATCCCTTCGGGATTCTCCAATTGACCTGCGCTCAAGCGCAGGTCAGCGCTACCCCGGCCTCGAAGGCAAGCAGGCCCCGTGGAA
>CAYMGV010000260.1:0-1863 GCA_964390105.1 uncultured Anaerolineae bacterium | reverse complement strand
TTGCGACGGGGCTGACCGGGCTGGGGTACGGCCTGTTCCTGATGGGGCCGAACATTGTCAGCGCACGGCTGTACCCGGAGAATCCCTCGCGGGCGCTGAACCTGCTCAACGTGTTCTACGGGGTGGGGGCCATCATTGCACCGCAGCTTACAACACTGGGCGCGTCACTGGGCGCGGTTCGATACGGCTACCTGTTCAGCACCGGGGCCATGGTGCTGATCGCGATCTCGCTGCTGATCGTGAGCGTCGATGCGCCAGAAGATGATGAGCAGGGTGACGAGATCGGAGCGCCGCGCCGTATTCCATTGATCGCGATGCTGCCGTTCATAGTGCTGCTGTTCTTCGCCACCGGGTCCGAGGCCAGCTTTGGCTCATGGATCGTGCCGCAGATGGAACTGGTGGCCGGGGCCACGCTGGCGCAGGCTGCACTGGCGGCCTCGCTGTTCTGGTTCGGGCTGACCGGGGGGCGCATCGTGGCAACCGTCATCACGCGCTGGCTGCGTGGTGATCACCTGCTGATTGTTGGCGGAGTCGTGATTGCGGTGGGGATCAGCGCGCTGCTGGCGCTGGCCTCGGACCGCATCCCGGCGACTGCGGCGGCGTTCCTGGTGGGGATGGGGATGGGGCCGTTCTATCCTACGACGATGGCCGTTATGAGCCGCGCCTTTCCGAAGTCGTTCGGGCGGGTAAGCGGGCTGGTCAACGCGGTGGGCAACATCGGCCCGACGACGCTGCCGTTTGTGCAGGGCCGGTTGGGGGGTGGCATCAATGGCGGCATGCCGCTGATCCTGGTCGAGAGCCTGATCCTTGTCGTCGCAGCGGTGATCGTGACGCGGCGGGGGTATGAGAGGGATAGCGGTCAGGGTCAGGTGCCAGGATAAGAGACAGGAACATCAGCCAGCGAGCCATGGCAGGGCAGCCCTCGGAGGCAGCGGGCACAGGCAGCGGGCACAGGTTCTGACATGCGAATCAAATCCGAGTACAATAGGCGCAGATGATTGTGCTGCCTTTCCAACAAGAGAGAGCCTGACATGACCAAACGTGCGATCCTGATCGTACTGATCACCCTGAGCCTGGCCGCACTGGCCTGCAACATGCCCGGTATGGGGGAGGGGGGAGGTGTGGAGCCCGCCGAGGTGCCCACCGAAGCCGTTGACCCCGTTGACCCGACCGCGACTGCTGCCGAAGCGGTTGAGCCAACCTCGGCGTTTATCCCCGTCGAGGAGACCACCGCCGCCCCGGCTGATTCTGGCGGCGATGCCAGCAACGAGATCGTGGCCCCACCCAACACCCCGGCCCAGAATGCCAGCTACGAGGGCATCAGCGTTTACGTGGATTACGGCGCGGTGGCCTCGGAATGGCTGGCCGAAACCCGGCTGGGCAGCGACCCCAACGGGCCGGGCGCGATGCCCAGCCATTACTACTTCAGCTTCAATGATTACGTTCACGAGAGCTTTTTGACGCCGGGCATCTGGGTCATTCCCACCGAAAACTTCGATGGCTTTGGATCGGGCTATGACACCGTCCCCGCCGACCTTGGCGCTCTGCTCGCTGAGAACCGCATGCCAGCAGACGATGAGATGATCCCGTTCATTCCCGGCGGGGCGGGCGAGGTCTTACGCGCGCAGGTGGGGCGGCTCCAGTTCCAGGATGGGCGCGGCCTGCGCTTCATCATGCAGCGCTCGCAGGCCGTTGTTGCCATCAGCAACGACGTGCTGTTCTACGGGTTCCAGGGGCTGACGTGGGATGGTGAATACTACATCGCGGCCATTCTTCCCGTGCGTAACAATATCATGCAGCAGTTGGCGGAGGAGCCGGATGAGGCCATCTTCTCCGACGGCAACGCCTACCAGGCCTACCTCG
>CAYMGV010000259.1:0-1879 GCA_964390105.1 uncultured Anaerolineae bacterium | reverse complement strand
CGGGCGGCCCCACACCGCGCGCACCAGCTCGATAATAATGAAACCGAGGCCCAGCGTCAGCATGATCTGGTACAGCGTGCGGTCATACAGCGGGCGGATCATGGTGGTCTCGATCAACGCACCGAGCACCGCTCCCATCGCACTACCGAAGATCACCGCCAGCAGGAAGCGCCAGTTGCCACCCAGCCCGTATATCCACTCCGTCAGCGCGGTGTTAAAAACAAACAGCAGCAGGCCAATGACCAGCATCACTGCCGCGCCGCCAATCAACCATGTGCGCTGCCGCGCACCGACAATCGCCAGCGTATTGCGGGACTCACTAAGCCCGGCCAAACCTGCCACCAGCAGCACCCCGCCGATAGCGATGCCAATCAGCACCACAACCGGGTTTGTCACAAATTCGGCGGCTGCCGGGATGGTCTCCATGCCCGAACTGAAGAACAGCGAGAAGGTCACCGGGCTTGTGGTATAGACCTCGTAATCCCAAATAGCAATCGTGTAGCGGCTGACGGCGAAGAAAATCACCACAATGCTGAGCAGCAGGGCTGCCCACCCCACAACGCGCAGTGTCTCTTTGGGAATATCACGGTCATGGTAGAAGTTGCGCAGCAGCGGCATCAGCACCAGCGCCGTGCCCAGCAGCAGAATCGGGGTCAGGATGTCCACAAAGGTATCCGGGCGGATGTAGATCATCCAGCCGGTATAGGCACCCAGCATGAAGACCTCACCATGGGCGAGGTTCAGCACGTCAAGCAGGCCGAGGATGATCGACAGGCCCGAGGCCACGATAAAGGTCAATGCGCCGACTGCCAGCCCGCGAAGCAGAGTCACGACCCAGTCTTCGGTGGGCATACCCTGAATGGCTGCCAGGAACAGCAGCAGCAGCACGGCGAACACGATCAGGCGTGTGCGGTTCTCGCGGAACCACTCTAAAGCGTTACTCATGCCTTATCTCCGTTTATGCCGCGCCGAGATAGCGGCGGATGGTTTCCTCGTCGTTCACGAGGTCAGCCATCAGGCCCGCCTTCACAGCGCGTCCTTCTTCAATAATGACGTAGCTCTCCGCCAGGGCCGTCGCCACGGCGAAGTTCTGTTCAACCAGCAGAACGGTACTCTGCCCCGTCAGTTGACGGATAGCTTCCATCACCTGCTCCACCAGCACCGGGGCAAGCCCTTCACTCGGCTCGTCAATGAGCAGCAGGTGGTTATCCGGCACAAGCGCACGGGCAATCGCCAGCATCTGCTGCTGACCACCTGAGAGGTTGGTGCCGCGCAGGTTGATCAGGCGCTTGAGGTCCGGAAACAATTCAAAGATAAAGTCCTCTTTGTGATCCAGCTCACCGCGCGAGCGCTCCGCGATGCGCAGGTTCTCCATCACGGAAAGGTCGCGGAAGATGGCACGGTGTTCCGGCACAAAGCCGATGCCCAGTGCCGCGATTTCGAAACTGCGCATCCCGTTGATGCGTTTGCCGTCCAACAGGACCTGCCCCTCGCTGGGCGGGGTCAACCCCAGGATCGATTTCAGCGTGGTGGTTTTACCCGCACCATTGCGGCCCAGCAGCGCCGTGATACCGTTTTTCGGCACAGAAACGCTCACCCCTTCAAGGATGTGAAACTGGCCGATGAAGGTGTGAATATCCTGTACTTCAAGAAGATTGCTCATGAGTTCTTATCCCGTCAGGTGATGGGGGTTATAGCTCATACAGGCCACCGAGGTATGCCTGCTGAACCAATTCATTTTTGGTGATGTCGTCCGGTGTACCCTCTGCCAGTACCGCGCCCTGGTGCATCACGGTGATGACATCCGAGGCGCTCATCACGACATTCATGTTGTGTTCAACCAGCATCACGGTCTTGTCACCGGTGTCCTGGATGTCCT
>CAYMGV010000258.1:0-1938 GCA_964390105.1 uncultured Anaerolineae bacterium | reverse complement strand
TCCACGCGGGCACCACGGCCACCTCGGCAAACCCGCCGTAATAGGCCATGCCGGCCACGCGCTGACCGGCCTCGAAGCCGGTCACATCTGCGCCAACCCCAAGCACTTCCCCGGCCATCTCCATGCCGGGGCTGAAGGGCAGCGGCGGCCTGAACTGATACCCCCCCGCGATCATGAGCGTATCGGCAAAGTTGACATCGCAGGCCCGCACCCGGATCGCGATCTCGCCGGGGCCGGGCGTGGGCGCTTCGATCTCGCGCAGGGTCAGGTCGGCGGGCGTGCTGCCGAAATAGTCGCATAACACGGCTTTCATAGGTTGCTCCTCGATGGGTGGGTTCTGTAATGCAGGAACACGCGGGGCAGCGAATCGATGTGGGGGACCGGTGGGTGGCTGCACACTTTCACAAAACGCGGCATAATGGCATGTAGACCACGGGGGCGGTATAACCGTGGGATAACCAACGACAGGAGTAACAGACCGATGGAAATACGCTACACCACGGGCGATATCATTGCCAACGAGGGCGAGGCCGAAGCCTTCGCGCTGGACCTCAGCCCGGTCGGCATGGTACAGAATGCGATCGCGCTGCAATTTCAGTATCAATTCCCGGAGATGTTCGAGGCGTACCGCGCGGCGTGTGAGAGTGACCCCCCCGGCCTGCACACCGGGGACGTCTTCCCGTATGAGCATTACGACGGCACGCGCATCTACGGGCTGGCCGTCTATCGCGATGAGTTCTTCACCGCTGTTCACAGTGACCAGGTCGAGAAGGCGTACACGGCACTGCGTGCCCAGCTTGAGGCGGCGGGCGTGACCAGCGTCGCGATGCCGCCGATTGCCGCTGGCCTGAGCAGCCTGAATTGGGGCCGGTCACTCAAGCATTTGCGGCAGGTCTTTGAGGATTGGGAAGGCGTCTTCTGGGTTTATACCAGGGAAGACAGCCAGAAGTAAACACATCCGGGAGGCAAACACATCATAATGACCGAAACCCTGCAAGAACTGCTTGATGTGGGGCGCAGGCTGTCCGAAGAACGTTCGATGGAGGGCCTGCTGGATTACGCGCTGGATGTGGCGGTGACCCTGTTCGAGGCCGAGTTCGGCCACATCATCCTGGTTAACGAGGACGGCGGCCTGGCGTTTGCCTCCAGCCGGGCCAGCGGCAGCGTCAATGCCATGCCGGAAGTCAGCCGTACCATCGTGGACCGGGTGCTGCATGATGGTGTGGCGATCATGATCGAGGATGCCCTGCGCGACCCGTCACTGGTGACTTCGGACAGCGTGGCGATGATGCGCCCGCGCTCGGTCCTTTGCATGGCCCTCGTTTCCCGCGGGGAACGCCTCGGTGCGCTGTACATGGAGAACCGCTCCCAGCCGCGCGTTTTTACCGATGAAGACCTGATCCCGCTGAAAGTCTTCGCTGGACAGGTATCGACCGCCATCCACAACGTGCGGATCAACGAGAACCTTGAGGCACTGGTCCATGCACGGACTACCGAACTGCGCCAGCTTGTCAACGACCTTGACGCCTTCTCGGCTACCGTGGCCCATGACCTTAAAACGCCGCTGTCCAGCGTGGTGGGCTATGCGCAGCTGCTGGCCGAGATGGGCGAGACGCTGGCCCCGGCCAAGCGTCAGCGCATGCTGGAGACGATCTGTGAACACGCGATCAAGATGACCAACATGATCGATGACCTGCTGATGCTGGCCCGTGTGCGTGAATCCGAGGAGATCCCGACCGGGCCAATAGATATGCACCGCGTGATCGATGAAGCGCTGCATCGCTACAAGGAGACGATCAACACCAGCGGGGCGCAGGTGTTGATCGCGCAAGACCTGCCGACCGTCATCGGTCACCCGGGGTGGGTCGAGGAGGTGTGGGCCAACTAGTTAACATTCAGAACAAGAGGAAGGGGTAGATCACCCCTTACCCCATAAGT
>CAYMGV010000257.1:0-1952 GCA_964390105.1 uncultured Anaerolineae bacterium | reverse complement strand
GCCCCTCAGCGGGCGCAAGGTCGCCGCCGACCTGATCGCTGCCGCCCCGCCGGACCTCGTCCTTGAGCCGCTGCTCATCACCGGGCTGCGCGCCACATACTGGGGTGCCCGCCGTGAGAGCGCCATGATCCTCGGCAGGCTGGGCGACCGCCGCGCCACGCGCCGCCTGATCGAGACGCTGCAAACCGACGACACCTCGACCGTTCGGGCAGCGGCGGCATGGGCACTCGGCCAGTTGAATGCCCCGGTCGCCATCAACCCGCTGGTGGAAGCCAGCAGTGATCATGATGAGATCGTACGTGCAGCCTGCATCGGTGCGCTGACATGGCATGTCATCCGTGAGTGGCATATCGCACACCCGGTCGAGACGGCGGCCCAGCCGATCATTGATGGCCTGCATGACCGCGACCGATCCGTGCGGGCCGCCGCCGTTGAGGCCCTGCGCGAGATCAACATCCCGATCACCCGCCGCGCGCTCGAACAGTATGAAAAGCGAGGCCGAACGCCGCCCCATGTCTGACGATCCGCCCCTGCCCACCTCGATTGATGCCGATGTGCTGCGCTCCCTGCTGGACTCCACGCTCAACGCAGCAGGCCACGCGGAGTTAATCGAGCTGGCAAACACCACGCGCACCAGCGGCGCGGCTCACCCACTCGCAAATGAGTTGGCGACCCTGCTGCATCCTTCGGCTCGCCGCGTGCTGCCTGTACTTGGCCCTCGCTATGAAACATCAGAACGCATCAATGCCCTGCACATGATCCTGCAACTGCGTGTGCCCATCCCCATCGACCCCATCCTTGCCGCCCTCTATGACCGTGCCGATGCGCCCGTGCGGGCCGCCGCCGCCAAAGCCCTGGGCGAGATCGGTGGGTGGTATGCGTGGACGTCGGGCGAAGCATCACGCATCGTCCACGGTCTGACGGTCGCGCTGCGACACCCCGATGACGCCGTGCGTGAACAGGCCGCGCTGTCACTTGGCAGGCTGGCCGCTGTCGAGGCTGCCGACCCGTTGGCAGGCAGGCTTGAGGAAGAGGAAAACGACCGTGTGCGGCAGGCCGTCGCGCTGGCGCTGGGCCAGATGAACAGCGTCCGGGCCGTGCTGCCCCTGCTCGATTCCTACGACAATGGCGAGATCACCTCCAGTGTCTGCGTTGATGCGCTGGCCGCGCTGGGTGTCGATGCCGTCGAGCCGCTGACCGGGGTGGTCCGCCGCTGGAACGTGCGCCTGCTGCTGCGCCAGATTTCCGCGCTGGCGCTGGGGGCTATCGGTGACCCCGGTGCCGTCGAAACGCTCATCACCGTACTCGAACGCCCGCATGAACATGAGGACATCCGCATCGATGTGACACGCGCCCTCGGCCAGATCGGCGCGCCTGAGGCGCTCCCCACACTGCGCTATGTGCTGGCCGAACCCTGGATTACGGCTGAGCTACGTGAAGCCCTCAACCAGGCGATTCAATTGATCGAAGGGCGAGACGCGCGTTAAAGTCGTGCCATGACCTACACCAACCTCGACCCGCAGCTTTCCCACCGCGTCAACCGGCCACTCACCCAGCGCCTGTACGATGGCAGCATCCTTTACGGCGGCTGGTATCACATCGTGGGTGTTGTAGCAGGTACGAAAATGGCTTAAAAAGTTGCTGTAACTCAGATGTAACTGCTATACTGTTGTCCGTTAAGTGGTCTACCGGGCGAGAAGGCCCTGATCACAACACCCAAACTTACCCATTCAGGGTGGTGATATTCACCACCGGGTCACACACACAACCTGAGGCCGCCGTCGCTGCGAAGACGGATGGCGGTGGCCGAAGGGTGACCGCGACACCCTCCTTCCTTCTTTCCATCAATCAACCCCCTATGAGAAACCACCATTAAGATGGTATTATTAGGTTACAGGGTAACTACTCAGGCCACTTTTTGTGCCTAATTTGAGATATCGAACGATCTTCAC
>CAYMGV010000256.1:0-1974 GCA_964390105.1 uncultured Anaerolineae bacterium | reverse complement strand
TGCTCCGGTTACCAGTACGTACGGCCCTCTTCTATATTTGCCCGCTTGGCTGGGCGGCTGGATACGGCAAACCGGGCGGGCGTGACGGGCCCGTCAACGCGAACCAGGTCACGCCCTTTTTTTGTATGCGCCCGACGGACTTTATCAATCCGTGCGGGCCAGGCAAGCCTGCGCTGTTCTTCTGATCGCCTCGGTGAGATGACGAGGTGCGTCTTTGCTCTCATCTCACATTGCCGGGAGGTGCTGTGTATGGTGGCACAGCACCCCGCACCGGGAACCCCGGTGCCCACAGGGACGGTCGAATAGAATTCGCACCCTGCATATGAAGTACGTGGACGGACACCCCCACAACACGAAAACCGTTGTTATCGTTACGGTTGTTCGGGTTGTTGTTGTTGCGGTAGTCGGCGCGCGCCCTATGAGCATTGTTATTATACGCACCGCCGCGCTGCACGCGGGGGAACCTGCCAGGCCGCCTGATGGGGGCGCAGCGTGACACACGACATACGCCACCCAACAAAACCAGCATACTCTCAAAAACCGATTCTGGCGAGGCCGCTTCGCGGCCATCACAGATTCAGAGAGTCAGAGGCCAGAGATCAGAGCACCAGATTACAGAGCTACTTACTTAAGAACAGGGACGGACACCCCCACAACACGAAAACCGAAGCTAACGTAACGGGAGAGCGGGGAGCTGCTGTAGCGGTAGTCGGCGCGCGCCCTACGAGCAAGGTTAGTATACGCACCGCCGCGCTGCACGCGGATATTACTCGATATCATACTAACCTCCGCCGGGTTACTGTATTCGTTGAGGCACCACTCCCACACGTTGCCACTCATATCCAGCGCACCGCAGCGTGCGGCACCCAGCGGGTACATGCCCACTGCCGTGGTGCGCCCCGGCCCACCCTCGGTCGTGTTGCAGACCGCGGCGTTGAACTCCGTGCCATAGGGGTACGCCCAGCCCGTACCAGCAGCCGCCGCCCACTGCCATTCCCATTCAGTAGGCAGGCGCACCTCGATATACGAGGCCCTCACCCCGGCGGTCGCAGACCGCCGGCCCTCTCCCCCAGGGAGAGGGGCTGTGTGTTCAAGGATCGTAGTGAGAACAGTTTCGAGGTCGCTGAAGACCTGTTGATTGGTGAAACGCAGCACGGTGTAACCGAGCATTTCCAAATCTCCCTGGCGGCGTGCGTCTTGCTCCTGCTGCTGCCTGTGTATGGGGCCATCAAGTTCAACTACAAGCTTATACTGATAGCACATAAAATCGACGACAAAACGGGTATTCTCGACCGGATGCTGACGACGAAACTTCAGCCCACCCAGTCGACGGTTGCGAAGACATTCCCACATAATCGCTTCGGCATCTGTTTGGTTTCGCCGTAAATCTCGTGCAGCATCACGCATAGCCTGACTTGCCATCTCGCGATACCGCTCGTCGCCATCTGAAGTCCCTCTCCCTGGGGGAGAGGGATTTAGGGTGAGGGCATTCACACGATAGCTTAGCCAGCGGCAGAAAGCCACGGCGTCGTACCATGACACGGTATCACGCGGGTAGTTGGCAAACTTGGCGCGCTGTGTGCCGGGTGTGCTCTTTTCGCTGTCATCCGCGGCCAGGTCTTTCCACCAGATCTTTTCCGGGTGATTCCAGCCATCGTCAGCCTCAAGGAAGGCGGTGAACTGTTCATACGTCACGAGGTACTGCGCGATGTGGAACGGGTCGACCTGCTTTTTGATGAACACTTTGCCATGTTCATCTTTGAATTCGATTGCCTGATCTGTCCCGCTTACCGGCAGGAAGACGATGTCGGGCAGGTCCTCGTGTTCGGGCCGGTCGCCCCACAACCGAACAGCCCTCACCCCTGCCCCCTCTCCCTCAGGGCGAGGGGAACCGGCAGATGATAGCCCGCCCAGCATGGGCGCATCGCCACCGCGCACCTGCAGCGGCAGGATGCCGCGCACCAGCCCCACGCC
>CAYMGV010000255.1:0-1997 GCA_964390105.1 uncultured Anaerolineae bacterium | reverse complement strand
CACCAGCCCGGCGGCGGCCCCGGCCAGCAGCAGGCGCTTGAAGGAAAGCGGGCCGATGCCCTTCTCCTCACGCAGCAAAATGTTGGAACGCTGCCAGGCACTCATGGCGGCTCCTAGTTCCCGACCAGCGCGGCCAGGCCGCCGCTGGAAGCCACCGCGAGGAACAGCAGACCGAGTGCGATGTCGTTGAAGGCACGCGGATGATCCTGCTTCCACTGCGCCATGAAGGGCAGCGACGCGCCGAGGTACATGAAGGACAGGCCCAGCACGCCGATGACCGCCATCGATCCGGCAATCGTCATCAGAAGCTGTTCCACGTCGCTGACAAAATCTGTAATGATGTCCATAAAATGCATCCTCCTTAGATGCTTATTCGAATACGGCCAGCCAGCGCGAGCCCGCAGCCTCAAGCGCGGCGTAGGGCTGACCGGTCCAAGGGTACACAAGCGTCAGGTCGATATCCTCACCGGGGGTGAGAGTCAGCGGCAGGTCATCGCCATCGACCGGGAACACGCCCGGCCCGGTGGGAAAGGCCTCGCCGGGGTCGGCGGGACTGGTGACCAGTACAAAGTCATCGGCGCTCAGGGTCAGGTCAGATGCGCCGGGGTTTACGAGGCGCAGCACGACTTCCAGTTCCCCCGCATCCCCGTTCGCGTCATAGCTGGCGGTCATGGAACCCAGCGCGATCTGTGGATCGGGCTGTGACGCGCTGCTCAGATCGAGTGCCAGTGACAGGCCCTCCGGCTGAAGGACCAGATCGGGCGTGTCAGCACCGACCAGGTAGAGCAGGCTCACCTCCACTCCTTCACCCGGCTGCAGGATGCGGGCGGTCAGCGGGTTTGAGATCAAACGGGCAGGTGGCAGGGCCAGCGGCGCATAGCGCAGCCCCGCGGCATCGCCCAGCGGGAAGTCACCCGGTGCGACACTGATCGCCTGACCGGCTTCCAGCCGCAGGTCCACACGCAGATAGGCCCAGTCCGCCCCGGCTGTATCGGCGAGCAATTCAGCACCGGTAACCGTGATCTTCAGGCCCGATGCCAACGTCGCCGTATCGCCCTGTTCCGTTTGTTCCACGTCAACGGAAAGGCTATCGCCATCGCCCAGCAGGTAGCGGCCATAGATCACCAGCCGGTCGGCGGCGGTGTCCTCCAGCATCGTCAGTGCGATGCCGGGGCGGGACTGCTCGAACAGCGTCTCATCCTGCCGGTCGATGCGGTCCACCGCCGAGACGGTGAAGGTCTGGATCGAGCCGGTGCTGAGGCGCAGCTGCAGGCGGTCACCGGGGGCAAGGTCACTGAGAAATTCAGCATTGGCCTCGCTGTAGGGGATGCCCAGCACGGGCCGCACCACCAGCCCCAGCAGCGCGCTGGCGACATCGGGGTCGGGGTCGAAGGGCCACTGGGCCACCTCGACCTCGCGCTGCTGTACCGGCCACACCCGTGACGGTCCGGAAGCCGGGATCACTTCGAGCAGGACCGGGTAGACATCACGCAGGTCTTCCCCGGCGCTGATGGGCCGGTCGATGTCCTCCAGCGCCAGCGGCGTGGGGCTGGGGATGACGGTCGGCGTCAGTTCAAGCACGACCTCCGGCTCCGCCGGGCCGCCACTCAATGCCCGGACGAGGATCAGCACGGCTAGGAAAATGACGACCCCGGCCCCGCCCAGCAGGACCGGGCGCGGTAACGGGAGATTTGCTTCCGCGCTGGCCTCCTGCATGGGCAACCCCTCATTCAGCCTCTCACGGATGCGCGGCGAGACCTTGAACCAGCGCACCGCGCCGGAGGATTCCTTCAGCACCGGGATGCGCGGCGCGCCATCGGCTGAGGACGGATGCTGCCCGGCGTAGTAGGCCAGGCATTCGTCAATCACCGCCAGCCGTTCGGCGTCGCCCACCGCGGAGGAGCCAAAGCGGTCCACCAGCGCGGCATCAAGGGCGGCCTGGTAGAACGAGCGCCCCGGGCAGGCACCCCACAGTTCAGCAAGGTCGCTGTCATCCA
>CAYMGV010000254.1:0-2025 GCA_964390105.1 uncultured Anaerolineae bacterium | reverse complement strand
GGAGAGGGGAGGGAGCACCGCTGAAGCGGTGCGGAAGGGGTGAGGTAAAAAGCGGCTTGCAGACACACGCTAATGCTATGCACCTGCTCGCAAGAATCCCCAACCACGAATACACCCCCGCCCGCCCCGGGTGACTTGGCAGACCTCCCTCCCGTGGTTACACTGATAGAGAGAGTCTCACTGCCCACCAACACATACGGGAAGACCCCCTCATGGCCCGTCGTATCCTGACCGCGCTGTGGACCGCTGCCCTGCTGATCGGGTTCGCAGCGCCCCCGGCCCAGGCCCAAACCGAGATCACCATTGACCAGCTTCTGATCCGTATCTGGCCGGAGTTCGACCGGCCTGCTGCGCTGGTGTTTTGGTCAGGCGTGATGGATGCGGATACGGTGCTGCCGGTGGCACTGACTTTCACACTGCCCGAAGGCGCGACGATCAACGCGGTGGCCTACGAGGAGAACGGGAGCCTGTACAACGCGGGCTTTGATGTGCAGGGGGGGGAGCTGGCCATGGTCTCACCCAACGGCACCTTTCACATCGAGCTGTATGACCCCGCGATCCAGGTCGAGGGTACGCAGCGCGAATACATCGCGGTGTGGCAGTCAGGCTATGCCGTCCGTGAACTGGTGTGGGAAGTCCAGCAGCCGCCCGATGTGCGCGCCCTGCAGGTCAGCCCCGGCACGGCGACGCTGGGCACCGATCAACTGGGCCTGACCAGCTTCCGCGTGGCTGCCGACCCGGTCGAGGCGGGGGAGCGTGTGACGCTGACGGTACAGTATCCGCGCGAGGGCGCGGCCCTCACCGTTGATCTGCTGGCCGCGCAGGAGAATCCACTGCCTGTCATCGAAGACCCCGCCCCGGCTGAGGCGCTGCCCGCGTGGGCATGGGCCGTCATTGCGCTCAACCTCGTGGTGATCGGTGCGCTGGTAGTGGCGATAGTGCGCGGGCAGATACGGGATGCCCGGCAGGACGCCGAGGATGCCGCCGTGCAGCCGGTCAGCCCATTGGAAGCGGGCAGCGCACCACCCGGTGAACCGGCCCCCGCCGACATCCTCACCGAGCGCGAGATCGAGGTGCTGCTGCTGCTGGTGGAGGGCCTGACCAACCGTGAGATCGGTGAGCGGCTGGGCATCAGCCATAAGACCGCTGCCCGCCACCGTGAGAACATGATGAACAAGCTCGACCTGCACAGCCGAACCGACCTGATCAAGTACGCCATCCGGCACGGAGTGGTGGCGTTGTCGTGAGGGTGGGGACATGTGCCGTGAAGACGGCCAACCGATTCGCCGATGCTGACAGGCCGTGAAGGGGGCTGGCGGGGGAATAAACCTACGGCTCCACGATCTCCTCGCAGCCATAAAAGGCGTTAGCGCCACCGTGATCGACGCAGTAGTCATAGCCCGCGCCGCCCAGCACGACGTTATCGCCTGCGCCGGGGTCAAGTACATCATCACCTTCCCCGCCGACCATGCAGTCATCGCCGTCAAAGCCATAATGGGTATCCGCGCCAGCGGTGCCGAGCATCAGGTCGTTGCTGCTGGTGCCATCCGGCCCGGTGATGACGTTATACAGTGTGATGCCGCTGCATTCACCGGGCTTGATGTCGTTTGCCATGATCGCCTGTGAGGTCTCTCCGGCCCCGGTCGGTGGGACGGTGTTAGCGGTAGCCAGCGCACCGATCATGCCGAATATCACGATGACCCCAAGCAGGATCAATGGCAGGCGCAGCAGCGCGCGAGTGGGCAGGTTCGTCATGATCCGGGACCTCCTCCGCTGATGAGCAGCAGCATACCCAGCGTTGCCAGCAGGGTCACGGTCAGTACCGAGAACACGATCAGTGGCAGGGCCATCTCGTGGATAAGGCGGGGCAGTGCATCGAGTGAAGGGGCATGGAAGGGCACACGCCGGGAGCCTGTCTCGCGCCAACCGTTGACGGTGGGGGCGGGATGTCCGCTCAGTGCCACGACGGCCAGACCCACTACGCCGACCAGCCCGGCCAGCAGCGCGATGATGCGGCCCAACGGT
>CAYMGV010000253.1:0-2053 GCA_964390105.1 uncultured Anaerolineae bacterium | reverse complement strand
AGCGCAGCAGGCAGGCGATCATCTCAGGCGGGCGGCGCTGACTCCGCGTGCGGGGCAAACCTTCTGGATGACGAGCGGCGGGCGTCCGCTGTGCGGGATGGCTCACGGCGCGTCCGGGGTGGGGATGGCACTGGCCCGGCTGGCCGCCATCACCGGGAATGACGCCCCCCTGCCGCTGATCGAGGGGGCGGTGACGTGGGAGGCCGCGCAGTTTGACCCCGGCCGGGGTGAGTGGCCCGACCTGCGCTACCCGGGGCCGAGGTTTAAATCGGCGTGGTGTCACGGCGGACCCGGCATCGCGCTGGCGCGGCTGGCGATGCTGGATGTCCTCGATACGCCGCAGATACGCACCGATATTGAAGCCGGGCTGGAGGTCATCACGGCGCACGATCACGCCGGAATCCCGCGTCATCTGTGCTGCGGGCTGGCCGGTCATGCCTCGATTCTGATCAGTGCTGCGCATCGGTTGGACCGGCCTGACCTGCTCGATCATGCCCGCCGGATGATCAGCACGGTTGACCCCGGTACACTCGCCCACAACCCGACGCTGTTTCGCGGGGTGGCCGGGCTGGGGTACGTGCTGCTGCGGCTGGATGACCCATCCCTGCCGGGTGTGCTGTCTCTCTGCTAAGGATGGAACACGGATGGAACACGGAAGGCCACGGAGCTAGCTCCGTGGCCCTTCTTCATCAGCGCGGTGCAGAGGCTCGCAGCCCCTGCGGGGGGTGGGGGTTGCGCCCCATTATTTATTTCTTCTTCTTCCTGCGCTGGTCCGCGTAATAATCGCGGATATGCAGATGCATATCGTACGGTGGGCGGGTGTAATGCACATCGTCGGGGGCGCGCTCTGCCAGTTCGATAGGGGGCGGGATCATGTCCTCGTAGGCGATCTGATCGAGGAAGTGCCGCAGCACATTGAGCCGTGCCGAGTGCTTGTCATCGGCCTCAACCTGGAACCAGCGGGCTTCGGGGATGTCGGTGTATTCCAGCATCATGTCCTTGGCCTTGGAATACTCCACCCACTTCTCGCGCGAGGCGAGGTCCATCGGGCTGAGCTTCCAGCGGCGCATGGGGTCCGCCGCGCGGGCCTGGAAGCGGCGCTCCTGCTCGTCATCGCTGACGGAGAGCCAGTACTTGATCAGGCGGATACCGGAGCGGACCAGCATCCGTTCGAATTCCGGGGCAGACCGCAGGAACTCCCAGTACTGGCGGTCGGTGCAGAAGCCCATCACCCGTTCAACCCCGGTGCGGTTGTACCATGAGCGGTCAAAGATAACCAGCTCACCGGCAGCGGGCAGATGAGCCACGTAACGCTGAAAATACCACTGCGTCTTTTCGCGGTCCGAGGGGGTGCCCAGCGCCACGAGTCGATAGCCGCGCGGGTTCATCGGGGCCGTCATGCGCTTGATGATGCCGCCCTTGCCAGCGGCGTCGCGCCCCTCGAAGATCACGACGACGCGCTCACCCTTCTCCCGCATCCAGTGTTGCAGCTTGACCATCTCAAACTGGAGGCGTTCCAATTCATCTTTGTAAATCTTTTTCGGGATGCGGCCCTTTTGTGGTTCGGGTAGTTTCGCCCGTGGCGGCGCACCTGCATTGGGTACTCCGTTGGTCCCTGCCATGATACAGCCCTCCTGCTGAACTGAGACAAAATACAATGTTGCAGACCCTGTGTGTACTTTCAGTATACAGCATGTGGCAAGTGAGGGTGCTGGTCGTAATAAATCACTTAGGACTTACGCCGTGCTGCGCCTGTTACCCCTCGCGGTAGGCCTTGATCCAGTCCACGGTCAGGGTGAACGGCCCATCGTCCCCATCAACGATGTAGCCCAGGGACCCGATGCGGGCCGGGTCTACCGGGGTGGCATCGGGCGCAGGCTGCCCAAATGTGACGGCAACCAGCGCTGCAAACGGGACATAGACGCGCTGCCACCTGCCCGCTGTCGTGGGGAAGGCCGCCTCGTAACGCAGTGACCGGAACTGCGACGATCCCGCCGGGCCGACCACAAACCGATACGGCCTGCCATCGCCGCGCAGCCGCATCATGAGGCCG
>CAYMGV010000252.1:0-2153 GCA_964390105.1 uncultured Anaerolineae bacterium | reverse complement strand
TCGACGTGGTGCTGTGTACCACCGAGGAATGGAAGGAATACATCCTGTGGACGGCAGGCATTGACCTTGCCTACCAGGTCGGCGCGACCAATGCATGGGCCATTGATATCCACATGCGCTGTGCCACGACCGTCGCGGCGCTCAAGATGGCACGCGACATGATGGCAGGTGACCCTGATGTCAACACGATTATGATCGCAGGCGGTTATCGTGTCGGTGACCTGATCGACCTGACCAACACGCGCACCTCGTTCATGTTCAATATCTCTGCCGGGGCAGGTGCCATGATCCTGAAGCGCGGCCACCCGGTCAACCATGTGCTTGGCTCGCACCTGATGGTGGATGGCTCGATGAGCCGCCACGTCATCGTCCCGGCCAGCGGCACGATAGCCCATCCCACCGATGAGGCCGTACAAGATGGCCTGTTCAAGTTCGATCTCGTTGAGCCAGAGGCCATGAAAAGCCGCCTGAATGAAGTCAGTATCGATAACTGGATGTTCTGCGTCGATGAGGCGCTGCGTAAATCCGGTGGGCTGACTCGTGATGATGTGAGCTTCCTGAACATGGTGTTGGTGAAACCGTCAGCTTATAAGAACATCCTCGAACTGCTCGGCCTGACCGAGGAACAGGGCGTGTACAACGCCGATTACGGCCATGTTGGTGAGCAGGATGCCATCATCAACACCATCGAGGGCCTGAAGCAGGGCCGCCTGACCGACGGCGACGTGATGGCCGTCATCGGGGCGGGCATTGGCTATGTATGGGGTGCCTCGGTCGTACGTTGGGGGCCGCCCCCCGCATAATGTGACCCCATCCGGGCATGGAACAGGCGCAGGGTAGGCACGGCAAGCCGCCTGGCGATGGCATAAAAAGGCCGTGGCCCAACCCGCTGCGCGCGCACCGGCTGCCCGGTGGATATTGTGTCTTGAATAAAGCAGTTCGTGGGGGTTGTTTGATTCAAATGCGGGCCGACCTTATCCCGGTACAGGCCGGAGGCGGTTCGCGGGTCAGCGAAACACCATTCAGGCAACCCCCTGATCCTGAAAGGACGAAACAGCCATGCGTATGAAGGATAAAGTTGTTCTGATCACCGGCGGCGCTGCCGGGATCGGCAAGGCGACCGCGCTGAAGTTTGCAGGAGAAGGCGCTATCGTCGCCATTTGTGACGTTAACGAGGAAAAGGGCACGGAGACCGTCAAGGGGCTGGGCGAGAAGGCCAGCTTCCAGGAGGTCGATGTATCTGATCGGCAGGCCATGCAGGACTGGATCGACGGCTGCCATGCCACCTATGGCCGCATCGATGTGCTGGTCAGCAATGCCGGTATCGTACGTGATAACCAGTTGGTCAAGGTCAAAGAGGGCGAGCTGGTCAAGCAGATGCCCGAGGAAGACTGGGACCTCGTGATCAACATCAACCTGAAGGGTGTCTTCAACGGCGCGCAGGCCGTGGCCCCGCACATGATCAATGATGGTGGCGGCGTGATCCTGAACGCCAGCAGCGTGGTGGGCCTGTTCGGCAACTTCGGCCAGACGAACTACGTTGCAACCAAGGCGGGTGTGATCGGCATGACGAAGGTGTGGGCGCGTGAACTGGGCCGCTACGGCATCCGTGTCAACGCGGTGGCCCCCGGCTTCACTGCCACCGAGATCATCAGCGCCATGCCGGAGAAGGTCATCGAAGGCATGAAATCACACACGCCGCTGGGCCGCATGGGCGCACCGGAAGACATCGCTAACGCTTACCTGTTCCTGGCCTCCGATGAGGCGAGCTTCATCACCGGGCAGGTTCTGTCCGTTGACGGTGGTCTCGTCGTCGGGACATAAGCCCGGCATCCCATACCAAGGCAGAGGAAAGGTGCTGTGCTGGCTATCAGCACCCCCTTTCCTCTTTTATTTCCACGAAATCCTCTCCTGCGTAAAAGGAGCAACACTCATGCACGCAGCGGACCTCATGACCCATCGATCCCGTTTGACCCCTGACCGGGAGGCGCTGCTCGACCTGCATACGGGCCTGCGGTTTACCTACCGCCAGCTTAACGAGCGCGCTAATCGTGCCGCCAATCTGCTGCGCGAACTGGGCATCGGGCACGGTGATCACGTCTCGATCCTGGCACAGAACGGCGTTGTCTATGTTGACCTGCTGTACGGTGTCG
>CAYMGV010000251.1:0-2188 GCA_964390105.1 uncultured Anaerolineae bacterium | reverse complement strand
CCCTGACCCATATCGTGCTGGCCGGGGGCGGCGCGCTGGCCCTGCGTCCGTGGCTGGAGCCAAGGTTTAAGCAGGCCATCTACGCGCCGGATGCCGCTATGGCTAATGCCGCAGGCTTCCTGCGTTACGGCTTGCGCCAGTGGCGCGTGTAGTTGAGAGATAACAAATCAGGGGCAGGTCAGAGCACCGGCCTGCCCCATCGAAAGGAGTAGGAGCTCATGAACAGAAAACAGAGCCGCAGGGTAACCATTCGACTGGATGAAATCGAGGACGCCGACCTAATCCACTGGCTGGAGATGCAGCCGCGACGCGGTCGCAGTGCTGCCATTCGCGGCTTGATGCGTACCAGCCTTGAAGCCGAACGACGCAAGCCGGTGATCGATATCAATGCCATCCGTCACGCGGTCGCCGAGGAGATCCGACAGGCGCTGAAGGGTGTCGCATTGCAGGTTGCCGGGGGAGAGATAGACACGGAGTCGAGTCAGGTTGAGCAGCAGTACGGCTCGAAGCTGGACCGCATGCTGGGCGGACTGGGTAGTCGATGATGTATAATGGCTTAGAATATCGTTGTAAGACGATGATGACTGGAGTCTGATATGGTCAGCAACACATTTGAACAGGAACTGATGAACATCATACGTGACCTCTCATCTGCACAGCAGCAGGACGTACTGAACTACGCTCGTGCGGTCGGTGGTCAACCTAAGGGTACACCGGGTTCGGTGTTAATTGAGCGGGCACGGACCATCAATTGGCCTAAGGAAGACCTTGAGGCGATGAAAGCTGCGATGGCAGACTGTGAGAGGATCGATTGGGATGAGTGGGAGTGAACTGCGCCTTCTGGATACCAACATCATATCAGCGATCCTTGATCAGGAAGAGGGTGTTCTTCATGCGGCGCAATCCATAGAAGCGATCATTCCGCTGACTGTGGTGGGTGAACTCTACTATGGGGCTTACAACTCAGGCCGAGTTGAGAAAAACCTGGAACGGCTGGCAGACTACCTTGCAGATGTGACCATCCTGCAACCCGACGCAGAGACAGCCCGGTACTACGGGCAGGTTCGCACCCAATTGCGAAAGAAGGGGCGGCCACTGCCGGAAAATGATGTCTGGATAGCAGGATATGCAGTTCAGCACCAACTGACACTGGTAACCCGTGATGCTCACTTCAGTGAAGTTGATGGCCTCACAGTGGAAAGCTGGTAGTTTCGCCTCAAAGGCGATCCTCACTCCACACCGGATGGGGATCGCTTGAGTCTTGGCTCACATCGATCAGATAACCACCACACCAACACCCGTTCTAACCCCATGCCTTGATCCCCCTCCATATTGCTGTACAATGTCCCATAGAGCAACCAGCATAACCCACAAGGACTCCCCATGACCGAACAACAAGACCTCATCCAGCAGATCGAGGCCATCCTTACTGATTACAAGGCCGGAGAAGAAACCGCCATTGATCGGCTGACTGCCATCATTGGTGATTTTGTTGCCGGGGATAAGAACACCCTCGGTGATCTCAGCAATGTCACCGGGGTTGCCACCGGGCGCAATGCGACGCAGCATATCCGGCAGGTGATCATCCAGTTCTATGATCAGGCTGGGGAGATACAACCCGAACAGGAACGGCGTATCACCCGGGTGCTGGACATGCTTGATGAGGCCGAGCCTGCACCCCCGGAACGCCCGCGCATCACATTACCGCCGCCATCCCCAAACCCGCGCATGCGTGATCACATCTTCATCTCGTACGCCCACGCTGACCGGGCACTGGTCGAGCGGCTGGCGGCTGACCTGCGCGAGATGGGCCATACCACGTGGATTGACTTCGAGGGTATCCGGGGCGGTGATATGTGGCGGCAGGCTATTGCGGATGGTATCCATGCTTCGGCACTGTTTATGGTGATGCTGTCTCCTGACTCTGTGCATTCCGAAGCGGTAGCGGTTGAGGTAGAAGCCGCACTGAACTTCGATAAGAAGATCGTGCCATTGCTGGTGCGTCCGCTGGCAACTGGGGCGGATGAGACTGCGTGGCGGGCGCTGGGTATTGAACAGTACCAGTACATCGATTTCACAACCGGATACGAATCCGGGTTGGGCCGGCTGAAAGAAAAGGGCGTGCTGCCCGATGCCGACTCCGGCGTGCGCGCCACGTGCTCGAACGCCCAGCGTTTGACGACCAGGT
>CAYMGV010000250.1:0-2240 GCA_964390105.1 uncultured Anaerolineae bacterium | reverse complement strand
GATTCGCTGCCCCTATTTTACCCTATTTGGACCAACCTTTTTTCAGGGGACTCATTCAGATTATCCCTTAATTTTCTGATCCTGCCCTGCTTTAATATTACTTCCTATAATTACCAGTATCGGAAGTAATGTGCTATACTGAGCCTATGAGACCCAAAAGCCATCCCAACCGTCTGGAACCGATCCTGTGGGGTCTGATCGCTCTGCTGCTGACCGCCTGCGCCGTCCCAGCCGATCCGGTGGACCCAGCCACCCCCTCAGCCGCCAACGCCGATGTGACCTTTGTCCGGGCTGAACAAACCAGCCCGGACACATGGACATTCTCGGTTACCGTCGAACACCCGGATACCGGCTGGGAGGATTACGCCAACGGCTGGGACGTGGTGCTGCCCCCTGGTGAGGTGGTTTACCCAGCCCCTGGCGACCCGTTCACACGGCTCCTGCTTCATCCGCATGTCGAGGAACAGCCGTTCACGCGGTCAGCCCCCGGCATCGTGATCCCGGCAGACGTGACCATCGTCACCGTCCGCGCGCATGATCTGGTCGATGGCTGGGGTGGGCAAACCATCACCGTGGACCTGAACCAGCCGGCAGGCGAGGGCTTCGAGGTGACGCGATGACAGACGCCCTACTGCTGGCAGGGCAGGGAGCTATCACACAGCGCACCGATGACCCGGACTTTATCGCACTGATGGAGGCCGGGTTACAGGCCGCCCTCAGCGGCGACGGCGGCGATACCGATTACCGCATCCGGCGTTATTTTGAGTGGCTGGCAGCGCAGGGGCTGGGCTGGTGGCAGGTCGACCTCGGCGTCTACCGTGATCACCTGATCGAACAGGGCTTAACCGCAGCCACCATGAAGGCGTATCTGTCGAGCGCAAGGCAGGGCATCCGGCGTATGCTGCTGACCCGTGACCTGCTCTATGCAATGACAAACCCTGGCGACCCCATCGAGCGACGTAAGGCCTTTGCCGACGAACTGGAATCACGGCTGCGCATTGCCGCCTCGCCGGAACGCAGCAAGGTACGTCTGATCAAACGGCAGGATCGCGACGACCGCGAGGACGTGCGGCTGACACGGCATCAGGCCGAGGCGCTGCTCAGTGCGCCGGGGCAGGATACGCTCGGTGGCCTGCGCGATACGGCACTGATCGCGGTGATGCTGTGTACCGGCGTGCGTGAAGGCGAGTTGGTAGCGCTCAAAGTCGATGACCTGTATACCCGGCTGGGCCGTGAACCGGCCCTCCGTGTGCGGCAGGGTAAAGGGATGAAGCAACGCCTGATCCCATATGGTGATATGATATGGGTGCTTGAGATCGTGGAGAAGTGGATGCAGAACGCCGGCATCGAAACCGGGCCGGTGTTTCGCGGATTGTTTAAAGGCGGCAAAGTGCGTGAGACACCGCTCACGACGCGGGCGGTGCGGGCCATCCTGAAGTCCTATCCGATCCGGCTGTTTGACACGGTACGCCCCGTCCGGCCACATGACCTGCGCCGGACTTACGCCCGTCAGATGTATGAAGCGGGGGCTGACCTGATGGCGATTCAGCAGAACCTCGGCCATCAGAAACAGGAAACCACGCAGGCATACATCGGTATTCTCGATGCGGACCGCCGCCGCACCCGTGACCTGTACACCTTCCCACGCTAACCTTATAGGTTACTTACGATTAACTAACAATACAAGAGGATCAACTTGAACTCGCCTTATCATGGACAGAGTAAGGCGCATCAGATTACAACACGAAGGCAGCCACAATGGATGACCACACATTACAACTACGGCTCCGGCACCAGGCCCAACGGTGCCTGACCTTGATGGCCCCCTGCGACGCGGACAGGCTCAACCACAAAGTGACCGCGCGCTTCGTTGCACAACTGGTATACGAAAACTACCAGCACCACATCGAACGCATCGAGTGGGATGATCATACGCTATCCGGTATTGCCGATGTCTACGTGATGCGCGTCATTGAAGGGATCGCACGCGATGGGGACCTCGTCAAGCGGCTGATGACCCACGATGACCAGGCGTGGATTGAGATCCACATGACCATCATCAACCGGCTAAAGACCAAAGCGAATGACATACTGACGCGCGACCCGGCCAAACTCGATGATCTCGTCCAGGACGTTCAGCAGGCGCTGTTCAGGTCACTGGTCACCTACCCCTACGATACCGAATTTCAGTAGATCGAAAAAGGCTCCTTGAAGTTTGTTAAAGTGTAGTTGGCAAAAAC
>CAYMGV010000249.1:0-2240 GCA_964390105.1 uncultured Anaerolineae bacterium | reverse complement strand
GACCACAACCACATCGTGATGATTAAGGCGCTGCTGCGCCACCAGTTCGGGCTGAAGCTGTACTGCGTCGAGGGTATTTCCGAGGACGATGACAATTCGCCCTATTCGGCGCTGGTTGAGCAGATGATAGCGGTGTTTGCCGCCTTCTATTCAAAGAACCTCTCCAGCGACACCAAGCGCGCTAAACGGGCCAAGGCCATGCGCGGCGAGTTCAACGGCAGCACCGCACCAATCGGCTACACGCTGGTGACTCGTAAAATGGCGACCGCTGAAAAACCGACAGGCATCTATATTGACCCGGTAGTTGGTCCGGTCATCAAGCAGGCCTTCGAACGCTATGCGACCGGCAACTACAGTGATGTTGATATGGCCCAGTGGCTGAACGAGCAGCCAGAAGTCCGTGAGGCCCGCAAGGGAAGGAAGCCGCTGGGCAAGGACACCGTGCGTGACCTGCTGCAAAACCGGGTCTATACCGGCATGATCCCCTATGCTGAAACCATCTACGATGGCAGTTCGCTGGGGGAACGCAAACGCTCACGGCGTGGCCGCATGACGTGGTTTGAAGGCAAACATGAAGGGCTGATTTCACAGAAACTCTTTGAGGAGTGCAAGGAAATCCGGTCGAGCAGGACCAAGACCTTCAAGACTGCCCGGCAGATGCGCAGCTACATTCTGCCCGACCGCGTCTTTTGTGCCCGCTGTATTGCGGAGGATGACCAGCATTACGACGATCCCAACTTCGGGCGGATGCGCATTGCATGGTACTCGCGCATCAATGCTGCTCAGTATCGCTGCATCGCCCGCGACCGCGGTTATCGTGCCTGTGGACAGGGCTATGTTCGTGAGGAGCATGTCCTCAAGCAGGTGGTCGAGATGATGACCCAGCTCGATGTGCCAGCCGATGTGATGAAGCGCATCGAGGACTTAGTCAAAAGCCGTGAGGAAAACGAACAGGCACTTGAGACTGTTCGGGAACTTGAGAAACAGATGGAACGGGTGCAGTACAGCTGGGAGCAGGGGCTCATTCTTCCGGATCAGTATATCAGCCGGATACACCAGCTTGAGGCCGAAATTGCGTCAATGCGCCCATTGGATTATGATAAGCTTGAAGAAGCCTATGATCTCATTACTCATTTCCGGAGTTACTGGGATCAGTGTGGTGAGATGGATGACCCCATCGAAGCACGTCGACAACTTCTTGATAAGGTGATAGACCGGGTTTTCGTGTACGATGACAAGGTGATAGCCGTTGCGCTGCCCACCGATTTTGGCATTGTACTCGATGTGCCCCACGCCAGCCCTGCTGATGTACTGGCTGCCGTTTCTCCCCGTTTTAAAATGAAAAGTGCGAGTACTGAAAATAGTACTCGCACCCAGGACGGGAGCGACGGGGATCGAACCCGCGATCTTCGGCTTGACAGGCCGACGTGTTAACCGCTACACCACGCCCCCATTTACACAGTTGCAGATGAGGAATTTACCATATCCGGGCAGTTTCGTCAAGAAACCGCACAGTGTTTCATGTCAAGTGCGACTCAGTAATAAACTGGTGAGGTGTTTTCATGTTGAGCAGAACCACCCCGACGGCAGCACCGCCCAAAATTTGCGGCGCATACGGTTTGGCGAGGCCGAATAACACGATCAACGCGGCGGCGATGCCCGTGATGTTCCCGGCAATTCGCCATGGTTCCGCCAGACCAATAGCGACATGAACCACGATGTCAAGAATATTCCAACCAATCAGCAGTGTTGCCAGCCATGAAAACTGCCGTTTTGTTACTTGTGTTTCCATCATTTTCTCCAGCTTCAGGTCGGTTATGGGGCGGCGCAGCCATCCCGCCTCCCTAATCGGTTTTGATGTTGACAGGTGGCCCGTGTAACTACTCTCCGTCCAACGGGATCACAATCGTCGTCCCATCCTCACTCGCAATAATCTCGCCATCGCAAATTTCACGAATGGGGTTCACGAACCACCGATCCATCCGGGTGTCACCTCCCAGCTACTCTAGTGCGGCATCTACTTCGAGTACCGCGTGTAGCCGTCAAGGGTGACAGTCGTCTGTACTTCGCGCTGAATCATCGCCCGCCTTGCGACGCCGGTCATTTCTATCCGACTGGTTCTGGCTCTATCTTTCAGATTGAAACTCCTCCTGGGCATCCCTAGTTCTCTCCCAGGGGGATCTGAACCGTCGTCCCATCGCCGTCTGCGTACAGTTCGCCGGTGTAGTTCGCCTTGATTG
>CAYMGV010000248.1:0-2250 GCA_964390105.1 uncultured Anaerolineae bacterium | reverse complement strand
TCCCTGCCGTTGTTCCACAGCATCCGGGCCGAACTGGACTCGAACCGCCCCCGCCTGATCGTGCTGGTCGTCGTGCTGCTGCTGGCCTACGCCCTGCGCGTCCATGCGCTGGACAGCCGCCGCATCTGGCTTGATGAGATGTTTACATGGGATGCCGCCACCGGGGCCACGCTTATCGACGTGCTGCGCGGCACACCGCCCTACTGGATGCCCGGCCCACTGCTCGGCATATGGGCATGGATGCGCATCGCGGGGCAGTCGCCGTTTGCGCTGCGTTACCTGCCGGTGCTGTGGGGGATGGTCAGTACTGCCGCGCTGTATTCGGCAGGCCGCCGCCTGATCAGCCACCGGGCAGGGTTGGCCGCCGCGCTGCTCCTTGCCGTGTCCTCGCTGCCCATCGCTTATGCGCAGGAAACACGTCCCTATTCGGCACTACTGGCTGCCACGCTGATCAGTACGTGGCTGTTTCTGCGTCTGCTGCCCGGTATACAGCACGGGAAACAGCCCCCCACCCGGCTGCTGCTGGCCTACTTCGGCGCGGCGCTGCTGACAGCTAACATCCATTACATGGGCCTGGTGCTGCTGGCCGTCCACGGCCTGATCTTTACCGTGACCCTGCTCACCCACCTAAAGCACTGGCGGGTTGCTATCCAGCCGCCGTTGATCCTGCTGCTGACGGCAGCGGTGGCGGCCAGCATCCTGCTGGCGCTGGCCCCGGAACTCGCCTCCGCCAGTTGGATACCCGCACCGGGTCCGCTGCCCGCGGCGTTATGGTCGGTGCTGGCCGAGATTTACAGCATGCAAACGGGGATACTGATCCCGGTTTTGATCCTGATCGCGGCAGGCGTCACCCGCCACCTGACCCAGCGCGAACACCTTACCTATGCCGTCCTCCCGATCCTGCTGGCGTGGCTGCTGATCCCGCCCGTGGCCCTGTGGATCGGGTCACGGCTGGTCAACCCCATGTTCCTGATCCGCTATATGATCTACAGCGCCCCTGCCGCCTACCTGCTGCTGGCCTTTGCTCTGACCCGTCTTTTCCCGGACGGCCTGGCATTCACAGCGGCGCTGGGCGTCGTGGTGGCGGTATTCTTCTTCGACCTGACCTTCATCAACTGGCGATACAACGAGGCCAGCGCCGAGGGCGTGCGTGTCGTGCATGAAGCCGCGTTGGAGGCCGGGGCCGGGGAACCGGGCACGCTGATCGCGCTGCAGGATTGGGCCAACCGGCTTGTACCGCGCCTGTACCGCTATCCCTTCGTGGTGCTGGGCAGTGACCGCCAGCCCGACCTGCCCGGCGGTGAACTTGAGGATATCCCCGCCCTTGAAGAAGCGGTCGCCAGTGGAGACTACACGACCCTGTACCTGATCCGTGTCGAGAAGCCGGTGGACCCCGAGTTCATGAATTACCTCTACGAGCATTATCAAGGCGTCACGCAGGTTAGTTCTTACAACGCCGACCTGTGGATTTTCGACCTGACGACAGAGGATTAACTCCTATCATGAAACTGCGCTTCCCCGATACCGACGGCTCGTTCAACTACCGCGCGGCAGGCGTGCTGTTCGACCGTGGCCGCGTGCTACTGCATCACCACCGCCGTGATCACTGGGCCATCCCCGGCGGTCACATTGACCCTTTCGAGACGGCACAGGAAACCCTCATCCGGGAATACGAGGAGGAACTCGGCATCGGGGTGACGATGGACCGCGCGCTGTGGGTCAGCCAGCATTTCTTCACGTACAAGGGGAAACCCGTCCATGAACTGTGCTGGTACTTCCTGCTTGATCTGCCCGCCGACCACCTGCTGCGGAGCCGCGCGGGCGAGTTCGAGGGGCTGGAGGAGAACGGCCTCAGCTTTGCGTGGGTGCCGCTTGCTGATCTGGCGTCGCGGGAGCTGTACCCGACGTGGCTGGCGGGCCGGCTGGTGGACTTGCCATTGGGCCTTGAGGTGGTGGTGAGCGATGAGCGGAGGTAACCCGCTTTTTGCCTCACCGCTTAAACAGCCACACCTGCGCGTAATAAAACTCCCGCGTCTCGACCAGCACCAACCGATCCTCGAACACGTCCATCACGGCCTCATCGGGTGCATGGAACGCCGCCAGAACCCACACATACGGCTCATCGGTCCGGTCTAGGTACGCCGCCAGCGCCGCCTCATCACCGGGATACCCCGCCTCGTAGTTGATGTATAGGTCCGACCCCGCCTGCCCGAAGTAGTAATCAAAGTGCGCCGATGTCCCGCGCCAGTC
>CAYMGV010000247.1:0-2273 GCA_964390105.1 uncultured Anaerolineae bacterium | reverse complement strand
TACGCAGCCCCTCAGCCGCACGGAGTCGCCGCGCATGACTGACCATGATGACCTGGTACAAAAACTCGAAACTATCCTTCTGGCCTTGAAAGCGGGGGATGACAGCGCCGCTGACCAGTTGCGATCCCTGATACCGGATGGCGGGCAGCAGATCACGGTGGGCGACATCGACCAGAGCAAGGCGGTCGCGATTGGCGAGAACATCCGCATCGTCATCAACGAGGTCAGTCTGCCACATGACCTGCTGATTGGCCTTCAGGCCGTGTTAGACCTGCTGCGCAGGGACCCGGTCATCCGCGCGCGCATCGACCAGCCGGACCGTGGACACGTCTTCCTGAGTTACGCCCGTGCCAACATTGAGATCGCCCGCAAAATTCGCCATGCACTGGAGGCTGCCGGGCATATCGTCTGGCAGGACCTGACTGCGATTAAGGGCGGCGACGAATGGATCGATTCGATCAAGCAGGGCATTGAGGGCAGCTATGCGGTCGTTTCGGTGGTCTCAGTGGAGGCGCAGGCCAGCAAGATGGTGCGCAACGAGTTTCTGCATGCCCAGCGGCGGGAGAAACTGATCATCCCGATCACCATCGACGGAGCCGAAATCCCCTTCGAGATGCTCTCGATGAACGTTCGCTTCGGGCATCCTGATTTGGAGAAGGGCCTCCGCGATGTACTGGATGACCTCCCCGAACCGCCGAAAAAGACATCAGAGGCGTCAACTCCCTCAGCCCGTGACCGCCGTGAGCTTGAGATTCAGTACCTTGATGAAGTACTGCTGGCACACAGCGTATGGCAGGATGTCTATACCCCCATGTCCGGTGTCGGGCAGATGCGCATGCACGGGGTTGAGGCCAGGAGCGAGATCACGATGGTCGTCACACCAACCACCATCGACGTCGACTTCCTGGGCCAGTCACTGAAGCCGGGAAATGGCCGGCCCGAAAGCGCTACAGAGGAAAAGCGCTACGAAGCCGATATTCTCCCCGCAGTGGCGGAGATGCGGCGGCTGGTCATCCTGGGTGACCCCGGTGCGGGCAAGACGACGACACTGATGCGCATCCTTGTTGACTATGCGTCACGCGCCAAAGACGATCCCACTGCTCCTCTCCCGGTCTTTCTGCGGCTGGGTACGCTGGGCGGCTATGATGATTTTGAGACGGGGCTGCGTGCTGCACTGGGGCCGCTTGGCCCACATTACGACGATTTGCTCAGTGAAGGCCGGTTAACTTTCCTGCTGGATGGCCTGAACGAGCTTCCGTCTGAGACCCGTACCGCCAATCTCGCTGACCTGAGAACGCTGGTGGAGCGCTGTCAGCAGAATGACCTGGTAGCAGCAGTGACCTGTCGCGAACTGGACTACACCGATGACCTCGACCTGGGCATCCCAGAGCGCGTGGTCATCCAGCCGCTGGACCCCATGCGCATTCGGCGCTTCGTCAATGCGTACATTGCCGCGCCGCCGGGCAAGGGTGATGAGCTGTTCTGGCAGCTTGCGGGCGGGGAACGGGTCGGCAAAGTCTGGGAGGTCTGGGAGAAGGCCGGGGCTACCTTTGAGCAGTTCTGGACAGCTGAGAACATCCCTAAGGAAAATCCGAATGTGTACGGTTTGTCAAGCGGTGAAGATGACCGCGTGTGGCGTGACTATGTCTGGGAGGGCAGCCGCCGCAGCATGCTGACGCTGGCCCGCAACCCGTACATGCTGTACCTGATGACACAGGTCTTTCAGTTGAGCGGCAGCCTGCCTGCCAACCGCGGCCTGCTGTTTAAGACCTTCATCGACTACCTGCTGATCAAACGCGAGGAACTGCCCGCAGCACAGGCCGATGCGCTGAAGCGTGGGCTGGCTGATCTTGCCTATGAGATGCAGGCCGAAGGTGAAGGCACCGCTTTCAGGCGGGCTGCTGTTCTGAAACATCTTGGCAGCGAGCTGATGCTGTACCGTGCTCAGAGTGCCAGCATTCTCAGCGGTGAGGAGCAGGTGCGCTTCAGCCATCAACTGCTGCAGGAGTACTTTGCCGCGCATCGCCTGCAGATTGCGATGCAGGAACTGCCCGCCACCGAGTTGTTTCCACCGGGGAACTGGTGGGAGCCGCAGGGCTGGGAGGAGACCTGCATCCTGCTGGCCGGGCTGTACAGCGATGACTGCACGCCGGTGGTGAACTGGCTGCGCGATGCCCAGCCAGAGGTGGCAGCCCGCTGCATCACAGAGAGCGGTGCGGCCTGCCCGGATGAGACGCTTATCGCCCTGCGAGGGCCGTGGCTGCCACGGCTCA
>CAYMGV010000246.1:0-2297 GCA_964390105.1 uncultured Anaerolineae bacterium | reverse complement strand
TGTTCATCATAACTCACTTTCCGTGAGTGTCTACCAAATGGATAAAGTCGAGTTATACAAGGTCCCCCCTATTTGGCGTTGTCTCCCAGGCTCACGCCCTTATTGGAAATCCCCCGGTAATCGTTCGCAATGATGCGTGGTGTAATTTAACAGTGGGATCATTGACAACTGGTAAGACCAGTGTTACGCTTAGGGTATCAAGCTGGTAAGACCAGTCACGGGGGCTTATGTCAGACGAGAAAGCATCGATACGGGTTGAGCGGCTGCTGGTGGAACGCATCATCAGCGGGGAGTATCCGCCGGGGACGGAGCTGCCGGGGGAGCGCGACCTGAGCAAAGACATGGGGCTGGCTCGGCCCGCCCTGCGTGAGGCGTTGCAGCGCCTGGCACGGGACGGCTGGCTTGACATCCAACAAGGCAAACCGACACGTGTGCGGGACTTCATGCAGGATGGCAACCTGAACATTCTGAGCGGGCTGCTGGATGCTGATGTCACGCTGCTGCCGGGGTTTGTGACGAACCTGCTGGAGATGTGGGGGCTGCTGGCCCCGGCCTATACCCTGCGGGCACTGGAAAACGCGCCGGAAGCGGTACGTGAGCTGCTGCGGGAGTTCGAGAGGCTGGAGGACCGGTCACGCCCGACGGTACGCGCCCAGTGGAAGCTGCATCGCGCGTTGATCGAGTTGGCGGAGAACCCGATCTACGGGATGGTACTAAACAGCTTCATGGCGTTTTACGGCAGGCTGGCAACGATCTTCTTTGCCGACCCCGACATGCGCAACCTGGCGCGAAAGCTCTGGGGAACGCTGGATGGGTGCGCGGTAGAAGGCGACGCCGAAGCCGGGGCGGAGGCCATGCGCGTCTTCATGAACACAACGCGCAGGCGCTGGGAGCAGCTTGATATACCGGCACTGCTGGAGGGACCGGCTCGGTTGGCGGAGCCTGACCTGTTGGCAGCCGAAGGGGAGAGCGAGGAGGTGGAAGACGACGAGAACGACATCGAAACGGACGGCGAGTGAGGCAGATAAGACGATGCCCCGGATCAGGATGAGAGAAGACCGGAGCATCAAGGCAAAAAATATCGATTACCACCGGGGGTGTTACAGCACGCCCGGTGGCTCCAGTATACCATAAAAGGAGCCGGGCGGGTGCGTAAATCCTGCCCAACCATCTATGAAACCAGGAATGGAAAAGGCCCGCAGGATCGCGGGGGAAGTGCTATCACAACTGCTCAACGTGCCGATCCTGTCGGGCGCGATGATCACGTTTATCTTCTTCAAACTGCCCACCGGCCTGCCCAATCGGCTGGCGGGGTTCGGTTGGGCGCTGTTGTTCATCAGCCTGATCCCGCTGAGCAGCCTGTTCTTCTATATCCCCGGCGGTGTGAAGGACAAGGCGAAGGTGATCAAACGGCAGCGGATTGCCAGCTTCGTATTTATGATGGTCAGCTACCCGGTGGGATGGCTGGTGCTAGCGCTGATGGACGCGCCGCGCATCTACGAGGCGCTGGCAGTGACCTACACGATGGTGACGCTGGGGTTGATCCTGCTCAATTTTGTGATACGGTACAAGGCCAGCGGGCACGCGGCAGGGGTGGCTGGCCCGGTGGCGGCGATGATCTACCTGTTTGGGTTGGTCGCGACGCCGCTGCTGGCGCTGCTGCCGATCACGACGTGGGCACGCGTGAAAGCCGAGGGGCATGACACGTGGCAGACGGTGGTCGGTGCAGTGCTGAGTTTGAGCATCACGGCGCTGGTGCTGTGGGCCTACGGATTTTTGCCGGTTGCGGGGCTGCCGCAGTAAGGACTGCCCTGCCCCGGAGGGTGTGTGGTCGCCGGTATCTCTGACGCTGGCGGCCACTTTTTGATTCGGTGGGATGGGGGGACAGGCGGTATCGAAGGTGGTCAGGACTTGGAGGATTCGTGTTCGGCGAGGGCTTCGAGGGCGGCGGTGGCGAGGTCCTGTTCATCGAGGAGGGCCTGGATGGTCTCCACGGTTCTGCGTTTGGGGATCAGGCCAGCGCGCTCTGCAACAAAGGGAAACTTGATGAGATCGGTGACCTCCTGCCACGGGATAGTGACTTCGGCAAGGACCTTCGTCGGCTTGCTTTTGTGGCTGAGAGAGGGGGCCTCAATGACCTGTTGGATGATGGCGGCGATGAGGCGTTTACGGATGTTGAGCAGAGTCAGCCATGAGAGCAGGATCGTGAAGCCGTACAGCACCACAATAGAGTTGAGGAGCAGGCCGTTGGCCTCCCACCAGTGCAGGAGTGCGACAAACAGTGGACCCATAAAACT
>CAYMGV010000245.1:0-2328 GCA_964390105.1 uncultured Anaerolineae bacterium | reverse complement strand
ACGAGATTCGAACTCGTGACCTTCTCCTTGGCAAGGAGACGTTCTACCACTGAACTATGCCCGCGAACGTTCAGGAATTATAGCAGGGGACCTGCAACCTCGCAAGGGCTTTTCCGTTTATGAGGGTGGACGGCACACTCGCCGGGTTGGGAACTGATTCCTCAACCCGGCGAGTGACGTGGCCGGTGGTGCAACCCAATTGAAGAGGCTGCCGGCCCTGCCGGGGTGTGGGGCGTTACCGTATTACTCAGCGGCGGCCTGCCCGGGGAGTTCACCGTCACTGGTACACAGCGGCTCGACCTGGTACTCAGATCGCTCAGGGCAGGTCAGTTGACGGACATAGCGGTTAGCCGCCACCCAGTCGATCAGCCCCTCACGCGTGAAGGAGATATCCCAGGTGCGGGCGGTGGTATCGGCGGACCCGGCAACGATGTCCATGCCGCCAGGGTTGAGGTCGATGCCCCATACGGTGGCCCCGTGCCCGGCGTAGCGCCGCAGTTCACGCGCGGTCTCGATATCCCAGACGCGGATCGTGGCATCCGAGGAGGCCGTGACCAGGCGTTCGCCATCAAGCGTCACCTCGAAATCGACCACCGGCCCGGTGTGCCCGATGAAGCGGTTGATGATCGCGCCGGTGGTGGTATCCCACATCAGTACCACGCCATCAGACGCGGCTGAGAGGGCGTAGGTATCATCGATAAAGGCGGCGTGCCACAGCCATTCCTCGTGACCTTCGAGCAGCATCAGTTCCTCGCCCGTCTCGACGCTCCACACGCGCACGGTCTGGTCCCCGCCGGAGCCGGAGATGACGCGCGTGCCATCCGGGCTGAAGCCGATGCCGCGCACCCAGCCATCATGCCCGGTGAAGGTATGGACGATGTCGCCGCTTGCGAGGTCCCACAGGATCGCGCTGCCATCCTGTGAGCCGGTGACGACGTACTCGCCATCGGGGCTGACATCCATTGCCCAGATACGATGTTCATGGCCTTCGTAAGTGTGCAGCAGGTCGCCGCTGCGCAGTTGCCAAAGACGGGCGGTGCCATCATAACCAGCGGTGAGGATGCGCTCACCATCAGGCGTAAACTCGACTTCCGTGATCCAGTCCGTGTGACCAGCGGCGGGGTCATCGTTATCGACCACGCCCAGCCGCTGGATCACCTGCCCGGAGCTGACATCCCACACCAGCGCGGTGTGATCCCATGTCGCGGCGACGGCCAGCACCCCATCGGGGCTGTAGGAGACGTCATAGACGGTGGTGCTGCTGCCGGTGAAACGTGCCAGTTCTGCGCCGTTGTTGATATCCCAGTAGCGCAGCGTGCCATCCTGCGAGGAGGAAATGACATGCTGACCATCCGGCAGGAATTCGACGCCGAGTACGCCGCCGTTATGACCCAGCAGGCGCTGCTGCTCCTGCCCGCTGCTGGCCTCCCACAGGCGAACCGAGCCATCCTGTGAACCCGTGACAAGCTGTGTGCCATCGGGGCTGTAGGAGACGACATAGGGCTGGTCGGCGTGGCCGGTCAGCGTATGCAGGATTTCGCCGGTTGCAAGGTCCCACACAAACACGGCGTTGTCGGTGCCAGCCGCCGAGGCGAAGGTCTCGCCATCGGGGCTGAGGGCGATGTTGTTGATGCGCCCGCTGTGGCCGTCATAGCGGGCGATCTCCTCGCCGGTTTCCACATCCCAGCGGATGATGTGCGTATCGTTGCTGCCCGTCAGCACTTCGTCATCACCGGGCAGGAAGACGGCGGTATAGACGGCATCCTCATGACCCTTCAGCACATTGATCATGGAGCCGGTCTCAAGGTTCCAGATCACGGCGGTGCCATCATCGGAGGTCGAGACCGCCATCGAGTCATCGGAGCTGAACGCCACGCTGCGGATGCGCCCGGCGTGTGCGCTCATGCGCTGAATGACGGTCGCGGTGTCAAGGTCCCACAGGATCACGTCACCATTCATGCCGCCGGTCAGCAGCAGGTTCTTGCTGCGATTACTGACATCCACCCATGTGACGCCGTCCTCATGGGCATTGTCGATGCCGCGCAGCAGGTCGCCGGATTCGACATCCCACAGCACGATGCGGCCATCGGCCCCACCGGAGATGACGGTATCGCCACCGGGCGTGATATCCAGTGCAAACACGTTGCCCTCATGGCCGTCGGCATAGACCAGCCGGGTACCCGGTGAGAGTGCTGCTTCAGCAAGCGCACGTTCGGCCTGGGTGGGCGGCTCAGTGATTTCGTTGGCCTGCAGGGCCAGCACGATAGCCTGATCGGTGTTGTCATCGGCCAGCGCCAACTGAGCGCCGGTTGCCAGCGTCAGGCTGGA
>CAYMGV010000244.1:0-2400 GCA_964390105.1 uncultured Anaerolineae bacterium | reverse complement strand
GCTGCCCACGGAGACCGCCACATCGACACAGTTACCCACCCAGACGGCACTGCCCACGACTACCAGCACCGTTACACTTGAGCCAACGCCAACCGCGACCAGTGAACCCGCCATACCGCCGCCTGTTGTTGGCGGGGGCACCGGCCTGATCGCGTTTAACCGTAATAATCAGACCTATCTGATCGATGCGAGCTGCGTCGTGGCGGAGGGCGTGAACTGCAACCCTAATCCGCAGATCATTCCCGCGATTGGTGGGATCAATATCGCCCTGCTGTCCTCAAATGGTACCGGCGGAGGCAATGGTTTTCTCGATACCGGGCTGCAACTATGGTCTGCCAATGGGCAGTACCTTGGCATTGCGGCCAGGGTGCTGGGGCCGACGAGCGCCATCTATGCCGCCGATATCACCTGTATCGAATCGGGTACGTGTGATGCAGGACTGATCACGTTTCCCTTTGATACCTCGCAGGGTGCTGTGAGTTGGGCACCGAACGGTGTGCGCTTTGCCGTTAACAGTGACTACGAGGGCTATGACGACTCGCTGACCATCGCCGATGTGGCCTGCCTGCGGGATGGAGGTGAGGACTGCATCAGGCGCGTGATACAGGAGACCGGGGGGATATCCAATATCGTTTGGTCCCACGATGGAAATAAGATCGCCTATCGAACAAATAGCTGGTTCAGCCTGTCGGTGGATGGCGGGCTGCTCAACCGCACCGATCTGACCGCGTGGGCCACCAATGCCCAGTATCTGCACTGGATGCCCGGCGATGAGCAGATCGTGTACGTCGATCAGACATCCCTTACAGATATTCCGGGCAGCCCGGAGAGCAAGTTCAGCCTGATGATGGGGCCAACTGACGGCACCCCCGCCAGCTTCCTGACCACACTATTTGAAGGCAATATCATTTTTGGCGATGTCTCTTACCTGCCTGCCGCGATGCTCTCACCCGACGGCACGCGCGTCGCCATCGCCGCGCAGGATGAGAACTTCGATTACCGCGACCTGTATATCCTAGACCTGGCCTGCCTCGATCAGCGCGACGAGGACTTCCTCGCTTGTGAGCGCCCCCCGTTCCGGGCGACCGACACGCCCTACGTGACCCAGATCACCGGCGGCCCAGCGGATGTAACGGCCTTTAGCTGGTCACCGGATGGTCAATGGATCGCGTTTGTACGGTCTGTCGAGACCACCTTCGTGACGTCCAGCGATGACACCCGTAATAATGGGGCAGGTGATTTGTACGTGGTCAACGTCGATGAGGCGCTGACCACGGCCCCGGAGGAGGCTGTCGTCCGGCTGACGCGGTTGGGGACGGTCAACTACGCGGCCCCGCAGTGGCAGCCTGCCACTGACTAACGTGCCCGGAAAGAAAAAGCGCCGCCAGCATCGACACGTTGGCGGCGCTTTTCGATCTATTCGCGGTTGGCGCTGGGGCCCTCCGTCCGGCGTGCGGTGGCACTGTCACCCTGTAGGTTGAAGCGGTTATCATACCGCGAACCATCAGGCAGCGTGGCGTGCATCAGCATATAGACCGATGCAAACTGTGCATCGGTCAGGCCGTCCGCGCCGCTCAGCACACATCCCGCCAGGGTGGCCTCGGTGAGGTTGGCTCCCGTCATGCGGGCATCACTCAGGTTTGCATCTGTCAGCGTTGCGTGATCGAGGTTGGCATCGACCAGCGTTGCCCGGGTGAGGTTGGCCCCATTGAGTTGTGCCCCTTGCAGGTTGGTCCCCGTCAGCTTGGCCCCTTCGAGGTTTGCGCCACGCAGGTTCGCGCCGTTGAGGTCCGCGCCGGAAAGCGTGGCATTGCGCAGGTCAGCCCCGCTCAGATTGACACTGGGCAGCGATACCTCGCCCAGGTATGCCCCGATTAACAGCCCATCAGCGAGCCAGTTGTTTGCACGAATCTGCTCGGCAGCACGCCGCGATTCATGTGCAACGCTGCTGCCCAACTGATTGACCAACTGTGCACGTTCACGACGAACTTCGGCTTGCGCCTGTTTGCGCTCGTACAGCACGTCGATCAGCAGAATGGTCAATGCGATGCTTGCCAGTTCCATGGCGAGGCCGTCCCACAGGTCACGTACCAGCACCACAACGTCGAAGGTTTCGTAGCTCAGCGCGATTCCCACCACTGCCAGGATCAGGGCCAGCACGGCCAGCACGATACCGATGATCACGATGATTCGTGAGCCATCATCCGTGGATTTGTTGTCAGACATCAATTCCTCCCTGTTACCGTCAGATTGCATGTGACCATTATAAACGAGATTTCGCCGATTGAAGGTGGCGTGTTTGGCGCTGCCATGGCCTGATTGCGGAAGATGGGCACCCTGCGAATAATAGTTAACATTCAGAACAAGAGGAAGGGGTAGATCACCCCTTACCCCATAAGT
>CAYMGV010000243.1:1780-2411 GCA_964390105.1 uncultured Anaerolineae bacterium | reverse complement strand
AGGGTGGATAGGCGTAGATTGCGGCCATCGGGGCGGGCGGCGTGGGGCAGGCCGCCATTCAGATCGGCAAAGACCTGGGGCTGGAGATTTTCAGCACGGCGGGGGCGGAGGAGAAGCGCCAGTTCCTGGGGGAACAGGGAGTCGATCATGTGCTGTATTCGCGGTCGCTGGATTTCGCCGATGAGATCATGGCGATCACGGGCGGGCGCGGCATCGATGCCGTCCTCAACTCGCTGGCGGGCGATTACATCCCGCGCAGCCTGAGCGTGCTGGCACCCTTTGGTCGCTACCTTGAGATCGGCAAGATTGACGTGTACGGCGACCGCAAGCTCGGCATGGCGGCCTTCCGTAACAACCTCTCGATGCACATCATCGACCTGATGCAGGTGGTCACCCATCGACCGGAAAAGATCGCGGAAATGCTGCGCGCACTGGAGACGAAGTTCGAGGCAGGGGCCTGCAAGCCGCTCCCGGTGACGGTCTTCCCGGTTGAGGAGTCTGGGGACGCCTTCCGCTACATGGCAAATGCCAAACACACCGGCAAGATCGTGTTGGACTTCCCGGCGGAGGTGGGCGCGAGGCCGCGCATGGCTGGGCCGGATCGATTCAGCGGGGACGGGGCTTATCTGAT
>CAYMGV010000243.1:0-1770 GCA_964390105.1 uncultured Anaerolineae bacterium | reverse complement strand
GTCGGCGGTACGCGCGGCTTTGGCCTTGAGGTGGCACGCTGGCTGGCGGACCAGGGCGCGCGTCACCTCGTCCTGATGAGCCGGGGCGGGCAGGTCGATGAAGCGGGGCAGGCCATCCTTGATGAGATGCGAGCCGATGGTGTGGTGGTCCGTCTCCGTGCTGCCGATGTAACCTCCTATGAGGGTGTCGAGGCCGTGGTCCATGAGATCATGAACGATGGACCGCCGCTGACCGGCGTGATCCACAGCGCCATGCTGCTGCGGGACGGCCTGATCCGGGAGCAAGATGACCGCAGCGAATGGGGCGCGGCGCTGTGGGTCAAGGCGCTGGGGGCGTGGAACCTGCATCGCGCCACCGAGGGTATCCCGCTGAAGCACTTCATCTGCTTCTCATCGATAGCGAGCGTGGTGGGGTCGGTGGCGCAGTCCAATTACGCGGCGGGCAACGCCTTCCTCGATGCACTGGCCGGGCACCGCCGGGCGCGCGGGCTGCCGGCCCTGACGGTCAACTTCGGACCGTTGGGCGGCGCGGGCTACCTGACCCGTGACACGCAGAACGCGGCCTTCCTTACTGCGCTGGGCATGGGGCAGGTTCCGCTGAAGGTCAGCCTTGCCGCGCTGGGTGAGCTGATGCGGCTTGATGTGCTGAACGCGGGTGTATTTTCTGCCGATTGGCACACGGCATCGAACGCGCTGCCCGCGCTGGCGACCTCGAAGGTGTACGAATCGCTGCTGGAAATGGGCACGGATGGCGGCGGCGATGATGATGCGCTGTTGGCACAGGTCGCGGGGTCATCGGCTTCAATGCGGCCTGCCCTGCTGCTGGCTTATCTTCAGCGCACACTGGCCGAGGTTCTCGGCATCGATGCGGCCCGTATTGACGCCGACGTGACGCTCTCGGCGCTGGGCCTCGACTCGCTGATGTCGGTGGAGTTGGTTAACCGCGTCAACGGCCAGTTGAGCCGCTATTCTCTCAGCCTCGCCATTACCGAGGTGCTGGGCATCAGCACGATACAGGCGCTGGCCGACCTGCTGGCGAAGAAGTTCGCGGTGCGCGATGAAGGGGCCAGCCAAAACGAAACGGGGACGGCATCGGCTGAGGCCGGGCTGCTGGCGGCCCTTGATGTCGATCAGGAGGATATCGACCTGTACGCCGACTCCATCCTTGATGATGACATTGTGCCCGGTGACAGCATGACGGCCCCCAACAGCCTGGCGCGTCATATCCTGCTGACCGGAGCCAGCGGCTTCCTCGGCTCGTTTTTGCTGCGTGATCTGCTGGATCAGACGGAGGCGCAGATCACCTGCCTCGTCCGGGCGGAGACGCCAGACCATGCTGTGGCACGCCTGCTGGATAACCTCGCGAGTTATGACCTCTCTACCGACGGCATCGCCGAGCGGGTAGACGCGCTGCCGGGCGACCTGACCCAGCCGGGGCTGGGCATTGACCCCGACACTTACGCGACGCTGGCGGCCTCGGTCGATACGGTGCTGCACAACGCCTCGTCGGTCAACCTCGGCCTGCCCTACAAGGCGCTCAGGCCGGTCAACGTGGGCGGCGTCGAGCGCGTGCTGGGTTTTGCCGTCGAGACACGGCTCAAGACGGTGCATTACGTCTCGACCATCATGGTCTTTTACCAGCAGCGGGGCGATGATTCCGTCATTCATGAGGATACGTGGGCCGAGTCACCGGACCTGCCGACCGGCTACCGCCGCTCGAAGTGGGCCGCGGAGCGCCTGATCCGGCAGGCATTGGAACGCGGCATCCCG
>CAYMGV010000242.1:0-2443 GCA_964390105.1 uncultured Anaerolineae bacterium | reverse complement strand
GATGGCGGGGGCCGGGCTGCTGCTGGCAGGGTAAGGATGGCTATCAGCCAGCGGCGTCGCCGCTACGGCGTACTCACGTATACGTTAACCGTACACGGCGCATCCCACACATCGACGCGCACGGTATACAGCCCGGCATCCGATGTGGTGTAACGCATCAGGGCGTTGTAGCCGTCGCCGCTGTCGTCATCCTGAACCAGCACGCTCCCCGACGGGCTGACCAGTTTGGCACGCGGATCGCAGCCGTTCTGGCCGATGACCTGGATGGTGTAGCTCTGCCCGGTGGTGGATTGGAAGGCGTAGTTATGCGCCTCGAACAGGCTGCTGATCGTGCTGCTGCCCGACCCGCCAACCGCGAGCGTGGTCGAATAGGTGGTGTCGTAGTTGTCGATGGCCGCGAAGTTGACGGAGCCACCGCCGCCCGGCAGGCCGCCCAATTCTTCCAGCATATTGTTGCCCATCATGTTCAGCGCAATACCGCCAAACCCGCAGATCAGGCACAGGAGGATCACGACACCACCGGCGATCATCATCCACTGCGGGATGCCGCCCTGCTTCTCCTGCTTCTCCTGCTCACCGGCATCGACCGGGCTGGCCGATGACTTCGGCAGGGACTCACGCCACGACTCGTCCGGGGCACTGCTGTCTGCGCTGGAGCGCAGCGGAGGGCTGTCACTCCAGCCGCTGCTGCTGGGGGTGCCGCGCAGGGGCGGTGAGTCGCTCCAGCCGCCGCTCGATGAGGCGGGCTGGGCTGGCGGCTGCTGCGTCGATTTTGCCATGCCGCTCTTTTCAGCCTGCAACCGGCGCAGGTGGCCGGTGGCCCACTCGTCGCCCGGCTTGAGCCGGATGACCTGCTGCAAGGCGAAGATCGCTTCGTCCCGGTTCTTGGCGACCTGCGCAATAGCCCACCAGGCCTTCAGATGATCGCGATCCTGCTTGAGGACGCCCACCAGGATGTCACGCGCGCGCGCCTTATCTCCCGACTTTGCTATCTCGACGGCCTGTGTCACCATCTCGTCGTGCGTTGCCATGGAATTCTGTACCCCTTGTTGGTCATCATCATCTCGCTTACATCATAGCACAGCTTCGTTAAGCTTGGGGAGTGAATAGTGCGGGGGTACTAGCGTGTGTCTGCAAACCGCTTTTCACCTCACCCCCTGCCACTTTTACTGGCCTCTGGCCTCTGACCTTGAACCCTTCTATACTCAGCAGCATATCCATCCATACAAGGCGGACCCATGAACATCGTCATCTTCTCGATCAACCCGCTGTTCCCGGATCAGATCATGGGTGGGGCGGCCAAGCACTCGCAGGCCGTGGCGGCCCATCTCGGCGCACTGGGGCACCGGGTCACGGTGCTGTGTACGGTTCGAGACGACAACCGCCAGCCCTTCAACTGGGGCGATACCGTGCGCGTGATCCCCAGCCTGCCGTTCAAACAGCCCTTCCCGGAGCCTTACAGTGTGCCGCCCTTTGTGACGGCCAACATCCTGCAAACCGTGGGGGAGCATCTCGAAGGGGCCGACCGCTTCTACATGCACGACGGCGAGTTCCTGTTCCCCTATGCTTACAGCCATGTCCCGACCGTGGTTTCCCTGCGTGATATCGTGTATGCCGAAACCCTGCTGGGCGGGTTCCTGTTCCAGGGGGATGCACTCGTCGCCATCAGCCAGTACGCGGCGGATGTGTACCAGGCCACCATGGGCCGCTTCTTCCCCGGCTTCGAGGAGCGGCTGGTCACCGTCAACAACGGCATTGACTTCGACCGCTTCCGCCCCACACCGCCCGCAGAGATTCTTGACTACGTCGATGTGGACCCAACCCGTGAGACGGTCCTGCTGCATCCCCATCGCCCCGAACCCGCGAAGGGCCTGCCGCAGAGCATCCGCGTGCTGGACCGGCTGGTGCATGAATACCGGGTTCCGAACGTGGTGTTGTTGACCCCGCGCTGGTTCGATGCCGCGATCTCCGCCGAGGTGCGCGAGTTCTACGCCGCGATGCAGGCCGAGATCGAGGGGCGGGGGCTGACCGGTCATGTGCGCTTCCACGGCTGGATTCCGCAGCATCTCATGCCGCAGTACTACAGCCTCGGCGCGGTGACGCTGGTGCTGGGCCATTTTGTCGAAGCGTTTGGCAACGTGGCCTATGAATCGCTGGCCTGCGGCACGCCTGCGGTGGTTTCGCGTGTTGGGCCTGCCCGTTCGATCCTGCCTGATACCCTGCTCGATAAGGTCCATTTTAACGATGACGCCGGGGCCGCGGCTTTCGCCGCAGCGCTGATCGGGGCGAAGGCCCGCACGCGCCCGGAGGCACTGGCTGCGCTGCGTGAGAACTACAGCGTCGCGGGGCAGCTCGATGGCTCCGCCCGCCTGATCCTCAACGCCGAGCGCCGGGGGCCGCTGGCATACCGCCTCACCCCATCCAGCGGGAACACCCGCTGCCA
>CAYMGV010000241.1:0-2448 GCA_964390105.1 uncultured Anaerolineae bacterium | reverse complement strand
TGCGCCTGCTGCGCCCCGGCGCGGTGTACCTGCTGTTTGCCCACCTCAGCGCTGCCGAGCCGGGGCAGGACCAGGGCCGCTGGCCCGGTGAGCAGGACCTCATGAGCCTGTTTGCGGATGGCTTCACGCTCGACAGGGCCGAGTTTGGCACCACGCAGGTCAGCGACTGGGATCCGTGGCGTTCGGCGTGGTTCTGGTTCAGGCGGGTATAATACGGTTCAGAGGATGCCATCACGCGGGGCCCCGGCCTCAGCACCGGCTTATTGAAGTGTTCAGGACTTACGCAGATGCCCCTCAAATCCTCGCAAGCTCGGATTTTACGCCCCCGCATGTGCAAGCGCCTAAAAAAGAGTGCCGATGTTAGGACAACTGCGTAAGTCCTATATGGGTATATATCCTACTATACAGCAGACCAAAACATGAATTACCCTGAGGTAACGAATGTTTTTTATTCATGACTCTCAACCCTAACGAAAGCAGTTAATTATGAACAAGATGCTCTCCCGCCTCCTGACCGTGGTGGCCCTGCTGGCCGTCATCGCTCTTGTCGCTGTCGTCGCCGCAACCCCAGCACAGGCCGCGGCCAGCCCGATGTCGCCGGGCTGCGCATTTTTCAATTCCCCCGCTGCCGATTTTGATGGGTATGTCAACAGCTATCCTCCCATGACCTTCAATGCCGGGGAGACCCTTACCGTTGTGGTGACAGGCAGCACGACCTCAAGTACGTTACGGGCTGGTAGCTATGTCGATACGCTTCCGGGTATTGGCACGCTTTCCATTACCTTCTCGTCCGTGATTACCGACTCTGTTTCCATAGTTGACGATGGCGGCTTCAACATGCTGCACTGGGATTTCTCCTGCACCACGGTACCAGCCACAAGTGACGACCCCTTCTTCCAGTTCAGTATGCCCGCGCAGGGCATCCACCTCGATGAGGCCCGCGAAGTTCCGTACATGGGCCAGCTTCCCATCGACGTGTTTGAGCCGCACTGGTGGGGCGTCAAGGTCCTCAACAGCACCAACTTCCCCAAGCTGGCAGGCATCGACCTGACCACCGTCGAGGTGCTGTGCATGGATGCCAGTGGCAACTGGTCCGGTGAATGGGTCACCGAGTGGAGCGCCACCTCATCCGAGCTTGAGGTGCTGATCAAGCAGCACGGCATCTGCGGCATCTTCAGCAAGTAGCTTTCGATCCGAACAGGGATCATGTGGGACCCGGCACTGAGGCCGGGTCCCTTTTGAGTCAAAAATCGACTGCCCGCGGGTACAGGGATCGGAGCGAATTATCAACACTTCCGGCAATTGTGATGACGATCTCACCCCCGCGTGACTCTCACCCACCCTGCGCGCTATGATCAACGATAGAAATAATGCTCAACCAACCTGAATAAGGAGGCTTGATGCCGCAGGTATCACTCAACACCAAGGCCCCGGACTTCACCTTGCAGACTTACCAGGGCGAGGACTTTACCCTCTCATCCCTGCAAGGCAAGAAGCTGGTGCTGCTGGTGTTCAACCGCACTTTTAAGTGACCGTTCTGCCGCGCGCACATGGCGCAGTTGCGCCAGGATTATGATCAGTTCACCGTCCGGGATGTCGAGGTTGTCGTGGCCGGGCCAGAAAACGCCAAGGCATTTACGGAATACTTCACCAAACATGACCTGCCGTTTATCGGCCTGCCCGACCCCAAACACAGTGTACTGAAGCTGTACGGGCAGGAGGTCAACCTGTTCAAGATGGGCCGCATGCCCGCGCAGGTGATCGTCGATAAGGAAGGCGTGGCCCGTTACGTACACTACGGCCACGATATGCAGGACTACCCGCCCCACGAGGAACTCCTCGATCTGATTGATGAGATCAACGCGGGCTGATCCCCCACCAACAAGCCGGACCCCATGCGCAGGCCCGGCTTGCTCGTTCGATCTTCCGATCTGAATACAGTATCATCCCCCCACGACCTCATCTCATGAAAACGGATTTCTATGCTTGTTTTCCGCAAATGGGCAGTCCTCGTTCCAGGCGTGGCCGCCCTGATCATTAGCCTTGTGATCCTCAGCGGCGGCGTCCGGCTGGCAGATGGGAGCCGCGTCCTGCCGCTTGATGACGCCTACATCCACATGCAGTACGGTTACCAGGCCGCAGGCGGACACTTCCTTGAATACAATACCGGCGATGCCCCCACCAGCGGCGCGACCAGCTTGCTGTACCAACTGCTGATCGCAGCCGGGTATACCCTCGGGGTGACGCGGACGGCCATGCCTGATGTGCTGGTCACACTAGGGATGCTGTGCCTGAGCGGAACGGCGATGCTGACCGCCGACCTTGCGGGGGTGCTGGCCGGGCGCATCGACCCCGACCAGCCCACCCAACGGCTGAATGCCATCCGGCTTGCTGCGGGCCTGCTGATCGCGTTCATCGTCTTCTTGGTCCTTGCCTCGGTACTGACCC
>CAYMGV010000240.1:0-2475 GCA_964390105.1 uncultured Anaerolineae bacterium | reverse complement strand
ACGACCTGTCCGTCAGGTCGCTCGGCCCGTTCTCGTTTTTTAATGTACTGAAATTGGCAAATTGCGTCCATGTGGGCACATCATCATTTAAATTTGTGGTTTTCCAAATACCCGTAGAAGTCGCAGCAAATGCCACGTTATAGGGATCGTTGTGATGAAGAATAAAATCGTGAATAGTTCCATCTATATCCCCAGTGACATCTTCCCAATTGGGCGATGAACTTGTAAAATTTCGTGTACGTGCAATGACAGTTGTTGTAGATACGTAGACAGTATCTTCATCCAAGCTTGCTTCGGTTTGCAGGATTTGCTCACCATCAGGCAGGGCTATCTCTGATATCTCTCCGGTTTTCGGTAGAACAGAAGAAAGTGAGTTTGATTCTGCCCCAGAATCTGAAATTCGATTCACAAATAAATCTTGCGGAATAGCTCCCAGAACAGACTGGAGTGACATTATGGCAGCAAGTGAGAAGTTCAGAACACGAGCCAGCGACGACGGGATCATATGGCACCTCTGGGTAGTTGGGTGTGTTGGGATTGGTGTGTGTAGTCTCCCGGCCAAGGGGACCTACTCGCTATCACGCTACCATTATAAACAGTTTTAATACAATTCGTGTTAAGACTTTCTGCTTATTTCTTTCATTCCCCTTTCAAGTTGCTTACAAACTGCGGGTTTTTTGTAAGGAAGACAAAAGCCGCCCTGAATTCAGAACGGCTTGTTGGGAGTCGTATGATTTTCTATTGTTCGCATAACTATTACATGACATAGAACAAATGTCTTATAAGTACTATTAAACGGGAGCGACGGGACCGGATACCCAGGTGGGTGCTACGTCTGGGCACCTCAACACCCCATTTATCACCTCACTATTCGACGTTTGCTGGGGCGGTTATAGCGGCATAGCCCGCTGCACATAACCTCATCTCACCACACATTCAGAAGCTGCCAGCGGCGGCAGAAAGGATGTGACATGGTGATGACCCACGAACCGGACATCGAACAGCCGGTAGGCAATTTCATCAACATCGCACGGGCGGTGGAACTGACCGGGTACTCAGATCAGTACCTGCGACGTCTCGCGCGTCGTGGAGCATTCCACGCCATCAAGTTCTATCACGTCTGGATGGTCGATAGTGATTCCCTGCATGACTACCTCAATCGAGCCAACCATCTGAGCGAGGGCGATAAGCGACACGGCCCTCGCGATCCACCGTGATCCATCAGTCTCTCTACATTAAAAAGAGATAAGCCACCGGTGCAGCGAACACCAATGGCTTATGGGTGGGACCTGTTGTATCCCTTTGCCATCTACAGGATACATCAGGCCCGCCCTTTCGACAACCAAGTACCAACGAAAGGGATTTGACTGATGTCCAACGCTTCCTGCGTCTCGGCGCTGGCAGCGACGCCGTTCACCCGGCTGCCGCATGCTGTGCCCGACCGCTACCTCCCCGAACTGAGCGGGGCCGAATTCAAGCTGCTGACCGTGCTGCTGCGTCACACGCTCGGCTACCAACGCGATCATGCCGACCTCTCCTTCTCGGAGCTAAGTCGACTGACCGGTATCCGTGGTCGCGCCACCATCGACAAGGCCACCGCCAAGCTTAAACAGCTCGGCCTGTTTCGCGTGGCTCGTGCTGCCGGTGATGGCCGCCGCAACCGCTACACCGTTATCGCCTCGGCCTTCGCCGATAGTTCAAAAAGTGAACCGTCAATGGTTCAAAAAGTGAACCACGTTTTAAAGAAAGAAAAAGAAAGACCAGAAAGATCAAAGAAACCACAGACCCCAGATTCTCCTGAGACTCAAAGTGCTGGTGCTGGTTCCATTTCGGATTCATCAGCGGTTGCTCTGCTGGTTGATTTCGGATTGTGGCCTGCCGCCGCCCGTGACCTCATCGACAACCACGACCTGACCACCGACCAAATCCAGACTGCCATCGACGCCCTACGAACCGAGATTCGTGGTGGCGCTCATGTACGCAACCCGGCGGCCCTGCTGCGCAGTCGGCTGTTGAACGGCTGGCAGCCGCCGCAGGCGGAGGACCGCTGGCCGGGGGAGACCGTCGAGTTGATCCCGCCTGCCCCGGAACCAGTCACTGATCCGATTGAGTTTGAGGCTGTATCCGGCCCGCTCTCACTAACCGACTTCAACTCAGCGGCCCAGTCCGAGTGGCGAAAAATCCTGCCCCGTGAGGCCTATGATACCTACCTGGGCCCGGTCAAACTGACCGACCCAGAGATAGCTGACAACCGACTCGCATCGGTCACGCTGGAGGTTCCGAACCCCTACGCCTGCGACTGGATTCAGCAGCGCTTCAAACGCCTTGTTCAGGAGACGCTCGACCGCCTCGCAGGCACAACCGTTGACATCACCTATCACTCGCCGCAGCGAACGCTTGCGGCCTAAAGGAGCTTTATTATGACGAACGACATCATCACCATCGGCCTCGATATCGGCTACGGCGCGGTGAAGG
>CAYMGV010000239.1:0-2479 GCA_964390105.1 uncultured Anaerolineae bacterium | reverse complement strand
CCACTATTGAGGTCAAACGTGCGCCTGCACATCTGTGATACATGACAGGTTTACACGCCCTGACACTTCGTACTACAATGAGGGCATTGGGATAGCCACAACCGGGAGCCGCCCTATGACCTCAGACCTCATTCAACAGCTTCAATCCATTCTTGATGACCTCATCGCTGGTGACGACACCGCACGTGATAGACTGATAGCACTCGTCGGCGACCAAGTGACTGGCGACAAGGTCGCTGGAGACAAGATCGAGGTCGGGACGATCAGCGGCTCGCAGGCCGTAGCGGTGGGCAGCAACATCCGCATTGCGATCACGCAGCAAGGGCTGCCGCCAGACGTGATCGACACCCTGCGCCGCTGGGCACAGGTATTCGACCGACAGGCTAAAGAAACCCTGCAGGCGAAAGGCCACATCCGGGTGTTCCTGTCATCGCCGGGCGATGTGGAAGATGAGCGCAAGGCCGCACTGGAAGCGATTGCCCGCCTGCAAACCGACCCGCTCTACAAAGAGAAGATCACCATCGAGGCCGTGGCGTGGGATAAGAAAGACAACAGCACACCGATGCTGGCTTCCATCGACCCGCAGGCGGCCATTGATCGCGGACTGCCGCGCCCGTCGGAATGCGACATCGTCGTTGTGATCTTATGGGCACGCATGGGCACCCCACTGGATCACAGCCGTTACCAGAAGGCCGATGGAAGCCAGTATCTGTCCGGCACTGAGTATGAGTTTGAAGACGCGCTTGCGGCTTCTAAGGAAGCGGGCCGCCCCTTCGTGCTGGTCTATCGGCGCAGCGAGGAACCGGTCATCAGCCTTGAAGCACCTGACCTCACTGAAAAGGTGACCCAGTACAAGCACGTGAAGGATTTCTTCGCGACCTTCACCAACCCGGATGGCTCAGTACGGCAGGGATACAACCTGTACCAATCCCCAACCGAGTTCCGCGACGTGTTTCAGCAGCATCTCCGCAAGCTGGTGGCGCAGATCATCGAGGAAAAAGCGCCAGCCAGTGTCCCACGCGAAGGGTCGCTGGAAACTATCAATATCGTTCCACCGATCTCATGGCCTGCGGGCGTATCACCGTTCCCCGGCCTGCGGGCCTTTACCGCCGATGATGCCCCGGTCTACTTCGGTCGCGGGCGCGAGACCGATGCCCTGATCAAACGGCTGGGCAGCACAGACAGCCGTTTCGTGGCAGTGCTGGGGGCCTCCGGGTCCGGCAAGTCATCCCTTGTGAGAGCGGGTGTCATCCCCCGTCTGACCGATGGCGCGCTTACGGGCAGCGCTGACTGGCCGGTGGTGATCTTCACGCCCGATGAGTGGGCGCAGGGCGACCCCTTCGACTCGCTGGCCGGTGCGTTGATCGCTGAACCACTGAGCCTGCCACCGCGCGGGCTGGCTCAGGGAATACGTGGCAGCCACACGGCGCTCCGGCAGATGCTGGAGGAGACGCTGGAAAAGCGCAAGGCGTGGAGCCAGATGCTGCTGGTCATCGACCAGTTTGAGGAGTTGTTCACCCGCGTTGATGACGCCGACCTGCGGCGGGCCTTTGTACAGACACTGGCTGAACTGACCCGGTCGGACCGGCTGCGCGTGATCGTCACCATGCGGGCGGACTTCTCGCATCGCTGTGCTGAACTGCCTGAACTGGCCGCGCTGCTGGAATCCAGCAAGAACAGCACCTTCTGGTTAAGTGCGCCGGGTCAGGTGTCACTGTATGAGATGATCACCGGCCCCGCGGCAGCAGCCGGGCTTGAATTCGATGACGGGCTGGCCCAGCAGATACTGGATGACACCGGCGATGACCCCGGCGCACTGGCCCTGATGGCCTACGCGCTGGAGCAGCTTTATGAGGCATCGCACGCCGATGGTCGCCTGACATGGGATGCTTACCATTCGTTTGGTGGGGTGCAGGGGGCCATCGGTGAACGCGCCCATGATACCTTCATCCAACTGGATGAGGCCGCACAGGATGCCCTGCCACGTGTGTTCCGCGAACTGGTTGAGGTCGATGAGCGCGGCACCGCCACCCGCAAACGCGCCCCGGTCAGCGTGGTGGCCCCGGACGATCCGAGCTGGCGGCTGGTTGATGCGCTGGTGCGTGCCCGCCTGCTGAGTGCCTCCGGTGAGGATGGTGGTTCAGCCATCGTCGAGGTCGCCCATGAGGCCTTGTTCCGCAGCTGGCCGACCCTCGCCGACTGGATTCGCGAGGCACAGGATGACCTGATCCTGCTGCGGCAGGGGCGGGCCGCCGCGCGTGAATGGGACGACAAAGGCCAGCAGCGGGCCTTCCGCTGGCCGGATGAGCGCCTGCAGCCGGTGTATGAGATGATCGAGCGCCTGAAGCCCAAGCTCAACGCCATTGAGCGCGAGTTCATCCGCTCTGAGTTCGAGATTCTTGTCGAGGAAATCCACGACCCCGCTACCACCCAGCAGCGGCGTTCCGCCATTGGCGAGCGGCTGGCGGCCATCGGCGAC
>CAYMGV010000238.1:0-2491 GCA_964390105.1 uncultured Anaerolineae bacterium | reverse complement strand
GGTGAAGCCGCCCGAAGCCCAATCCCAGCCGGAACCCGAACCGGCGGCCCCGGTCGCCCGAACCGCCGCTCCGCGACTGGTGCAGACCGACACCCCGCCTACCGGGGTGCAGCGTATGCTCGATGCGGCCCCTTCAGAGCGCGTCGCATCGATTCCTTCCGCAGACAGTGACGATGACGATCCGCCGCGTCGCCGTGGGTGCTGGCTGGCCTTCCTGATCGTGGTGCTGATGGTCGGGGGTATCGCGCTGACGACGTTTGCGCTGACGGGTGGTGACTGGGAAGGGCTGCTGGCGGCGCTGGAACCCTATGACGAGTTCGACCTGATCGGCCAGCCTGCTGAACAGCCACCAACGCCGACGATCACGCCGTCCCCGCAGCCGGGGGAGACGGTCGAGCCGACTGCCGTGGCCGACCTGACCCTGCCGCCGCCCTCCGGGGGGGACCGGCTGGCGTTTACCTCCAACCGTGACGGCGATTATGATATCTACGTGATCGATATTGATGGGAGCAACCTGCGGCAGTTGACCATCAACACCGATTTTGACTTTGCACCCAACTGGTCACCGGATGGCAACCACATTGTTTATGCCTCATCTGCCGATGGTGATTCCGAGATCATGATCATGAACGCGGATGGCAGCGACCCGGTTCAACTGACGGAGAACGACGACCGTGATGCCGACCCGGTGTGGTCCCCCGATGGGGAGTGGATCGCGTTTTCATCCAACCGTGATGGCGATTTCGACCTGTATATCATGCGCCCGGATGGCAACAGCGTGCGGCAGTTGACCTTTAATGACCGTGATGACTACAGCCCGACATGGTCGCCGGATAGCCAGCAGATCAGTTATTATGTAACGCAGAACGAAGATGTCAGCACGTCGGAACTGTATGTGCTGTCCGCGTTTACTGCCGGTGCGCCGCAGCGCCTGACCAATAACACGGCGCTGGATCAATGGCCGCATTGGTCCCCCGACGGTGAGACCCTGGTGTTCACATCGGGGCAGGGCTTTGAGAATGACGCGCGTGGGCTGGTACTCTACGAACTGGCAACGGGCCTGATGACGCAAATAACCAGGACAGCCTACCGGGATGACGACCCGACATGGTCGCCGGATGGGGACTGGATAGCATTCGACTCTGATCGTGACGGCGGCGCGTTTTTCGATATTTATGTGATGTCCCTGGCCAGCAGGGAACCGCTGCTGCTGGTGGATGCAGACGCCAATGATGTGATCCCGGTTTGGCAGCCACAACCCTGATCGAAGCGCAGGAGAGGAAACCCCGTGAGTGACGAGCTAAACGGCAAATTGTTCGGCCAGTACCAGATCGAATCAACCCTGGGGTCTGGTCCATTGGGCACCGTGTACCTTGCCCAGCAGACCAGCGCCAACCGTACGGTGGCGCTCAAAGTCTTTCCTTCCAGCTTCCTGGCCGATGGGGACTTCCTCCAGCGGTTCACGCAGGAAGTTCGCGTCATTGGGCGGCTGGAGCACTATCACATCCTGCCGCAGTATGATGTGGGTGAGATCGGCGGGAGGCCTTACATCGCGATGCGCTACATGCGTCATGGCTCACTGGAACGCCGCCTGACCGGGGCAATGGCGCTGGATGCGGCGGGCGGTATCACGCAGCAGATCGCGGCGGCGCTTGAACATGCCCACAATCGCGGCGTGATCCACCGCAACCTGACCCCGGGCAATGTGCTGTTTGATGGCGAGAGCAGCGCGTATCTCTCCGATTTCAGCATCAAGAGTGTGCGTGAGGCGCAGGCCGAACTGACCGGGGCATCTTTCACCGGGCATCCCGGCTACGTGGCCCCGGAGGTTGCCAGTGGGGAGCGCGTGCTGACGCCTTCGGTGGATATCTACGCGCTCGGCGTGCTGCTGTTTGAGATGATAACCGGGCGGCTGCCCTTTGAGGCCGATACCCCGATGGCACAGGTGATGATGCACGTCAGCGAGGAGGTGCCCTCGCCGCTGACCATCAGGGATACGCTGCCGGGTGCGCTTGAAACGGTGCTCATGAAGGCACTTGCCAAGCGCCCCGCTGATCGCTATGACACGCCAAATCAGCTTGCGCGGGCCTTTATCAAGGCCGCTGATGTGCAGGTCGATGTGGTGCGCGGCACGGTTGCAACGCAGGTGTTGGAGAGCCTCCAGAAAGAACAGGAAGCCGCCCCCATGGCAGCGGCATCTGCCGGAGGCATGATCCCGGATGAAGCGGCCAGCCTCTCAAAGCGGGATCGTCGCCGGTTCGAGCGCAAACAGGCCCGTATGGAGCACAGGCTGCGCGGGCGCAGTGGCCCTGCATGGTACCTGGTTCTGCTGGTACTGGTGATGCTGATCGGTGCGTGGCTGGGCGTCGGTGCGATGGTGGGTAACGAGTTCCGGAGGCAGTCCGAATCCGCGACCGAGGTTGCCGTCAATGCCACGGCGACGCAGGCTGCACAGGCCACAGTGGACAGCATCGACGCGGCGGCGGGAGCA
>CAYMGV010000237.1:986-2534 GCA_964390105.1 uncultured Anaerolineae bacterium | reverse complement strand
CGCCGCCCGTAGAAGACGACGAGCCGCAGCCAGACCTCGCGATGCTGCTGGGCAGTGACCCCGGCACGCCTGGCTGGGACAAGGACGGTGACGGCATTGATGATATCCTGCAGGGGCTGGATACATCGTCTGGCTCAGCGGCCCTCAGTGACGAGAAACGCGAGGAAGCCGGGACGTTTTTGTCTGAGGATGATTTCCTCGCCTCGCTGGGGTTGGGTGATGACAAGCCCGAATCGCAGGACGACCTGCTGGCTGGACTCGGCATTGAGGGAGACGACGAGGACGATCAGGCCGCAACCGCCGATGATCTCGATAACCTGTTGGCCGGGCTGGCTGAAGCCGGTGGGGACGAACCTGCCGAGGACGAACCCGCCGCCCCATCGGGCGGGGCCGCCGAATCGGTGTTCAGCATGGGGTGGCAGGAATCACCGCAGGCCGCTGAACCCGAAAAGAGCGAGACCGGCATTCCCAGCAGCTTTGGCGGCAGCGGCGATGACTTCTTCGCCTCGCTGGGTATCTCGCCCGGTGACGACGAACCGGCCCCGGCAGGGCAGGGCGACCTTCTCGAAGACCTGGGCAGTTTCAGTGCTCTGCCCGCCGAGCCGGAGGTAGAGGCTGGCGACGAGGAGCCGGGCTTCGACTGGCTGACCAGCACACCCGATGAGGACGCCGACGAGCTGGATCTCTTTGCCGGGTTAGGGCTGGCCGAACCGGAACCGGAACCCGACTCGGAACCCGACTCGGAACCGGACCCCGAACCGGAACCCGAACCTGCCATGCTGGAGACCGAGGAAGAAGCCGATTTCCTCGCTTCACTGGGGGTCAGCAGCAACGAGCCAACCGCCACCATCGAGGACCTGTTTGACTCCATGTCCGACGACCCGGAACCGGAACCGGAACCGGAACCCGTGGCAGCGGACGAAGGCCCGGAGACGCGCCAGTTCGAGAACCTGTTTGAGGATGAGGAACCCGCCGACGAGGTCGAAGCGACAGCGGTGGGTATGGCAACGGCCCCATCACGGGCAGTGCCCGCAGCATCAGCGGAAGGCCGTGATGATGCCGCACTGCTGAAGCGTGCCGTGGCACTTGCCAAACAGGGCGACCGCACGCAGGCCGGGCAGTTGGTAGACCGCGTTCTCGATGCCGACCCCAACAACGCCGAGGCATGGGCGGTGATGGCGCAGCTTGTCACTGACCCTGGGCTGGAAATCCGCTGCCTTGAGAACGTGATCCGTCTCAGTGAAGAGAGTAAGGTTCAGCGCTGGGCCGCGGAACGCCTGATCCGTGTTGAGAAGCAGATGGAACAGGGCAAGAAGGGCCGTGGGCGCGGCTGCCTGTTCATCATCATGCTGCTGTTTGCCGGGTTGATCCTGGGGGCGGCGGGTCTTGTTTATGTGGCCCGTGCCAACCCCGGCCTGATCCCGTTCAACATCCCCGGCCTGTCAGCCCCCGCAGCGGAAGCCACACCCACCCTGCTCAGCCTGCCGACGGCAGCCCCCACCGAGGAGCCAACCGCCACGTTGGCACCATCATCAACCCCGACGACTG
>CAYMGV010000237.1:0-976 GCA_964390105.1 uncultured Anaerolineae bacterium | reverse complement strand
GCCCACGCCGGAAGCGGCCAGCGGCATCGAGCAGATCGCGGGTGGCCCGGTCGATGCGGTGGCCTGGGCACCGGCGGGCACGTCGCTGGCGGCGGCAGGCCCGGCTGGCCTTGCGGTCTACGATACGGGCGGCGTCGTGCTGCTGGCCCCTGAGAACACCCGCGCGGATGCGCTGGCCTACTCGCCGGATGGCACGCTGCTGGCAACCGGCGATGCTGCCGGGACCGTAACCGTGTGGGATGTGCCGACCGGCACGCCCATCGCGACGATCACGTATGGTGACTCCGTGTTTGCGCTGGCCTTCAGCCCCGATGGTACGGCGCTTGCCGTGGGTGGGTTCACCGGTCTGATCAGTGTGTATGACCCAGCTACCGGGGAAAGCCTGCTTGAGATCAACCCCGAAGCCGGTGACCCGGTGGCATTGACCTACAGCCCGGATGGCGCAACATTGGCCGCTGCGCTGGAGTTCCCGTCGCTGTTTGGCTCAGTGCTTGTCTTTGACTCGGCCACCGGCACACAGCTTGCCGCGCTGGATCGCGATTACACCATCGCTTCATTGGATTATACGCCCGATGGTGAGGGCATCGTGTACGGTATGAAGAACGGTGAGGTCGGTATCTGGGCGCTGCCGCTGGACGGTGAGGGCGGCATCAGCCCGGATGAGGTCGATGTGACCGCTACTCCGACCGCCATCATCGCCACGCCGACCCCGCTGGCAGCGCCCGAAGGTGAGGGCGAGGAAGACGCCGCGCCAGTGGATGACGTGCAGGTTCTGATCGAAGCGACCGAGATCACGGAAGACCTGATCGCCGCCGGGCAGGAGACATGGCCGTTCCTCGTGGCGGATGTGGCCTTTGATAACGACGAAACGCTGGCCGTTCAACTCCAGGATGGCTTGCTGCTGCTGTTCGCGGGGGGCACACCCGCCGAGATCGATCTCGGCGCGGTGGTTCCCAATGATATCGACTGGAACAGC
>CAYMGV010000236.1:0-2577 GCA_964390105.1 uncultured Anaerolineae bacterium | reverse complement strand
TCCAGCGCCGTCCATGCCCGGCCTGTATCAGGCAGGTCATCAACCGTCAGCAGGGCCAGCCGTGCCACACCTGACGAGGGGCGCAGATCACCCATGGAGGCCAGCACTCCCGGCGTATCGCTCATCATGCCCACCAGCAGCGCGGTTGTGCGCAGCGCCTCGACATCGGCCTCCTCGCTGAGCAGCACACGCCCGTTGACACTGACCAGTTCCACCGTGATGTTGTTACCTGTCAGCGAATTGGTCGGGACGTTGAACGAAACCACCTTGTTTGACCCACGTGGCAGGTCAATAGGATAGGTATACAGTGTTTCACCGCCAGTGATCGGCGCGGTGGAAACACGTAGATACCCGCTGACATCACTGCCGTCATTACTGGCGGTGACCGAGAGGGGCAGCCAAAATCCGCTCTTGCCATAACCATCAAACCCCGCGCGGATATCCAGCGTGGGGCCTATGGCTTGTTGTGCGAGGCCGCTTTGCAGAGGCAGCAGCACCACCCCCAACAGGAGCAGTACCGCGATCATTGCGATCCTACGGTTCAATGGTTAGTCACTCCCCATCTTGTTACGGTGCGGGCGTCGGCTCAATGACACGGTACTCATTAATGCCAGGGGCGTCATCCGGGCAGGTCAACTGAATCGCCGGTATCCACCCTGTCGCGTCAAAACTGGCCGATTCAAGGAAGACCCAGTTGGCATCCTCGGTACGCCCGGCAGGGATCACTACCGGGCTGCTGAACGCCGGGCGCGTCGATGCGTCGGGGTTAGGCTCACGGTACAACACACGTTCGCCGCCCTGGTAATCGACCGTACACAGCACCAGCATTGACGTCACCACACCCGATTCAGAGCGCGGTTTGCCATCCGCACCTTCAATCGTCAGTTTAAAGCGGTGTTCACCGCTGTTCAGGTCCTGGAAGGGGATGCCGTACAGCCCTATGCTGATCTGCTGCGCGGAAAGCGGCACCGCAACATCATTGTGATACAGGGTCAGGTCGCCGTAATTGTTAGCCTCCCAGGAGATCACAACCTGCCCCTCGGTCCCGTACAGGAACTCGGAGGGTGTCACGTCAAAGGCCATAATGGAGGCTGCAGGCGTTGGGGCCAGCGTTGGAGTTGGGGGTAAGGCCGTGGCTGTGGGGGAGGGTATCGGCGTCTCTGTCACCGCGCCAAACAACCCGCTCACGTTCACCGGCCCGACCTGGCCGTTGTTCCATGTGACGTACAGCACCAATGCGATGATCAGCGCCAGCACCACACCGATCCCGCCAATCAGGGGCAGCCCGATCCCGGCGAACATCAGCACATGGCGGCTGCCTCCCGGCCTGACACCGCTCTGATAACGCCCCGTGACCGGGGCCTGGAATGCAGATACCCCCAGCGAGTGCGCCAACACCACAAACGTGGTATCCACCTTATCCCTGCTGCTGCTGACGGTTGCCGTCACCCCAGCCGCCTCACCCGGCTCAATGTGAACCTCGCTGGGCTTGAAGTCATAGGCCAGCAGGCCGCCGCGATCATAGCCACTGAATGATACGGCCAGCGGCACATTGCCATAATTCTGCAGGCCAAGCTGATACCGCCCTGTGGGGCTGCCAGGCCGTATCACCATACCAAACCCGCTGTAACCCACCACATCGATCTCGCGCACCACTTCAAGGTAGGTCGTCGGGTTATCGGTCAGTGCCACCCGCACGGTCAGTGCGTACAGGCCGGGCCGCGTGTTGATGTTCCTCGGCGGCTTGATCGTCACCATGACCTCGGTTTTTTCATGAGGATCGAGCAGAGCCTCGCGCCGGTTGGTGCGTGCCCAGTCATGATCCATCCCGCCAACTGTGATGGTATACGTTTCCTCGTCATCGGTGAGGTTCTCGATAATCAGCGAAAGCTGAAGCCGTGCGCCGGGTGCCACCGATTGATGGGGTTTATCCAGTACCAGCCGGAACGGCACGCCGTCTGCCTCAATCGTCGAGGTGCCGGGCAGCAGGCTCGTTGGGCCGCGCTGACTGGGGGCAGAGAACACCAGCCGCACTTCGCCGATGGAGACCTCATCCCCGTGTGACAGCACTACCGGGACCTCCGTAGGTACCGGCTCATCGTTGATAAATGTCCCATGTGAGGATTCGAGGTCAATCAGACAGACTTGCCCATCGCGCACATCAACCCTTGCATGATAGCGCGAGGCGCTGGTCGTTTGCAGCACGATGTCATTGGTCGTCTGCCGCCCAACTGTGGTGCTGGGCTTGACGATCTCGAATTCATCATGGGTGCCGTCTTCTGTTTGGATGGTAAGGGTACCAAATGCCATGTGATTACCCGGTTCGGTGAGTGCTTGCCTCTATGTGAGGAAGTCTAGCATGGAGGGGGTACCGCCACAAGTACACCGGGCCAATCGTACCCCCCGAATCGCGCAGGCGGTGGGGTATAATCGGCTGAACACGATGCGCCTGTAACGACGCAACCTACCGGGAACGGGAGAATCATCACATTGAAGAAGCGCCACCTGATGACCGGGCTGCTGGCCCCGCTGCTGCTGGCCGCCTGTTCAACCACGCCGGAAGCACCCCTTCCGCCC
>CAYMGV010000235.1:0-2629 GCA_964390105.1 uncultured Anaerolineae bacterium | reverse complement strand
GAGGCCGGGTCGATCACCTCGTCACCGCTGGAGAAGATCGCCACGCGCGGGCGTGCCACAACCGTCACCATCACGATACCGACCGCCATCAGCCCGCCGATGTCACGTTCCCGCAGGCGGTGGCCCGCTGGCAGCAGCAGATCACCGGCGCTGATGTCCTCGCCCACCTCGATGATATTCGCGCCGGGATCGAGCGCCTCATGGATGTAGGCCGCGCCGTCGGCTTCCTCGACCACCTCCAGCATCACGACGGCGTCAGCCCCGTCGGGCACCATGCCGCCGGTATGCACGGCGGCGGCCTGCCCCGGCCTCACCTTGAAGGGGGCTACATCGCCCATCGGCACCTCACCGATCAGGGTCAGGCCGACCGGGGTTTCCGCACCTGCTGCTGATACATCCGCCGCCCGGACCGCGTAGCCATCCACGGTAGAGCGTCGGAACGCGGGCAGCGTTTCCGGCGACGTGACCGGGTCACGCAGAACGCGCCCCAGCGCTTCATGCGCCGGCAGCGTCTCGACATGGCCCACCGCCTCGATCAGCGGCAGATACTCGGCGCGGGCTTCGTCAGGGTGCGTCAAATTCCAGGCCTGTTTGGGCATGATCACATCTCCGCCGTGATAATACGCTGCACGGCACGGGCCATCCCATTGTGCGGATACTCGGCGAGACAGCGATCAAGGTACGCCAGCGATTCCTCGTGTTGGTCGAGCTTGTAATGGGCATAGGCGAGGTTGAGCAGCGTCATTTCAGTATAGCCGTACAGTGAGCCATCCATCATGGTGAACGCGCGCAGACGGTCGGTGTTGGGCGCAGCGTCGAGGTGGGCAAGCTGCTCCAGCAGCCGTCGGATGCCGCCCTCGTAATCGGCACGCTGCAAGCGGTTGATACCGTCATAATAACGGCGCATCACCATACGCGGCACCGTGCCGCGATACAGCAGGATCAACAGCGAGGCCAGCAGCACCACCAGCAGCAGCGGCCCCACCGGCGGGGTATCGCGCCATGCCGCCCCGAAGATCGCGCTCAGCACGCCGCCCACCGTTAGCAGGCGGCCCAGCGCCAACCCCAGCACCACCGTCAAAATGAGTTGGATCGCCACGGCGATGGCGCTGCGGGTTGTGTCCACGCCGCGATAGGTAAATACATCCATGGGGGAAGAACTCCGTTTCACAGGTGGCAGGTATCAGGCGTCAGGCTCCCTCATGTGCTGCTCAATCACAGCCTCAATCGAGCGCAGCAGCGCCCGGGTCTCCCTGAGATGACCTACCCGGATCGTCTTATAAATGGCAGCATCCGTCAAGCCCAGCAGCGACGCGATCTCCTCCGCAGGTGTTTCCTCGTCCATATCGGCCTGTGAGGCAACCCGCTGGCTTACCTCCCTAAGTATAATAGGGTTCGGTTTAACAAAAACAGGACTTACGCAGCAGGGGTTTGATGCATCAAACCCCTACCCCATTGTGTTTTCAATAGTAAAGCCTCGTCAGAAGTTGATTGGCCCCTTTTTAAGGTGGGGGCAAACAGACTCTTAACTGAACCCTATTGTCCCTAAGTACCATTTACCTAACAACTTTATTGCTTTAACATAAACATAAGGCACAAGGGGCTTTGCCGCAATATAATCGAGGGATAAGTGAGCATTCTGACAGGGGATGGGAGCATGAGTATGCATGTACTCGTTGTCGATGATGACCCGGACGTGCGCCGCATGGTGACGGACGCGCTGGGCATCATGGGGCTGGAAGCCAGGCAGGCCATCAACGGCAAGGACGCCATGGAACGCGTCACCGGCGGTGATGATCAGCCGTCCGTCATTGTACTGGACCTGATGATGCCGGTCATGGATGGCTTCAGCACGCTGGCCGCCCTTCAGCGGGGCCAGGCCTCACGAGGCATTCCCGTCATTGTGATGACGGCCCTCGCCGATTCATCGAGCCGCATTGGCAGCTTCCCCGGCGTCATCGGCGTGGTGAAGAAGGGTGACTTCCAGATCGAACAGTTCAGAGGTCTGCTGGTGAAGGCGGGGGTTATCGCTACCCTATAACCCAGCGCATGAGGCGCTCCAGCCGTACTGGCATGGCTCAGCATACAGGGGGGCCGCACATCGACGACGTGCGGCCCCCCCTTGTTTTACCCTTCATACCCCACAGCCCCCAGCAGCGACCGGTCAAACCCGCTGAGGTCAGCGTCCTCCGGCAGCGCTTCGAGCGCGGCCTGCACGGCGGCGGCATCGGCCCGCAGCCCTGCCACATCGACCCCGCGACAGTGCCCCGGCAGCCGCCCCAGCCATTGACGCGCGCGCAGCAGCATCTTGAGTGCCCCGCGTCGATTGCCGCGTGTCACCTGGTAATACGCAATGCCAACCTGCAGCACGGCCTGGTAGAGATCGCGCACCGGGCCGTCTTCAGCCATCCACAGCGCCTCGAAGGCATCATGTTGTTTGTAGTATTCCCCGGCGTTGAACAGCCGGATGGCCTCGACGGCCTCCGGCGGCAGCGGGCCATCACACTGGCGCTCCAGTTCAGCACGCTGGGCATCATCCGGGGTCCACGCCAGCCGTTCGATCAGGCCCGGCAGCGCCAACGGGATCGCGCCGGGTGCGAGGACCTCGGCGGCCCCGGCGGCCAGCGCC
>CAYMGV010000234.1:0-2659 GCA_964390105.1 uncultured Anaerolineae bacterium | reverse complement strand
CGGGCGCGGTCCTCGCCGGTCGCCTGCCCAACGGCCATCAGCGCCGCGCCACCTTCGGACATCACCGTACGGACGTCGGCGAAGTCAAGGTTGATTAAGCCCGGCACCGTGATCAGTTCACTGATACCCTGGATGCCCTGCCGCAGCACGTCATCGGCGGTACGGAAGGCCTCGTTAAGGCTGGCCCGCTTATCGACGATCTTAAGCAGGCGATCATTCTGGATCACGATCAGCGTGTCCACGGCGTTCTTGAGCCGTTCAATGCCCTCATCGGCGACGCGCTGGCGCTGACGCCCCTCAAAGCTGAAGGGCCGCGTCACGACACCAATGGTCAGCGCACCGGTCTTCTTGGCGATATCGGCAATAATAGGTGATGCACCGGTCCCCGTGCCACCCCCGATACCCGCCGTGATAAACACCATATCGCAGCCATCAAGCGCTTCGGTCAGGTCCTCGCGGGATTCCTCGGCGGCTTTGCGGCCCACCTCGGGGTCACCACCCGCGCCGAGGCCACGTGTCAGCTTACCGCCGATCTGGACCCGTTCGCGGGTGAGCGAGGTATCGATTGCCTGTGCGTCGGTGTTGACCACCATAAACTCAACGCCCGGCATCCCTTCCTCGATCATCCGGTTGACGGCATTACTCCCACCGCCACCTATCCCGATCACCTTAATCGTTGCGTAGGAATCTTTCCGTCCCGTGTCTGTGGTGGATGCCATTCTCTGTTCTCCTGCCTCAACCTGTGTGTTTGAGGGTGCGCTTCCGGCTTTCTCGTCCGGTTTCTTCTCTGTGGGTTCCATACCTGTCTGTCTCGCCCCAATTCATTTTACATCTCATATCACTGTCTTCATATTATGCGTGAAGTGTCAATTCGCGCAAACGATCCCGTCTTATTCGTCGTTCGGCAGCAGCCGGTCGAGGAAATCCGTCACCATCTTGCCGATCTCCGGGCGCGGGCGTTCTCGCTTCTCGCGGCTGGGCGTAATCGGCCTTGTATCGATGTTACGGGCAAAGCGCAGCAGCCCGACGCTGGTCGAGTATGCCGGGGAGCGCAGTTTATCGACAATGCCCGTGATCTGTTCAGGCTGGGCCACCCGCGCGGGCATGCGCATCGTGCGGCTGGCGACCGTCCGAATGTTAGGCAGGCGGGCCGTCCCCCCGGTCAGTACAAACCCGGCAGGCAGCAGTGCGTCATACCCCGAACGTTTGAGTTCACGCAGCACCAGCGAGAAGATCTCCTCCACGCGGGCCTCGATAATCTGCGCGAGATCATTGGCATAAACCTGCACCGGCTCCTCGCGCCCGAAGGACTGCGCCGGGAAGGTCACTTCCTTTGACACCGATTCAGGGTTGGCGTCCCCCAGTTCCGTTTTCAGGCGTTCCGCTTCATCCAGCGGCAGGTGCAAAATCTGGGCGATGTCATTGGTGATCATGTTACCACCAATCTCAAGCACCGCGGTATGCCACACGGTGCCCTCAATGAAGACAGCGATATCAGTAGTGCCGCCGCCAATATCCACCACCACCACGCCCGATTCACGCTCAGCCTCGGTCAGCACTTCCTCACCGCTGGCGATGGGGTTCAGCACAAAACGATCCACGGCCAGCCCTGCATCGTTAGCGCACTTCTCAAGGTTGCGTAAGGTCGCACTCGCCGCGGTGATAATATGTGCCTCAACCTCAAGACGGTAGGCATGCAGCCCCATTGGATTGCGAACGCCTTCCTGCCCATCGAGAATAAAGCTGCGCGGTATGACGTGCAGTACTTCACGATTATGCGGTAAAGCAACAGCGCGTGCAGAATCGAGTGCCCGTTCAATGTCCTCGGCACTGACCACTCCGCGATTGGGGTTAAGCCCAGTGACCCCGCGCGAGTTGATCGATGTGATGTGTTTGCCCGCCACGCTGACAAACGCGCGGCCAATCTCATAGCCTGAGACCCGCTCGGCGGCCCGACGAGAGCCTTCAACGGCTTTGGTCGCGAGCGCTACATCAACGATGGTGCCCTTGCTCATGCCACGGGATGCTTCAATGCCTGCCCCAAGCACGCGAATCTTGCCACTGGTACCGACCTCACCCACCAGCGTTGCCACCTTTGTCGTCCCGATATCCAGTCCCACTACAATACGTTCTTCAGACACAGTCTTCTTTCCATCCTGGGCCGCTTATCGCGCTGCGCGATAGACCGGGGCCATCGGGTCACTGACGTCGATCATCTCCGGGCGGATACCACGAGCTGCCAGATCGCTGATCAGCGCCTCGTAGATGTTGAGCTTGCGGGTCATATCGGTGCCGCTGCCCATGTAGCCGCGCCATCCGCGTGGATCATCGTAGCTTAATCCCCGCACCGGATCATAGTATAGCACGGTTATCTCTGGCCGGAGGGTTTTCAACTGCTGTGCCCCCTGTACCACCGCGGGTTCAATCGAGACAGTGCCATCGGGCAGCGTGCAGGCCGGGCCGGGGCAGCGGAATGGAATGCTGTCACTTTCATTGACCACGCGGATCAACTCCGTTACATCGGCGCGAGGCAGCATCAAAATGCCGTTGACATCGGCCCAGTAGGTGTCGTCGCGCTGCTGCCAGATCAGGGCTGGCTGGCGCTCCCGCACCACGATCACCACGCGTGCAGGCCAGCGCGCCGACACATCGACCGTAC
>CAYMGV010000233.1:0-2677 GCA_964390105.1 uncultured Anaerolineae bacterium | reverse complement strand
ACCCGGCACGCGTCGGCGTGCTGGGCCACTCACGCGGCGGCGGCATCGCCGGGCATGTGATGGTCACCGCCGATGTGGACGCCGTGGTGCTGTATGCGCCGCTCAGCCTCAACGATGCCAGTGTATGGTATCGCTACCGTGATGTGTTTGCCGTGGACTGGCCGCAGGAGGACGCCGCCATCTATGGCTCACCGGAAAGCAACCCGCAGGGTTACGCCTTCATCTCCCCGATCTTCTACCTCGACCGTGCAACAATGCCCGTGCAGATTCATCACGGCACGCAGGACGGCGTGCTGCCCGTTGAGTGGTCCCGTGATCTGTACAGCCGGATGGATGAGTTAGGGCTGCCCGTCGAGTACTACGAGTATCCACAGGGGGAACACACCTTTACCGGGGATGTGTACGCCGAGTTCATCGGGCGGGTGGTGGCCTTCTTCGATGAGCATGTGAAGTAAGCGGTAGGCGCTGGTTTATCGCGGCCCGGTGCAATGCCTTGTATCCTAACCGTTTCTGAACCCCTCACGTTGACAGGATTCCGGGCGGCTTCTACAATGATCACAGGGGTGGCTGCCATGCCACCGGACTTTGTGACAGGAGCAAAAACCATGCCGCGCAAACTTCTGCTGTGGGGAGGAATCGCCGCGATTGCACTGGCGGCACTGACCGGGGCGGCACTGATCCGCCCCGCCGAATCCGCCGTATCATCCGGCTGCGCGTGGGCCAATTCCACGCAGTTTGACACCTACGCCACACCCTCGCCTACCGAGTTGGAATGGTGGAAGGGCGATGTACTGACCATCTCCACCAACGAGGGCGCTGCATGGATCACGCTGTTTGTGGGCGACTACCCGCAAACCACCACCACCGGCCCCGGCTCTATCGTCGTGGAGTTCCCCTCCAGCGGGCTGTATAACCTCTCCTGGGGGGCCTCGAACATCATCACATGGGATGTGAGCTGCCAGCCCTCACCTAACCCGGTACCGGAGCCGTACTTTGAATCCGTCCACCCCGCTAACGACATCAACGCCGATGCACTGCGGGCCTCCCCCTACCTTGCCGTCTACCCGGTCGATGTGTTCTACGTCGGCTGGTGGGGCGTCAAGACCATCGAGCCGCTGACCCTGCCGCTCACGACCGGCCTTGACCTGGCGACCTACGAGGTACGCTGCATGAACGGCAGCGGCGAGTGGACCGCCGTCAGTGTGGTGCCATACAGTACCGCCACCGATAAGTTACAGGTGGTGGTCAATCAGCACGGCTACTGCGGCCTGTTTGCACCGCAGCCTGCCCCCGCCGAGGACGCGGCACCGGAGGGGTAAGGGCGGCGTTTGCCCGCCGCTGTAAGCGGTTAGCGTGACTCAAACAGGCGACCCGAACCCGGACCGCCTGTTGTGCTGTCTCTCTGAGGATTAACTGAGGTGACGCAGAACGGTTTCGCCCCCCTAATTGGTCAGGGTTTGATGCATCAAACCCCTACCCCATTGTGTTTTCAATAGCAAAGCCTCGTCAGAAGTTGATTGGCCCCTTTTTAAGGTGGGGGGTGTCATCTGCGTAAGTTCTATTGGTATTGACAGCTTCGATTCCACCTCACCCCACCCGCAACTATGGCTACTTCGTCGCTGCCGTCGCTGCCGTCGCTGCCGCCCCTCTCTGCCAGCGACGGGGGGGCCAGGTTATGCCTTGAGCATCTCCGTGAACACCTTACGGGCCTTCTTCACCTTGGGCGCAACCACCACCAGGCAGTACGGCTGCATCGAGTTGTTAGCGTAGTACGACTGGTGATAGTCTTCGGCGTCGTAGAAGGTCTCCGCGGGCGCGACCTCGGTCACCACGGGCTGATCACCCCACAGCTTTTCCGCCGTGATCCGTGCGATGACGGCCTCGGCAGTGGCCTTTTGCTGCGTGTCATGGTAGAAGATGGCCGAGCGATACTGCGGGCCAACATCATTGCCCTGCCGGTTGAGCTGCGTCGGGTCATGGATGGTAAAAAACACGTTGAGCAGGTCTTCATACCTGATGATGGACGGGTCAAAGGTGATCCGCACGGCCTCGGCGTGGCCGGTGCCCTTGCCGCACACCTGCTGATAGGTCGGGTTCTCGACATGGCCGCCCGTATAACCGGAAACCACAGCCGAGATTCCCCTGAGTTCATCGTACACGGCCTCCAGGCACCAGAAGCACCCACCGGCCAGCGTTGCCATTTCCTGTGTCATGACAGGATTACCCTCCTCATCAAACCAGCGTTGTCTGGCCTGAGTATAGCGTGCAGACCGCGCCAATTCCCCGCTGTTGGATGGGACTTCAGGCCCAATGGGGTACGCTCAGCCTGCCATAGGGAGCGTAAACCAGAAGCGGGCACCGCTGCCGAGTTCACTTTCCACGCCGACCCTGCCCCCCAACCGCAGGATCACCCGCCGCACAATCGAGAGGCCCAGCCCGTGTCCTTCGATCTCGCCGCCTGACAGCCGGGCAAAGGTCACGAACAACTTCGCGATCTGCTCATCCGTCAGGCCGGGGCCGTTATCCTGAATCCAGAACCGCACCCAACCCGCCGAGGCCTCATCATCGGCCTCAATGTGGATCAGCGGTGGCGTACCGCCGTATTTCAGCGCGTTGCTGATATAGTAGTTAACATTCAGAACAAGAGGAAGGGGTAGATCACCCCTTACCCCATAAG
>CAYMGV010000232.1:0-2696 GCA_964390105.1 uncultured Anaerolineae bacterium | reverse complement strand
GATGAGCTTGAGGCGGGGGGACTGGTGATCCTCAAGGGCGATGCCAACTACCGGCGTGCCGTGGGCGACGCGATCTGGCCCGTCGATGTGCCCTTTGGCGAGGTGCTGCGGGCCTCGGTCAGCACGCCGGTGCTGGCCCTGCGCACGATGAAAAGCCCGCCCGTGCTGGGCCTGGCACCGGAACAGGCCGCCAAACTCGATGCCGAGGACGCGGCGTGGCGAGTCAATGGCAAGCGCGGCGTGATCCAGTTGAGCACGGCGGGGTAGCACCCCATAGGGATGGGGTCATTAGCGCGGCAAGCTGCCGGTACAGCGATCAGTGACTCCCCCTTTTTTTGTAACGGTTGGGGGTGACCTTGTGTGACCGTTTCAATACAAGTCTGGTGTAACAGAAATGCGGTTTTGAGTGATATTTGTTACGGGGTTGGGGACGTTGTGTGACGTCGGTGGTGATGAAACGGGGTTTTGTTATGGGAGGAGTTAGGGATCAGCACCCCCCGGCTTATCTACCTCACCCCCTGTCCCCCTCTCCGTGCAGCTACGCTACAGAGAGGGGGTAACTTCCGGCGGGATTGGTCGGGGGCATTCGAGTGTGGGGGCGTTTCAGCTACCATGCCCTCACCCTGTATCCCTCTCCCTCAGGCCGAGGGACTTTGACTCCCCTTCCCCTCAGGGAGAAGGGGCCGGGGGCCAAAAGATTGTGCCCCCAATTCCGTTCATGTGTGCTATCATAAAGCATCTTACCGAGGATATAAGCAAGCAGGCAGGGAGGCCCCCCGATGACGGCAAAGGCAATCACGGAGAACACCTTATTTTACGGCGACAACCTCACCATACTGCGCGAGCATGTGGCAGACGAATCCGTGGATTTGATCTACCTTGACCCGCCCTTCAACTCCAACCGCAGTTACAACGTGCTGTTCAGGGATGAAAGCGGCGCGGAGAGTGACGCGCAGATGGTGGCCTTTGAGGACACATGGCACTGGGGGCCAACGGCGGAAGCGACCTACCGCGACCTTGTGACGGGCCATGACGTGCCGGAAGCGGTCAGCACGGCGATTGCCGCCATGCGGCAGCTACTGGGCACCAACCAGATGATGGCCTACCTGAGCATGATGGCGGCCCGGCTGGTGGAACTGCACCGCGTGCTGAAGCCGACCGGCAGCCTGTACCTGCACTGTGACCCCACCGCCAGCCACTACCTGAAGATCATCCTTGATGCGATCTTTGGGGCGGAGAATTTCAGGAATGAGATCGTGTGGAAGCGATCACACGCTCATAATAGTGCAAATCGGCTTGGTGCAAATCATGATGTAATTCTCTTTTACACTAAATCACCTGAGTTTACATGGAATCATGTCTATCACGAATATGATCAAGCGTACATTGAAAAACACTATCGCCATGTAGATGAGACCGGAAGAAGGTACAAGCGTGAGAATCCTACTGGTGCAGGTATCAGCAAAGGAGAAACGGGAAAACCATGGCGAGGAATTGACCCGACTATTAAGGGACGACATTGGGCACGCACACCAGAGGAACTGGAGCGTTTGGATAATGAGGACCTAATCTATTGGCCTAAAAAAAAGGGTGGGTGGCCTTATATTAAATTGTTTCTTGAAGATATGCCCGGTATCCCATTGCAAGATGTTTGGACAGATATAGACCCAATCAATATGCGGGCCAAAGAGCGACTCGACTACCCGACGCAGAAGCCGGTGGAACTACTGGAACGCATCATCGAGGCGTCATCGAACCCCGGTGACGTGGTGCTGGACCCGTTCTGTGGCTGCGGGACGGCCATCCACGCCGCGCAGAAGCTGGGTCGGCGCTGGCTGGGCATCGACATCACGCACCTGAGCGTCTCGCTGCAGAAGTACCGGCTGAAAGACGCCTTCGACCTCGAACCCGGCAAGGGCTACGGCGTGGTCGGTGAGCCGGTATCGCTGTCCGGAGCGCAGGCATTGGCAAAACAGGATCGCTTCCAGTTCGAGTGGTGGGCGCTCTCGCTGATACAGGCGCGTCCGACGGGCGGCAAGGCGGGATCGAAGCAAGGGAAGAAGGGCGCGGACAAGGGCATCGACGGGGTGATCACGTTCCTCGATGGCAAGAAGGGCAAGGCCCAGCGCGTGCTGGTGCAGGTCAAAAGCGGCAAGGTGAAAAGCGGGGACATCCGCGACCTTGTCGGCACACTGGACCGCGAAGACGCCGCGATTGGCGCGTTCATCACGCTGGAAAAACCCAGTAAGGACATGGTAAGCGAAGCAGCCAGCGCGGGCTTCTATGAGACGGCGTACTGGCATAACCCGAAGGACGGCTCAAACCGCTTCCCACGGGTGCAGATATTGACCATCGAGGAACTGCTGGAAGGGTGGCGGTTCCAACTGCCGCCGGTGACGGCACAGGCCAAGACCTTCAAGAAGGCGGGCCGCGAAGCGGACGCGGAGGATGCAGGGAAACAGGGTCGGCTGCTGTAGGGAGTGTGCGATACGCCCTACTCCAGCCCCGCCACCGTCGATCCCAGCCCGGTAATCGCCCCATCCGGGGCAAAGGCATACAGCCCGATCAGCACCTCGACGGCCTCGGCAGGCCGCTGAACGGGCAGCCACAGCACCAGCCGCGCCCCATCTGACCATGCCGCCAGCGGCGCGGTCGCGCCGTCGTACTGGGCCAGCCGTGCGCCGTTTGCATCGAAG
>CAYMGV010000231.1:0-2750 GCA_964390105.1 uncultured Anaerolineae bacterium | reverse complement strand
GCCGCGCGCAGCAGCCGGGCCATCCAGCCGCCGATAAACCCGGTTGCCCCGGTGATCAGTGTCGTCATGGTGTCTCCCTGCTGTGGGGAATGGATCAGTATGCCCGGCTATTCTATACCCGGGTTCACAAACGGATCAACCGGGCCATCCAGCATATGGACGGTCAGCCGCAGCATCCATAAGCCGAACAACGCAGGCAGCAGTGACAGGGCCACGGCCAGCAGGGCACGGACCACTCGCAGCGACATGTGCCACGGGTAAACCACGCGGGTATAGGGTTGGATCAGGTAGATCAGGATCAGCGGCAGGGCCGCCCACGCTGCCGTGACCAGCGGCCCCATGATGCGGGCGCGTGGGGTTGCGCCCCAGCGCAGACCGGCCCATACACCGCAGATCAGGGCCAGCATCAGCAGGCAGATCACCAGCCCGGTGAGGGCCAGCGGCAGGGCCAGCATCAGGGCGGGCAGTTCAGGGGGTGACATCAGCGAGGACAACAGGCGCTGATACTGGTACGCTGTGACCGGCCCCAGTGCGATCAGCGGGGCAGCCCCCACCACCAGCGTGATAGCGAGCCGCATCCGCATCGCAACACGGAACAGGGCAAAGATCAGCCGCTCGCGCGCATCGACGCCCCTGGCGGCCAGTTCCATAGCAGGCCCCCCGATGGCGTCCCCGGCACGATAGGCCGCACTCAGCGCGAAGGCCAGCATCATGAGCAAGCCGCCCACCGCCAGCACTGCCGATGCGGCACGGGCCGGTGGATAGGGCAGTGCCGTATCGGTAAGGATCAACCATGCTATCACGCTGCAGGTCAGCACCCACAGCCCAAGCCCCAGCAGGATCGTGCCGGGCAGGCTGGGCCGGTAGGTGCGGCGCATGGCCCACCTGACGAGTGGGCCGGGTTGGTAGTCTCTCATGGCGGGAAGTATAGCGGGCGGGATCGGGTGGATGCCATGTCACAGCCCCTTTGCAGTGACACACCCGCCTGCATTACAATCGATACAAAACAAGCGACACGCCTTCCATCACACACATCACCAGCAGCGCCAATCCATCCGATGCTGCTTGCCCAAAATCAGAGGTTCAGTATGCGTATCCTGTTAATCGGTGGGAAAGGGTTCATCGGGCAGCAGGTCAGCCACCGGCTGATCGCGCGCGGACATGACCTGATCATGCTTCATCCTGATGGCCCCGATAACCCAACCCTGGGTGACATCATCCATATCCCCGGCAGCCGCCTGACCATTGACCAGCACCGCGAGTCCATCCGTGATGCGCGGCCTGATGCAGTCGTGGACTTCCTGCCATGGGGTGAAGCCGATACCCGGCGCATTATATCGACCCTGAACGGCATCGTTGAACACGCCGTACATCTCTCCAGCGCCGACGTTTACCGCGCGTGGGAGGTGTTCTTCCGGGGCGGTCGGCCTGAACCGGTGCCCCTTGATGAGAATGCGCCGCTGCGCGAGGGCCTGTACCCGTATGCCGTCAAACATCCCGGCATGGTCGATTATGACAAGGTGGCCGCCGAACGCGCGGTGCTGGCCGCCCACTTCGAGCAGGGCTACTCCGCCATGATCCTGCGCCTGCCGGTAGTGTATGGCCCCGGCGATCAGTCGCTGCGGCTGCTGCCGTTTATCCGCCGTATGGTTGATGGCCGTGCCCGTATCCTGCTGGGTGCCGCACAGGCGGGCTGGCTGTGCCATCGCGCTTATGTGGACGATGTGGCCTACGCGGTTGCACTGGCGGTGGAAAACCCCGATCAAGGCACGATATACAACGTTGGGGAACCACAGGTCATGACGATGGCGGGGTGGGTCGGTGCGATGGGCGATGCCATCGGCTGGGGCGGCGACGTGATCGCCGTGCCGGATGCCACGCTGCCGGAGAACCAGCGCCCACGGCACAACCATACCCAGCACATCATCCTTGATACCACCAACATCCGCCGCGACCTCGGTTATGATGAACTGCACGACCGTACCGGGGCGCTGCGCCACACCATCGAATGGACGCTGAGCAACGCGCCATCCCCCGGTGAGGCGGCCCGGCGGGAGTACGAGGAGGAAGACCGGGCGTTCGTGGCGCTGCAACAGGCTTGATCTGCAACTGATCGGGCGTTCATCCGTAACAGGGTATAGATAGAACAACCGATCACGGTGGCCCACATCGTGGCTGTATCGAATGAGTAACAAAAGGATTGGGATAATGGTAGAAAAATCCAAACAGGCAGGAGGCCCCCAGTTGATGCTGGGTGTGGTCCTCATTCTGCTGGGCGGTGCGGTGCTGGCGGCCCGCGCCCTCGGCTTCTCGGTGGGTGGTCTGCTGTGGCCGCTGTGGATTCTCGGCCCGGGGCTGCTGCTGTTGGCGGGTATGGCATTGCTCGGCAAGGAAGCGGTATGGCTGGCTATTCCCGGCAGCGTCGTGACCTCGGTCGGGCTGCTGCTGCTGTACCAGAACACCTTCAACCACTGGGAAAGCTGGGCGTATGCGTGGGCGCTGATCATGCCGACTTCCATCGGCGTCGGACTCTCACTGATGGGCCGCCGCCAAAACAGCGCGGCACTCCAGCAGCGCGGCTCACAGTTTGTGGCCGTGGGCGTGGTGCTGTTCATCGTGGGCGGCATCTTCTTTGAGCTGATCCTGGACATCAGCAACAGTCTCGCCGGGAACGTGCTGTGGCCGGGCCTGCTGATCGCGCTCGGCCTGCTGGTCATCATGCGTGCCAGCCGCCGCGAGGTCGATTCCGC
>CAYMGV010000230.1:0-2801 GCA_964390105.1 uncultured Anaerolineae bacterium | reverse complement strand
GCTGACACAGCAGGGGTGGTATCAGCGCCGCCTGCCGGTGGAGGCCCTGGGCACGGCGCTGGGCCTGATGCGGGTTGAGCCGGATGGCCCCGGCGATCATTCGATTGAGTTCAAAGGGCGGCAGTACCAACCGCGCAGCAAGCGTGACCTGCTCACGCCTGCCGCCGGGACGGACGTGCTGGCCCGGTTCAGCGATGGCTGGCCCGCGGTCACGCTGGCCCAGTATGGGGCGGGCTGGGGCCTGACCTGCGCCACCCATGCGGATTCCGACTATCTCTCCGGCGATGGCGGCCTGCTGCATGACGTGCTGGCCGTGGTTACGAAACAGGCCGGGATCGAGCCGCGCCTGCGGCTGAGCTTCGAGGGCGATGAGCCGCGCGGGCTGGACCCGCATCTCCTGGAGACGGCGGAACGCACATCGGTGCTGATCAGCAGCCGCCTGGATCGCGATGCGACCGCGACCGTGCAACTGCGGCACGACGGTCGCAGTGTTAAGCATATGGCACAGGGGCTGCCCACGGCAGGCCCTGTGAACTGGGCGCTTGAAGGCGATCACCTCACGATCACACTGGAGGTGAGAAAGGAGGTCGGGGCATCATTTGATGTGTTCTGGCAGGTTGGTTGAGTCGTTTAATTCTCATAGCTGGAGGGAAACCCCCTTATGGACCTCAATATCATCTTTACCCTGGTTCCACGCATCTTGCCCACCTTCATGCTGGGCATTGTGGCCCTGCTTGGCCTGCTGATTCAGCGTAAGACAGCCAGCGAAGTCATCAGTGGCACCGTCAAGACAATGGCGGGAGTGCTGATCCTGTTTGCCGCTGTGGACCTGCTGGTCGCGGCCATCGGCCCGATCGCCGACCACTTCGCCCAAATCTACCAGGGCGGCGGCGGTGGCACAGCCACGGTGGCGGACTTCACCGGCTTCCTCGCTGAACGCAGCGTCGAGGTCGTGCTGATCATGGTCTTTGGCTTCCTGATCAACGTGTTGCTGGCCCGCATCACCCCGCTGAAGTACGTGTTCCTGACCGGGCATATCCTGTTTTGGAACGCCTTCGTGGTGGCGGGGGCGCTGGCTAACTCAGGCCGCATCACCGGTGTGCCGCTGATCGTGGCGGGCAGCATCATCCTAGGCGTGATCTCGACGGTGTTCCCGGCAGTGATCGCGCCGTTCATCTTCAAGCTGACGGGCGACCGCCAGTTCACCATTGGCCACACGACCACTATCCATGTGCTGATCGGCGGCTGGCTGGCCAAGGTCTTTGGTGACCCCAGCAAGTCCACGGAAGATATCGAGATGCCGAAGGGCCTCGGCTTCCTCAAGGAGATGGTGATCACCACTTCGCTGATCATGTTCCTGCTGTACCTGGTGTTCGGCCTGCTGGCTGGCCCACAGTGGGCAGCCAACACCTACGCGGGTGGGCAGGTCTGGATCTGGTTCTTCTGGACGATCTTCATGGGCATCGGCTTCGGCGCGGGCCTGGTCGTCCTGCTGACCGGTGTCCGGATGATGCTGGCCGAGATCATCCCGGCCTTCCACGGTATCGCCAAGTCCATCGTGCCGGAGGCCGTGCCTGCACTGGACTGCCCGATGGTCTTCCCCTTCGGCCAGAACGCGCTCGCCATCGGCTTTCCGATTGCCATGCTCACCTCGCTGATCACGCTGGTGGTCTTCAACCTGGTGGGCTACAGCTACGTGCTGCTGCCGCTGGTGGTGGCGGCTTTCTTCGATGTCGGACCGGCGGCGGTGGTAGCGAATGCCACCGGCGGGCGGCGCGGCGTGATCATCTCCTCGGCAGTGGGCGGCGTCATGCTGATTGTGCTTCAGGCGCTCTCCCTGCCCTTCATCGCCAACACCTCAGGCAACTTCCTGCAGCTGTTTGGCGGCAACGACTTCTCGATTATCGCCATCGTGGTCGGCGGGATCGCCCGGCTGCTTGGCTTCTGATCGACTTCACGTGATTCTGGCCTGCCTGGCACAGACCTAGCCCTGTGCCGGGCGGCCCGGATCGAAAGGCAGGCAGCACATGGAAGCACGGCCCATCGGTATTCATCTTTCCTACTGGCAGCGCCATTGGTCCGATGACCTGGTCCCACTGATCGCCAAAGCCCGCGAGGCCGGGTTCGACGGGGCGGAGTTTCCGCTGCTGGAGCCAACCGTTATGGATTTCCCGCAGTTGCGGTCGGCCCTCGATGAGCAGGGCCTGCGGGCGACCTGTGGCACGGGCCTCGGCCCGCAGACCGACCTCAGCAGCGGCAAGGCGGCGGTTCGGGCCGCGGGCCTGGCGCATCTGCGGGCCTGCCTGGAAGGCTGCGCAGCCCTGGGCAGCCCGATCCTCGGCGGTGTGACCTATGCTGCCTGGGGGGCGTTTCCGCCCTATGTGGAACAGGTCGCGGCACGCCGCCGCTGTATTGAATCGCTGCGCGAGGCCGGGCTGATCGCCGCGGACCTCGGCATCATGCTGTGCCTTGAAATCCTGAATCGCTTTGAAGGATACCTGATCAACACCGTGGAACAGGGCCTGACCCTGCTGGCCGAGGTGGATCGCCCCGCAGTAAAGCTGCACCTAGATACCTTCCACCAGAACATCGAGGAGGACTCGATTGGTGTGGCCATCCGGCAGGCAGGCCAGCAGATCGGGCATTTCCACTGCTCGGAGAACAACCGACGGATGCCGGGCCGGGGGCATATCCCCTGGCGTGAGGTGCGGGCGGCGCTGGATGCGGTGGATTACGGCGGCTGGATGACGGTGGAATCCTTCGTACAGCCCGGCGGTGAAGTCGGCCCGGCGCTGTCGATC
>CAYMGV010000229.1:0-2854 GCA_964390105.1 uncultured Anaerolineae bacterium | reverse complement strand
GTTTTAATACCCTAGCGGGCATGAGTACGATTCAAATGTTACTGGAGTACTATAAATTTGTCAAAAAATGGATTTTTGATTACCTGTAACTATTGAAGCGCGCGCGAGTTATCAGTTATTCAATTGGTAACGTGCAAAAAACAGAAATCCATCATGTTAAACGTGCGCGGAGGTTATGACGAAATATATTACAGTAATATCATCTGTCATAACCTCCGCGCTTTTTAGATGATGATGACCACGCCGGGCGGCTCAGCCGCCGGGCCGGTCCCCAGCTCTGTCACCGCATTCGTGCAGCCATCGCACAGGCGGTAGAGCCGCACGGAATCCTGCGCGGGGTCGATGATCTCGCCCAGCCGGGTACGCAGGTGTTCGGCCTCACGCGGGGAAGGCCACAGTTCAAACACGCTGCGCTGGACACGCCGGCCACTGCGCCGCAGGACGTTGATCACCTTACGGCGCCGGGAACCATCGGAGATGTCATAGGTTACAAGGATCATATCAGCGGCTCCGGTATGGGCGATACAGGCCGGGGTCAGTTGCCCGGATGGCGGCAGCCAGCAGGCGGGCCTGCCGAGAGGGCATGCGCCAGAAGGGTGTTTGCTGGTCCAGGTGCTGCACGCTCTCATGCAGGCGGCCCTCAAACGCGGTGATGAAGGCCTTGAACCCGCCTTTGCCCAGCACCACACGGCGCGGCTGGTCCGGGTCGGGGCTGAAATCCCCATCACTGACGATGCCCTGAACAAGGCATCGCATAACCACCACGTCAACGATGGGGGCACGCAGTTCCTCGATGAGGTCAAGCGCCAGTGACGGCTGCCCGTAGGAGCCGCCATGCAGCACGCCGACATAAGGGTCCAGCCCGGCCTCCTCCACCGCACCCACCACACGGTTGGTGAGCAGGGTATACCCGAGGCTGAGCAGTACATTGGCGGGGTCGGTTGGTGGGCGGCGTTTGCGCCCGGTAAACCCCCAGCGGGGTGGCAGCAGGGCGGCCCATGCCCGCCAGTAGGCACGGGTGGCGGCCCCTTCGAGGCCCATCAGGGCATTGCCGCTGACCGCGTATTCCGTGCGCCGCGCGGCATCCGTCAGGGCATCAATGGCATCGGATACCGCCGGGATCGAGGTATCGCGGTTGTTGAGCAGGGCACGCATGTTGCGCAGCCGGGCGGCGATCATCATCCCGGCTACAGGTAATGAAAACGCTGGGTCTGCACAAAGCTGGTACTGGGCATAACGCAGCCCGGCGGTGCGGCTCAATGGCCCGCTGATGCGCCCGGCATAGCCGCCGCGTTGTGTCATGAAGATCACATCCTGCCCATCGCGCAGCAGGCGCTTGATGCAGGGCGTGGTGATCTCGATACCGCCCATCAGCACCACGTCTTCGATGTGATCAAGTGGCACATCCACCACCGGGGTTTGCTCCCGGTCTGCGCGCAGGCGGTTCTGCTGGATGTGCAGTTTGCTGCCTTGTTCGGTGATGTAAACGGTTGGCATTGGCTTCCTCCGTCACTACCAGTACATGACTCCAGCATAGCCGGGAAGTAGATCGCCAGGCATGGGAGGTTCCCCCCATGCCCCGGCCCTGCGATTGCGGGTATGATGAGGCTAACCCATGAGCAAAGGAGCGCCAATGACCCCGGAAGACCCATTTGAGGATGCTGCTGTGACCCGGCTGGCCCCGGTCGATGACTGGATTGAGGCCGAAGCTGGCCCGCTGCTGGATCAGTTCGGCGGCCCGCTGCTGGCTGCCGCCTACGGCGTCGGCGGCTGGCTGATGCGCCGCTATGCCGGTGAGCCGGAACAGGCATTTGCTCTGCTCGATGACTATGCCGACCTGCTGGCCGATGCCTTCCTGCTCGGCACGCTGTACACCCACATGGAGGACCCGCATGACCGACCGCACTAAGGGCGAGGAGCCGCCCGCCCCCACCCTGGATGACTTCTGGGCTGGTAAAGAGGCCTTCTTCAACGGGGCCGAACTGGCCGCTGCCTACTGGGATCGCTATCACAGGAACCCGTTTTCGGCCCGTGCCGCTGCCGACCTGTCCCCGGAAATCCAGGCCGCGCTCGATGAGATCATCACCTATGCCACGGGCGGCCTCGTTGGGCTGGATCGTCACCTCAAGCCGGAGGATGCGCTGCGGCGCGGCTTCCTGATGGGCTATCGATTTGCAGTGGCCCACGCCGCCGGGGAACTGGATGGCACAGCCGAGGATGACGAGGACGACGAGGCCAGCTTCGAGGATTTGTTCCGCCCGCAGCCGCCCAAGGGCGCGCACTAAACCATGGAAGACGTATTGAGTGCTGTGTGCCAGGGTGCGATTTGTATCGGCGGGGTGGTGCTGTTTGTGCTGGCGATGGTGGCGGTCAGCCATGCCCCGCAGGGCGTGGCCGAGTGGCTGCTGCTGGAGGAGGTGTTTGACGAGGATGGCGATGGCTGGGCGGACTGGTGATCGGCCCGCTGTGCTGCTATAACGGGTGGGGTGGGCAGTGGCCCGCCCCACGTTGATTCCTGTGTATACCTGCCGGAGGTTCGATGTTCTCAGCTATTGTGTGTCATCTGCAGGCCCCTGCTGCTGTCTCGCTGCCGGTGTTCAGTGGGCGGGCGGTGCAGGCGTGGTTTCTTGAGCAGGTGCGTCAGCGCGACGCGGCACTGGCCGAACACCTGCACAACGCGGAGGGTCCGCGCCCATACACGGTGACCACCGTGGTCGGCATGGGGCGCATACAGGGGGATCGGCGCGAGGCCAACGCAGGCACGTCGGGCTGGCTGCGGGTCACGGCTCTGACGGATGACCTCACCCACCTGCTGACGCGGGAGATCGCCCCGGCGCTGCCCGGCACCACCATC
>CAYMGV010000228.1:0-2861 GCA_964390105.1 uncultured Anaerolineae bacterium | reverse complement strand
CCACGGTCCGCACGACCGCCGTCACGGTGCTGAGGACGGTGAGGATGTTCGCTTTGCCCGCCGCCAGCACCACGGGCCGAATCCACAGCAGGGCGTTATCAGCGATATACCCCAGTGCCAGCACCCAGATCAGCGGGGCAGCAGCGGCGAAGTCCGAACCGTAGAACAGGATCAACAGCGGGCGGGCCAAAACCAACCATGCGCCCCCGGCCACTACCGACACACCGCCACCATACAACGCCATCTGGCGGATGTAACGGCGTACCTGCGGCAGGTCATCGGACGCCCATGCCTCGTTAATACGTGGGTACAGCACCAACCGGACGGGCGTAATAATCATTGCGGTCAGGGAGACGGCACTCTGCGCCACCTTGAAGTAGCTGACCTCCGCCGGGGGCCGCAGGCCACCCAGGACAAGAATCGTGATGTTGGCAAAGATGCCCTTCAGCGTCTCGGTGATGGTGGTATGGAAGGCAAATGGCAGGAACTCACGCAGGGCGGCGCGGGGATTCTCAAGCCGCCATTCCGGGATGTTGCGGCGCAGCAGGCGGGTGGCGAGGATCACCATCAACACGAAGGTGCCCCCCTCCCCGATCACGTAGGCCCACATCACAGCGTTGATGCCGCGCGGGGCCAGCAGCAGCGCCGCGATAAGTGTCAACAGCGAGCGTGCCAATGTCGCGATGGCATAGGCGCGGAATTCCTTGAAGACCACCAGCACCGCCCCGAACGAGTTCGCCACCGTCAGGAACGGGATCACCCATGCGTAGGTCATCGCCAACGGACGAAGGTCCGCGCCACCGGGATACAGCCTGAAGATCAGCCCGGCCCCGCCGAACATGACGATCATCGTCACCAGCATCAGCAGCAGGTCAGCCCCCAACGCCACGACGAAAAAGGTAAACGCACGGCGCGGCCTGTCCTGCGTGATGGCCTCGCCCACAAACCGGATCACGGCGTCACTGGTACGGATATCCAGCAGCGTGATGACGGTCTGCACGACCGTAATGGCAAGGATGACAGCACCGTAGCCGTCACCACCTAACATACGGGCCAGCGTAATCGACAGGACGAGCGCCAGCGCCTGCGTGCCCATGGTGCTGACCATCATCACACTGGAATCACGCACGGTGGCGCTGGCCTTGAGTCGCTCCCGGAAGCCTTTGAGCCTCTCGATCACAGCGATTTGATCCAGTTAAGAATGCGACCGGCCCGCGCCTGCCATGTGTAATGGGTCACATCGACAAGTGCCTGCTCCGCCAAACGCTCACGCAGGGCGGGGTCTTCGAGCAGGCGGGTCAGCACGGCGGCCAGTGCCGATGGATCAGAAGGCGGGAACAGCAGGCCGTTCTCACCCTCGTGCAGAACTTCTGCTGTCGAGGGCAGGTCAGTGGCAACGGCCACCGTACCCGATGCCATGTACTCGAACAGCTTGAGCGGCGAGGCGTAATAGGCGAAGTGTTCGGTCCACGGCAGCGGCATGACGGCCACATCGAAGGCCCGCAGGCAGCCGGGCACCTCCGGCGCGGGCACCTGCCCGCCATACCAGATCGTCTCCGGGCGCAGGCCCGCATCATGGACCATCCTGCGCAGTTCCTCGACCGTCTCCGCCGGGCCACCAACAAGACCCAGCCGCACATCGCGGGCCGGGTGCGATGCCGCCACACCGAGGATCGCCTCGACCAGCGTATCAAGGCCCTTGGACATGCCCATCGTGTGGAAGCGGCCCATGTATCCAACAATGAAGGCCGACCCCGGCAGGCCGAGATTGGCCCGCCACGCGGCGCGGTCCCCATCGATGTCGAAGCGTTGGGCGCGGTAGCCGTCATGCTCAACGATCAGGCGGGCGGGGTCTTTGATCAAGGGGCGGTAGCGCTCGGCAAGATGCGCGGTGACGGCCACCACCCCGCCGATGCGCGGCACGAAATCGGCCCGCAGGCGCTGTCCGATTGAGCTGGCGGGGTAGCTGTGGGCCTCGTAGAAGACCTGCCGCGCGCGTCCGGGCCAAACACGCGCGATGGCCGCCGCCGTGATGGCATCGCGCGTGTAGTAGATGGCGTCGGGGCAGCGACGCATGGTGCGGCGCAGGCGCAGCAGCAGCGAGGCCGTCCATGTCGGGATCAGCAGGGCGTTTGCCAGCTTCGCAGCCGGTTCGAGCAGCGATTTGGGGACCAATGACAGCACCGAGAACAGGTTCAGCCCGGCGACCTGCTCACGACGGAAGGTATCGGCCACACCATAATGGGCGGCCAGATCGATAGTGGCAGGAAGGCGGCCAGGCTGGCCCTGCCTGCGGTAGATCAGGGTTGTCTCAGCCCTGGCGGCAGCAAAGGCCTCACAGTTCTGGATAATCTGAAGGCCGTGGGCCTTCTCGGTTGGGAGGCGGGCGATGGCGAGGTAGAACAGCTTCACCGGGTGACCTCCTCAAAGACGGATACCAGTCGATCCATCAGCGTGTCGAGATCGTAGCCCCGCCGCACGACCTCGCGCAAGTCCGGGCCGAGGGCGGTGGTGTCAGTGCCCAGGACAGCGGCGAGATGATCGGTGATGGTGTTGGGGGTCAGGTCCGGCACCCAGAGCAGGTCGGCGGCGACCCCCGCCGCATCATCTCCTTGACGTGATGCCACCGAAACCCCATCGAGTAAGGGCAGGAAGGTTCTATTGTGGAAGACAGCGGGCACGGCACAGGCCCAGCTTTCGAGGACGGCTTTATCCATGCCGCCCGTCGGTGCGAGGTTGACGGTGACTGCCGAGCGGCGGTACAGGCCGGGAATTTCAGACGGTGGAACACCGCCGAGAAGATCGACCCGTGCGGCGATCCCTAATGACGATGCGAGCGTGCGCAGCGTGCCGCCGTAACC
>CAYMGV010000227.1:0-2928 GCA_964390105.1 uncultured Anaerolineae bacterium | reverse complement strand
AAACAGGTGTGACCTTCGGCAGTTCATCGGTGGTGCGGGCGTTCAGGTCGGCAGGGGCGGCCACATTTGCCCCCGATGCGGCATCACGCAGGAGGTGGGCGACCTCGGTGGCGGACTGTGCCCGCCGGGTGCGGTCCTTGGCGCAGGCACGGGCCATCACGCTGCTGATGGCGGGGGGCAGGTCGGAGCGGATTTCGCCGATATCGGGCAGCGGCTCGGTGGCGTGTGCCATCAGGATGCCCATCGGCGTGGTCGAGCGGAAGGGCAGGCTGCCCGTCAGCATCTGAAAAACGGTGATGCCCAGCGCGTAAATATCGACGAGGTGATCGGGTTCGGCAAGCTGGCCGATCTCAGGGGCCATGTAGTTGGGCGTGCCGACAATGCCGGTGCCCGTCAGGGAGGCGGTGTCGGCGGTCGCCTTGGCGATGCCGAAGTCGGCGAGGTAGGTGTTACCTTCACCATCCAGCAGCACGTTGGACGGTTTGAAATCGCGGTGGATAATGCCGCGTTTATGGGCGAAGTCGAGGCCCTCCGCGATCTGCTCGACCAGCGTCACGACGCGATCAAGCGGCATGCCCTCGGCATGGCTGCGGATCAGGTCGGTCACGGTGCCGCCGGAAAGGTAGCGCATCACGATGTAGGGCGTACCGTCCTGTTCGCCGAAGTCATGCACGGGCAGGATGCGGGGGTGTTCCAGTGCGGCGATGATCTCAACCTCACGGTAGAAGCGTTTGAGGAAGGTCTCATCCTGCAGGAAGACCGCGGGCAGCACCTTGACGGCTACCTTGCGGTTCATGGAGCTTTGTTCAGCGAGAAACACCTGGGCCATGCCGCCCGCGCCGATCTGGCGCACGATAGTGTAGCTGCCGAGCTGCTGACCGATCCAATCCTGTGGGGAAGAAGGCATTGTCTGGCTCCGTTGTGGTGCGGGGGACAGGTTTGCTGACATCATGCACTGAAGCGGGGGCGGTGTCAAGTTGGGGGTGATGTGGCCCTCGCGACGCTTTCCGCCGGGCAGCATGTGGTCTTCCCGGTGACGCGCTGCCGCAGCGTTTTAGTGTGCGTGATCGATGACAATGGGCCGGGCATCCGGCCCATTGATGTTTAGATGCTGTGCGCATCCTGGATGTGGGTCATCGCCTCGGCGTAGGTGAGTACCGTCCCGCCGAACCCGGTCACAAACCGTTCGGCGTCTTCAACGGTGGCAAACGCCAGCAGGCTGGGGCGGCAGCACAGCGTGATGCCGGAGTTCATGACATACAGCGCGGAATTCGCGTTGACCATGTACCCGTACAGGTAATCACGGATAAACGCCGATTCGACGCCCCGCTTACGGTGGATCAGCATCAGGCCGCAGTGCGGGCAGCACGCTTCGATCTGGCTGCCATCTTCCATATGCAGGCGGCACGACGTCCGGCCATCGTTGATCATGCCGCACATCTCACAGGTATCCTGCGTGCGTAGTTCGGAATCGAGTATGACAGCGCCGTGCAGCTTGCGCACCCCGCCTTCCTCGGCCAGCACGTTGAGGTCACGGTGAACCGTCATGATCGAGACGTCAAGCCGCTCAGCCAGTTGACTGATCGAGATAGACCCTTCTGCTTGCAGCCAGGTCAGGATGTGCTGGCGGCGTACAGCGGGCGGTGCTTCTGGCATGGCCTAAGCCTCCAACTAACTGAATCAACGTTACAGGATGTGACTATCATAGCACATCTTCACGCGGTTTGGGGAGTCGTGCATGAGGTGGGGCTGGGTTCCTACGACGGCCACCCATGTGGAGCCAGCACCAGCGGTGATAAATAGGTCACATGGCGGCGGTGTTCCGCGACATCAATGGTGACCACCACGCCCCACAGAATTTGAATCAGTTGGCCGCCGTAGCTCCACGGCTCGTCAGGCATGGTCAGCTCGAAGTCAAAGGTCATGCTGCCGCCCGCCGAGATCAGCCCGCTGTAGACGTTGACACTTGGCCCGCTGCCGGAGTCGGTGTCGCCGCGTCCTTCGGTGTGCCAGCCCAGCGCCACCGTGATCGATTCAGCCTGAAAGGCATCGCGTGCGTGGATCTCAACCACGCCCTTCACGGTTTCACCGGGGGCAAAACGCGGTACGCCCTCGATGCTGTCACTGTGTTTGATATCGACGCTGAACTCCACATCAGGGAGACGCTTGAAAACCATTAGAAATCCTCCTGTGCGGCCAGTGCCGCGACGACGGTTATCGGGTACTCGGCGATGTAGTTTGGCAGGTCTTTCAGTTCGATCTCGACCTGCACCCGCCATGTACAGCGGTTATAAAGGCTGCCGAATGTGTGCATGGCGCTGGTTGGGATGGTGGTGGTCAGTACCTGGCGCAGTTTTTGCCCGGTTTGATACGGCACCCCGGCACGCTGCTCCTCCGCGATGACCCACTCTTTCACCGCCTGGCGGGTATCGGTGCCATCCGTGTATTTCACCCATTCAACGAACATCAGCGCGATCCGTATCTTATCCGCTTCGATGGTCTTTCTGACGCTGGCTTCCAGTTCGATCTGGATGGGTTCACCGATCCGCGCCTGGTCCGTGCTGGCTCGCAGTGTGATGGAGTCTAACCCCGCTTCGAACCTTCTCTTGCGGATGCGCTGCGTCGCGACCCGGTTTATCCAGATGATGACGAACAGTACACCCAGGCCAGCCAGGCCATACACGGTGAGAGGTCTGGCCGCGCTGCCTGCCAACCAGACTCCGCACGCCGTGAGGAACAGTATCATCGCCATCAGTATGAACATGAACCCGCAGCCGCCGCTGCCCTCCAATGGCTTACCCGATCGGATCTTGTCTGTATCCGGTTGAAGTGTGATCACTGGTTTCTCCTCCTGTCAAGAGAGAGCCAGGACTTGGGTGCATTCGAGTTTGGGGGCAGCCTTTTCACCCCCTGTGCCAGCAGCTTCGC
>CAYMGV010000226.1:0-2944 GCA_964390105.1 uncultured Anaerolineae bacterium | reverse complement strand
TGACCACGGAAATACGGGCGGCGCTGCTGGCCCGCACCCGTGAGCCGAAAGCGGACCTGCGCGCCCGCATCGCGGCGGGCGAGGCGCTGGGCCTGCTGGGGCATCCTGAATTTGAACGCAAGACCGGCCCGCACGGCGCGTATCTCATGCCGCCGCTGGTGAGCATCCCTGCCGCGGAGTACCCCATCGGGGATGACAACGCGCCGTACAATGATGAGAAACCCGCCCACACGGTGCCGATCCAGGCCTTTCAGATTGGCAAATACCCGGTGACCAACGCCGAGTACCGGCTGTTCATGGAGGCCGGGGGTTACGAGGACGAACGCTGGTGGGAGACCGACGCGGCGAAGGCGTGGCGGCGTGGTGAGGGCAGCGCTGAGGGGCAAAAGGCCTCAACCCGTGATTTATGGCAGCAGCTTCAGGGGATCAGTGAATTACAAATCCGGGGGGCTGGTGCCAGACAGATTCACATCAGAACAAGCAGATAGTTACATCTGGATGAAAGGCTTGTCAGAATCTAAGCTTGAAGAAACTCTAGCAGAATGGTATCCAGAGGGCGAGATTTATCGTCAACCCGAATTCTGGGATGACTCACGGTTCAACAACCCGGCGCAGCCGGTGGTGGGCGTGACGTGGTTCGAGGCGCGGGCCTACTGCGCGTGGCTGAGCGCGCAGACCGGCATGGCCTACCGCCTGCCGACCGAGGTTGAACGCGAGGCGGCGGTACGCGGGCGGAAAGGCCGCCGGTACCCCTACGGCCCGGAGCACGACCCGGCGCTGTGTAACACCTTTGAGACTCACGTGCGGCGCACGACTCCGGTCGGAGTGTTCCCCGGTGGTGAGACGCCGGAAGGGGCCGCCGACCTGACCGGCAATGTGTTTGACTGGACGACCTCGATCTTTGACACGGACGAATACCCTTACCCGTACCGGGCAGAGGATGGCCGCGAAGATCCCGAGGCCGAGGGCCGCCGGGTGCTGCGGGGCGGTTCGTGGTACGTTCTCTATCAGCTCGCGCGCGCCTCGTATCGCGACGGGAACTTCCCTGTCCTCCGTAACGACTTCTTCGGTTTTCGGTTGGTTGTGGTGAGGCTCCCATCTTGATTGTGAATCTGAAATCTGATCCCCCGAACGAAGTGAGGGGGTCGCCGCGGGTCGCTGCACAGCAGCGCAGCGGCGGAATCGCGAAAATTGAGAAACGGGGGTATGGTGATGGCGCTGGCCCTGCGGGGTCAGCCAGGCGGCCTGGCAAGCTGCGGGGCGGCTCGTGGAACGATAACAATCAGAACGCGCGCGCCTCGTATCGCAACAGGAACAACCCTAACAACCGTAACAACAACAACGGTTTTCGGTTGGTTGTGGTGAGGCTCACGCCTTATGGCTCCCTTCACAGGGCGGCGGGGTCACACCCGCTGCGAGGGGCCACCCCACCACAGGTGGGCCCCTTCCAACAGGGCCGGGCGGCGGTACAGCAGGGCCTGTGCAGGCTTCCCGGCGTGGCTCACGACACAGGCCCCCTACACCTCCATCATACCCCAAAAACCGATTCGGGCGACTCGCGCGGAGCGCGAGATTCCCGGTGGGCCGCTGCGCGGCCTTTTGGGTCGGCATTCGCCGACCCGTCCAGTGATCAGGGCCAGGTGCTAACGCACCTGCAATGATGGGGGCACCACAACCACCAACCGAAAACCGAGGCTGTAGTTACGGTAGTACGGATCCCAGCTGCTGCGGAAGGAGGCACGCGCAAAGTCCTGACCGTTGTACCAGGACCCGCCACGCACCACCCGGCGTTCGCTGCCGCCGAGGCCGGTGTTCGCCGGGTTGCCGTATTCGTTCAGGCACCACTCCCACACGCTGCCGCTCATGTCCAGCAGACCACGCTCCGGCACCGCACCGCCGGGGAACAGCCCCACCGCGCTGGTCATCTTGATGCCGGTCTCCTTCGTGTTGCCCTTTGCCGGGTCAAAGTCACCCTCGTACGGGTACTCGCGCCCGCTCTCACCCTGCGCCGCAAACTGCCATTCCCACTCGGTCGGCAGCCGCACGCCGGGATAGGTCTTGTAGTCTTTCCCCTGCTCGACCACCCACTCATGCAGGGTGTATTCACTGTAGCCACCCGCCACGCTCAGCCACGCGCAGAAGGCGGCAGCATCCCACCATGAGACTCGTTCACGAGGATGATTATGGTATCTGAATGCCTGCTCACCCGGTGCAGCACGATGCTTGGCATCAGCGGCTAGTCCCTTCCACCAGCGGTCGTTCCCCCAACCGGCATCCCCCGCCTCGATGAAGGCCGCAAACTGCGCCATCGTCACCGGGTATTTCGCCATGCGGAAGGATGCGATATCGTAGGGGCCGAACTCGTTATCACGATCATCAACCATCGTCCAGCCCTGCACGCCCGGCACCTCGCACCACGCGATGTCGGGCAGTGCCCTCACCCCCGGCCCCTCTCCCCCGGGGAGAGGGGTGAACGTTACGCCCACGCCGGGGCGCGGGTCGATGTCGTGAATAGCCCGGCCCCAGGCGGCACGTTCCCCCGGTTTGTGCCCCGGAAACTCATATTTCTGAGCTTGCCACTCGCGATGAAATATCTCGATACCGCTATCGCCCGCAGCGCGTAAGGACTGAAGCGCTGTGTTGTAAACTTCGGCATCATCATCGAACGCCAACAGTCCCAGCGGCTCCAAAGTTCGCAGCGTTTGCATCTGTGCCAGCGCCTGCACCGCCTGCCGCCGGTCCCTCACATTATCGGAGCGCACCAGTGCCATCGACTGCTGCTCAATTGCCGCGTAGGTGGCTTTATCTACCCCTCGACCTTCCTGCACGCACCACCACGCCAGCCAGGGGCTGCTCTCAGCCACTGCCCGCGCCAGCGCGTTGGGGTCGGCGGTCAGCCCCGCCAGTTGGATGAACGTTTCCGCCCACCAGGGATCGCGTGCAT
>CAYMGV010000225.1:0-2970 GCA_964390105.1 uncultured Anaerolineae bacterium | reverse complement strand
GCAGCGGCGTTTATTCCATTCTGGCAATGGGGGCCGTGGCCGGTGCCGTCATGGCCCCCGGCGACCTCAGCCGCGCGCTGCTGCTCAGTCTCGGCACCACTGCGATCAGCATGGCGGCGGTGGTGCTGTTCGGTACGCCGCTGGCGCTGGTGCTGGCGCGATTCAAGTTCCCGGGTAAACGTATCCTGTCCGTGCTGGTTGAACTCCCCATCGTGATGCCGCCCGTCGTCGCCGGGCTGGCACTGCTCTCGGCGTTTGGGCGGCGCGGCCTGCTGGGCGTACCACTTTCCACGGTGGGCATCACACTGCCCTTTACCCCGCTGGCCGTGATCATGGCGCAGACCTTTGTCGCCGCCCCGTTCTATATCCGCTCCGTGCAGGTCCGCCTGATGTCCATCCCGCTCGAACTGCAAGAGGCCGCGCAGATCGACGGGGCACGCCACTGGGATTTGTTTCGCTATATCCTGCTGCCGCTCAGCATGTCCGCATTGATCAGCGGGCTGATGTTGAGCTGGGCGCGTGCCCTCGGTGAGTTTGGCGCGACGGTGCTGTTTGCCGGCAACCTCGCCGGGAAGACGCAGACCATGCCGCTGCTCGTCTACAGCGCCCTTGAACGCGACCTCGGCGCGACCTTTGCCAGTGCGCTGCTGCTGCTGGCACTGGCGGTACTGGCGCTCGGCACGGTGCGTCTGCTGGCCCGTCTCGATGAGCGCGATGACGGCACCCCCGACGTCTTCTGACCCCTGCGACAGCGCAGTTCGTTTGGCATCATCAATCAAATACCGACCCTGCCCTCTCCCTCGTTCCGGCCAGGGGGGATCAAAAAACCGGGGAGGCCACTGATCTCCCCGGTTCTGTTCATGTTACTTAAATCTGGTACGGCACATCGATGATGACGATGTCCTCGTAGTGCTGCAACCTGCGGCGCAGGCGCACCGTTGTCTGGTTGTGCAGCATATCCTCAATCGGGTTGTTACACACGAACTCCGGCACCACAACCGTCACCAGTTGATCCGGGAATTCCTCGTTGCTCACCTTCTCGATGTACTCAATCAGCGGTTCGAGGATGTCACGGTATTCGTAGTGAATCGGCACCAGTTCCTCACGCCATGTGATCTCTGTGAACCGTTCCCACCGCTCACGGAGTCGCTCTTCGTGTTCCGGGTTGGTGATCACGCTGATGGCGCGCACATCGGTTGCCAGCCGCCGGGCGTAGTGCAATGCCCGCAGTGATCCGCGATGGATGTCGGCAATTGGCACGATGGCAACATTGGCCGCCTTGTGCAGATCGGCTTCCGGCTTAAAGTCCGCTATAGTCAGTGCCTTTGCGACGCGGTCATAGTGTTGTTCCACCGCGCGGAATGCCAGCACCAGCAGCGGGAGCGCCACGACAACAATCCACGCCCCTTCGGCAAACTTGGTAACGACCAGGATCATTAGCACCAGTCCGGTTACCACCGAGCCGACGATGTTCAGCCCGAACTTCCACCACCAGCCCTTTTCATGATGAACATGCGTCACTTTGGTATCCAGTACCTCACCGGGCTTCAGTTTGCCGATGCGCCACATCAGGTGAGCCATACCCGCCTGTGACAGGCTGAAGCACAGCATCACGCCCAGCGCGTACAGCGGCAGCATGGCGATCTCGTTGGCCTGGAAGATGATCACGAGGACGATTGAGAGGGCCGCCAGCATCACGATGCCGGAGCTGTACACCAGCCGGTCACCACGATTACGCAGCCAGCGCGGCACAAAGTTGTCTTCAGCAAGGAAGGCGCTCAACCGGGGGAAGTCCTGGTAACCGGTGTTGGCGGCGAGAAACAGGATGCCCGCCGTGAACACCTGCACCCAGTAATACAGGAAGCCACCGCCGGTGATGGTATGCGTCATTTGCGAGAGAACCGAGTTTTCCTCGGCAGGGATAAGCGCCATCCGCGTCGCGAGGAACGAGATGCCGACAAACAGTGACATCGCGATCACGCCCATTGCCACCATGGTCTGGGCAGCGTTCGGTGCTTCCGGTTCCTTGAAGGCCTTGACGCCGTTGCTAATCGCCTCGATGCCGGTCAGCGCAGTACAGCCTGCCGCAAACGCCCTCAGCACCAACCATATCATCAACGCCTGGCTGATGTTGCCCATCCCGGCTTCGGCCACCTGTGCGCCCTCAAATGCACCGATGGGCAGCGGCGCGAAGCCAAACAGCCCGGTGTAACGCAGCAGGCCCCAGGTGATGGTTGCCAGCACGCCGACGACGAAGGCATAGGTGGGGATGGCGAAGATCGTGCCGCTTTCACGCACGCCGCGCAGGTTGACCCATGTGATCAGGATGATCACGACCACCGCGACGAGGATGCGATACGGCCATACCCCCGGGAAGGCGGATGTCACCGCACGTACGCCCGCCGACACCGATACCGACACCGTCAGCGTGTAGTCGATCAGCAGGGCCGCCGCCGCAAACAGCGACGGTATTTTGCCGAGGTTGTCCTTGGTAACGGTGTAAGCACCCCCGCCATCGGGGTAATGCAGAATGGTCTGGATGTAGCTGAACACCACCAGGATCACCAGCCCCGCAATCCCGAGGGCGAGCTGCATCGTCATCTCAAGCGCACCGACGCTGATCAGGATCAGCACGCTCATGATCGCTTCGGTGGCGTAGGCGTTGGAGCTGATCGGGTCGGACGCAAATACGGCCAGCGCGCGGATTTTATCGAGCCGTTCGTGCTTGTCCATCCGGGTTGGGAACGGCTCGCCGATTAAGAAGCGTTTCACGGTTGACATTGGGACATTAGTAGCCATGTTGACGGGATTTCCTCATGTTTTTCGACGGTTGGCTTGCCCCCCCAACACAAAAGCCGCCATCCATGATCACGGATATCGGCTTTCAGGGGGAGATAGGCCGGAACTGACCATTGACTAGTACTCAGTCAAGATGAATATGATGGGTAAAGATGTTTGAGACGGATGCGA
>CAYMGV010000224.1:0-2988 GCA_964390105.1 uncultured Anaerolineae bacterium | reverse complement strand
CCTGCCGGACCTGCTCAACACCAGCCGCCGCACGCAGCGTGTCATCACACAGAACATCGCGTTTAGCCTTGTGCTGAAGCTGGCCTTCATGGCACTGACGCTGCCCGGCATCACAACGTTGTGGATGGCCGTCCTCGTCGATATGGGGGCGTCGCTGCTGGTGACGTTCAACGGGATGCGGCTGCTGCGTGAGGGGCGGGACCGCTGAATCGTGTCGCACATGCGGCGTGATCCGTTATAAACGGAAGGCGCAGTAAGGCCGGGCTGTGGTATGCTGGTGGCGGGAACCGTCATCACCTGAAAGCTGGCCCTCAATGCCGCATCGTTTATTCAATACACTCGGTAAACCGAAAGCCGATTCATCTCAATGGCAGGCACCCCATTTGCCCCCTTATTCAAGGGCCGCATGGTCTCGAAAGCGACCATGCGAGGGGTGCTGTGCGATCACGTTGTTAGTTATCCTGCTGGCCGTCGTCATGATCACCCCCGTGCGTGCCGCCGACGATCCGCCACCTGCACCCGGGCCTGCGCTGCCCGCCGAGCGAATCGGCGCGGTGGAGACCTACCACGAACCCGAGGCCGCCGACGATCTCGGCATCGGCTGGACGCGCCTGCTGTTTTACTGGAGCGAACTCAAAAAGGACGGCCCCGGCACATGGAACGACTTTCACGTTCCGATGACGTGGCTGGACCGCGAGATCAGCGCCGGGCGCGAGGTGGTCGGTGTGCTTCAGCATACCCCGGCTTTTGCCACGGATGGCTCGGTGGGTGCGGGTGTGCCGCGCGGGCTGTACCTCCCCGTCGATGATCCTGGCAACCTGTGGGCGGGCTTCTGCCGTGAGGTGATGACGCGCTACGATGGCCGCGTGACGCGCTGGGTGATCTGGAATGAGCCGGATATCCCGCCCGATGAATTCGGGACGCTGTGGGAGGGCACCCCCGCCGATTACTACCAACTGGTCAGGGTGGCGTCACTGGTCGCGGATGAGGTGAACCCCGACATCCGGATTCACCTTGCCGGGCTGACCTACTGGTTCAACCCGCTGTTCCTCACTGAGTTCCTTGATGCGGCCTCCGAGGACCCCACCGCCGCCGCGAATGACTATTACTTTGATGTGGCGACCGCGCACGTTTACTTCAAGCCGGAAAGCACGATCCAGATCGTCGGGTCGATGCGCGCGGCGCTGGCTGCGCACGGGCTGGAAGACAAACCGATCTGGCTCAACGAGACCAACGCGCCACCCTATGATGACATCCTGCAGCCGTGGCCCGATGCCGTTTTCCCCGTCACCAGTACCATGCAGGCTGATTTCATCGTGCAGGAATTTGCGCTGGCCTTCGGGCTGAACCTCGAACGGGCGGCGGTCTACAAGCTGGTCGAGGAACCGCTGCGTGAACGCGAACCCTACGGCCTGCTGCGCAACGATCGCAGTGAAACGCCAGCTTATCACGCCTTCGATGCCGTCACGAGGCACTACGCCGGGGTTGGCGAGGGGCTGTACCTGCGCGGCCCGGCGCTGATGCAGGTCTTACTTGAACGCGGCGAGCAGACCACACGCGTCTACTGGGCGCGGCGTGGGGCAGGTCTGGTGATCGAAGTGCCCGCGCTGGCAGAGTCGGCGCTGCTGGTTGAACCGACCGGTGCCGAAACCCGCATCTATCCGCGTGTGGGAGCCTATACCCTGGCACTGGACCCGGCCCCGTGTGAGGATATCAGCGATGACTGCCTGATGGGTGGCGGGCCGCTGATGCTGGTCGAGGAGGCCCCGGTTGATCTGGCGGCGTGGGCATCGATCAGCGCCGAGATGGTGGCCTCGCAGATGGACGGCACCCCGGCGGGCGGCGAACCCGCGGCCACACCCAATCCGTGGCCGGTGCTGCCCGGTTGGCTGCTGCCGGGGGTGCTGGGCCTGCTGTTTGTAGCCGGGGGTGTCTTCTCGATGCGGGCAGGGCGTGCGTCATGACGGTCTTACTGGGCATCGACATCGGCACGACCAACGTCAAGGTGGCGCTCATTGATGCGGAGTCGGCCCGGGTACTGTCCAGCGCCGGGCGTGAGGTGCCGATGCTGACCCCTGCACCCGGTAGGGCGGAGCAGCACCCGGATGCGTGGTGGGATGCGTTGGTCAGCACGCTGTGGATGGTGCTGGCCGATGCGGGTGTGCCGCCCAACGGCATCGCGGCGATTGGCCTCAGCGGGCAGATGCACGGGGTGGTGCTGGTGGATGGCCAGGACAGGCCGGTACGCCCGGCTGTATCCTGGGCCGATGCCCGCACCGGGCCGCAGCTTGAGGCGCTGCTGCGTCGTGGAGGGTACGAGAAGATAGCGCCGGGACCCCCTGCGGCGGGCTTCATGGCGCTGACGCTGATGTGGTTGGCCGAGCATGAGCCAAAAGCTATTGAAATCGCCAGGACCGCCCTCAGCGCCAAGGATTATGTGCGGCTGCGCCTGACCGGGCAGCGGGCCACCGATCCCAGTGATGCAGCGGCGACGTGGCTGTTCGATGTGCGGCGCGGGCGCTGGTCCGCGCCGCTGCTTCAGATATGCGGGCTGGATGAAGACCTGATGCCGGGTATTTACGGCTCGACCGAGATCGTAGGGCAGTTGACCGCTGAGGCCGCCAATGCGCTGGGGCTGGTGCCCGGTATCCCGGTGGTGGCCGGGGCCGCTGACCTTGCGGCGCAGGCGGTGGGTTACGGCCTGATTGAGCCGGGGACAGCGTTGGTGACGGTCGGTACGGGCGGGCAGGTCTTCCATGCACTGCGCTCCCCGGTTGAGAACAACATGACCTTTTACACCTTCAATCATGCGGTGCCGGGGCGCTGGTACGCGCAGGCGGCCATTCTTGCGGCGGGCCTCTCGATGCGCTGGCTGCGCAACATGCTGGGCCTTGAGGACCGCGAAGACGCCTACTCATACCTCGATGGGCTGGCGTCAGAGGTGCCAGCGGGGGCGGGCGGGCTGCTGTTTCTGCCCTACCTTGCGGG
>CAYMGV010000223.1:0-3013 GCA_964390105.1 uncultured Anaerolineae bacterium | reverse complement strand
GCAGCGCAGCGGGCAGGGTAACCAGCAGCCCGGCCAACGCCCCGGCGGATCGTCACCGCAGCGCAGCGGGCAGGGCAGCCAGCAGCCCGGCCAACGCCCCGGCGGATCATCACCGCAGCGCAGCGGGCAGAGTGGACAACCGGGTTCATCATCACCGTCAAAGGGAAGACAGTCCCCGACCAAAAGCAAATCGCCCACCCGGGGGAAGTCACCAACCCGGGGCAAATCGCCCACGCGCGGCAAGTCATCCAGCAGCAAGCAGCGCAGCAAAAAGAAGGACCCAAGCCTGTTTGAGTCACTGCCCGAAGTGCAGGGCGTGCGTATCAAACAGAAGAGCAGTGCCGCCAATGCGAAGAAACAGGAGAAGGAAAAGCAGCAGGGCCTGCCGCAGTGGATCGAGGCAATGCAGCAAACCTATGCCGACGAGATCAGCGCCTTCCTTCTGCTGGCGATTGGCCTGTGGACCTTCATCTCACTTGTAACGCCGGAAAGCGGATCGCTGGGTGACCCGTGGGCGGGATTCCTGTATCGCAGCTTCGGCCTCGGCTCGTTCGTGGTGGCGGGGGCCATCATGATGGCGGGTATCCTGCTGCTGCTGCCCAAGCTCGGCATGGTGTTCCGCTTCAACTGGTGGCGCATTGTGGCCGGGGAGGTGTTGTTCTTCGCCACGCTGGCTTACATACAGGCCTCGATTCGATTCTTCATCGGGGGTGAACAGGGCCAGATCGAGGCGCTCGCCTCCGCGACAGAAGGCGCGGGCGGCGGTTTGGTCGGCTGGGCATTACAGGACCTGCTGCACAGCCTGCTGGGTAATGTCGTGACCGGCGCGATCCTGCTCGGCATCATGACGCTGAGTACCTTCGCCGTACTGGGCATCCGGCGCTCTGTGATCATGGAGGCCCTCGAAAAAGCGCAGATTCGGCTGGTTCACCTGGCGGCCCGGCTGAACCCGAAATCGACGGCGGCGGCAGTGCTGGCCCCGCCGACTGCCGAACACGCCGGGGAGGCCGTATCCGACGGTGCCCCTGCCCCGTATAACCCCCTGCATGGACGCCCCTCAATTGTGACCGGCGCAACCAGCCGTATCCCCGAACCTGCCCCGCGTCCCATCGAGGAGCAAGTGGCGGAAAAGAAAGCAGAACCACGGGACTTCCGCACCATGCGTGAACGACTGATGGAAGAAGGTCTCGAAACCGGCGAGATCACCATGCGCTTTGAACTGGGCAACCTGAAGGACAAAAAGCGTAAGGGGCGGCGCAGCAAAAAACTGCCGTCGATGGAACTGCTGGATGAGATCGATTTTGACCGGCCCAGCGATCTTGAGATCAACGTCAACGTGCATGTGATCGAGAAGACGGTGGAGGACTTCGGCATGGATGTCGAGGTGGTCGGCGTCAAGGCCGGGCCAACCGTCACCCAGTACGCGGTGCAGCCCTTCAGCAAGAAGGGCAAGGACGGCACGCGCACCGTTAAGCGCGTCCGTGTGACACGCGTGGCGGGCCTCGCCAGTGACCTCTCACTGGCGCTGGCAGCACGCACCGTGCGTATCCAGGCCCCGGTGCCGGGCACCAATTATATCGGCGTCGAGGTACCGAACCCACAGCCGGGCATCGTCTCACTGCGCCCGGTGATGGAGTCTGAGCAGTTCTACAAGTACAAGTCGCCACTGACCATTGCGCTGGGCCGCGAGGTGGACGGTAAGCCCATCGCCGCTGACCTGGGCCGTATGCCGCACCTGCTGATCGGCGGTACGACCGGCTCCGGCAAATCGGTAGCACTGCGCACTCTTGCCACCTGCCTGATCGTCAATAACACACCCGAACAGCTCAAGATGATCATGATCGACCCCAAGATGGTCGAGTTGATCCGCTTCAACGGCCTGCCCCACCTGCTGGGCCGGGTCGAGGTCGAAGCGGAACGCGCCATCGGTGTGCTGCGCTGGGTAACGAGGGAGATGGACCGCCGCTATAAGCTGATGGAAGAAGCCCAGGCCCGCAACATCGCCATCTATAACCAGGGCGTGCGCGGCAAGGCCAGGCTGCCCTATATGGTCGTGCTGATCGATGAGCTGGCCGAGTTGATGACCGAGTTCCACGACGAGACCGAACACCTGCTGACACGCCTCGCCCAGATGGCCCGTGCCACCGGCATCCACCTTGTTGTTGCGACCCAGCGCCCCAGCACCGACGTACTGACCGGGCTGATCAAGGCCAACTTCCCGGCCCGTATCGCCTTTGCCGTGGCTTCCGGCACCGACTCGCGTGTGATCATCGACAGCGTCGGCGCGGAAGACCTGATCGGCAAAGGTGACATGCTGTATCAATCGCCGGAGGCCATGGCACCAGTGCGGGCGCAGGGCTGCTTTGTCAGTGACCTTGAGATGGAAGCCCTGGTCGATTACTGGGTGGAAAATTGGGAGGAGGATGAGGAGCCAGGGACTGCCCCGTGGGAAAAATCGCTGGCCCGTGATGCCCTTATCGAGGCGACCGACCCCATGCTGATGGAGGCTATCAGGATCGTACAGGACGATCAGGTCGCGTCGGCATCGCTGCTTCAACGCAAACTGAACGTCGGCTACCCACGCGCCGGGCGCATCATCGACAGCCTGTTCCGGCTGGGCGTGGTCGGCCCGGATCAGTCCGGCGGCAAGCTGCGCGATGTCCACATCCCCAGGGATGCCGACCCCACCGACTTTCTGATCGAGCAGCGTGAGAAGCGCATGCGGGGGTAGCCATGCCACGTGCTATCGTGCAATTTACCATCGTGGTACAAGGCTACGATGAAGCCATCGCGTTCTATACCGATGCGCTGGGATTCACCCTGGTCGAAGATACGCCGCTCAGTGCTGCAAAGCGCTGGGTGGTGGTGGCCCCACCCGGCGGCAACGGTGCGACCCTGCTGCTGGCAAAAGCTGCCACCCCGCAGCAAACCGCCCGCATCGGTGACCAGACCGGCGGGCGGGTGGGGTTCTTCCTGCATACCGATGACTTCGAGGCTGACTACACGCACATGC
>CAYMGV010000222.1:0-3015 GCA_964390105.1 uncultured Anaerolineae bacterium | reverse complement strand
TGTTGAACCGGTCATACAGGCGGCCCACCACCCCCGTCCCGATGATGACGCCCAGTGACGACAGCAGCGGGAAGATACCGCCGTTCTCCAGCGGCATATTAAAGCGGACGGTCAGTTCACTGACCGTTGCCAGCACCAGCGGCAGGGTCAGGCCCAGCCCAATAAATGACACACACAGGATCACCATGTAGCGCGTGCGTTTTGAATCCATTAAGCGGCCTCCTCGACCGTGGTTTTGCGGACAAAGGGAATACCCGCGTTGACAGTGTAAACGCCCATCAGCACCAGTGCCCCGGCCACGATCATCGGCCATGTGATCGCTTCACCGAGGAAGATGGCCCCAACGGTGACGCCAACCACCGGCACCACGTAGGTCACGGCGGTGACGTTGGTCGCACCGACACGCTGGATCAGCCCGAAGTAGATTAGGTAGGCCAGCGCCGACCCCAGCACGCCCAGCCAGATCAGCGCGATCCATGTCATCGGCTGGGACGGAATGATGATTGGGCGTTCGAGCGTGAAGGCCGCGACCCAAACATAAATATCGGCAAACAGGACGGCCCCTAGCGGCTGTACAATCGGTGAAACGCCCTTGAGATTGGAGCGGATGAAGACCGCACTGCCACCGTACATCATGCCAGCCGCCAGCACCGCCAGTGATCCCAGCAGCGCCATCTGCCCGGCAGGGTTGATAGGGCCATTTTGGTTGCTGAACACCAGCAGCACAATGCCCACAAATCCGATCAGCAGACCAACCAGCCGGTCAAGCGTGATGCGTTCATCCGCAAGGAAGAAGTGTGCGAAGATCAGCGTCCACATTGGCACTGAGGCGTTAAACAGCGACGCCAGCCCGGAATCGATGTGCTGCTCACCCCATGAGATCAGCACGAAGGGCAGCGCCGTATTGATAAAGCCGATCAGGGCCAGCTTGCCGTACACAATCGGGTCACGCGGCATCTCAGGCCGCAGGATCAGCGCGGCAGCGATCAAGCCCAGCACGCCGAACAACAACCGGAAGCTGACCAGCGTGACCGGACCGACCTCCGCCAGCGCCACCTTGATCCACAGAAAAGACGTGCCCCACACCATCGCCAGCAGGATGAATAGGGCCCAGTCGCGCGCTTTCATCAACAGTTTCCCCTTAGCGGCCCAGCGACCACATCATTAGACAATCATCAAACAAACCCCGAGTCCGGTAATGCTAACGCTACCGTGACCCGGATGCAACAGTGAAACGCGCGGATTGGGAGGATGTGAAAAGAGGCGACAGACCGTCAGCCTGTGATCGCTCTTGAAGCTGTTTGCCAATTCGGATGTCGCATCATCCCGGCAAAGATCAGTAAAATAGGATCACGGTCGCTTTCAGTGATGGGTCGTCAGTCTGATAGCTGACCGCTGATCGCCAACAGCTTATTCCCGAAGGGACTACCCCATGACCTTCCGAAACCTGAAATGGAACGTGATCCTCTCCGCGCTGCTGCTGACCTATATGGGCATCGTGTTTGTGGGCAAGCTGGCGATGATCGTCGTCACGCTGCTGATCGCCGTCGACTCCGGGGAGATTATCGCCGGGCAGACCAACCTGCCCGGCCTGCTCAGCATCGTGATCTCGCTGGCGGCAGGCTTTCTCGCCGGGCGTGAAGTGGCCCGGCGCACGCAGGATCAGCACATGGCGCATGTGATCGTGCTGGCCGGGCTGGCCGCCGGGGCCTCACTGCTGATCGGGGCACTGCTGCTGCTGGATGTCGTCACGCTGTTCGAGACGGTGGCCGCCTTCAGCGGCACACTGACCGGCGGCTGGGTCACGGATATACGGCGGCGGGTCGAGGAGCAGCCGGAAAAAGGGTAGCGGCACGATGCATCGTGCCGCTACCGGCGGGGGTGCTGTATGCGATTGATTGCCCAAATACTTACAGAACCGCGAAGAACTTCAGCAGCGCATACACGATCACGACGCCCACCAGGATGTACTGGATGTTGCCCACAATATACGACGTCACCGGGGCGCGGTAGCCCTGTTCACGCAGCCGGGACGGCAGCTCACCGCCCCGTGGCTCGGTGAGTGTGCTGCCATCAGGGAAAACCAGCGTCGGCACCGATTCATAACCGTTGTTGATCTCACGCACGCGCTCGCGCGCTTCGGGGTCGCGGTGGATATCCACGTAGGTATAGGGAGCATCAGCCAATTTCAGCGCACTGATAACGGGCGGCAGCATCGGGCAGGCGGCGTGCCCATAGACAATGATCGCTTCGTGTGTGGTGGCGGTCTCCTCGGACATAATGGGTTCCTTTCCCGTGATGATGACTTCCCCATTCTGATGATAATGATACCCCCACATCTTACCCACCGGTTCGATCCACCTCCATCCAACGGGTACAATCAGGATCACTCGCACCGAACCAGCACGCACAGGATACAGACAGCCATCATGACAGACGAACCATCCGTACAGGAAGAACCGCATGCTAACCGGGGGTTTATGGCCCTCTCGATCTTTGGCTGGCTGGAGCTTTCCGTCAGCGTGATCGCCGTGATCCTCAACCTCGTGGATGACGACCTCGCGCTGATCCTCCCCGCCATTGGTTTTGGCATTGCCTCGATTTTACTCGGCTTTGCCGCTAACCAGGTCCGTAAATCCCACGTTGATTATCGTGGGCATATCCCCAAAAGCCAGCGTAAGCCGGAACCACCCATGCCGCCCGAACAGGCTCAGCGCAACCGCCGCCTGCATACCGTCGTGATCGCAATGGGGGTCGGGGCACTGGCACTCAGCGGGTTCTGGGTCTTCACCGGGCAAACGGGATTCGCTATCGCGGCGGCACTGTGGGCGGTCTCGCTGGGCAACCTCTCGAACCGCTACCGCGCCCCGAAAGGCTCCTGACATGGCGATACCCGCCCCTGCCCTCGACGCCCTGCGTGATGCCTTCGCTGATGCGTTACTGCTCGATGAACCGCTGGGCAAATACGCAGCGGCGCGCATCGGCGGCCCGGCGGACGCCGTGCTGATCGCACGC
>CAYMGV010000221.1:1070-3039 GCA_964390105.1 uncultured Anaerolineae bacterium | reverse complement strand
CGACGACCTGTCCGTCAGGTCGCTCGGCCCGTTCTCGTTTTTTAATGTACTGAATGTGGTCAATACGTCCCAGGTCTTCAGCCGCATCGATAGGGATTGTCCCCGGTGTGATGACATGAGCATGGACCATCGGCAAAGTCCGCTGGCGCGGACTGTTGCTTGGGAGTTTGTCTTCGCCAAACTCCATGCCCTCCTTGACTGGGATGTGCTTGTCGTGAATTACATAGCTGTATTCCGGTTGGCCCCAACCATTGTCACTGTACCAGCGTTCAACGGTTTTCTCGGTGACATTGCGGACGATCTCGAATCGCTTGTCTTCAGGAACATGGCGCATCAGTTCTGGGCCCGTCAACGCGAACCAGGTCACGCCCTTTTTCTATATGCGCCTGATGGACTTCTTCAACCCATTCAGGCCAGGCCAGCCTGCGCTGTTCTTCTGATCGCCTCGGTGAGATGACGAGGTGCGTCTTTGCTCTCATCTCACATTGCCGGGAGGTACTGTGTATGGTGGCACAGCACCCCGCACCGGGAACCCCGGTGCCCACAGGGACATCCCTGCATAGAAGTACGTGGACACCGCCCCCAACCCGGAACCCGTTGTTGTTGTTCCTGTTGTGTGGATCGTTCCTGTTACGGTACGAGCAGCGCACGTTTCGTTGATCGTTGATATCGTTCCACGAACCGCCGCGCACCACGCGGGAGGCAGTTACCAGGCCGCCTGATGAGCATGCAGCGTGACACACGACATACATGCCCAACAAAACCAGCATACTCCCAAAAACCGATTCTGGCGAGGCCGCGAAGCGGCCATTATCAGATTCAGAGAGTCAGAGCGCAGAGATCAGAGACACAGAGTACCGAGCTTATTTAAGAACAGGGACACCGCCCCCAACCCGGAACCCGTAGTTGTTGCCCCAGTTGAGTGGATCGAACCTGAAACGGCACGAGCAGCGCACGTAACGTAGATCGTTGATAGCGATCCACGAACCGCCGCGCACCACGCGGGAGGCACTGCCTCCCGGATCGTTACCTTCCGGGTTGGTATAAGGGTTCGCCCACTCACTCAGGCACCACTCCCACACGTTACCCGCCATGTGATACAGGCCGTAAGGCTGGCGCCGAGCCTGTGCTTCATGGCTTGTCACCGGGCTGGTCTGCCCCACGTTGCCCTCGAAATTGCATAATTCCTTTGTCGGTTCCTCGTCACCCCACGGCCAGGTACGCGCAGGGTGCGGGTTCTTCTTCATGCCGCCCTGCCCATCCGGGATTTGAAGCCCGCCACGAGCCGCCTTCTCCCATTCGGATTCGGTCAGCAGGCGATACTCGCGCCCGGTCGTCTCACTCAGCCAGCGCGTGTAGGCATAACTCTCATACCAGGAGACGCCCACAACAGGCAGCAGGTCATCACCCGCCCACTTGGCATCATCCCAAAAACGCGGAGTAGTCCATGCCTTGCCAGTTTCCTGCCAATGCGAGTCAATCCAATCCCAACCGGCTGCGCGCGCTTTCAGGCCTTCCTGAGTCCACCATCGGTCTTCCCGGTATCCGCCTGCCTCGATGAAAACGCGGTACTGCCCCACTGTCACAGGGTATCTGCCAACTGCATAATCGTAACTGATGTCCAGTTGGAACTGCTCCGGCTCATTATCATAACGGAGTTTGTCACTTGTGGGGCTGCCCATCAGGAACGGCCCGGCGGGGATTAATACCATCTCCGGCTCAAAGTCGTAGCGCTGCGGTTCGGGCGGTGCGGGTTCAGGGACGGATTCGATGATGGGCGGGGCTGGGTGAGGTGCCTTGATCACAGGCGGGGCAGCAGCCCCCAGCGCATCACCGGCCCCGCGGCGCACGTCGCGGGCGGGGTCATCGGGGATGGCGGGATACAGATTACGCGCCACGCCAACGGCAATATCAAAGCCCACCAAGTCGTTGAGGTTGAAGGTGGCGGTCTTGGGGCGACCAATCAGCG
>CAYMGV010000221.1:0-1060 GCA_964390105.1 uncultured Anaerolineae bacterium | reverse complement strand
GCAGCCCGCAGCGCATCACCGGCCCGGCGGCGCACGTCGCGGTCGGGGTCATCGTACTGCATGTCCTCCAGCACGGCCCGGATATTCGGCCCGTGTTCGGGGTCCCACAGCAGCTTCTCCGCCCGCTCAATGGCGAAGAAACGCATATCGGCGTCCTCGTGAGCCAGGCCGCGCCGCAGCCGCGCGGACAGCAGGTCGATGGGCTGGGCCTGTGGTGGTTCGTAAAAGACGAAGTCTCCGCCCTGGCTGCCATCAATGTGCCCGAACTGCGGAATCTGTGTGCTTTTGGTGTCAGCGGCCATCTGCTCCTGCACCGCAAGGCCAATCGCATTGAGACGCAGGGTATCACTGGCGCTTGACGGGGCCAGCGCGTTCAGCAGCAGGCGGGTCATGGATCGCAGATCGGATACAGCCTGATCCCCAGCCCCAGCGCTGAGGACCTGGTAGGCACGGCGCTCGATAAAACGGTCAGCGGCGCTGCGGAGCTTGGTCATACCGAGTGCCTTACCGCTGAAGCACGAATCGAAGATGAAGGCGATGTGCTTGGCCGCCGAATAGCGCCGCAGGTCCATCACCTCATCCAGCTTGAGGGCGGTATAGTCACGCCGTGGGACCGTATCGGTACAGGCGAGGTAGCCCGTCTCATGGCCGAAGTTATCGATCAGGGTGTAACCATGCCCGGCAAAAAACACGATCACACGGCTGTCTGGCTCGACGTTCCGCAGGTCATACAGGGCATCCAGCACAGCGGCTTTGCTGGCCGACTCACCAATCAGAGGTCGGGATTGAAACCCGTAGGGTTCCCCGGCCAGCAGCCCAGCGAAATCGTTGGCGTCCTGCTCGGCATTGCCCAGCGGCTGAAACACGGGATCGGAATACTCATTGATGCCAATAGCAAGCACATACGAGGCGGAATAGATGGGCTGATAGACCTGATTGGACACGGGGTACTCTCCATCATGTGCTGGTTGATACTCCCCCATTGTAGCCCAGCCTTACGGCCCCTGTAAACCTGTCATGTATCACAGATGTGCAGGCGCACGTTTGACCTCAATAGTGG
>CAYMGV010000220.1:0-3043 GCA_964390105.1 uncultured Anaerolineae bacterium | reverse complement strand
ACCCCGAACCACATCGGGTAAAGCGCGGCCAGCCCCAGCGCCAGCACCGCCGCTGCCGAGAGCAGCCGCCGTACCGTGATCAGGTTCTGAATGCGATTCCATATCGAGGTCATATCCGGGCCGTCTTTCCGGGAGGGTTCAAGGTATTAGGGTGGGCTTTGCGGGATGTGGGGCAGCGCCCCCATAAAAAATAACGCTACGGATTATACCAGGCAATCACGCATCTTCATCGCGCAGGGCGTCATCAACGCCCTTGCGGGTGACGGTAGTCACGGTGAAGGTATCGTCCTGCTCATCGAACTTGAGCGGCAGGTGCGGGGCCAGTGACCCAAAGCCGCCGCCGTAGGTGACACGGCCTTTCAGCACGGTCACGAAAGCGTTGGGGTCCACGATCTGGAGCAGTTTGCGCAGCGCGTTGACCTCGGTACGGGCCACGGTGACGATCAGGACGGTCTGCGGGAGTTTCTGGTAGGTGCCCTGCCCTTCAAGCCGCGTCATGCCGCGCCGCAGCGTGCGTGCCACTGCGCGGATGACAGGCTCCGGGCTGCGCGTGATGACCAGCGCGGTGTTCGTCTTGCTGACCCCCTCCAGGATGTAATCCGAGGCGAGCCGCAGCGTGAAGATACCGATGGTTGAATAGAGCGCCTGCTCCCAACTGAGGATGACTCCGACGAGGATCAGTACCAGGAAATCCGTATAGAGGGATGAACTGCTGAGGGGAATCCCGAAACGGTCCTGCAGCAGCCGGGCCAGCGTCGAGGTGCCGCCGGATGTGCCCCCCGCGCGGAATACCAGCCCGTCGCCGATGCCTGCCATGATGCCGCCGAACAGCGCGTTGAGCAGCACATCATCGGTGATACCCGCAGACCCGAACAGCAGGCCCACGCCATCGACTGCGAAGGAGTAGATCACCACGACGTACACGGTTGATACAAAGGTGCGCCAGCCCGTCAGGCGGCGCGAGCCGAGGATCAGGATCGGGATGTTGAGGGCCAGGATAGTCATGCCAATGGGCAGGCCCAGCAGACGGTTGCCGATCAGGGAGAGGCCAGCCAGCCCGCCGGGCGCGATATCGGAGGGATCGAAAAACAGCGACACAGCCGCGCCACCGATCAACGCACCGAAGGTCAGCAGCAGCAGCCGCGATGCCCAGTAAGCGGGGTCTTCCCGGATTTCATCGAAGAACAGCTTAAAGGGAGTCAAACAAAGGCTCCTGTGAAATGGATTCAGATGTCAGGGTCGAGTATAGCGGGGCTGTGATTGATCTCAAATTTACCCCTGTTGTGGCCTTAACAGCGCCGCCAACCCGAAGCCACCCATCACCACGAACCCGGCCAGTGCCGGGCCGGGCAGCCCCCAGAACAGCGCCAGCCCGCCCGCCGACATGATCCACGTGAGCAGGTAGATCAGCAGCAGCGGCCCGGTGCTGAGGTTGCGCGGGGCTGCGGCCAGCGTGACCAGCGTCGCGGTCAGTGCCCAGCCGAGGAAGTTCACCCACGGGATGCCGAAGTAACCGGCAGGGTTCTCCCACACCCACAGCCCCCAGCTTACCATTTGCGGGTCGAGGTAGAGGTCCCACGCGGTGATCGCCAGCCCGGCAGTGACCGCAAACGCGCTCCCGCCGTAGCGACCCACCAGCCGCCGCGCCACCGCCCAGCCCGGCCCGATCATCATCAGCCATGCCAGCGGGATCAGCAGCGGCACCCCCGCGACCTGGGGCTGAAGTACGTCCGTGTAATGATAGCGCCCGAACGGAATCCCGGTGGTGGAGCCGATCCACTCTGCGAGGAAGGTGCCCACAGCGACTACCGCGAACATCCACGCGGTGCGCCCGGCCCCGGCTGATTCGACCATCACGATGATCGAGGCGACAGCCTGCAGCAGCACCGTGACGGGCACTGCAACCGGGATCGCGCGGTCAGCCCCCATTGTCCATTTCAGGATCGGCACCATGATCATGGCAAACAGCCACACGCCCACCGCGATCCGCGCGGCAATACTGCTGTCGTCATAAGCGGTGTTCAGCGTGCGGCCCGCCCGCCGCATCGTGTCATTGAGAGTCATCGAGTCTCCATTGGTTAGTGGGTGAGCTGTTCTGCGGGGCGCGGCACCGCAGCCCGGCAGGGATGGCATCCGCCGCACCGGGATTTCCCACAAGATCATAGCGAGGTAAGGGGTGGTTTTCACATCAAATTGCAACCGAAGAACGTTGAAGCCAGGGGCGACCGATTAAACCGGTGCCGCGCCCCTGTGGATCAGTCATTATCCTCAAAGTACACCGCCTCGTAGACGTAGACCATGCCTTCCCACTGGTCGAAGACGGCCTCGATCAGCACCTTGACACGCTCCGGGTCGAGGTTGCCATCCTCCGGCCCGACGCCGGGCAGTGGCATGGCGATCACTTCGGCCCAGTTGTTGTCGGCCTCGTCACGCAGGGCTTCCAGCGCCGCGCTGACCCCATCATAAGAGCCGCGATCAAGGGGCCGTTCCTGCACGCCCAATGCCGCGATGGCGGGTACATCTTCCAGGTCGGGGGAACCCGCCCAGACGTAGCACGTGCCGAGGTTGAACTCGCGCGGCTTAACCTCACACAGTGAGCGGTAGCCGTGCCAGAAATCAAAGTATTGCTCACCGATGGCGTACTGGATCGGTGTGCTGAGGGACCCCAGGCAGTTGCAGCCAATGGCAATCAGATGCGCTTCAAGTTGGTTGGCGAGAAGGTCGCCCGAGACATATTCGACAGGCATGTGAACCTCGGTGTGATAGTCTTCTTTGATGATAGTCGAGTGCGTGGTTTGGGGCAACGGGGCAGGGGGCAATATCCGGGACTTCCGGGGATGGTTGGTCGTAATCGACTAGGGCTATAGAATCATGTACACTAGGCACAGGGCATCACACACTTCCCACGGACAGGACGACCTCCCATGACCGAGCATCCCGCCATAGGGTTGGATTACACCGCTGCCGTCCACCAGGCAGCCGGGATCGGGCGTTATGCCCGCGAGATCACGGCGGACCTCGTTGACCGTTACCGGGCCGATTG
>CAYMGV010000219.1:0-3086 GCA_964390105.1 uncultured Anaerolineae bacterium | reverse complement strand
GCACGGCAGGGTAGGCTACCTCGCGGCGATCCCATATCATCGCCAGCCCCAGCCCCAGCGCCACGACGATCACGACAGCCGCCCACAGCGGCTCGCTGAGCGGTGCCCCGCGCCAGCCGAGGTCATACAGCATCACGGCGGCGTTTGCCACAGTTGCCACGGAAGCCCAGCCGAGGTAGATACTGACCGGCAGGCCCACCGTCCAGCGGTCGGAGCCGGTCAGCCCGCCGCGCCCAATGCCCAGCTTGAGGTAGATCATGATCAGGCTGACGAGCAGGCCGATGATCAGGATCATGCTGACCGGGATCACGAGATAATGCCAGGAGTAAATCCAGGTGCCGTTGAACAGGTTAGCCATGACCAGCCACGGGCCGATGGCGATGAAGGCCGGGTCGTCCCGACGGGATGGCAGGCTGTAGACGACCGTCAGCATGATCAGGCCGAGGTAGATCACGCCCCATATGGCAAAGACATAGCCCGCCGGGGTGAAGAACACCGGGAAGCTGTCCGATATCTCCCCGGTGCTGATGCCGTTGATCGGCAATATGTTAGCGAGGGCGTTGCTAACCAACGTAAAGGCGAGGCTGACAATCACGGCAAGCTGGCGCAGAATGTGTTTGAAGTTCATGTTGGGAGAGCCTTTCACTAGGTGATCATTCCTATATGGCCGGTCATGAGGCTGAGATGAGTACCTTTATACTATCATGAATCCGGTGCTGATGGCGCGTAAAAAAGCATTCTATGCGACAATAGTGATCGAGGAGACAAACGAGAAAGGACACACCTTATGTTTCATCGTATCAATAACCAGCGGCATTTGATGCTGGTGCCGTTAATCGTGCTGCTGGCTGCCGGGCTGGCGTGTACAGCCTCCGTTGACCTGACCGAGGAGCCTGAATCCAGCGCGACCCCCGAACCCAACAGTACCCCGGAAGCGGGCGGGGCCGAAGGTGCGGTCGCAGAGGCCGCACAGAACGTGTTTATTGTGCTGGTAACCCAGGACCTCAACGTCCGGACAGGCCCCAGCGTCAACTGCCCCATCATTGGCGTCTTCCCGCAGAATGCGCAGGTGCCCGTCAGGGCGCTGAGTACGGATGGCGGCTGGTGGAAGGTCGAGATAGGTGCGGGTGAGATTGGCTGGATGGCAACCAGCTATACCACACCGCTGACGAATATGACCGATATCCCCATCGAAGATGGCCTCGCCTGTGCTGCACCGACGTCCTCTGACCCGGATGCCACGGCGACCCAGCCCGCACCGACTGAGGCTGGCGTTGTGCCAACGGCACCCGCCACGGTTGCCCCACCCACAGTCCCCGCAACCACCGGGATCGGGCCGATTGTGACGCTGGCGCCGCCATCGCTCGTAACGCTGCCGGGCATCGTGGTGACGCTTGACACGTGTGTGATCATGGGCAACTGCCCGACTCCAACCCCCGGGTTCTTTGTGCCGATGCCGATCCTGACGCTGGAGCCGATCATTACCATCGACCCCTGTGTGCTGACCGGGACCTGCCCGTAGTAAGCGCATCCCCAATTCAATCGTAACCTGTCACGGGCAGGGGGATTCGTCCTCCTGCCCGTCGTTTGTTGTGGGCCTCAGCTCAGCACCAATCACCCGCACAAACGTGATACCGATGCCCAATTTGTAAAATAACTATTAAATCCGCACGAATAGCGTTGGCTCTATGCTATCCTGATGATAGAGGAATACGCTTTTACGACATCGTAAGTTCGTAATTAACAGGGAGTAAAGGGGCCTTCCATGAAACCACTGTCACTGGATAAGGCTGTCCGTATCTGCGAGGAAATCCGCGCAGAACGCCCTGACCACCTCGTTACCTGGGCACGCGGCCAGTGCTGGGCCTGCGTGAAATTCTCCAATCTGAACCCCAATGCCATGATCGGCGGGGTCACCGGCTGTAACCTTGTGCAGATACGAGCCGACTGCCACCGCCGCAGCAGATCATCACCGGCAGATCATCAACCCGCGTCGATGATGGGTTGATAGTCAGAGCGCCATCCCATCAGCCTTTATCGGGAAAAGGCAAAAAGCGGGAAGCTATCAGCTTCCCGCTTTTTGCTGTATGCGCCAGGCCGGCAGGCTCGCACCGCTAGGGCAGGTAGCGCATGCTGAGTACGTTATCGGTGCTGAAGGTGAACCGGGCAGACCCTTGTGACGCGGCCCCCGCGATCGGGCTGAACACGGCGTCATACAGGGCCTCGCCTGCGGAGTTGGTTTCGATCACCACGAAGTCATACACTACCGGTGTCACGACAACGTAGCTGGGTGTATCGACCATCACCCGGCCCGCGACGGGGTCGGCGGTCATGCCGGTGAACCCGAATGCCAGCCGCAGCCGGTCGTACGGGATGTAGTAGGCAGACTTGGTGATGACCCATTCATCGGCGCTGGCATCCCACTGGTGCAGTTCGACGAGATAGGCGGTGGTGCGCACGCTGGGGTTATGGTAGCGGGTCCATGCCACCTCAAATGTATCGACATAATCGCCCGGTGTCTCATTGATCACCACGGTCGGTTCGGTGGCCTGCACCGGGGCCGGGGAGTCGGTGGCGGCCAGTACAGCGCCCGGCACCGCGGTCAACACGCTGATCAGTGTGCCCAGCAGCAGCAAACGGCGTTTTGTCATCACTTCGATTGGCCTTTCGTAGGCTAAATCCAGTTACTCACATGATTTGAGTATAGCGTTATTTTGATGAGAGGCCAGAGGTAACCGCCTACCGCAGCACCACCCACACCGCCGCTCCCACCAGCGCACCGACCACGGTAGCGGCGGTGTTGACGGCATCATTGTTGAGCCAGCGCCAGCCGCGAAGATGGGTGTTGGGTGTGCCGCCAGGGTCGATGACCTTCTCGGTTTCCTTGTTCCGTTTCTCGGACCAATACATGGCCTGCACCGTCGCGCCCAGCAGCGAGTCAAACAGTGACCCCGCCAGCCCGCCCCCGGTCGCGGAGAGCAGGATCGCCCCCATCACGCCGCTGCCTGCACCGTAGCTATCCAGCCCCGGCCCGCCGAACCACCCCTCGATCACGATCAGCAGGAGTGCGACCAGCCCAATCGCCA
>CAYMGV010000218.1:0-3089 GCA_964390105.1 uncultured Anaerolineae bacterium | reverse complement strand
GGCATCGGTGAGGCGGTCCTCAACCGGCTCTCCGAGCGCAGCCTCCCCGCCGACATCACCCTGCTGGACGGTGGCATCGCGGGCCTTGAAACCGTGCTGCTGATGGAAGGCTATGACCGCGTCATCGTTATCGATGCGGCGGACATGCGCGCCGAACCGGGCCAGTGGCGGCGCTTCATGCCCCTGCAAGCCGAGATCGCCACCAACCGCCTCGGCGGAACCCTGCACTACGCGGGGCTGGGCGATGCCCTCGCACTGGGGTCGGCGCTGGACGTCCTGCCCCCGACGATCATCATCTACGGCGTACAACCCACCGAAATCGGCTGGGAGATCGGCCTTAGCCCTGCCGTTCAGGCCGCCATCGATCCCGTCACTGAGGCTATCTGCACCGAGCTGTTAGCCGGTACCCAGGCCGTGCAGTAAGGTTCTGCGGATCATTTCATTGCGCAACGCATGCAAATCTGTTAAGGTCAGTAACCTGAATCGAGTGACATTCATCCACGAATAGATTAAATTCGTGTAATGTCCCTTGATTTTTTCTTGACTTTTCGGCTAGAATAATAGTAAGAACAAATCAATAATTCTCGGATGCGGACGGACTGCCAGCACTCCCCTGGAGGAGTTGCGGGCAGTTTTTTTATATCTATGCGCGGCCCATCACAAGTGGAGGGACGTAACAGGGAGTAACATGCCGGATACCAAGTGGGACCAATATCAAGAGGATACGCCAATTGAAACGATGAAAACGATGCTTAAGTACTCCCGTTTCAACGATTTCTTCAAGACAGAAGCCACGGGCGGCCTGCTTTTGCTGGCCTTTACCGTGCTGGCCCTGATCTGGGCGAACTCACCTTTTTCAGAGAGTTACTTCCATATCTTTGAAGGGATGCACCTCACCATTGGTATTGGTGAGTGGACGCTTTCAAAGACAGTGCTGCACTGGGTCAATGATGGCCTGATGGCCGTGTTCTTCTTCGTGGTGGGTCTTGAGATTAAACGCGAGGTTATGGCAGGGCAGTTGGCCTCGATGCGCAAGGCCGCCCTGCCGATTGCGGCGGCCATCGGCGGCATGGTCATCCCGGCGATGATCTACAGCTTTATCAACATTGGCGGACCCGGTGCCAACGGGTGGGGCATTCCCATGGCAACCGATATAGCTTTTACGCTGGGCGTACTGGCGCTGCTGGGGTCACGTGTGCCGACCTCGCTGAAGGTGTTCTTCACGGCGCTTGCCATCGCTGACGATATCGGAGCGGTGGCGGTCATCACGCTGTTTTACACCCACGATATTTTCTTTGCTCCGCTGCTGGTTGGTGCGGGCATCCTTGTGCTGCTGGTCATCATGAATCGGATGCATGTCAACCGCCCGACACCCTATGCCATACTCGGTATCGCGCTGTGGCTGGCCTTCCTGTACTCCGGTGTCCACGCGACGGTGGCGGGTGTGCTGCTGGCGATGACCATCCCGGCCCGCAACGCCATCAACCGTGATCGTTTCACGCAGAAAGTTCACGCCCTGCTGGAAGTTTACGAAGAGAGCTGCTGCCAATCTGAATGGGCAATGAATGATCACCATCTACGCGACCTGCTTGACCAGATTGATGACCTTGCCGACCGCGTGCAGTCACCGCTTCAGAGGCTGGAAGACGGCCTGCATCCGTGGGTAACGTACTTTATCCTTCCGGTGTTTGCTCTTGCCAATGCAGGCGTGCATCTCAGTGGGGAGGCTTTTGCCACGATTCTGACTCCGATCAGCCTGGGCATCATCATCGCGCTGCCGCTGGGCAAGGCGCTGGGCATCAGCGCGTTCTCATGGTTGGCGGTTACCTTCCGTCTTGCCGATCTGCCTGAGGGTGTCTCATGGCCGCAGTTGCTGGCCTCAAGCTGGCTGGCTGGTATCGGTTTCACTATGTCGCTGTTCGTGGCGAACCTGGCCTTCACCGGGCCGGAGGCGTTGGAAACCGCCAAGATCGGCATTATCGGCGCATCGCTGCTGGCGGGCCTGCTTGGTTGGTTCCTGTCCAGCCGCATTCAGTCTGAACCGCAGCCCATTTCAACGCCACGTCGCATCCCGAGGCGACGTGCTGCTGTCTGACCCGGCTGCCGATCTCCCTTGTTGTAACATCCCACAGAATTGAACAACACTACACCCTGGATGTACGATCATCCAGGGTGAACTGTGCGCCGAGTGCCTGCCCGCGTGATGCGATAAGGCGATAGTAACCGTCATCCAGTGGGTCAACGCCCATCAGGTAGGCATCCTCACCGTTATCGCGGTAGTACCCTTTGCGCCGTCCCATGATCACAAAATGATATTTGCGGTACAACGCCTGTGCCCGGTAGTTAGTAACGCGAACCTCCAGTGTGAGGATGCGTGCCCGCTCATGCAGGGCATGGCGTGCCATATTCCACAGCAATAGTTCCCCCAGTTTGTTGCCCTGCCAGTCGGGTCGGATGGCAATCGTGCTGATATGCGCCTCATCAGCGACATGCCACATGCCTGAAAACCCGATCAGCGCGCTCTGCCCCGCGTCTATCTCGGCAAACTGCCGGATGCGCTGGAGCAATCCAACCCGGGACAACCGTGATGGTGTTGGGCCGTGGGCCAGTTCCAGCACAAACAGCTTCGAACTGGCAGCACTCAGCTCATGGTGATAGGTGCTGACGGGCCACGGGTTAGGGAAGGCCGCGCGGTCAAGGGCATGAACGGCTGGGACGTCTTCAGCCTGCATTGAGCGCAGGACAAGCGGCGGTGTCGAAGTGGTAACCATGGTATCGGTCCGGGGCTAAGTCGCTAAGTAAAAGGGGGTCAGGGTCAGGCCGTTGTCGATGGCAGCGGCTTCGGTCATGCGCTGGCGCGTCAGTTCGGCCAGTACACCGGCCCGGCGCAGGGAAAGGTGCGGCGGGCTGATCTGAAGCGTGATCTTCGCAGCGGCTGTGATCTGCTCGATGCCTTCCGGGGTGACTTCACCAGCCAGCAGTACCGGCCCGCTGAGCCGTCCGGCTAGACCGGCCCATGTATCAAGAAACGGGCCGTCCGGGCAGTGCCAGCCCCCACCCTCATGAGTATACAAGGCCCCGTTGATGCG
>CAYMGV010000217.1:0-3172 GCA_964390105.1 uncultured Anaerolineae bacterium | reverse complement strand
GGCCAGCATGCCCGCCACCGTCGCGAGGATGGCCTGCGGCCATGGCAGTGAGCGCGGCACCGGGGAATTAAGCTGGGTCAGGTCGGCGGTGGGCGGCAAACCGAAGATGGTGCCCAGCCGGATGAAGTGATCGGTATAGTCGAGTGTGCCAGTAGCGCCCGTCACACGCTCGATGTGGACATAATCCAGCTCCAGCAGGGCCGGTGCCCAGTAAAAGGCCGAGACCGCCAGCGCCAGCACGCCGGCCAGCAGCAGCCGCATAAAGGCGCGTTTGGGGTCGGGTGCCGTCCACCACAGCAGCAGTGCGTAGGGCACCAGTAGAAACACCGCCACCAGTGCGCTGATGTTGTGCATCACGATGATAGCGGCAAAAAAACCGACGGCCAGCGCAAAATCGAGGGGGCGTCCGCGCTTTCCCAATCGATGGAAGGCCCACATGGCCCACGGCATCAGGCACAACGCGGCATATTCCGCCACCGCACCACGGCGCGGCCAATTGATGATGAGGTAGGGCGCATAGATGAAGGCCGCCGCCGCCGCGATCCCGGCGGTGCGGTTCATCCAGCCCCGCGCCAGCAGGTACATACCTGCCGCCCCGGCCAGTGTCATCCCGATCATGGAGAACAGCAGCGCCGGGACGAAGCGGAACCCGGCGAGGTGCAGTATCTCCGCCGGGTACAGTGACAGCGGCGAATAGTAATTGAACACCGGCACGCCGTAGCCGTAGGCCATGCCCGGTACGTAGCGCGGCCACAGGTACCCATCGCGCAGGGCATGGTCCAGCCCGATCAGGCGGTAGAGGTGCAGCAGGCCGTCATCGGTGGCGGGCATCGTGCCGAAGGTGGACGGCTGGATCGCCACCAGCGAGAGGGCCAGCAGAGCAAGCACCACCAGCGCGGCCTGCCCGGTGCGAGTCGTGGTGATGCGTTGCCATGCGGCTTTGATGTACTCAATTATGCTGGTCATACGGAAGTCCTGAATCGGTTACTGATGCTGCGCAGCGCTTTTTTCTACCTCACCCCTCCCGCACAGCTTCAGGCTGTGCTCCCTCCCCTCCCCGTTTACGGAGAGGGGGCCAGGGGGTGAGGTGGAATCGGCGAAGGCTGGAACTGTGTGTAACATCAGTTACTGCCCCTCGAAACTCATCACATAATGCCGATCTGCTCCCCGGTCCACCCCATTCGAGACCGGCAGCCGCGCCCCGGTCACCGCGTCATACACGCCGATCAGCAGATCATACTGCCCGGCGGGCAGGTCGGCGGGCAGGGCCAGCGCCATCGTCTCGACCCCCACCTCGCCCGGCGTCCATGTCCAGAAGGGGTGCGCGCCGCGCCCCGGCTCGCCGTCAGCTTGTGCCGCCAGCCCTGTCAGCGTGTCAGGGTCATTCACATCGACGAGATGCACGAACACCCGCAGGTTGTGCAGGTCGGGCGGCGTGCTGATGGCCCATGTCAGCGTCACGGGCAGCGTACCGCCTCCTTGCAGCGAGTCACCTGGCACTTCGACCCCGATCAGGTGCAGTCCATCGCCAAAGGTCACGGCGGTGTGGGCGTCAAATGCGGGGTAGGATACGTCACCGCTGTATGCCCAGTAATACGCCGGTCGATAGACGGTTTCCGGCCCCGGCGTCTCGACCCGCAGCGATACTGTGACCTCATCCGCGTTGATCAGCTCACCGGGGATCACGAAGCGGCTTTCCAGCCATTCGCCGGGAACGGCAGGCAGGGGCCAGCGGCCCGCGTTTGCGCCGTTCACCGTCACGATCAACGCCAGTTCCACCTCTTGATGGAAGCGCCCGATCAGGGTTAAATCCTCACCCGGCTCTGCCGATACCGTGAACCGTTCCCCGCCGTTCAAGGCGCGCGCACCATCGGCCAATCGGACCGACGGGTCTTCGCGGTAGCTGTAGAGGAACGGCTCGCTGATCAGCCCCCGGAAATCGTTTGTCACCGACCATTCATACTCGTGCGCGGCCTCATCGGGCAGGCTGGCAGCGTTGAGGGCATCGACGCGCGTTAAGCCACCTACTGCCGCCAGCGATGACGGCATCTGCGGATTGGCTGCGGGGGCGTTCAGCGTCCAGTCCGGGCGGCTGATGACCTGCACGGTGTGTGCGCTCGCCACGCCAAAGGGGGTCTTCTCGACCGTGAACAGCGCCTCGCCCAGTAGGTCCGGCACGGCGCTCACACCCCAGAAGGGCGGCCCGCCTTCGGGGTAGATGGCGAGATAATCGGGCCGAACCTCCGCAAACGCCTCGTAGGTGGCACCGGGGCCGTTTCGATTAACCTCCGCCATGCCCGCCGTGGTCAGCCCCACCGCGTCGAAGGTCCTTCGTTCCCCGAAGTAGCGCAGCACGCCCACATCATGCACGCCGATCACAGCATCCTCGGCGGTGTTGGCCCGCAGCCAACCCGACATGGCGACCTGGTGCGCCAGTGTCGTTTCACTGTCCAATTGATAGGCGGCCCGCATCGTGATAATCGACAGCAGCCCAAACAGCCCCAGTGACCCGGCAACCAGCATCGCGAAGCCGCGCCGGGACACATCGGGGCGGTGCGCGATGGCCCGCAGCCCGCCCAGTACCGCCAGCACTGCCGGGCCGACCATCGCCGGGTACAGCGGCACCTGGTAGCGGTAGCGGTGCCAGCCGTAGGTTTGCAGCGAGGCCGTCGCACCGATACCCAGCAGTGCCCAGCCCAGCGCGATCAGCACCAGGCGGCGGTTCCCTGCCCTGCCAGAGCGCCACAGCAGGGTCGCGCCGGTGATAGCCAGCAGGTTCAGAAACAAGGGCGTGTGGACCGTGCCATAGCCCGGCGCACCCAGCCCACCAAACACGCGGAAGCCCACCTCCCACGCGGCCTGCCACGTCTGCGTGATGACATTGGCGAAGTTGAACGGCTGCAGGGTCAGCCATGCCTTGGCTGAGAACCCGCTGGCACTTGCCGAACCCGTCACGATCCGGTTAACCACCGGACTGACGACGACAGCCAGCAGTGGCAGGCCCCACGGCAGCAGGCCCCGGAGGCTGCGCGGGGAGCCTTCATCATGGAACAGCAGGTAAGCCAGCGGAAGCAGCAGCGCGAGGATAGCAGTTTCAGGCCGGGTCAGCGCTGCGATAACGCCGAACGCCGCCACCGCCCATGATCGACCCGTGACCACGCCCCACAGTACC
>CAYMGV010000216.1:766-3179 GCA_964390105.1 uncultured Anaerolineae bacterium | reverse complement strand
GCGGGTGCTGCTGGCGCTGCGGGTTCGGCTGGTGCCGGGTTAGCCTCAGCGTCAGTTGGCGCGGTGGGTGGAGCCATCCGCGCCAAACCCGCCGATTCCGGCTCATCTGGCTCGGATGCCGACAAGAAGCCGTCCTCGCCAGCGGACCGGCCTGCAGGCAAACCGGGGGCACCATCAAGCTCCAGCCCATCCAAACCGGGCGAATCGAACAGGAAACCCGACTCCGGTAAGGACGATGACGGGAAGAAGGACTCCCTAACCACCAAACCCGGCAGTGCCCCGGCTGAGGTGAAATCTGCCGTGCCGCCCAGGATCGAAAAGGCGGAGAAAAAGAGGCAGTGGAACCTGCCAACGACGGACATCCTCAAACCTGCTGTGATCAAATCGATCAGCGATGAGGAACTGCGCCGCCGGGCGGAGATCATCGAGAATACGCTCTCCAGCTTCGGTGCGCCGGGCCGCGTGGTGGAAGTTAACCACGGGCCGGTGATTACGCAGTTTGGTGTCGAGCCAGATTATATTGATGGCCGCGCCGGGAAGCGCATCAAGGTCAAGGTCGGCAAGATCAGTGCGCTGGCCGATGACCTTGCGCTGGTACTGGCCGCGCCTACCATCCGTATCGAGGCTCCCGTGCCCGGTAAGGGCTACGTCGGTATTGAGGTGCCAAACGCCGAGCCGAGCATGGTCGGCCTGCGCGATGTAATGGATACGCCGGAGTTCAGGAACGTCGAATCGCCGCTCAAGCTGGCACTGGGGCAGGACGTTTCCGGTGCGCCGGTGGCCGCCGACATGACCGCCATGCCGCATATGCTGATCGCCGGTACCACCGGCTCCGGTAAATCGGTGTGTGTCAACGGCATCATCGCTACCATGCTGATGACCAACACGCCCGATGACCTGAAGCTGATCATGGTGGACCCCAAGCGCGTTGAACTGACGGGTTACAACGGTATCCCGCACCTGATGTCCCCGGTCGTCACCGAACTGGAGCGCATCGTGGGCGTGCTGAAGTGGGTTCAACGTGAGATGGACGACCGCTACCGCCGCTTTGCGATGGCCGGTGCCCGTAACATCATCGACTACAACAGCCGCGTAGCACGCGGCCAGATCAAGGATGGCAGCAAACTGCCGTATATCCTTGTGATCGTCGATGAACTGGCCGACCTGATGATGCTGGCCCCGGATGAAACCGAGCGTGTCATCACGCGCCTTGCACAGATGGCCCGTGCGACCGGTATCCATATCATTATCAGCACGCAGCGCCCTTCCGTGGACGTGGTGACCGGCCTCATCAAGGCCAACTTCCCCGCCCGTATCGCCTTCGCCGTGGCAACCGGCGTTGACTCGCGCGTCATTCTCGACATGCCCGGCGCTGAAAAACTGCTGGGCCGTGGTGACATGCTGTTCCAGCCGCCCGATGCACCGCTGCCGCTGCGTATGCAGGGTGTGTATGTCTCGGATGATGAGATCAACTCCGTGGTGCAGCACTGGCGTGCGGAGGGTGCCCGTATGGGTGTCGATACCAACATCACACATCTTGACCGCGTCGCGACGTCCGGCAGTGGCAGCGGTAGCAACCGCTTCACCGCCACCTCGTCAGGTGGGTCTGGCAGTGCAACGACCACATCCAGCGGGTTCGAGCAGGTATCGCTGTTCAATAACAGTGATGACGAGGACGGTGACGACCTGTTTGATGAGTCCGTTGAGTTGGTACGGGATATGGGTAAAGCGTCGATTTCGCTGCTCCAGCGGCATCTGCGCATTGGCTATACCCGTGCCGCCCGCTTGATCGACCTGATGGAAGAACGCGGCGTGATCGGCCCACATGAAGGCGGATCGAAACCGCGTGTGGTTCTCGGTGAAGATGGCAAGCCTATCGAAGCCGATAGCGATGATAACGATGATGACGACAGCTAACGTCACGCACTGGCGTTGATGCACAAACAAACGGGGCTTCCACACAACCAGGAGGCCCCGTTTGTTGTACCTGGCCAGGAAGACTCAGGAATCCCCTGCCGCTGAGTCCAGTGCGGCGCGCAGTTCACTTTCGGGGGGTGCGCCGTACCAGCGTGCCATCTCGTTACCTTCAGCATCGATCACCACCAACAGCGGCTGCCCGATGAAGTTGTACTGCTCCATCAGGTCCTCATTAGCGGCGTCGTCAATATCGAGATACACGAAATCGACTTCACCCCAGTACTCGGCCTCAAGCCCGTGAATGGCAGGGCGGATGCCCTGGCATACTGTACACCAGTACGCGAAAAACTCGACCAACTGCGGGTTACCTGTTGCAGCAACCCGCTCCGCACTGTCGGCGCGGAATTCATCCGGGGCAGCCGGGGCAGATGGGCCGCTGACGGTCACGACACTGGCTTCATCTGCTTCCGCAGGGGCGGCGGGGTCTTGAACTGGG
>CAYMGV010000216.1:0-756 GCA_964390105.1 uncultured Anaerolineae bacterium | reverse complement strand
CCGCCAGCACCAGCCCGGCGATCAGGCCCACGGCCAGCATCGTCCACATGGTTTCTTTCCTCATATCATAGTTCTCCTCTGAAAAAATAACGCCCGATCTCCACCTGTTTAGAGACCGGGAGAGCGGAGTCTATTACATTTTTATCCGCCGTTTTCGGCCAGGTAGCCATCAAGTACCATGCGGATGTCTTCTTCAGTGGGGGCCCCGAACCACGGTTGGATCACCGTACCATCGGGGGCCAGCACGTAAATGATCGGCTGGTAACGTACGCCATATTCCTGCACAATAGCGGCGTTTTCCGGTGCCTCACGGTCCAGGTAGATGAAATCGACCTGACCCCAGTACTCAGCTTCGAGACCATGAACCATGGTCTTTATACGGTTGCAGGTAGGTCACCATGAGGTGAAGAATTCCACGAACTGCACGCGGGCCGTGTTGCCTACTAAAACGGGGTCATCGTAGCGGAAGGCATCTGCCGGGGCCGGGGCTGCGGGCAGAGCCGCCAGTACGTCGGGCGGCAGGTCACGGCCCGTACCGGCAAAGTCCATGGCGTCTTGGGCTTGCTCGACATTCGCAAGCCGCGCGGTGATGTTCTGCTCGACGAGCTAGAGTCGCTTCTGGGGGCATCGCTCCCTGGCGTCGAGATCAAGCGCTACACCAAGCCAACCTTCACAAAGCCCTGTCCGGATGATCTGCGCCGTACCATTCGAGACGAATGCGACTTCGTCGTCGAAGCCTTAGCCGATTGAGGCTCA
>CAYMGV010000215.1:0-3258 GCA_964390105.1 uncultured Anaerolineae bacterium | reverse complement strand
GCGCGCGCCTGCGGGCGCTTGACCTGCTGTTGGAACAGGGGGCGGATGCCTGCCCGGCCCTGCTGGAAGCCATGACCAGCCCGGATGCCCGCGTGCGTTACCTTGCCGCGATGGGGTTGGGCCATGTGGGGGGTATCGAGGCGGTGCCCGCGCTGCTGACGGTGCTGGCCGATGATTCCGAGAACGTCGCGATGGCCTGCATCGAGTCACTGGGGCAGCTTGGCGCGGCGGGTGTACTGGATGCCGGGGCACGCGGGCGGGTGGCTGATGCGCTGCTGACGCGGTTCGCTCAGCCCGAACTCAGTGATACGCAGTGCGCGCTGCTGTGTGATTCGCTGGGCCGCGTGGGCGATGTGCGGGCCGTCCCGGCGCTGATCCGCCTGCTGGAGAACGGTTCAGCACGGCTGCGGATTGCATCGGCGGGGGCATTGGGGCACATCGGGCACGGGGGAGCACTGCCTGCGCTGCGGCGAGCGGCCCGTGACCCGCATGTACGGGTGGCGCAGACAGCCTGCGAGGCGCTCTCCACTATCCGGACCTGACCGAACAAGGCAGAAACCATGGCATTCCCCGGTCCACTTCTGACGGTGCTGGGGCGGGTCATCTCGACGCCGATGAGTGATATCAAGGCAGGGCCGGTATCGAGTGCGGCTGCGATGGCGATGGTGGGAATGCTGATTCCGTATGTGGGGCTGTTTGCCTACGTGCGGGTGGGGAAGTGAGTGCGCCGATATTGGGGCATCTCTGCCGGGGAAATGGGGTGGTCAGCCCATAGACTCAGCGAGGGCAATCCGGTATGATCCGGTTATTATACGTCCGTCCTGCTGCCAACTGGAACAACGCCTTATGAGTACATCTGCAACCCGCATGGAGCGTATGGACGCCTTCATGTTCCGTTTGCTGCGCGTGACCCCGGAGCCACCCCCGGCCACCGGGCAACAAGCAGCCGACTCATCACGCAAGGCCAGGAACGCCTTTGACCTCTCACTGATGTTTTCCGGCATCCGCTGTATATTGCAATATGTGGTGCTACCGTTCATCCTGCCCGCCATCGGATTGACCGGGGAGTTCGCGGTGCACATCACGTTTGCGATCAACATCGCAGCGATTATCGCCATCGTCACCAGCCTGCGGCGCTTCTGGCGGACACAGTACAAAGGCCGCTGGCGCTACCTCGCGGTCGCCGGGCCTGCACTGGCGATCCTGCTCGCGTTTATGGTGCTGGATATCGGGGCGATGGTGGGGTAATCAGGCGGTGGGGGCAAATAGACTCTTAACCGAACCGTATTAGGGCTGCTCCGCACAAAAAACGAGCCGATCCTGGCATACGGGATCGGCTCGCTGTGTGTTGGACGGGCCGCTTACCCCCGCCGGGATCGCTGCATGATGAGCAGCAGAATCAGCACCACCGTTGTGATGCTGCCCAGTGACACCGCAATAAAGGGCAGCGGCGACTCGACGAGAGAGAGGTTGAAGCCACCGACAAGCAGTGCGGCGAGTTCAAAGGCGGCCAGGCCACCGACGACGAGGTTCAGGATTTCAGAAGCACGGGCATCACGGTAATCATGGTACTCTGAATAGTAATTGAACAGCAGGGCCTGTTTGCTCTCAAACCGTTTGACCAGCTCCGATAGTTTGTGGAAGCCCCCGGCCCGGTCGAGGAACTCGATACGGTTGGCGAAAGGCGTAATGTGTTCCTGGTACGCGATCAGGTCGGCGAGGGCACCGTGCAGCACCTCGATCATATCCTCGCGGGCGGGGTGCTTGCTGGCAGCGAGGGTATCAAGCTGGGCGATATAGGCACGCAGCAGCGCCTCCTGGATGTATACCCATTCGAGCAGCACCGTATAATGCGCAGCGATGTACATCGCTGCGATGGTCTTGTTGCCCAACCTCAGCCGTGCCTGGAGGGTATCAATGATCTGCGGGGCGCGGGCATTATACAGCAGCAGTTCGCTGTTCCCAAGCAGGTACAGCGCCATCTCGGCATCGGTGCTGAGGTTATCCTTCAACTCGCGGTCCACGATCCAGCGGGCGCGTTCGCGGTAAAGGGTATCCATCGCGCCGATGCCGCGCAGCGGCGCGGCCCAGCGTTCGACAAAATCGCTGTTCGCTTCGGCCATGGGGCTGTACTCACGCAGGATGACGCTGGTGGAGTTGGTGGCATGGGGGATGGTTTCATCATCAGAGTGCTTGTGCCCGCCGACGCGTTCCGGCAGCTTGTGGATGGTGATACCGGCAGCCCGGATGTGCGCCTCGGTTTGTGTCATCATGGGCTTCTGTATGGTCAGGCGTGTGAGGTCACGCAGGCCCGCCACGGCAATCGGCCAGCCGGGGGTTGACTCGAACAGATGCGCGATGCGGGCGGTCTCGGCATCGCCGGGCAGCAGGCCAAACCACGCACGCGGCAGGCGCATGATCTGATCGGCGAGGCCCAGCCGCACCTGCCGGATGGCGTCATCGGGGTCGAGGCCGGCGGTGCTGCTGATATCCGCATACCATGCCATGATGGCAATGCGGGCGCGGTGAACGGTCAGCATCGGAGTGATGCGGATCCATGAGCGGCTTTCCTCGGCTTCCAGCACCGCATCCTCGATCTGATGCGGGGTGATGTGGCGTGCCGCGCGCCGGTATTTTGCCTGCAGCGGTTCAAGCGGAGTCATGCGCAGGTTGTCGAACTGTACGCGCAGCAGGTCGGGGTCGCCCAGCCCGGCGGCCCCGCGTGAGGCCCGTGCCACGGTGCGCAGCAGGTCACTTTGTTCACCGCTGTGCTGCCTCGAATGGCAGCGGGTGATCGGCAGGGTTTCAAACAGGGTGAGGCTGTCCTGCAGGAAGTCGCCGGGGTAGTTCAGCCCGGCATGGATGGGAAAGGTATTGCGCCAGATCAGGCTCATGCCGTGGATCAGCAGGGGTGAATCGTCCATGGGTACTCTCTTGCTGTGGTGTTGATGGGTATTGCCGTGTGGGACAGTGTAGCACAGAACGGGAATCCGGGGGCGTGGGGTAAACGTGCCCGGCGTGTATTGATGTGGTTGGGGGCAGGAGGTACGGGGCGGGATATGCTTACCTCACCCCCGGTCCGCAGGCATGGCGGGGTGAGGTCAACCCGCTAGTAGGACGAACTCGCTATCAACAGGGCGGGTGCAGCGTGGCATACTGGTGTTATGCAGGTTTACTGGAACACATGGGGGACAGTCGATGCGTGATGGCAGCCAGATCAAAAAGAGGGGAGCGCTGGGGCGGCTGGCCCGCGGCATC
>CAYMGV010000214.1:0-3279 GCA_964390105.1 uncultured Anaerolineae bacterium | reverse complement strand
CCAGCATCGAGGCCAGCACGCGCGCCGCGCCCTGCCCCAGTGCGACGCGGTCCGTCACCACGGCCAGTTCCGAGGCCGCCCCCAGTGATGTCCCCAGCCACGGCAGGAAGATCAGCACGCCGACGCCCACCAGGATCGGCACGCGGAACCACGCCCGGTTCTTCGGCAGGGCGAGCAGATGATACAGCGCCAGCGCACCGAGGATCGCGGCGCTGAGGTAGTGGGTATAGAGCAGCGCGGCCACGCCCAGCGCAAACGCGATGCTGAGTCCGTTTGATGTGTTCCCCCGGCTGATACGCCAGCAGGCCAGCACAGCAAACGCCGCGAGTGCCATCAGCAGCGTGTAGGGCCTGAGATCATGCAGGTAATTGATGAAGAACGCCGACGACGCCAGCAGCAGCCCGGCCAGCAGCCCCGCCCGGTCCCCGGCAAGGTCTCGGCCCAGCCGCACAGTAAGCGCGACCGCAACCATGCCCAGCAGCAGCGAGAGGTAGTGCGTGGCATACTCCCCCCAACCGGTCAGCGCACCCCACCCGGAAAGCATCCAGAAGTACAGGGGCGGTGCCCACGGATCGCCCTGCTGGATGCGTGCCCACGTCTCGATGGGGGTCACCGGCCCCAGCGGCCCTGCCCCGGCATGGCTGAGGCTGTACCACTCATCGGGCCAGATCGGCTCGGCCAGCCGTGGGGCCGCAAGGATCGCCGCACCAAGCAGGATCAGGGCGGCCAGCAGCGGAACATAGCGGGTCAGGTTGGGGTGGCGGTCATACATGGGTGAACGGCCTTTGGTACCAGGATCAGGTATGGGGAAGATTATAAGCGATCAGGTTTTAGCTTTCAGCTTTCAGCGCGAATCCTTACTGCCGTGTTACCCTCTGCCCTTACGCAGAAAGGTTTTGCACCCCATTTTCTCGGGTGCATTCGTGATTGGGGGCAGCCTTTCACCCCCTGTGCCAGCAGCTTCGCTGCGCGGTATCCGTCCCCGTAGGTACCAGGGTCTGTCTGCAAAGCCCGTCAAAACACCCGCCTGGCGCGTTTTACCTCACCCCTCGGCTCATTGCACTCGCCGTTTCCCCTCTCCGGGCAGCATTGCTTCGCAAAGCTATACGGAGAGGGGAGGGAGCACCGCTGAAGCGGTGCGGAAGGGGTGAGGTGAAAAGCGGCTTGCAGACACACTCTAATGCTATGCGCCTGCTCGCAAGAATAGGGGGTGTTCCCCCCAACTTCGAATGCACCCCATTTTATCCACAGTGTTGACATCCCCCGCAACATGGTATATGCTTACCCACGTACCTGGAAAACAACATACCCGGAACACTCATCCAGAGCGGTGGAGGGATCGGCCCTATGAAACCGCGGCAACCAGTTTCTGTCGGAGAGACGGAAACCAGGTGCTAACTCCGGCAGGCACGGCCTGACAGATGAGCGAGATGGCAGCGACACGGGAAAACATCCCCGGTAGTCGCCGTACAGCGAACTCAAAGACCCCGGCCAAGAGGTCTTTTTTGTTTGCACAGCGTTTCCAATCCACATCGCACATCCCCCGCAGTTTCTCGATGAAACACCGGGGGATGTTTTGATCTCACGAAAGAAACACGGGGATGCAGGCCCACGGACGGGCCACGATAAGGAGACAGCATGACGCTCAACAACGACTTTGACCCGCTCACCACTGCCAATCTCGGCCAGAACGGCTATGCGCCGCAGCGCCCACTGCGCCCGTCCCCCGGCGTCGGGACGCGGGCCGTGCATGGTGGTCGCAACGCCGATAACGCGCACCACTCACTGACTACACCGCTGGTTCAGACGGCCACCTACACCTTCGAGTCAACCGCCGACCTCGTCGATTACATGGGAGCCAAGACGTGGGGTGATGGCTCCGAGCGCGAGGAATACGGGCGCTACGGCAACCCGACCGTGGCCGCCGTCGAGCGCCGGTTAGCCGCGCTGGACAGCGGCGATGATGCCGTGCTGTACAGCTCCGGTATGGCCGCCATCACCTCGACGCTGCTCTCGGTCGTCTCGCAGGGGACGCACATCGTCATGACTGACGACTGCTACCGCAAGACCCGCCAGTTCGCGCAGACCTACCTCAAGCGTTTTGGCGTCGAGACCAGCGTCGTCCCGGCGGGCGATTACGACGCGATGGAAGCGGCCATCATCCCGCGTAAGACGCGCGTCATCCTCTCCGAAAGCCCGACCAACCCCTACCTGCGCGTTGCGGACCTCGAACGTATCGCCGCGCTGGGCAAGCAGTACCGCGCCCTGACCCTGATCGACAGCACCTTCGCCACGCCCGTCAACCAGCGTCCGCTGGAGTGGGGTATTGACTTCGTCGCGCACAGCGCCACCAAGTACCTGGGCGGGCATAATGACCTGCTGGCCGGGGTCGTGGTGGGCCGCAAGGACCGCATCGCGGCGCTGCGCGATGCCCGTGGCGTGTTGGGTGGCGTGGTCGATCCGCATAACGCATGGCTGCTGGAACGCGGCGTCAAGACGCTGGCGCTGCGCGTGCGCCAGCAAAACCAGACTGCGCAGGCCGTCGCGGAACTGCTGGAGGCGCATCCAGCCATTGAGCAGGTGTGGTACCCAGGCCTCGCGTCGCACCCCGATCACAAGGTCGCAGCGGCGCAGATGGCAGGCTACGGCGGTGTCGTGACCTTCACCGTGCGCGGCACCCTTGAAACCGCGGGCCGCTTCATCGATGCCACCACCCTCCCGCTGATCGCGCCGTCCTTGGGCGGCGTCGAGAGCCTGATCGAGCAGCCCGCGCTGATGAGCTTCTACGAGAAGACCAGCGAGGAGCGCGAAGCCCTCGGCATTTATGACAACCTCGTGCGCTTCGCGGTCGGCATCGAGGACACCGCCGACCTCCTCGCCGATATCGAGGCGGCGCTGGCGGAGATTTAGGGGATGAGAATCGGGGGCGCTGCCCCCGCACCCCCGCAAGGAGTTATCACTCCTTGACCTGTGGGATGGGTGATCCTACTAACAATAATTGAACACCGGTGTGACAAAGGGGCACGATGCATCGTGCCCTTTGCGTTTGAACCTGGCATTACCGTACCCTGCGCAGCTTCCAGTCTATAGCCCCTGTATGAACAGGTTTGTATTCTTCCTTTGTTTATTGCTTACTGCTTACAGCTTATGGCGCGACCCAGCCGCACACTGTCCCCCGGCCTCTGACCTCTACAATGCGCTATACTTAGTGTATGAATCACTCAACCATGACCCGAGTCATCCCCATTGACCCCGACCACCCGCAGCAGGCGGCCATCG
>CAYMGV010000213.1:0-3335 GCA_964390105.1 uncultured Anaerolineae bacterium | reverse complement strand
CATATCCGCCGCCGACCATGCCGGGTGCTGCCTGGCTACCGCGTAGCGACGCCGCGCCCCTTCCGCCGGGCCGTCCCCCCACTCCCGGCAGCGGGCCGGGGCCAGCTTCGCGGCGATCACCACCAGCACGCGATCGCTGAATCCATAGGGGAACCGGGACTTGCCGCAGTCATGCAGCAGGGCGGCGGTCAGCAGGTCGGGGTGATCGTGACCGGCAGCACGCAGGGTCTGCATCACCGCGATGCTGTGCAGCTGCTCACTGCGCCGCATGCGGTCAAACAAGGGCATTAAATCGGGGCCAAGCACGGCGATGACAGCGTCCCGGTTGATGGGCCGCAGGAAGGCCGTCAGCGCACGGAGCGCCTGCCCGGCACGATACAGAGCCTCGCTCATCAGAAGCCAACAAGAAAGCGGAAGATCACCTGTACCGGCTCAAACACCAGCACCGTGAGGGGGTTCAGCAGGGTATAGGTGACGGTGTTCTGCAAGAAACCGGGCAGCATCGCGAAGAGATCCGGGCCGATGAAGCTCAACGCCATCAGGCCAATGCCCACATAGGTGGAGTTCTGACGGTTGCGCTGCCACCAGATCGCTGTTTCCACCGGCATCAGCCGCATGACGACCGACCAGCCATCCAGCGGGAAGACCGGTACCAGGTTGAAGATGAACAGGATCACATTGAGCAGCACCGACTGGAACAGCAAATCCTGCACAGTGGGGAACCACCACTGGATGCTGCCCACCGTGGGGTGGCCGAGCGTGACGGGCAGCCCAAACCAGAACGGCATCGCGAAGATCACCGCCAGCAGCAGGTTCGAGACCGGCCCGGCCAGCACTGCCAGCAGATGCCCCCAACGCTCACTGCGCATGCGTGCCGGGTTGACCGGCGCACTACCCAAAATCCCGATCCCGATCAGCACACCGAACAGGAAGCCGCCGGGGTTGATGTTGGCACGCGGGTCGAGCGTCATGCGGCCTGCATCTTTGGCCGTACTGTCGCCCATCAGGTAGGCCACGTAGCCATGGGCGAACTCATGCACCGCCATCGCGATCAGCAGCACGATGGCGCGCGCAAACAGGGTTGCAGGGGTTACGTCTAACACAGGATTCTATCTCCAGTCCAGCCAGCGGCACACGCGCGGGTGGTTATACCTTCATCACATTCATGTACAGCACATGCAGCGAGATGCTGATCAGCGCCAGCAGCCCGGAGAGCGCCCCCAGCAGCAGCGTGAAGCCTACCGCGTTGAGCAGGATCAGGCGCAGCAGGTCTGTCATCAGCACCGGCCAGCCGGTCGAAACGGTCATCAGGCCGACATACAGCAGCGCGATCCCGACCAGGGAGAGCAGCACGGCACGCAGCGCACTGAGCATTTCGGGCACCATCTGCGAGGTGTAATAGCGATGATGCCCAGAGATCAGCGGCAGCAGCATACGCAGCAGTGTCATCACGTAAAAGAAGGCCATCAATAACGGGTTGTTGACCATCAGGTCCGGGATCAGCTGACCGTACAGCCACATCAGGCCGTGGAAGCCCGTTACCATCACCACGATCAGCAGCAGGCCGCCCACCGTGTTCTGCTCCGCCATCGATTCAACACCGTACTGCGGCTTTTTCATCGTTTTTTGCATGTTGAACATCGGTCATCACCTTCGTTGCTTATTGCGCACCGAGAGTTTAGTGCGTGCGTGCGGAGTTGTCGAGTATCAGCAGCGATAGAAAATCTCCTCGCATTCCTCACGCAGCCGCAGGTAGCTCTCATAGCGTTCAGGCCAGATATCACCGCGCTCGGTGGCGGCACGCACGGCGCAGCCCGGCTCCTCGAAGTGGCGGCAGTCCGCAAACCGGCACGCCCCGATGTAGGTTCGAATCTCCGGGAAGTAGCCATCAAGCTCGGTGGGTTCGATGTTAAATAGGCCAATGGCGCGGATGCCGGGGGTATCGGCCACAAACCCGCCGCCGTCAAAATCGAACATCTGTGAGGCGACCGTGGTGTGACGGCCCTTCTCGGTCGACTCACTAACCGTCTTGACGCTCAGACCGAGGCCGGGTTGCAGCGCATTGAGCAGGCTGCTCTTGCCTACCCCCGAAGGCCCCGTCAATGCCGAGACCTTGCCGCTGAGCGCATGGCGCAGCTTATGGACCCCCGTGCCCTTGGCGGCGCTGGTGTAGATCACGGAATAGCCGATGGCATCATAGATATCGAAAATGGCTTTGGCCGCTCGTTTGCCAATCAGATCGAGCTTGTTGGCACAGATCACCACCGGGATATGCTGGCTTTCCGCGATAACAAGGAAGCGATCCAGCGTGCGTGGGTTCGGGTCCGGTTGGGTGCAGGCAAAGACGAACACCACCTGGTCGGGGTTGGCGATGATGACCTGTTCGCGGTCGGGGAGCTTGTCGGCGCGGCGGCCCTCGGCGGCGGGCTTCTGACGGGCAAAGGCACGCTGACGCTCCGCGACGTCCTCGATCATGCCGCTGCCGTCCTCCAGGATGCTGACCGACACAAAATCACCCAGTGCGACCGGGTCGGTATCAAGGCGCTGCTTACGCAGCCGCCCGCGCACCTTCGCCATGATCTCCTCACCGGTGCCGATCCGCACCCAGAAGAAACCGCTCTGCGTCTTCACTACCCGGCCCTTGATCGGTTGGTTTTCGCTCAAATGCTCGCTCCCCAATTGATGACGTACACTGGATTATAGCATCAGCATCCTGATTTATGATCTTGCCCGTGTCACCGGGCACCCCTATACTGGTGCCACACACCGATCATGTCAACCACAGGAGAGGGATCATGCCCTGCAAATACTACGGGAACGCCGTCTCGGATTTTGGGCAGCAGATCGAGGGCGAAAAGACGCCGCGCATCAAGGTGGGCAAGGGGTGCCAGTTAGGCCGCCAGCCCAATGTGGAGAACTGGGACGCACACTGCGAGTTCACGCAGTACAACGGGCCGTGCTGGTTCTGGCAGATGGAACACCCCGGCGCGGTTGATACCGAGTTCCGGGGGGAATAGAAAAAGACCCCTTGCGCAGGATGGCCGGGGTTTGACCTCACCCCCTGGCCCCCTCTCCGTTTACAGAGAGGGGGTAACTTCCGGCGAATTTGATCCTGGATCATCAGTGTTCACTCGCCGGGGAACCAAGGCCCTTCTCCGCAGTGCATCGACTGATCTCCTGATCACGCATGATAGTACCAGGAAAAACACGGCCTGATTGGACGGGTGTTCCCCTCCCTCCGGCAGTGAAGTTTGCCAAGCAAACAAGCGAACTGGGGGAATTTGACCTCACCCCCTGGCCCCCTCTCCGTTTACAGAGAGGGGGTAACTTCCGGC
>CAYMGV010000212.1:0-3340 GCA_964390105.1 uncultured Anaerolineae bacterium | reverse complement strand
GGGTTTATGCGTAATCTGCCCCTGCTCTCTGCTCAAAAATGGATAAAGTCGAGTTTAAGGGGAGAGCCGCATAAGCTCGCAGAGCTTACGCGGGGGGGCACTAGTATTTCCTATCCCACAGAATTGAACTACACCCAGATCACAATTCTGGTGGATTTTTCCTGTTGGTTTGCGGGTCTAGCTGTGCTGTGTGGAGCCGCGTTCGAGGCTGACGAGCATCTGGCGCAGGTTGTCGTAATCTTCAAGGATACGGCCCGCACCACGAGCGACACAGGTCATGGGGTCCTCGGTAATCCACACACGCATGTTGACCTCCTCGGCGAGCCGCTCAGGAAGGCTTTGCAGCTTCGAGCCACCTCCTGCAAGGCAGATACCGCTTTCCATGAGGTCGGCGATGAGTTCCGGCGGGGTTTCATCAAGGGCGTCCTTGATGGTATCAATCACGATCTGAACGGAGGTCGATAGCGCCTCCCGAAGCTCGACGGAGGAAATATCCACGGCTTCGGGCAGGCCGTTGATCAGGTTACGGCCACGCATGGTGAAGGTACGTTCTTCGGTTAAGGGGTAAGCGGACCCTGCCTCGATCTTGGCGCGTTCGGCCATGCGCTCACCGATCAGCAGATTGTACTTGGTGCGCATGTACTGGATGATGTCCTCATCCATCTCGTCACCTGCCACGCGGATCGAACGACTGATAACGATGCCACCCATCGAGAAGATGGCGACCTCAGTGGTGCCGCCGCCGATGTCCACGATCATTGAGCCACGCGCCTCGGTGATGGGCAGGCCCGCACCAATGGCAGCGGCCATGGGTTCTTCGATCAGGAAGGCCTCACGTGCCCCGGCGGACATCGCCGCGTCATACACGGCACGTTTCTCGACTTCAGTCACACCAGCGGGGATGCCAACCACCACGCGCGGGCGCGGCAGCGGCACAAAGGACTGCTCATGTGCTTTATCGATAAAATACGCGAGCATTTCCTGCGTGTATTCAAACTCAGAGATCACGCCGTCGCGCAGCGGGCGGATGGCGATGATATGGGCAGGGGTACGCCCCACCATCTGGCGGGCTTCTGCGCCGATGGCCAACGCCTCTTTTGTGCGCTTGTTGATCGCGATCCATGAGGGTTCGTTGATGACAATGCCGCGGCCTCGCACACTGACAAGGGTGTTTGCAGTGCCCAGGTCAATGCCGATATCCAATGAAAAAAGGCCAAGCAGCCAGGTAAGAGGGGTAAACACGGAACAGAGTTCTCCTCAGTCAGGAGGTCTGAAAAAGGTAAGGGTCAGGTGGGCATCATAACCAAACAGGTGCAAGCGCCCAAGCCTTGCACCGGGCCGGATTATACCAGTTTGATCGATACGGCCGCAATCACCATGGTGTATCGCAGGGAGGGCTACAATCCATTATACTGGTATCGTATCCCGAACATATCAAGTACGGCGGTGTGATCCAGCAGCACGCACAGAGCCGCATGCTCAGAGTACCGCCCCATATCATAACCGCGAATGGTGCCATGACCAAACATCTGAATGCTGATCCTGGCCGCCTGACTCGGCGGGCGGCCCTGCTCTTACTGTCGCAGGTCTCATTAGCTGGCTGCGCGCTGATCACAGGGGCTGCGCGTCGTGATGATGCCACAGCGCCGCCTGGGGCAGCCTCAGCTACCTTGACACCGTCACCTGCCTCACTTGCAGCGACGGCCACCCCCGCGCCCAGTCCATCCCCCAGCCCGACAGTTTCGCCTGTCAAAGTGTTGGATCGTCCTGCGGATACCGGTTTCCTGGTCCCGCCCACCATCCGGCACAGCACGGCCTCTACTGTGACGCTGCACTTCGAACTGATCCGGCCCGGCCCCACCGCCCTGCTGATCCGGTCTGACGCTGTGTCTCCGTGGCAGTTTGGCATGATCCTTGCACTGGAAGAACGACGGCAGGTGGTCACGCTCGAAGGGTTGACACCGGGCACGGAACTGCTGATCGCGGTGCCTGCGGGAGGCGACGATACCTTCGTTGAGTTTTACCCGATCCCGTATAACGACCTCGAATGGCCGCCGCTGCCGGTGCGCTTCCGCCCTGCCAGCGGCCCGCTGCGGGTCGGCGTGATCGGAGACTCAGGGTTTGGTGACCCGGTGACGTATGACCTCGGCAGGCGGCTGGCCGACTTTATGCCGGATTTCGTCATCCATACGGGTGATGTCGTCTACAACATCTATGACGACCCAGACCCGGCTGCGGCTTTCTATCGCAAGTGGTATCAGCCCTTTCAGCCGATCCTCATGGCAGGCATTCCGATCTACCCCGTGGTGGGCAACCATGACGTTGAAGCTGCTTCACTGTGGTCCGACGGCCTGCCGTTCTATCACACGGCGTTTTCCGCCTTTACCGATCCCGAATTCGCGACATCAACCTACGAGGGGCGCAATTCATGGTACGCCTTTGCGCATGGCGATACCCAGTTTCTGATGCTCAATACACAGACCATCTACGGGGATGTGGGCAGCGGCCCGCAAACCGAGTGGATGACAGAGCGGCTGGCCGACCCGCGCTACGCACATACGGTCGTGACGGCGCATGTGTCACCCATCAGCAGTGGTGCCCACGGTGATAACGACAGCCCGATCATGCGGTCACGCTGGTGGGGGATGCTGACCTCCGCGAATGTGCGCCTGATCCTGTGCGGGCATGACCACAACTATGAGCGGCTGGTCCTTGATGAGATTCCTGTCATCGTTAGCGGCGGCGGATCTGCGACCATTTACCCGCTCGAAACATTGAAACCGGAAAGCCAGTACTTCGAGACACGCTCACACATTATCCAGATGACGCTGGACACCAACTCAGCACGCTGGCAGGCGGTGGACCGCAACGGCATCATTTTTGATGAGGCAGAGGTTTCCTTTATATGAGCCGTATGATCACGCTGGGCACTCTTTCAGATATCAGGTTTGATGCGCTCATCGCCGAACCCACGCCCATCCATGCGGTGGCCTTCTCGCCGGATGGATCAATGCTGGCCCTGGCTATCCGGAACCGCGTTTCCCTGTGGGATACCGGGCGTGCCCGCCCGTTGGGCATGGTGGCAGTGGGCGAGGGCTTCACCTATGATGTCGGGTTTTCACCCGAAGGGCATGTCATGGCCGCCACCGGGTTTGATGGGGGGCTGCGGCTGTGGGATATCGAAACGCTGGAGATTCGCGGCGGCGTGCGGGCACACAGCGCCCCGGTCTTTGGGCTGGCGATGACAAACGATCGGATCGCCACGGCGTCAGCGGATGGGACGGCGCGTTTATGGGACTATGACGGGCAGCCGGTTGGTACCCTGCGCGGCCACGGCGAC
>CAYMGV010000211.1:379-3344 GCA_964390105.1 uncultured Anaerolineae bacterium | reverse complement strand
CAAGCTGGGGTTGGTGGGCACCTTCCCGCCCATCTCCGGCAACCTGATCCGGCTGATCGCCGCCGCGAGCGCCATCTGGCTGATCGCGGCCCTCAGCGGGAAGGCACGCGGCAGCATCACCAGCCTGCGGGCAAACCCCGCCACCATCCGGGTCATCATCGCAGCCTCGGTGCTGGGGCCGTTCGTGGGGGTGACGTTCTCGCTAATCGCCATCCAGAACGCGCCGCTTGGCATCGCTACGACGCTGATGGGCCTGACCCCGGTACTGCTGATCCCCATCAGCCGCGTGATCTACAATGAACGCATCGGCCCGCTGGCGGTACTCGGCACGCTGGTGGCGTTTGCCGGGACGGCGGTACTGTTCCTGTAGGGCGGGCTGCCGGGTTATTTGGTGACGGGGTCAGTTTCTACCTTAGGACTTACGCAGGGTGTTCCCCTCCGCGAACTGTGGGGGAGGGGGCAGCGCAGCTACGGGGTGGGGGTAAACATCCCCACCTGCCCGCGCAGCCGACGCTGCCCCGCGTAGGTGATGGCCGTGTACCCCACGACGATCACCGCCGGGCCGAGCCACAGGCCCAGGGTCGTGAACAGGACCCTCACCGCTCCTGATTGTTATGTGGCTGTAAGCCCCTCAGCATTTCACCACCCCACCGGACGCACTACAATAACAGAACGTCATTGTATGGAATGGGACTTGCTTCCAGCCTCGCTGTCGGCTTTAATAAAGACAGGACTTACGTGGTTGAACCCACTATTGTGTTATCAATAGCAAATCCCCGGCAAAAGTTGATTGCCCCCTTTTGATAGGTGCTTGCACTTGCGGGGGCGTAAAATCCGAAGCTCTGCGCGGATTGGGGGGGTGTCATCTGCGTAAGCCCTAAAAGAGTGGTTTCACTGCGGCAGCCAGATCAAGGGGAATAGAGAATGGCTCAAGTTGATGCTCAACGGACCACCAGCAGCAGGCCCCGCGCCAACCAGGCCAGCGGCATCTGGGTATGGGGCCTGCGCCTGCTCTGGATTCTGCTGGCACTGGTCATGTATGGGTTTACGATCAGTGGTGCCCCGGCTCGCTACCGTGAATTGATCACGGACCTGGCACCGTTCTCAGGCCGCCTTGCGAACATACTGTGGGGCATCACGCCTGAATTTGTCGCCGGGTACCTGGTGGGCATCGGGGCCTTTATGCTGGTGCTGTTCGCCCTGCCCGCCATCGTGTTGTACTGGGTACGGCAGAGCGACTGGGTTGCGCTGATCGCCTCCCTGACGCTGATCGGCCTGAGTACGGCCTCCACTGATTATGCCGACGCGCTGCTATCGGTGCGCGGCGGTTATTACGCCCTCCCCATCGACCTGATCCGCTCGGCCAGCCTGTACCTGCCCATCGTATTCCTGTTTGTGTTTCCCAATGGCAAAGCGGAGCCTGGGTTCACCAAATGGCTTGCCCTGCTTGCCCTGGTGTGGGCCGTGGGGCGGCCCTTCCTGTATGGCACGCCCGGCCATCCTGACCAGTGGCCCGCCGGGCTGTTTGCCGCGATCCACGTGCCGCTGCTGATCGCAGCGGCAGCCTCACAGGGGTATCGATTTATGCGGGTCTCCAGCCCGGAGGAACGCCAGCAGACCAAGTGGGTCATCTACGGGGCCGTGATCACGGTGATTTCGTACAGCATCCTGCTGCTGATCCAGGTGGCCTTCCCGGCGGTGGCTGAGGTCGGTACGCTGGAGTGGCTCGGCTGGCGACCGGTGGAATACACGCTGTATATCCTGACGCTGCTGCCGCTGCCCATCGTGTTCACGATCTCGGTGCTGCGCTTCCGCCTGTGGGATATTGACTTCCTGATCAACCGCTCACTGGTCTATGGCACACTGACGGGGGCGTTGGTGGCGGTGTTTGGGGTCTCGCTGCTGGCGATCCAGCGTCTTTCCAGTTCGCTGACGGGCGGCACACAGGGCGCGCTTGCGGTGATCATCGCGGCATTGGTCGCGGCAGTGATGTTCCAGCCTGCCCAGAAGCAGCTTCAGAGCTTCATCGACCGCAGATTTTACAGCATCAACGTCAGGTACGCGGGTAAGGATCAAATGCTGCGTGCCGCTGATATCGCAGGGACGCGCTTTGCCGATTACACCGATATGTATCCCATCGGGCGCGGGGGCATGGCGGTGGTGTATCTTGCGCATCATCCCGCGCACCACGGCCCGCTGGCGCTCAAGGTACTTTCACCGGCCATCGCCGATAAACCCGGCTCACATGAACGTTTTGTGCAGGAAGCCGAGATCGTGCAAACACTCGATCACCCCCATATCGTCAACGTGGTGGATTACGGCGAGAGCGACGATACCAAGTTCATGGTGATGGAGTACATCAACGGGCCGACCATCTCCGCGATGCTGGATGAAGGCGGCCCGATCCCGCTGGCACAGGCCCTCATGCTGATCGTGCAGTTGGCCGATGCGTTGGATTACGCGCATCAGCGCGGCCTTGTTCACCGCGACATCAAGCCGTCCAACGTGATGGTGGACCTCACCGGCGAGAGTCCGCGTGCCGTGCTGATGGATTTCGGCATCGCGCGGATGGTGGCCGGGGAAAGCAGCCTGACCGCGACCGGGTTGGTCGGCACATTTGATTATATGTCCCCGGAGCAGATTCGCGGCGACTCACGGCCTGACCCGCGCTCCGATATCTACGCCTTCGGTGTGATGACCTACCAGATGCTGACGGGCAGGCTGCCCTTCCCCGCCCAGAACGCGGGCGCGATCCTAATCGCACATATGCAGCAGCCCGCCCCTGATGCGCGTGACCTGCGCCCCGACCTGCCCAACGATGTGAGCCGGGCGATTCAGCGTGCCATGGCAAAGCTGCCGGAAAGCCGTTTCCAGGCTGCCGGGCAATTTGCGGAGGCACTGGTGGAGGCCGCGAATGGCGAATAGGGGTGAGGCAGTACGGGCAGGCTGCATCTTCAAATGACTT
>CAYMGV010000211.1:0-369 GCA_964390105.1 uncultured Anaerolineae bacterium | reverse complement strand
ACGCTCAATGACTTGGTATCCAGGCCCTGCCGCCATGAACGCCCCCCATGATTTTGAGGTGATCGCGGGCCTGCTTGAGGATCGACTGGGCAACCTGCCCGCCGAGGGATGGAACCGGCGCACCGGCCCGCGTGACAGGGATTGGACCCTGCACCAGGCGCTCAGCCACATGGCCGCCGTCACGGCGTTGTTTAGCGAGGCGACAACCGCTGCACTCGATGGGACGGACCTGACCGTGCCCGGCATCACCCGGCGTGAGGACCTCAGCCAGTGGAACGCGGACGGTATCGCCGCACGGGCGGGCCTCGCGCCTGCCGAACTGATCGCCCGCATCGGAACACGGCTGCGGGCTGCCGGGGCGCAGGCCCG
>CAYMGV010000210.1:0-3414 GCA_964390105.1 uncultured Anaerolineae bacterium | reverse complement strand
TGATGATGAGGACTTCTAGCCATGCTTGAGATGATCCCGTACTGGGGCAGCCTGGGCGACATTCTGCGTGCCTTTGATGACCTGGGGACGCTGGCCCAGACCCTCACTCGTGAAGACGATGGGGCAGCTAACGTGACCCGTGCTTTTGCTGCCAGTGTGAAGGCAGGCGACCGCAGTGCGCCCGGTGTGTTAGCAACCGTTCAGGCCTCGACCCTGAGCGCCTGGGCTGAGCCGACCGTGCAGGCAGCAACAGCGGCTACCGATTTCACCGCCGATCTGCTGGTTGAGGGGCCTGCGGTGCTGATCCTCAAATGCCCGGCCCGCTATATGAAGGTCTATGGCCCCTATCTCGGTGCGGTCTTGCAGCGCTTCATGCTGGACCTGGACACCATCGGGGCTGCTTCACCCGGTGGAGCCTTGCCCAGGCCGGTCAAGATCATCATCGACGAGTTTCCGATGATGGGCCGCCTTGACAGCGTGGTAGAGGCTGTCAACCTGATGCGTAAGCGCCAGCTGTCGATTGTCATCGCTGCCCAGACCATCTCTCAGTTTGAACTGATCTATGGACGATCCGGTGCAGAGGCCCTGATCGCGGGCATGGCAACCCAGTTCTTCTTCGGCTCCTGTGATGCCGCAACAGCACGCTTTGTCAGCGGCTCACTGGGCAAGGCAACCGAGCGCATCCGCAGCCGGTCCCGGCGTCCGGATGGCACGCCTTTTGAACCCCAGTATCGACAGCGCGATCTGATGTCGATTGAGGAGGTCATCACCCCACCGGTGGGCAACTGCACCGTCATCTATCGCTACGCTACGACCACCTATGCCACCCAGGTGGTGCTGCTGGCCTCGTTGACCTACATGTTCCAGCGGGAGGATTGGGAGCAGGCGGTTGCTCGCGCCCGGCACGCTGAGCCGCTGCTGCTTGAACAGCCGCTTTTCCGGCGGCAAGGGCACAGTGAACAGGACGTACCAGCAGATAAAGAGGTTCTTTTACCAGACACAACATTCTGAAAGGATATGAGGAGGTTTCTTATGACTCAAACAGGAAAGAGCCGCGTGGAGTCTTCCACAACCGCACGCGGCCCTCGCAACCCGGCGGTTCAGGCCAGGTATGCTGCCATTGTACAATGCGCTCATTCCCAGTGGCAACAGGCAGCGGATTCTCATCCTGCCGCAGAAAGGCTATACTAGCCATGGCTGAGTATGCCTTTTCAAAGGGCGTGGTGAAAGTCAAACGGGATACGACGCTCAAATCAGGCCGATGGCAGCCGCATGCACTCAAGCCTGCGTTCATCCTGTTGGATGACCTTCTGCTGGATGTTCCACCGGCATGTGAGCCGGACACGCAGGGTGAGCAAGAACTGGAGGAGGGTGAACATGACGACAGCCACGAAGCCGGGTAATGGAGCGCAGGGACAGGTCGAGCAGGCTGCACCGCTGCGCTGTGCCATCTACGCCCGTTTTTCCTCTGAGATGCAGAACGAGCTGAGTCTTGAAGACCAGGTTGATCGCTGCCGGGAGGAAATCGCCCGACGCGGGTGGCGGGTGGCGAGTATCTTTACTGACAGTGCCCGCTCCGGTTGGAGCCTCGACCGCGATGGCTTCCAGGAAATGCGCACCGCAAGCGAGAAGGGCAAGTTCGACGCTGTCATGTTCTGGAAGTTCGACCGTCTGGCCCGTGACCACAACCACACCGTGATGATTAAAGCGCTGCTGCGCCACCAGTATGAACTGAAGCTCTACTGTGTGGAAGGGGTCAGTTCGGATGACGATGACTCGCCCTACACCACCCTCGTAGAGCAGATGATTGCCGTGTTCTCCTCGTTCTACTCGCAGAACCTGAGCAGCGACACCAAGCGCGCCAAGCGTGCCCGGGCCATGCGTGGGGAGTACAACGGCAGCGTGCCGCCCATTGGCTATACGCTGGTGACGAAAGCAAGGGCAGCTGAAGAGATCCCTGCCGGGCTGCATGTCGATCCAGGGCTTGCACCCATTGTGGCACAGGCTTTTGAGTTGTATGCTGTGGGTAATCACAGCGACCGGACCATCGCCGACTGGCTAAATGCGCAGCCTGCCGTTAAGCGCTATTGTGAGGGCCGGAAGCGGCCCATTGGCAAGGAGATGGTGCGCGACATGCTCCAGAATCGCACCTATACGGGCCGCGTGTCCTATGCTGAGACGATCTACAACAGCGCCTCACTGGGCCAGAAGAAGAAATCCCGGCGCGGGCGGATGGAGTGGTTTGAAGGGCGACACGACGCCATCATCAGCGATGCGCTGTATGATGCCTGTCAGGTCGTGCGTGAAGGATTACGCCGCACGTTTACCCATCCAGAAGAAATGCGCACCTACATCCTGCCTGACCGGGTTTTCTGTGCACATTGCATCACTCGCGGCGATGGCAATCTGGCCGATCCCAACTACGGAAAGATGCGCATCCAGTGGCAGGCGGCTAAAGATGCTGCTATCTATCGCTGCATTGCCCGTGACCGGGGCTACGGGGATTGCGAGCAGAGCATTATCTATGAGAACGTAGTACTGGAGAAAGTCGTGGAAATGCTGTCACGGCTCAGCCTGCCGGGGGATGTCCAGGACCGGATCGACGAATTGGTGAGAAGCCGACCAACCAATGATGAATCGCTGCTGCATCTGGCAGAATTAGAGGAACAGCAGCAGCGAGTACAGTTCAGTTGGGAGTACGGTAAGCTGTTGCCAGAGGAATATCTCAAGCGTGTCAGCCAGCTTGAGCGTGAGATTGCATCGATGCGGCCTTTAGATTATGATAGGCTTGAAGAAGCGGCTGATCTCATTACTCACTTCAAAACGTACTGGGAGCAGTGTGCTGAGCTTGAAAATCCTGAGGAAGCGCGGCAGCAGTTAATGGCGAAGATAGTCGACAGAGTATTTGTATATGACGACCGGGTGATTGCGCTCGCACTGCACCCTGATTTTGGCATCATCCTCGATGTGCCTGAATCCGCGCCGAATGATGTACTGTCTGCTGTTAGTGATTCAACAGAAAAGGCACGGACGACTTCTCAGTCGTCCGTGCCCAGGACGGGAGCGACGGGCTTGGCGCAAGCATTGGGTACAATACGGTACCTTTATCTGGGCACCACCTCAGCCGGTATACAGCCTTGTTATCCGTGAACTAATCCGCCTCCAACTGGGGGTGCAGCAATGAGCCTGCACGCCCAAACCACCTCAATTATCCAACAGAATAGAGATTGTCTCTGGCGTGGCCAATACCGGTCCCGCTTTGTTTGCGTTCCCCATTATCGTGCTGAAAGGAGGAGCATATGATGACCGGGACCGAATCGACTCCGACAGAACTGGGCCTTAGCGCTTATCTGACTGTGGAGGAAGCCGCCGACCAATCCGGCTACTCGGAGCAGTATCTGCGCCGGTTGGCTC
>CAYMGV010000209.1:0-3421 GCA_964390105.1 uncultured Anaerolineae bacterium | reverse complement strand
GCGGGCTATCGCCCGCCAACCCTGTGACCGGCGATGCTTCGCATCGCTTCAGGGTTGCTCATACACCTCACCGACGCAGGCTTCGCCCCCTGCACCATTTCATTATACGACAAATCTTACAAAAGGAGAAACCGTGTTCCCCATCGAACTCAATTACATTGGCAAAATCGACTCAGTTGGTACAGTACGGGTCTTCGGCTACTCAGCCCGCAAGGTTGACCGCGACCTGCACGACCTCGCTTACTTGAACTACGCCGGGCCGCCCACCGCTTCGGATGCCGTGTGGGCCATGCTCATCGAGCGCCGCGCCCTCGATTTCACCGACCTGCTCGGTCGCCCACACCGCCTGCTTCACGGCGGCTATCCCGGCCTCGAAGGCAAGGAAGCGCCCTTCAAGCGCTTCGTCACCCGCATCGAGAGCCTCGCCATCGACCACTGCATCCTGCTCGACAAGCGTTTCTTCGAACCGGTTTACGACTTCGAGACCAGCCTGACCTTCGTCTTTGAGGGCGACAACCTGGCGCAGAAGATCGGCCACCACGTCAGCCAGTGTGTGGACATCGCCGTGTTCCCGGAGTGGCACGCGGGGCTGGTCGCCCTAGGACGCCGGGAACAGCTGGTAAAGCAGCTTGTCAACTTCGGTGGACACCCCGTCTACCAGGTGACGCTTGACCGCGCTCGCTGGACCAACCTTATCGCCCAGGCAGTTGAGCGTGAGGAACTGACCTGGCCCGGAGAAGAACCATCGGAAGCAGCGAAGCATCTGCTCGCGGCTCCCCCGGAGCCGGAAGTGGATATCAGCGCCGAATCTGCTGAACCAGTGCCATTCACAGTCACCCATCAGGGAGACTTGACCTGGCTCTCCTTCGAAAGCAAGCCGGATGAGGGTGTGCTCCAGCGTCTCAAGTCTGCCGGATTCCGCTGGGGCAAGCGGCGGCAGGCATGGTACACGCGCCGCTCTCTTACAGAAGAATATGTGGAGCGCCTTATCGCATAACACAACTACTAAGGAGGTGAAAATCCCGTGGCGCACCTACAATCGCAGATCAAGGGTGGTTACTATCCACTACCCTCCCAGCACTTACCCGCCCTCGGCAGCTTGTTCACGGCTCCCGGGGGCGGTCGGATTCTAGACCCTGTAGCCGGTGAAGGTGATGCTCTTCAGCATCTCGCTGGAGCATGGAACATGACTCCCTTCGCCAACGAGATCGACCACGACCGCGCCGCCGCCTGCCGGGAGAAGTTCGGCATGGAGAGAGCGGTGTGCGGCGACCTGATGACACTGCGCACGCCCAACCGTGCCTTCAGCGTGGTTTATGTCAATCCGCCCTATGCTGAGAACAGTGGTCGGGCAGACGAGAAGCGGCGCGAATTCGAGCATCTGGCTCACTCCTTCAAGTGGGTGCAGGATGGTGGGTTCGTAGTATGGGTAGTGTATGCCCAGCACATGACCGAGCGTGCAGCAGCCTTCCTGCTCAAGCACAGCAGCCTGGTCGATGTGTACCGGCTGCCCGGCCTGCACCTCGACCGCTACCCGCAGATCATCGTCGTGGTCAAAGCCCGCCCTGCCGAACGCGGGGAGGACGTGACCACCGAAGCGTTAGCACTGGTCCAATCCTGCCAGCAGCCTGATACCCTGCCGCTGATACAGGAGGTTGATGAACCCGTCTACCGCATTCCACCTGCACAGCAAGTCCGACGTTTCTACTTCCACCCCGATGACCTCACCGCGGACCTGATGCTGCCCTTCCTGGAAACCCAGGGCGTGCAGCGTACCAACACGTTTCAGGCGGTGGTCGAGACCCCGCCGGAAGAATCGCCGCTAACGCCGATTGTCCCGCCGCGCAGCGGGCAGCTCGGCATGATCCTGGCAGCAGGCATGTTCAACGGCCTGCTGCTGGACATGGAGTCTGGCCCATCAGCGGTGCGGGGTGTGGTCCGGATGACCGAAATCGACACCACACCGGAAGAGATGCGTGGCATCCGCGAGACCATCGAGCACAAGGCCCAGGTGACCATCACCCTGCTGGCACGCGATGGCAAGGTGACCCGCATCGAAAGCCATGAGAAGGACCGGTTGGTGGCCTTCATCAAGCAGCACAAAAAGGCTTTCCTGGCCTACCTGGAAGAGCACAGCCGCCCGCTATACAACTTCGACCACAGCCGTTATGCGCCCGTCTTTGACCGTGTCTTCCGTAACCGCCCCCTGCCGGGACGCCCGGTCACCGGGCTGTTCGAGACGCAGAAGCATGTGGTGGCGGCCATGCTCGCCGCGCTGGAGAAACGCCGCCGGGTCATCTTGCAAGGAGCCACGTCAAACCGAGACTGAGAACGATGCCCAGCGCAATCGCACCGAACATCAACAGCGGGTTCGAGAGCAGGTTCATAAGGCTGGCTCCAGTGCATCGATGTCCGCCGCACGGCCCAGTGCCGCGACCGCCATCAGGCCCGCTTCCCGCACTGCTGCGGCGGGGTCACGCAGCGCTGACAACAGGTCCTGTTGATTGAAATCTCGTGTGACCGCCAAGCCCCAGATCGCGGCCCAACTGACGTAGGGATCGCGGTCGGTGAGGGCTGCGCGGAAATCGGGGGCGTCTTCGCCCTGAAGTCTCAGCAGCGTTTGAGCCGCCGCCCAGCGCAGCCCGCTATCATCACTGACCTGGGCGCGGGTGAGACCGGGGATCGCATCCTTGCTATCGACTTGGCCCAGCGCCAACGCCGCTACCGCCGCCACCGGCCATGCCGGGTCGACCAGCCCCTCGACCAATGCGGGCAGTGCGGGATCCTCGGCCAGCCAGCCGAGCGACAATGCCGTGTGCAGACGAACCGGCCATTCGGGATCATGCAGCAGCAGGTTTGACAACGGCTCGACCGCCGACACAAGTCCAAGGTGCCCCATTGCTGCGGCGGCACTGACGCGCACCGGCCATGACTGATCTTCGCTTGCAGTCAGCAGCGCGGGCAGCACATCCGATAGACGATCTTCCGGCAGGGTGTGTGTCAGATCGGCAAGCGCGGCAGCGGCCCGTGTCCGGACCGGCCACTGGGCATCAGCGAGGCTTTCCAGCAGGGCGGGCAGCGCGTTCTCATCGCCAACGCGACCCAGCGCGAAGCAGGCACCGACTCGAACGGTGTAATCGGGGTCAGTCAATGCACCGAGCAGCCCTTTGGTGGCGCGTGAACTGCCGAGCCGGGCCAGTGATAGCGCGGCATACATCCGAACCGGGGCGGCGTCATCGGCCAGCATGCGGACCAAATGAGGGCCGCTTTCCGGGTCCTTGAGCCGGGCCAGCGCGCGTACCGCCTGTGCCCGAACCGACCAGTCGGGGTCGTTGAGGGCCTCCAGCAGGGCGGGTAAGGAGGTCGGGTCCGCCACGGCCCCCAGACCAGCGGCACTGCCCGCCCGTACCGTCCAGATGTC
>CAYMGV010000208.1:0-3439 GCA_964390105.1 uncultured Anaerolineae bacterium | reverse complement strand
TGAGCGCCCCCAACCACGAATGCACCCCCCGCCCGCCGAATGCTTGACCCACCGTACCGACTCACCTACAATGGAGACTGTACTTCCTCTTACCACGCGGGAGCAGCCCCAGCATGAGCGACACCACCTTCTCAGGCGATACGACCATCGGCGGCAATTTCATCGCCGGGGACCAGCACATCCACCATCACGGCGGGCCGCCGCCGGAACCGCAGAAGAAGCGCGTCTTCATCAGCCATGCCCATCAAGATGACACCGACTTCGCCCGCAGCCTGTACGAGGCACTCAAGGACGAGTTCGACGTGTGGCTGGACCTGGAGAAGATGCCGGGCCGCGGCGACCCCTTCCCCGACGACCTGCGGGCCGCCCTCACGCAGGCCCACCGCGTGATCCTGATCGGCGGGCCGGAGTACCTGGAATCGGAGTGGTGCCGCTTTGAATACGAATTCGCGCTCAAGGAGTGCAAGCCGGTCACCCCGGTCTGGCGGCTGGGCGATGCGCCGGGGGCGGCCTTCCCGGCCTTCGTGATCGACCGCAAACTGACTTACATCGACATGCGCCCCGCCCGCAAGGAAGCCGAAGCCACGGACCACCTGCGGCGCGTCCTGCGCGATGACGACGGGCAGATCGGCGACCTGCTGCTCACGCCGCTGGTTCCACCCGACCACTACCTGCCGCGCCCGGACCTGATCCGGCAGGTGCGCGAGGCCCTGCGGCCCGACTCGGCACTGCCGGTGACGGTGGCCGGTAAAGGCGCGATCGGATCGCTGTATGCGGCGGGCGGCCTGGGCAAGTCGATGCTGGCGGCCATCTTCATCCGCGACTGCGACACGCGGCGCGGCTTCCCCGATGGCATCGTGTGGGCCGAAGCCGGGCCGAATGCGACCGTCGAGGGGCTGCGGACGGCCATAGGCGGCGCGTTTGGCATCCCTGCCGATGCGCTTCAGGGCGCGGCGGGCGAGGCCGCCTACCGGGCCGCGCTGAAGGACAGAGACGCGCTGATCGTGCTGGATGATGTCTGGTCACAGGCGGTGGTGGAGGGCTGCTTTGTGGAGGGGCCACACCTGCGCTGGCTGATCACCACCCGGCTGGAGAAGCTGGGCCGTGACCTGGGCCTGCCGGAAGGGAACCGCGTGGAAGTGGACAAACTGACCGAAACCGAAGGGCTGACGCTGCTGCGGACGCGGCTTCCCGCCGGGGAATCGCCGGATGAGGCCGTGCTGAAGGATATTCACGCCCTGCTGGATGGCCACACCGGCGCGCTGGAACTGGTGGCCTACCGGCTGGGGCGCGGCGATGACGCCACCGAGACGCTGGCCCGCCTGCGTAACCCCGGTGAGCTGTTCGAGGTGCTGAAAAAAGACGTGGACTCGGTGAACCGCGAGGACAACCTGCTGCGCTCGCTGACGGTCAGCTATGACGCGCTGACCGAAGAAGGGCAGCGGCGCTTCCGGGCGCTGGGGGCCTTCGCGCCGGATGGCAGCTTTGACCGGGCGGCAGCCGCCGCCGTATGGGGCGATGCGCAGGAGAGCGCGGCATCGTGGTCAGCGGGGTTAACCAGGGTGGCAACATGGGCCAGGATGTAACCTACAGCGGCACGGTAACTGCCGCCATGGAGTCCGTGATCTTTGGCGTTCCCGCCATCGCGGTATCCTATGATTCTTACGCGGATCAGGATTTTGATTTCGGAGCCGATTTCACCGCAGATTTGGTTCCCGTGGTGCTTGATCACGGCCTGCCGCAGTACACGCTGCTGAACGTTAACATCCCCAGCAGTGAGGAAGTCAAAGGCGTGCAGGTTACACGGCAGGGCAAGCGCCTCTATCATGACCGCCTGATTGTCCGGGAGGACCCGCAAGGCCGCCCCTACTACTGGATCGGCGGTGACCGCCCTACCGGTGAGGTGGAGGAAGAAGGCACCGACGTATGGGCTGTGGATAAGGGCTATATCTCAATCACGCCCATTCACCTTGACCTGACCAATGCCAGTTTCTCGCCGGAAGTGGAGCGCTGGAATCTGGGCTCTGTCGCAAAAAATGGGGCATGAGATAAGGGTGCAATGCCGCACACTTTTCACCATCTTCCCACACACGATAACGTGGAAGCTGCCGTAGAGAGGCTTTCAGGATTCCCTAATGCAACAAGTATCGACTACCACAATTCAAGCCGGTGAAGAGAAGGCTCAGCAATCCCTGCTGAGCCTTTATCTGCCGGAAATCGCCTTCATAGTCCTTAGCTTTCTGTTGGTGCTGGCCCTGTTTGGGCGGGTACTTGTGCAGCCGGGGGCGGTGCCGTTCATCAACGATTTCGATTACTATCATGGGTTGGAAGTAGCCAATCGCGGGGCCCTGACCGCAGGCGAATGGCCTCTGTGGAATCCCTACCTGAGCGGGGGACTGCCCGGCATGGCGAATCCGCAGCAGATTGTCCTCTATCCGCCCGCAGTGCTGGCCCGTCTGTTGCAGATTCCGACAATTGCCTTCTTTAACTGGAGTGCGATCTTCCATATCTGGCTGGCGATCCTGGGCATGGCGGCCTTCGGGCGCAGCCAGGGCCTCAGCCGCCTGTCATCGGTGCTGATGGGCCTCAGTTATGGCCTGGGTGGGGCCATCGTCCCTCGTATGATCGCCGGGCACATCCCTTGGATACACGGCCTGCCCTGGCTCGGCTGGCTGCTCGCCAGTACCGAGATGCTGCACAAAGCCCGGCCAGATGCCCGCCCAGCCTGGGTTCTGCTCAGCACGCTGGCGTTGGTGTTGCTGGGGCTCTCAGGGCATCCGCAGGTGGTGATTCTGCTGGCGGCCATTCCATCAGTCTGGTGGGGCTTGCGGCTGAGCCATATGCTGGTGCAGCGCCAGGGCATGCAGGCACTGCAGACGCTCGGATTGCTGGCACTGCCCGTACTGCTGGCAGGACTGCTGATGGCTCTGCAACTGCTCCCCTCCCTCGAACTCTACCGCTTGAGCGAGCGCGCAGAGGGGGTGCGTGAAACACAGGCGGATGCTAACCGCGCCACGCCCGAACACCTGGCGACTCTGGTTGCGCCGCTACTGTTTTACTCCATCGATAGCTATAGTCGGATCGCCGGGGCGGAGATGCATGAGGTATCGATGTACATTGGCCTGGGGCCGCTGCTGCTGGCTTTGCTGGCCCTGTCCTCACCTTACCCGGGCCTGCGCCGACCGGCGCGCTGGGCTGTTGCCTTCTCCCTGCTTTCCTTAGTACTGGCATTGGGAAACCAAACCCCGCTATACAAACCGGTACTGACCTATCTTAGCTTTTTCCGATGGCCGGGTCGCTGGCTGCTTTGGCTGATCGCTGGCCTGACTCTGGCCTCCGGGCTGGGAGCTGAAACACTGCTGCGCCTGCGTGCTGATAACCCTGCCCTGCTGCGGCGGCTCCTGCGGTGGGCAGCGGGCGCTTTCGGCGTGGCTGGCGT
>CAYMGV010000207.1:0-3476 GCA_964390105.1 uncultured Anaerolineae bacterium | reverse complement strand
CTCCAGCAGCGCATCAGCCAGCAGGCCGGGCAGCGGCCCGTCTCGATGCGCCGGGACCACCGCCACATCCAGCCACTTCATGACGTGCGGCATCCGGTCATAGACGGCACCCCACCCCACGGCCTCGCCGCTCTCGTCATGGGCGAGGATGGTGCACTGATCAAGGTCAAACTCCGGCGCGGACCAATCGATCAGCAGTTCGTCGGCGGTCAGCCATTCCTCACCGATATCGGCCTTCTGGCTGGCATTGATCACCTGTGCCACGGCGTCCGCGTCGGCGGTGGTGGCGGTACGGGGCTGGTACTGGTGCCTGGTTATGTTGGTCATTGTCTTCTCTCCCATGTGTTACTTCTGCTCAAAATCACCTGGCTCAAGCCGGAACGAGGTGTCTTCACCCGGTCTCAACTCGATGTCGTAGTGGTCATAGGTCACATCGACCCACATCCCGGCGCGTTCATACAGGCCCACCGCGCCACTCCGATTGCAGGCATCGACATGCAGGCGCACCTGGCGTCTGCCCCGCCCCCACAGGGCGTGAAACCCCTGCATCAGCAGCAGTTTACCGATGCCGCGCCCACGGAACCCCGGCATCACGCCCAGCTTGTGGATATAGCCACAGGTCGGGTCATCCTCGTAGGTGTCCGTGATCAGCGCGATCCCCGCGATCTGATCCCCATACCACAGTATGTAGAACAGGTCGGTGGCATGTTTGAGATAGCGCTCCTGCCACTGGGCGAAGTGCGTCTCGAACTCCGGCAGCTCATAGCTGTAGTGCCCGGTAAAGGACTCGCGTTCGGCGTTCAGCACCAGCCGCTCCTCACCGGGCTGCATGGGCCGCAGCGTGAAGCCCCCCGGCACCGGCGGCACGACGGGTTCGGCGTCAAGGTCCGCGACCATCCGGTAGAACTGCCGCGCCAGTGTCAGCCCGGCCTGCTTCAGCACCGAAGTGGTGAAGGTATCCTGCGGGCTGGCATCGGCGGTCAGCACGATGCGCGTGCCCTGCGGGGCACGGCCCAGCAGCTTACCGGACCGCTCAATTACCCAGCGATACAGGCGCAGCGCCAGCGCCGCCCCGGCGGCGTCATGGTCACGTATAGCCACCAGCGCAGTATGGCGCACGTACGGCGGGCGCACATTCGCGTGAACGGCGGCTCCCCGCAGCGTCCCGCTGGTGTCAAAAGCAAGGCGGGTATCGGCGTTGAGGTCAAAACCGGGCTTGCCCCACATCTCATGGATGGCGCTGACGGTCATCGGCTTTTGCGACGTGTAACCGGGCAGGGTCTGCCATTGCTGGTTAAACAACTCGGCCACGGCCTGCGCATCATTGAGCGCTGCCGGGCGGGTTCTGATGGTGTTGGTCGTTGTCATTCATCATCCTTTGTCTGCGGGTCGGTCATATCTTCATCACAACAAAAGCCCCCTTGCACGGCTCGTATGGAGTGCAAGGGGGTGGCGCTGCTGCGGGCAGGCTGGGGGCCTGGTAGCAAAAAAAACGGCCACGGGGTGCCCGTGGCCGTCGGTGGTTACGATGAACCGTCCTTAACAGTCAACAGGCGCACTCCGAGAATCGATGGCGGGAATCCCGGACACATCAACGAGGCTGATGCCAAACAGGGTAATCATCATGGTCGGAGCGCTCCTTTCTTCAAAATCAAATCCGAGGGACAGTTTGTTAGCTATTTATCTAGGCACCAGTCTACACCCTTGCGCACGGCCTGTCAAGTGCAATTTTGTTAAATGTTGCAGGGCAATCGCATTTAGCACCCCCTGTGCCGGCAGCGCAGCTGCGCTGCCGGCATCCGTCCCCCTTACAAGGGGGACGGATTGAACCCTATGGGTTCAACAGGGGGTGCTGGCTGCAATAGATCAGACAATTTGACCTAAATGCAATTGCCCTGGTTAAATGTTGATTAGGGCCAGCGAATCAGGGGGCCTTACAGCCCCACCTTCGCCGCAAATGCCCCGAATGCGGCCACGGCATCGCCCTGCCGCACCGGGCCATGCCCGAAGCAGATCACCACCGGGTTGAGGGCGGCGATGCGGCTCAGTGAGCGGCGGTCCGCATCCATATCCGGTGAGACGAACGCAAACGGCAGCGTCAGGCGGTTGAGCATGTTCATCGCCACATCACCGCACAGCAGCACGCGGCGCTCCGGCTGCCAGAAGGACAGATGCCCGATGCTGTGCCCCGGCGTGTACAGGACATGCAGCCCGCCCATCACCGGCTCGATGACATCGCCCTCATTCAGCGGATGGAATGAGGCTGCCAGCGCGGTATTTACCCCGACGATGACCTCGCGTTCCAGCGCAGGGCCGTAGACTTCAGCGCCGGTATCGGCGTGCAGGCGGGCCAGCCCGCCGATGTGATCCGGGTGACCGTGGGTAATCAGGATGCGTTTGATGTCCGTCGTCTCATAGCCGGCAGCGTTGATCTGCCGTTTGATGCGTGGTACAGCAAACGACATGCCGGTATCGATCAGGGTCAGGCCATCAGGGTCGGCGATGGCGTAGACACGCCCCACAATTAACCCCGTAAAGGTATACAGCCCCGTCGTTATTTTGATCATTTTCATCGCTCTCATTAAGGGTTATCTGCCTTTATTATACGGCAGGTTAACCGTGTGTCAGCGTACTATTGCACAGGGGACGAATGTGCTACACTGACGGGCAGCACAAAACCAACCGGGAGGCCGATGCCGTGATCGAACTGCAACCTGAACTGGGGTTAGGGTCAGGAGGGTCAAAAACAACAAACAATGCCTGGATAGTGATGGCGAGCGCGCTGTTCATCCTCGCGATTGGCGTGGTAATCCTTGCCACGGACTTGAACGTGCCCTTCTGCCTGTTTATGGTGCCGATTGGATTCATGATGCTGATCCCGTTCGTGCTGCCCTTGCTGCGCAACCGGGCTGCCGCACGCAAGCTCGACCCCGTCACACTTGAAGCCAGCACGGATCGCCCGCACGTCGGTGACCCGATTGACCTCGAAGTGAGCGCAGGCATCAAGACCCCGGTGCTGGTCGAGCGGACCCGGCTGGAACTGGTCTTCCGCGAATGGGTGCGCTACCAATCGGGAACGGATACCGTCACCAAATCCGAGGAATGGGTGATCCAGCAGTCCGAGCAGCCGGGCGGCAATTACCAGCCGGGGGCATTCCTGGCCCAGTCGGTACGGTTCGTCATCCCAGCCAATGCCATGCACAGTTTTCATGCCAGCGATAACCGCTGTATCTGGCTGGTACGCATGACCATTGATGTGCAGGGCTGGGCGGATTGGAAGATGGATTATCCGATCATGGTGGTCCCGGCGCTGCGCGAGGGCCAGTAAGGGGTGCATTCGGATTGGGAGGGTGTCACCTGCGTAAGTCCTGAGGGTGTAGGATTAGGGAAAAGCTCGCCGGGGGGTCGCCGCAAGTCCTGGGGGTGCATTCGAAGTTGGGGGAACACCCCCTATTCTTGCGAGCAGGTGCATAGCA
>CAYMGV010000206.1:0-3480 GCA_964390105.1 uncultured Anaerolineae bacterium | reverse complement strand
GGGGCTGGTTCGACGGTGGCCTCGCCGGTGGTGGGCGTGGTGTTGACGGTCAGTGTTGCCACGATGATGCCCATGCCCAGTACCAGCGCGGCAGCAACCGCCGCAACGCGCATGTTACGCGCCTGCCCGGCCCGCTGCTGGCGTGAAGCCGGGGGCTGATTCGGCATCGTGCCAAAAGTCGATTCGTTCATGCGATCACGCAGGCGATAAGCATAAAAGAAGATCGCGGCGATGCCCAGCAGCGCGGTGATGAGCGTGCCCAGCGTAGAGGCCAGTTCAAACGAGAGGCCAAAGGCAGCCACCAGTATCCCCCGCAAGATGCCCGGTAGGATCAGAAAGGCGGCAAAGAACCCGATGATGATCAACAGGGATGAACGACGCATGATGTTTTCCATATTTGCCAGGACGTTATACTGTTCATTATGGTGGATGGATGGCCGGGATGCAACGCAGCGGGGGCGTTTTGATGCGATTGCCCTGGGCCAATCGCATCTATTCGATCCCCCTGTTTGAACCTGATACAATAGCAGGACTGACGCAGATAAAAGGTATCGAGTTTCAGGCATCTGACAACTGCAATCATTCAAGCTAACAGCTAAACGCTAGCAGCTTACAGCTTAAACGGAGACCCAACCATGGCAATTGGATTATTCTGGGGCAGCAACGAGGGCAACACCGCAGGCGTCGCCGATCAGATCAAGGCGATGTACGAGGAAGGCGGCGGCGAAACCGTCGAGCTGCACAATATCGGGCAGTCCAGCCCCGCTGACATCACCAGGTACGACAAGCTGATCTTCGGTATCTCGACGTGGAATATCGGTGAACTCCAGGACGACTGGGCACTGTTCCTCGATAAGTTCAGGACCATCAGCTTCAGCGGTAAGACCGTCGCGTTCTTCGGGCTGGGTGATCAGTTCGGTTATTCCGACTCCTTCATCGATGCCGTGGGCGTTATCGCGGATGTGGTGTATGACAATGGCGGTCAGATCATCGGGTTCTGGCCCACCGCGGGCTACCAGTTCACCGGGTCCGTGGCTCACATCGAGGGCATGGACGAGTTCTATGGGCTGGCGCTCGACCAGGACAACGAATCCGGCAAGACACCGGGCCGCACCAGGAAGTGGGTGGCACAGATCAGGCAGGAATTCGCGGGGGAACGGGTCTAGCTGCGCAGCAAGAACAAATCACACGGCGCATCGAGCCGGCTCGATGCGCCGTTTTTGTCATAAACGGGCTTGCCCGGTTGCTATCCCCTTTGGCAAGCAGAACGGGGGACGCCCTCATCGCGCCAGCCCCCACCATAACAGGCTCTGGATTAATCCCCCGCCGCCGCGCTGGCCGCTGCCTGCCGTGCCTCATTGGCCGCGATATAGGTCTTCACCTGCGCCTCGTCGAGCTTGTAAAAGAAGCGGCTGCCGATCCAGAAGACGGCGGCCATCAGCATCGGCAGGATGACGAACCACAGCCACAGCTTATCGATCACACCGGCGGCCTGCTGAGCCAGCGGCAGCGCCTCGTTGAAACCCACCAGCGCCATGATGTAGCCGCCCATTGCCACACCCAGCGCGTCGCCGGTCTTGTTGAAGAAGGTCTGGATGGCAAAGGCGGTCGCCTCGCTGCGCGTGCCGGTCTTGTGTTCGCCGTACTCCACGCAGTCGGCGGTGAACATGGGCCGCAGGATGCTGGTGACGATCAGGGTGGTGAGCCGGAAGCCGATGAAGGCCAGCGCCAGCAGCGGCATACTGGCCGGGATGAAGAACACCGGGATCGAGAGGATGATGGTCGCGATCATCGAGACCTCAAGGTAGCGCTTCTTGCCAATGCGTTCGATGATCACCGGGGAAAGCGCGCCCAGTATCACGATGCCGAACAGCGAGAAAATCTGCGTGATCGATGCGAGCTGGGCATCGCCGTAAAAGCCCTCCGCCACGTACACCGCAAACACCGCCATCGCGTTGAGGAAGGTCTGCGAGAGGAACAGGCTCATCACAATCAGATGCTGGTCGTTACGCAGCACGTCGCGCAGCATCTCAACGAGCGACACATCCTCGACGGCCTCCGGGTGATAGCGCTCCCTGATGACAAACATCTGCGGGATCATAACGACCAGCGCCAGCAGTGAAGGCAGGCCGCCCAGCAGCAGCCAGTTGATATGATCGACGCCGTCACCCAGCAGCACCGTGATAATGCCAGCACCGGCAATGACACCCAGCACACTGCCGATCTGGGTGAGTGCCAGCAGCGCGGTGCGTTCCCGCTCGTTGAGAGTCATGGCGGTAGAGATGGCGAAGATCGGCACCTCGGACGTGGTATACAGCACGTCCCAGATCAGGTAGGTAACCACCAGCCAGCCGATCTTGAGGCCCATGCTGCCCTCTGCCGGGATCAGGAACATGGTAAATGTCGAGATGGGGACAAGAAACGCGGTGATGTTCAGCCAGCCCTTGAAGCGGCTGTTGGGGAAGCGGAAGCGGTCCATCAGCACGCCGATCAGGGGATCGTTGATGGCATCCCAGATACGGACCACAAGAAACATCGTCGCTACCAGCGCGGGGTCCAGCCCCAGGTAGCTGACGCTGTACAACAGCAGATACCCCTGGATCAGCGTGTAGACGATGTTCTGCCCGGCGAAGTACGCGGCGTAGGCCGTACGCTCTCCGAAACCGGTTTCGACAGGTTTGCTCGGCTTACTTGTTTCAGCCATCGGATTCCTTTCTGGCAGGAAGGTATCAGATGACCCTCTTTCATAGACCCGGCACCATTGTAGCGGGATGTGCGAGGATAAGCTATTAGCAGTTAGCGGTAAGCCTCTCCTTGACCTGCCCCGCACCCGGCGTTACTATCCAAAATGCTTGATCCAATCGTCACACAAGGGGCGCGTCATGATTCCCATCCCGGAACACGGGGCCTGTTTCACCTGCGGCTCCCACCCGCAGAGCATCGGCATCCGGTGGTATCTCACCGAGCAGCACACCATCACCGGCAGTATCGCCCTGGCCGAAGGCCAGCAGGGTCCGCCGGGGTTTGCCCACGGCGGTGCATCCGCCGCCCTCACCGATGAGGCCATGGGGGCCTGCGTGTGGACCTCCGGTAAGCGCGTGGTTGCGATTGCCCTCAACGTCGCCTATCAACGCCCCGTCCCGCTGGGGACCGAGGTCACGGTCAACGGCTGGATCGACCACACCGACCCCGACGGCCTGACGCACACCGCCGCCGAGATCGTGCTGCCCGGCGGCAAGGTCGCCGTGACCGCCACCGGCATCTACAAGGAAGCCCCTTCCATCTTTGACCCGAACTTCCAGCGCGAGGGCGCGGCGAGGGAGTGAGTCTGCCGGTACGATCTCAAGTACAACACCCCCACCCCCTCGTATTCTCCTTGAATGTGGGGTCGAACCCCCTCGATCTCAAGCCTAAATCCGACGGAGGTTCCCCCTCCCTCCGAGAGCGCCGCTTGCTGCGCGAACTGTGGGGGAGGGGGGC
>CAYMGV010000205.1:0-3489 GCA_964390105.1 uncultured Anaerolineae bacterium | reverse complement strand
CCAGACTATACCATCCCTGCTTTTATTCGTCCAATTTCGTTTGGCTGACTACTAGCTGAACGAGGCGGAAGCCATAGCGCACGGCATCCGCCGCCGTGTGCTGGAACTGACCATTCAGAAAGGCGGTGGTTACCTGAGCCAGGCATGTTCGTCCGCTGAATTGCTGGCGGCCATGTATGGCCGCATTTTGAATCTGGGACCGTCAACAGCGCCGGAATTGCCGCCGGATTTCGGAGGGCCGCCGGGGCATGGCGGTATTGCAGGAAGCGGGGGACAGTATCATGGCGAGCCCGGGACGGACACTGATCGGTTCCTGATCTCACCCGCACACTATGCCGTTGTCATCTACGCGGCGCTGGTTGAGGCCGGGCGGCTGGACCCGGAGGCGTTGCGTCGATTCAACGAAGATGGCAGCACGACGGAAATGATCGGAGCTGAACACTCACCCGGCTTTGAACTGACTACCGGGTCATTCGGACAGGCGCTGAGCCAGGCCGGTGGGATCGCGCTGGGCCGTCGTCTGAAAGGCCATACCGGGCGAACGTGGGTGTTTATGTCAGACGGTGAGTTCCAGGAAGGGCAGACGTGGGAAGCGCTGCAAGCGATTTCGTTTCACGGGTTGGATCGCATCGGGGTGATTGTTGACGTCAACGGTCAGCAGGTCGATGGCCGCATGGAAGACGTGATGGACATCGAGCCCCTTTCAAGCCGGTTGAGTGCATTCGGCGCGGCGGTTGCCTCGGTGGACGGACATGACATTGCCGCGATGGTTGATGCAGCGGCGGGCTGGGAGGCCGGAAAACCGCTGGTCATCCTTGCGTACAATGACCCGGCGCGTGGCATTGCTCCGCTTGATGAGCGGCGACCAAACCTGCACTATGTCCGGCTGCGTGGCGAAGAAGATGCAGCGGAGTTTCGTGCATTCCTTGAAGCCGAGTTTGCCCAGAGTTAATCGAAATTCTACCACGGGAGGTAGTTCCATGACGGAGGTCATGACACGGCCACACCGCGAAAACCTTGTGCGGTGGGCGAGGGAAAAACCAGAGGTCGTCGTGCTTTCAGGCGACCTGACTAAAAATACCGAGGTTGATGCTTTTGCCGAGGCGTACCCGGATCGCTTCTTCTCAATGGGAATGGCAGAACAGAACATGCTGAGCTTCGCCGGCGGGTTGGCGCGCGAGGGTTATGTGCCGCTGGTTCATACGTTCGCGGTATTCCTTTATCGTCGCCCACTTGATCAGCTCCAGATGTCGATTGCATACCCCAATCTGCCGGTGCGACTATTCGGGTTTCTACCGGGGCTGACGACACCGGGTGGTGTCACCCACCAGGCTATTGATGATCTCGGTGTGCTGCGGGTTGTGCCAAACCTGTCTATTCTTGTCACCGCCGATGCTACAGAGGTTGAAACTGTACTTGAGGTCACAGAGGAGATCGATGGGCCGGTGTATATCCGGATGCAGCGCGGTGAAGTTCCGCGCCTGTTTTCGGCAGATGAGCCCATGCGGTTGGGGCAGGGGCGTGTGCTCTCGGAAGGCAACGATATCGTGCTGGTGACCTGCGGCGTTGCTACCGAGGAGGCGCTACGTGCAACGGCGTTGCTCAGCGAGCAGGGTATCAGCATTGAGCACATTCATGTTTCAACGCTGAAACCGTTTAACGGCTCACTGGTTGTAGAAGCCGCTGCACGAGCAAAATACGGCGTGATTACGATGGAAAACCACAGTGTAATCAACGGGCTGGGCAGTGCGGTTGCAGAAGCGCTCGCAGAAGCGGGGGCAGCGGTACCGCTGCATCGCATTGGGGTTCGTGATCGGTACGGACACGGGGCCAGTAAGAATTACCTGTTCAGAAGCTATGAAATGGATGCGCTAGCTTTGGTGCACGAAGTCGAGCGTATAGTGGGGCAGCAGCTTGGCATCAAGCCAGAAGCACTGATCGATGTTCGCATTGAGCCGCGTCACAGTGCGGCGCGGGCCGAGGGGATGTAATCCCTGGAGACTGCATATTATAGCCTGATAGGAACAGGTAGAAGGAACCTCTTCCTATCAGGCATACGCACCGCTAACCAACTCCACGTAAGTTAGCGAAGGCGATCACTTAATATCCCGCACGGCATTGCAGAAGTGGCGGGCTGCTTCTTCGAGGCTCTGTTCGGTTCGGAACAGGTCACCACTGATTAGCAGGATCACATCGTTACCGTAGAAATCCACGATTTCGGGCACACGCGAAACGGTCATGCCGCCGCCGGGCATAGGCAGGATCGGTTTCATGCCATCTACAGGCCGTGCTGCGGCAGCTATCAATGCTTCACAATCCTGTTTTGTGGTTGAAAAGCGCCCACCGAAATGGGTGAAGATCGTGATATCGGCACCTGCCAGGCGGGCAAGCGTGCCGAAGACGACCGCGTGTGCGATACCCTGCTCTTTACTCAGCGTATACGTGCCGAGCAATGCAGGATGGGAGAGCACCGGGAGTCCCGGTCCGTCGGTTACGAGTAGACGGATAGCGTCGTACCCCATGATGCCGGGCATGATCTCCAAAGCTCCCGCACCGAGTTCTGTGGCAAGATGGGCTCGCTCAAGCATCGAGTCAATCGGGCCGCTGACATGCGGGGCATATAGAGATTGACCGCCTGTGCGGGCATTGCTCTGATTGACTGCATCGGCACAGCGGGCTGTACGCTCACGGAATGTCGCGAAGCGCTGGTCGTGCAGATTGTGATCATCTTTAATGATGTCGATCCCACCCATCGCGAACGCACGGGCGATTTCCGCAAGTCTTTCAGCTGAATAACCGAGTGGTTTCAGCGCCGTGCCAATCAGGGGGCGATCCGGCGCATTGAGCAGTTGCCGGACTCCGTGTACTCCGTGCTGCGGGCCGGGAAACAATCCCGCTACCGCAGATGGAATCTCCAGGTCTGTTACTTTGATACCTTGTTTCATGCTGGTATTGGCGAACATGGTATTGATCAGACCCGGAATGGACCCTGCAATCGCTTCGACTGGATAGCTAATCCGCGCCGACCAGCGGTCATTATCGGTCAGGGTGAGGCTTTCCAATTGCCCGACGACCCTGTCTCGGATGTCCCCCGGTGAGGTAATTTCCCATGACAGCTCGACGGTTTGTTCTAGGGCTATTTCGATTGCCACCTGACGCGCATCGCCCTCTGCCGGTGCCGAGTAATCGTACTGCACCACGAAGCGAGGTCCATCCAGCGTGACGGTTGCAGGAGGTAGAGAAAAAGTCATAACGGTCTCTTGGGCTGAGTATGATGACACGGAACTGCGGATTCACTTTGATGTAGGCGAATCCTGAAGTATGAAATAAATTTCAAACAATGAATGATATTTCATAGTGTAGCCGATAAGGTGTTGAACTGTCAATGAGTGGATCGACAATCGAGAACCAATTGCTCCCCAGTTGCTAACCCTTGTCCTGGTCAGAAATAGACATCCGTTCTACACGTGAGGGATTTATGGGTGCCGT
>CAYMGV010000204.1:0-3493 GCA_964390105.1 uncultured Anaerolineae bacterium | reverse complement strand
CAGGCAAGCTGCGCATGGACAGCACGCAAATCGCGAGCAACATCCGGCAGATGAGTCGGGTGCAGCTGCTGGTGGAGGTGACGCAGCGGGTCTGGCGGATGCTGAACTGGATGACCTGATCGCGTATCTGCTGAGACTGACAGACTGAGTTGCCCCGCGCATCGTTCATAACCAAAGAGACCCCGGCGATATCCAGCCGGGGTCTCTTTGGTGTATCTCGTGGTTCTGTTGACCGTGACCCATAGCCCGGAATCACCTGACAGATGACATATTTCCGCATCACTCCCATTTACAGTACCTTATAATAAGTAAACATTTTCCCTCACAATTGGATACCATACCCTATGGATGACCTGATTGGTGCAACCCTTGGCCCGTTTCACATTCGCGAGCTGTTGGGCAAAGGGGGGATGGCATCGGTTTACCTGGCCGAGCAGCAGCCCAACAAACGCATTGTGGCATTGAAGATACTGCCGCGTCACTTCGCCCACGATCAGACCTTCATCACGCGCTTCAACCGCGAAGTGAAGATGCTGGCCGGGTTGGAGCATCCTGCCATCCTGCCCGTTTATGACTTTGGCGAGCATGAGCAGACACCGTACATCGCCATGGCCTATATGGCTGGCGGCACATTGGATGGGCATATCCCGCAGGACGGGATGCCGCTGGACAGGGTTGTCTCGTTTCTGCTGCGCATTGCAGATGCGCTTGATTACATGCATGAGCGTGCGATCATCCACCGTGACCTCAAGCCCAGCAATATCCTGCTCGATGACGAAGGCTATCCATTTATCGCTGATTTTGGCATTGCCCGTGCCGATAAGGCCACCGTCCAACTGACGGGGCTGGAGGCCATCGGCACGCCGACATACATGGCCCCCGAACTGTACGATGGCAGCGACGATGTTGGCCCGGAGGTTGATGTCTATGAGTTGGGCGTGATGGTCTACGAGATGCTGGCCGGGCGTACGCCATACCTCGGTACGCCTGCTCAGTTGATGCATGATCACCGCTATGAGCCGGTCCCCGATATCAGCCGTTACCGTGATGACCTGCCGCCCGGTATCCAGTTTGTGCTGGCCCGGGCTATGGCAAAACGCCCGGAACGACGCTATGGCAGCGCGTCGGCATTTGCCAGGGCACTGGCCCATCTGCTCGATGAGCCGGGCTGGCTGCCTGACCCCGATGACCCCGACTATCAGCCTGATGTACTGGATATGCCGCAGGTCCCCACGACACCCCGGCGGACACGCCGTGGCAGGCTGCCCATCGCACTGGGGGTAGCCGCCGTGATCGTGACTGGTGGGTTTGTGGCGTATTTCCTGCTGAACCAACCCGAAGACGTAGCGCCCATCGCGGAGGCCCCCGTCGAGGAAGAAGCCCCTGCCGCCGAGGAAGAAGTGCTCGTCGAGGAACCGGCGGAGGAAGCACCAGCCGAAGACGTCGCCCCGGTTGAGCCGGAAGCGGAGGTCGTGCCCGTAACGTTTACGGGTGGCGGAACCGGGGTAGTGGGCTATACCGCTTCCAACCAGGCCTTCAGCGTTGACCTTGACTGTGTGGTTACGGGGCGCGATGACTGTATCGATACGCCTGCGTCTGTGACCAGCAGCGGCGATACCACCCCGGCCTTCGGCGCGTGGTCCCCGGATGGCACGCAGGTAGCATACACCAGCGGTACCGACGATGATCGCCGGGTGGTGATCCTTGATGCCGACGGTACTGAACACATCCTGACCAATAGCGAGAGTTTCGACCCGGCATGGTCGCCGGATGGCAGCCAGATCGTGTTTGCGGCGGTAACGGATACGTTCGACGGGGCAACATCCAACCTGTGGACGCTGGACCTTGACTGCATCGATGCAGGTGACGAGACCTGCTTTGATGCGGCGGTTCAGATCACGGATACCAACCTCAACGAGAGTGCGCCTGACTGGCTGACCAGCGGTGATAGCATCGCGTTTTTGCAGGAGCAGGCCAGTACGTTTCTCGGTGGCTATGTTGTGCCTGCGGCGGGCGGTGACATTACGCAGATCACGCCCACAGGTACCGATGTAAGCCAGTTGCACGGCATCCCCGGCGAGGATGGCTTCCTGTTTATTGATGCCGTGATCGGCTCGGTGGGGGCGGATGCCTCCGCCATTGACGTGGCACTCAAATATGTTGAGGCTCCCGGCAGCGATGCTGTGACGCTGGTCACGCTCAGCAGCGGTGAATTCGGCACAGACTGTACGGTTGGTGTGTGCGTGGGCGGCGGCTCGTTTGATATCTCCCCGGATGGCGAGACGCTGCTGCTGAGTTTCGCCGAGGATGCCACGCTCGATACCGAGATGTACGCGCTTGACCTGGCCTGCCTCGATGACTCCGCCACCTGTACCGACGCGCTGATCCAACTGACCGATAACGCCGTTGATGACAAGCTGCCCCGCTTCTCACCGGACGGCGAAGTGACCGCCTTTGTGCGGGATCGCAGTACCAGCTTTAGCGCTGCGCTGGACAGCATCTCGCGTGGGCGGAGTTCTGACGTATTCATGCTTGAACTGGCCTCCGCGCTGGCCGGGGCAGGCGAGGACGCCATCACCGAGATCACGACGGTGGGCGTGGTGGATCATCTCGCACCAGTGTGGCAGCCAGCGGTGGAGGAATAGCGCCTTATGAGTGAAGCAGAGACGAACTTCGGGCCGTACCGCATTGAGGAGGAAGTCGGGCGCGGCGGCATGGCGACCGTGTACCGTGCGTACCAGCCGAGCATGAACCGCGAGGTGGCGATCAAGCTGCTGCCACGCAAGCTGCTGCATGATGATACCTTCCTCGCGCGGTTCCAACGCGAGATCGAGCTGGCGGCGGCGATCAGCCATCCGCACATCCTGCCGATCTACGACTTCGGGGAATACGACGAACAGCCCTTCATCGCGATGCGCTACATGGCACGCGGCTCGCTGGGCGATTACGTGGCGGAGTCTCCGCTGACGTTGGACGAGGCGGTGCGCATCATGGAACAGACCGCCGAGGCGCTCGATTACCTGCACAGCAAGGGCATTATCCACCGTGATCTGAAGGTCGATAACATCCTGCTGGATGAGGCTGGCAACGCGTACCTGACCGACTTCGGCGTGGCGCGGCTGGAGGAATCGCAGACGATGCTGACGGGGTCGCGGGTGGTGGGGACGCCATCGCACATGGCCCCGGAGATGTTCCAGCAGGGGACACCGACGCCGCAGGTTGACATCTACGCGCTGGGCGTGATGCTGTATCACATGCTGACCGGGCATCTGCCGTTTGATGCGGACACCCCGATGGCGTACATGGAGCGCCACCTGTTTACCCCCGTGCCGGGTCTGCGGGCTTATCGAACGGACCTGCCGAACGAGGTCGATGAGGTGATTGAGCAGGCGATGGCGAAGGACCCCGCTGACCGTTACGCGACTGCGGCGGAACTGGTGAGGGACCTCAAACGCGCGGCGCAGCCGGTGCGTCGTCGGCTGCCGCTGCTGCT
>CAYMGV010000203.1:0-3500 GCA_964390105.1 uncultured Anaerolineae bacterium | reverse complement strand
GACGGGGTAGCTGAGGCCCTGTGACAGGTAGGCCAGCTTGTCGATGAAGCCCTCGAAGTTGAGCGCGGCGGTCTGCCCAAGCCGGGGGGCGCGTGAGCGCAGCACCAGGTAGATCACGGTGATCAGTGCCGCCGGGCCGAGCAGGAGCGCCAGCCGCTTAACCTCACCCCCTAACCCCCTCTCCGCATGCAGAGAGGGGGAATTGATCTGCCTTGATGATGTCCGGGGGGCAAACGGCCCTTTTCTGCTTGCAGAGAGGGGCGGGTGGGGTGAGGTTGGTTCTTCAAAATCAAAGCCCAGCCGGATGATGACGATCCAGCACAGCATCAGCGGGGCGCTGATGATCGCCACCTCATGCGAGAAGGTCGCCACGAACACGCCCAGCAGTGCCAGCGCAAGGTCGCCGGGGATGTCCTCCTCCCACCACCGGTCCGTGAAGAACAGCGCCAGCAGCACGCCAAACGCCGCCATGCCCTGCTGGATCGCGGCGTGCCAGTGGACCATCTCGTAGGAGAAGGGGAACAGCAGGTACAGCGCCAGCACCACCAGCGATAACGCCTGCTTATCGGGGAAGGCCCGCCGTGTGATCAGGGCCGCCAGCCAGCCGCTGAGGATATGGGCCGTGACCGGCAGCGCGTGCAGCCACAGCGGGTTGACCTCACCCCCGCCCGCGACCAGTAACAGGCGCGTCGGCACCAGGCTGACGGGGCGGTAGTAGCTCTCCAAACTGAGCGGGTGCAGGAACATCTCGCTCACCGTGCTGGACCCCGTGATCCATAGAAAGACCACGTCATCCATGAACAGCGGGAGGGTCAGTACACGGGCGTAAGCGATGAACGTGATCCCCGCTGCGATCAGCAGCAGGACCAGCGGGTGAGTGAGTTGATCGAGGCGTGTCTTGATGGTTTTAGTCATGTTATTTGTTAGAGGTCAGAGGTCAGTAAATGCGGCAGTTTTCTTTGTGATCGGAACGCTGTTGTACTCGTTCAGCAGGCCCCCGGATTCGAGTACAGATCACCTCGAACCCAAAACCAAATTCGCAGGGGGCAGCGCAGCTAGGGGGTGGGGGCTTATTCGTCCCGGTTCAACTCCAGCCGGTAATCTCCCGGTGCGACCTGGTAAATGGCCTGCCACGGGATGTACTGGCTGAAGAAGGTATCCTGGTACAGCATCTGCCCGTTGCGATACACGGTGCGGTTGACGCGCACATCCGCACCATCGACGGCGTAATCGACCTGCTCGATCTGGCCCGGTGAAAACGCCTCATTGATTTCATAGAGGGTGGGGCCATGCTCGACCTTGTTGGTCACGTAAGGGCCGTCCTTCTGCACGGTGCGGCCATCGGAGGTACTGTAAAAGCGGAAGGTCACAGTGGCGGCGCTGGTGTTGGTTTCCGTCTCGATCAACAGATAATGGGGCGTGTCGTTCTGGAAGCGGAAATCGACAAAGGGTGAGTACACGGTGGCATCCATGCCGACACCCTCACCGACCTCGTAATAGCCGACGCGGTAACCATGCGGGTAGCGTTCAAGGATGGGGAACCCGGCAAAGAACGCGGCCTGGAACGCCGTCGTGCTGACCTGGCACACGCCGCCGCCGACGCCTTCGATGGTACGTCCGTTGTAGATGATCATGGCTTCCTCGAAACCGCTGTCGAGGCTGACATCGCCGAGATACTCGTTAAAGGAGAATGCCTCGCCGGGGCCGATGATCACGCCGTTGAAGCGGCTGGCGGCCTCGGCGACGTTGGCACGACGCCCCTGGCTGGACCCCGCGAAGTACGTGGTGGCGGATGCCACCATCTCCGTGATACCCAGTTCCTCGGCGGTGCTGTCACTGCGGATTTCCGGCTGGATCACATCAAAGACCAGCGGGATTTGATGGTTGGGTGAATCGATCATGTCAAGGATGCGCTCGACGCTGGCCTCGATGTTCAACTGGCGACCGTTCTGGCTGGGCGTCAGGGGTTCAAGTTCGTCTGTGTCATCGTTGAAGATCAGCCTGGCCTCGATGGGTGCTACCGCCAGATCAGGAACCAGCGGCTGCAGGAAGTTCACGAACTGATCGGTACGGATATCGACCTCGTAGGTCTGGTGGAAGCCGTCTTCCAGCGTCACCTTGCGGAGGATCAGCATCTCGGAGAGGGACTGGCGCGAGGCGACCCACGGGCCGGGATCATTGGGCGCGGCCCCCTCGATGTAGAGTTCGAGGTCGGCGGCCAGGATGCGGTTGACCCGGCGGGCGGCGTCGGAGACATCGACCACCTGCGGCTCGGTCTCGTAGATCGAAACAGGCACCTCGCCGCTTTCCAGCTCGATCACCATCGCGCCCAGTGCTTCCAGCGTGGCAGGCACATCGACCTGCCGCCCGATCTGGGCCTCGGTGGTGGCGGCCTGCAGGTTCTCAATGGTAATGGAGGCATCGACCGGCGGCTGATCGACCTGCCGCGCGATCTGCTGCACGAAGGCGTCGGCGGCGGTCTGGTCATAGACGATGACCGGCGCGATCTCGACACCCGTGCGCCACGCGCCCGCCTGCTGCCGCAGGCTGAACAGCAAATTAGGGTGACGTCCCACCTCGTAGGCGGCCTGCACGGTGCGCTCGGTATCGAAGCGCACACCCAACGCACCCGCCGTCACCGGCCACGTGGTATCGCCATCACGGAAGGTGATGGTGGCCTCGGTGGGGTAGGTGAACTGCCCTTGCAGCGCCGTGCCTGCTTCTTCGGGCGTCATGCCGCCGAGGTCCACACCCCACACCTTGACGCCGGGGTAGATCAGGCCATCGTGATACACCTGGAACCCGGCCACCATCAGCGCGGCGACGAGATTGGTGAGGATCAGCACGGAAACCATCACCAGCGTGATACGCGCCAAAACAGGGCTGCGCTCACGCAGGGTCGGTGGGAGCGTTCGTTCATTTTCCTGCCAGGGTCCAGCCGTCATAGGGTATGTCCCGGTTTCAACCAGTAAGTGACGTTCGTGGATCGTATTGTAGCATGGACGTCATGGGGTGGCGATGGGCTTACCCGGCGGGATGAAAAAGAAAACGATGGCATCCCGCCCCCTCAGACCGGGATGCCATCCGAATTATCTGCTCTCAGGGCCTCAGATACCGTTCGGCTTCGACACATCTTGCTTGACTGTGATGCGCTTCATCTCTCCGGCAAGCTCGCTTTGGCTTCAGAGGAAACCAAGCTGCATCACAGCCTCATTTTACCATCTTCCCCATGATACAAGGGGGCCAGGGGGTGAGGTGGAATCGGTGAATACCAGGACTGTGCAACATCAGTTATGACTTGTCCTTCGCCAGCCGCACGGAACTCACCCCACTCAGTGCATCGGCGTAGCGGCTGAGGACGAACAGCAGGGACGACAGGCGGTTGAGGTAGCGGATCAGCTCGACGTTTTCGATCAGGCCTTCATCATGCAACTGCACGACCTGCCGTTCGGCGCGGCGGGTCACGGCGCGGGCGAGGTCAAGGTAGGCCCCGGCGGGGC
>CAYMGV010000202.1:0-3525 GCA_964390105.1 uncultured Anaerolineae bacterium | reverse complement strand
CTTATGGGGTAAGGGGTGATCTACCCCTTCCTCTTGTTCTGAATGTTAACTTATCAGAAGACTCCTTTTTGAATAATGACTCATATGAGTGACCTCGCCATGTGCCTTGCCTGCGACACCTACGCCCCGCTTGACCAATTCGGCCTATGCGACGACTGCGCGGACAAGCTGGAACGCGACCTGATCCGAGACCGGGCGTGGGATTACTCTGCGACCGCGTTTGGCACGCCCGCAGATCAGCTTGAGGCGTTGCGCAAGCAGGTGATCCATGAGTACGGAGCAGCCCACGAGCTGATCCAAAGCCCGAATCCGCGACCGAAGAACAAGCGATCCAAGTCGCGGGCGCGGAAACGCAAACAGGCTATCCGGGCGCAGGCCGTGCGCGAGTACACCATCGACGATGTGCTCAGCGCGGCTGAGGATTATATACGAGGTCGGGATGAGGACTGGGTGAACGTCAGCCGGGTGAGCCAGCACCTGTACGAGGGATTCTATAACCTCAAACCGAAGCGACTCGGACACAAGAGCCTGCTCAAGTTCATTGAGGCGTACCCGGATCGGTTTGAGGTACGACAGGATTTCGAGAAACGGGGTCTATACTGGGTTCGGCTGCGCTGACCCCGACCTACGCCTTCGGCAGATACTCCACGCTCATCAGCATCTCATCGGCACCAACATACACGTAGTACACACGGCAGGACTTGCCATCTCGAAAGGCCCTGCCGCCTGCGATGTTGAGGGCGAATTTCTTATCGCCCACGTGCAGCCAGTAATTGATCTCATCGAAGAGTTCTTCCTCGACAAGATGCCCATCCCCGCTGACAGAATGCAGTGCGATCTCGTCCAGGCTCTTGATGAAGATGCCCGGGGACACATAACGCACGACAAAATACTTAAACTGCGACCACAGCAGCGGGCCGAACACCAGCAGCGCGGCAGCACCAACAACCGGCCAATAGTACGGACCCAGCCAGCCCTGCAGCAGGGTGAATCCGCCGAGCCAGTACGCGAGCCCGACGACGATAGCGATCAGCACCAGCTTGATCGCGCCCGGTACAAAGATGGGCGGACCGTTCAGAATATCCGAGACGATCATGTCCGTCATCAGCTCGACCTTCTGCTCCTGGAACGGAGTCAGCGTGCCTTTCTGGTTGGCGAGCAGGTCCTGCTGGGGGATTTCCATCGCGCGCAGCAGCGCCTTGGTGTGTTTATCGACTGCCATTGATCTTGCCTTGAGTGGATCGGGTTGTCATCGGGCGCGGATTATAGCAGATGTCATCACGCGGATCGCCCTCGTTCAATGACATCCCTCACTTGACCCCGGCGGTTAACCCCACTACGATAGGGCATATGACCGGACGCATCGCCCCAGCCGTATGGAGTCACCGCGCATGACTGACAACCCACTGAATGATATCCTGGCAAACATCGCCGCAGAACTGGCCGTAAAGGTCATTACAGCAGGGACCGAGCGCCTCAGACTGGCCGCCTATGGCGACGCTGAGCAGCAGGCGCTGAACGACGTGTATCAGCAGGCTTTTGAACACATGCTGCAAAAGACCGCCGCTGATCTGGATGAGGGTGAGCCACAACTGCTGGCTGATATCATGGGGCAGTTTGTCGAAACCAGCGAAACAGCGAATCGCTTGCTCGATCTTGCCATTCTGAAGGAAGAACCGCCGCTGGGCGAACTGCGGCTGGCCTTTGATAGGCAGGAGTTTGACCGCAAGACCTTGTCCGTGAACTTCGACGACCTGCTCAAGGCGCTGGTTGAAGGGTTAGATGACGCGATCCGGGAAGAAGCAATCCGTGATCAGAGTCCGCTAAAAAACCGGCTGGTGGTACGCAGCCTGACCGGGATGCTGGTTGAGATACGGCAGGCCCGCGAAGATATTCTGCTGGCGCTGCAGAAAGGGTTTGAGGAACTCCGGGGGCAGTTGGGAAAGCTGTCCATTGAGGTGGGTGATCTGACCAATGTAGAAGCACTTGCCATCGGCGAAAACAACACCGTAAACCACATCACCCGGCATTATGGCCTGACGTTTGAACAGGTTCTGGAGATTATCCGGCTGGTCAACCCCGCTGGTTATGACACACTGAAGACTGAAACCCCGGTCCTGATCGACGAATCCGGGCGGGCACTTCCCGACGCGATGCAGGGCGTCGTGGACGTGGTGCAGTCAGATAAGGCGGTGCTGGTACTCAATAAAAAGCAGGCCGTTGATCTCAGCAGGATCAGCCCGGTTAACCTGACTGAGTACCGCGTAGGACGCATCGTCCAGTGGTCACATCCTGACTATCAGCTCAATCGAAACTTCGTCCGGCTGACGCTGCTGGTCAAAGGAGATGAAGGCTGGAAGGAAGACCCGAACCAGTCCCATCCGCTGCATGACATGCGCGAAGTCATGACCGAATATGGAGATCGGTACCCGGCATTCGTGCTGCTAGGTGAACCGGGCAGCGGCAAAAGCACCCTGCTGCGGCGTTTCCAGATGGACCTGTCCATTGATGACCTGCGGGCAGAAGATGAAACCCGGTTCACCTTCCTGATCTCGCTGAACACCTACCGGGCTGAGAAAGGCAGCGACGGGCGCTATCAACCCTCGGCGCGCCAGTGGCTGGAGCAGAACTGGGCCGAAAGCTATCCTGATCTTCCCCCGCTTAGCGAGTTGTTATCCGCGGGTCGCCTCTTTTTCCTGCTGGATGCCATCAACGAGATGCCGCATATCGAGGCACGGGATTACGAGGAGCGCATTGGGGAGTGGCGCGAATTCGTCCGAGAGGCAGTCGATAAGAAGAATCGGTTGGTGTTCTCCTGTCGCAGCCTGAACTACAGCGCCTCTCTTAGCCAGGACAATCTCCCTGTGCCACATATCGCCGTTCAGCCGATGACCCCTGAACAGGTCCGTGAGTTCCTGGAGACGAACATCCCGGAACAGGTCGATGCGATCTGGAAGGAACTGGATCCCCGGCGTGATCCGAGGGAAATCGGGGCACGGCAGATCGACATGTTCCGTACTCCTTACTTCCTCAGGCTGCTGATCGACCAGGTACGTGAAGGTGCGGTACAGATGAACCACCTGGGCCGTGCTGGGCTGTTCACCGGGTTTGTGCGTCGCACCCTGGTTCGTGAGAAGAAACGCGGTAATCCCCTGCTGACCCCCAACGGCCTGTTGACGCATTTCGATCACACCAAGCTGGCTAAGGGCAACTGGAGTGATACGTTTGATCTGCCGGGTGATGGTCTGTTGATCCCCCGGCTGGAAAAGCTGGCCTATGGCATGCAGGAAAGCCGCGATGGGACAGACAAAGGGCAGGTCAGCATTAAACTGCGAGCAGCCCGCGAGATACTGGATGAGAAGCAGCACGCTGACAAACTTCTGCAGGCCGGGGATTCCTTAAATGTTCTTGATGTGGATGACCTGAAGGCCGAAGTCAAGTACTTCCACCAGCTACTGCAGGAGTTCTTCGCGGCGCGGCGGCTGGCAAAGGAGCCGAACCCTGACCTCGCCCGGGTGGCGTGGC
>CAYMGV010000201.1:0-3541 GCA_964390105.1 uncultured Anaerolineae bacterium | reverse complement strand
AATTTATCAACATTGTGTTGATAAACCAACTTTGGACAATGATTGATGCACTGCCTTCCCGTTACATCGTACTCAACGCGGAAGGTCTTATGTTGAATTCAGGGGTTGCACTGGTATGTTTTCGAATCTGTTATCGACTTTAGCGGGACCGACTCTCAAGGATGACGTGCAGAACATCGAGCATGATGGTCTGATCGCTATCCACGGATTGAAGAAAAGCTATCACACCGGCAGCGGCGAAGCCCCGGCGCTGCGTGGCGTGAACCTCCAGATCGAACCGGGCGAGTTCACTGTCATCGAAGGGAAATCCGGCGCGGGTAAATCAACCCTGATCAACATCGTGGCCGGTATCCTCAAGGCCGATCAGGGCGATATTCTGATCGACGGGACGGCCATCCATGCGCTGAACGAAGATCAGATGGCTATGTGGCGCGGCAGGACTATGGGCGTGGTATTCCAGTTCTTCCAACTGATGCCCTCCCTGACTCTGACCGAGAATATCATGCTGGCGATGGACTTCCCCAACAGCTTCCCCCTCAGCGAACGACGCGCACGTGCCATGTATCTGCTGGACCAGGTTGGCATTGCTGATCACGCTGACAAAACCCCCTCGCGTATTTCAGGCGGGCAGCAGCAGCGCGTTGCCATCGCGCGGGCACTCGCCAATAACCCCAAGCTGATCGTCGCTGATGAGCCGACAGGTAACCTCGACTCTCGCACCACTGATGACATCTTCAAGGTGTTCATGGATGTAGTCGAACAGCATGGGACAACGCTGCTTATGGTGACCCATGACCACGACATCGCCGAGCGGGCGCATCATGTACTGGAGTTGGCCGATGGGCTGGTGGTCAACGAGTACTGGAACTAGACCTCACCCCCTGCGCAGCGCTGCTACAGGCGAGGTAAAAACGTCAGCCAATGTGAAGACGATTCGCAGTTTCAACAAGAGTACAGGTAATGGAAATCAATACACGCTGGATCAAGATATTCAAGGATATGTGGGATCACCGGGAACGGTCGATCCTCGTTGTCCTCTCGATTGCGGTGGGTGTCGCCGCTTACGGCATGATCAACAACACCGGGCGCATGGTCAAGCGCGACCTGTTCTCACAGTACCAGGACGCCATCCCAGCCCATGCCGAGGTGTACATCAGCCCCTTTGACGATCAACTGGCTGCCGCCGTCGATGACATGCGCGAGGTGCAGACCGTGCAGATGCGGCGCACCGTCAGTGCCGAAATCTTTGATACTGAGGGCGAGCGCTTCACTGCCAGTCTGATAGCGGTTCCCGATTACAGCAGCATTCACATTGCACGCTTTACCGTCGAACAGGGCACCTCGATCCCCGGCCCGCGTGAAGTCCTGCTCGAACGGCAAACTGCCACCGGGCTGGGTGTGGGGCTGGGTGATACGATCACGGTCGAAACGTCGGATGACCGTCAATATGAGCTGCTAGTTACGGGCATCGTGCATGACCTGACGCTGTTTCCATTTGCGATGAGCAACGAGGCCACCACCTATGTCAGCATGGAAACCGTGCGCTGGATGGGACAGGGCGATTATTACAACCGCCTCGACCTGCTGATCACCCCACCGGCAGGCGAAGAACTCACTCTTGATTACGTCAATGATGTCGTGGTTGATGCACGTGAACGGGTGATCGAGCCATCGGGGTATGTGGTCGGTGCTATCTTCACCGCGACCGGCTTTGGATCACAGCCCGGCGAGTTCTGGGCACAGAAGCCCATTGATGGCTTCCTGCTGGTGCTTCAGATCATGTCCGTGCTGGCGATTGCGCTCTCCGCCGGGCTGGTGATCAACACCATCACAGCCATCATCACCCAGCAGATCAAGCAGATCGGTATCATGCGCTCGGTGGGAGCCGTTCGTAAGCAGATCATTTCCATGTATATCACCAATGTAATGACGTACAGTATGATCGGGCTGCTGGTGGGCATTCCTATCGGCCTGCTCGGTGCATGGCGGCTGAACATCTTCGCCGCAAACTTCATGAACTATGACCCGGGTCCGGTCAATATCTCACTGGGGCTGTTCATCACCCAATCGATCCTCGGCCTGCTGATGCCGGTCATTGCGGCGTTTTACCCCATCGTCGCCGGGACACAGCTCAGCGTTTATGATGCCATCTACCAGTACGGTCTCAGTTCCGAGGGCAACCGCGGCCTGATTGACAGGATACTCGTTCGCATCCGCAAGCTCAGCCCACCGATCATGCTCTCCCTGCGCAATACCTTCCGCAAGAAGGCGCGGCTGGCCTTTACGCTCATCACCCTGACCATGGCGGGGGCAATGTTCATGGCGGTGTTCAGTACGCGCGCCACGCTCAACCAGCAGATCGAGGAAGTCGTGCGCTATGTCAGTTATGACGCCGCGCTGGGGGTTTCAGCGGACGTAGGCAGGCTGGCCGCCGAACGTGAGGCGCTGCGCATCCCCGGCGTCACCGTCGCGGAGGGTGTGGCCCGCACGGGCGGCACGATCATTGAACTGGACGGCAGCGAGGGTGACAATGTCGGTGTGTTCGGCGTGGCCCCCGGCATCCGCACGCTGGATGCACGCCTTCTCGAAGGGCGCTGGCTGCAGGAAGGCGATGTCAATTCAGTCGTGATCAACGACGATATCCGCGCCTCTTACCCGGACCTTGCAGCAGGCGATACGCTAACCGTCAAAATCAACGGCGTGAATCGTGACTTCGAGATCGTCGGCATCGCATCGAAGCACCTGTTTGGCGGGCGTGTTTACATGAATTACAGTGCCTTCTCCAAGATGACGGCGCAGACCAACCCTATCACCGAGATTCGCGTGCGCATTGACCCCGACCATGTCAGCAGCCCTGCCCAGCAGGACGCCATGGCCGCGGCACTTGAGGATCGCTTCAATAATGCCGGCCTTAGCAGCGCGACAGCCAGCACACAGGCCGACGCCGTCAGTACCTTCACAGAGGCGTTTGACATCATCCTGATCGTGCTGCTGATCATGGCGATCGTTCTGGCTGTGGTCGGTGGGCTGAGCCTGACGGGCACGATGGGCATCAATGTACTGGAGCGCACCCGTGAGATCGGCGTGCTGCGCGCGGTCGGGGCCTCCAATGAATCGGTGCGGCAGGTCGTCGTCGTGGAGGGCATCGTGATCGCCATTCTATCGTGGCTGATCGCGGCAGTCGTCTCCGCTCCGCTGGGTCGCATCCTGGCGGGCGTCATCATCCGCGTGGTGCTGCAAACCAACACCACCTTCCGCTACTCCTACCCCGGCCTGCTGATCTGGCTGGCGATCATCGTCATCATCGGTATCGGCTCCAGCCTCGCCCCCGCCTTTTCCGCCGAACGGCTCACCGTGCGCGAGGTGCTGGACTACGAGTAGACAGGTTAGAGAGCAACTTGCTTTTAGCTGATCACTGCTAGCTGATAACAACAAAACGAAACCCGCCACCGTGATCATCCTCGGTGGCGGGTTGTTGTTACCGGCCTCTAGTACTCAGTCAAGGTGAAAAAGGTAGGTCATGGGTGTAAACTCCATACCA
>CAYMGV010000200.1:0-3570 GCA_964390105.1 uncultured Anaerolineae bacterium | reverse complement strand
TGCTCCGGTTACCAGTACGTACGGCCCTCTTCTATATTTGCCCGCTTGGCTGGGCAGGAACATCCGGCACTCTTACGCCCGGCACGCGACCTGCATCCGTGAACGCAGGACATTCTGGCCGAACGAGGGCGCAAGGTAGGGCGCAACGGAACCCGTTGTTGTTGTTCGTGTTCGTAGGGTTGTTCCTGTTGCGATTCGCGCCGCGTAAGTTGGTCGTATTATTGTTGTTCCACGAGCCACCGCGCAGCACTCTCCCGGAGTCCCCGTATCAATCGGGTGATCGATCACCCGGCGATACCTTCTTGAGCCAGCCGCCCAGCAACCTGCCGATCTCGGCGAGGTGTTCAGCGGCGTAGCGATACTGATCCTCGCTGGTGTACTTGAGTTCCAGCCCCAACCGCAGATAGGTTCGCAGCTTGTCCAGTTCCACGTCAGCCTGCCGCAGATAGGTAAGGGTATCCGGCAGTTTGGCCGCCGCCAACAGGTTCGCGTGGAAATTCAGTGCTGCATCGTCGATACGCTTCGCCAGCCGAAACCGCTCGACCTTCGGATACTTCGCCGTGTGGGCCAGCAGCCACAGCAGAAAGGTCTCGGTGCGGACGAAGATCGGTGATTGGGACACTACAGCACGATCTCACCCAGCACCTGCGAGCGCAGCCCCCAGGTATTGCCGTGCATGGTATGTCCGGCCCAAGCTCGAATGCTCTGTTCGAGTGGTTTCCGCTCGATCTCACCTCGCTGGTATGCCCCGTACAGGTTCCTGAGATGCCTGCGATAACGCAGCCCTTTGCTGTTGAGCAGCCTGCGGTATTCCGGGAAGACCCGGAAACCAAGAAAGCTGATGCCGGTATGCACCGGGCACGGCTGAGCACGATTCTCATGGATAGTCAGGCGCAGCGAGTGCAGAAACGTGATAATCTCATCCCGCCAGCGGTGCAGCGTGACCTTGTCATCGGCAAACAGCAGGAAGTCATCGACGTACCGCAGGTAGCCCTTCACGCGCAGCGTGTGCTTCACAAACTGGTCAAGCTCGTTCATATATACGTTGGCCCAGAACTGGCTGGTCAGGTTGCCGATTGGCAGGCCACGCGGGCGCGCTGCTGCCAGCAGATCATCTCCGGGGAAGTAATGCATGTCGTACTGACCTCGCAAGATGCCCTGCCCACTGTCGACGATCTTCTCGCACAGGGTCATGGTTGGCGGGCAGGCAATCGTGCGGGCAAGGATGGCTTTCAATATCGCGTGGTCGATGGCCGGGAAGAACTGCTGAATATCGCATTGCAGTACATACCGGTGGCGGCGCATGAAATGCGTACAGCGATCCAGCGCGGCATGGGTACCCTTCCCCCGGCGGTTGGCGTAGCTATCAAAGATGAACTTGCGCTCATAGATCGGCTCAATGACGTTGCAAAGCGCATGATGGGCTACCCGGTCACGAAAAGGCGCGGCGCTGATCTTACGGCGCTTGGGTTCATGCACAAAGAAGCTCACGTACTGGCCCGGCGTATAACTCTCATCGAGCAGGTCACGATGCAGCGTAAGTAAATTCAGGTCCAGATCGCGCTCAAACGTGGCGGCAGCAGGTGTGTAGCGCTTCCCCTTGCGCGCCTTACGCCACGCACCCATGACATTATGCCACTCGGTAATCTGTGCATAAAGATGCTTATAGGTCTTCATAATTCGCCCCGCTTCGCGGGGATTCACCTGTGGGGGCTTTGCCCCCACACCCCCATCAGGATTCAGGATTCCAGAATACAGAAAACAGAGTTAGCAGCCCTACGGGCTGTAAGAGAGGGCGCAACGGAATCCGTAGTAGTTGACCGAGAGCGAAGGGACGAACCAGTTGCGAAACGCGCCGCGAAAGTAGGTCGAAGGATCGTAGTTCCACGAGCCACCGCGCAGCACTCGTGATGACCCGGTTCCAGGACCCTGCGGGTTCACCACGCCATCCGCCAACGTGTCATAATAGTCCGCATCGTACCAATCGTTAACCCACTCCCACACATTACCGCTCAGGTCCAGCGCCCCGACCCATGAGGCGCCGCCTGGCCTGCTGCCAACATCCGCTGTCTGACTACCAGAGTTACTGGAATAAACGACGTTGTCACCGATGAAGGTATTCCCCCAAGGGTAAATCAGTGCATCCGGCCCACGCGCTGCGTATTCCCATTCGGCCTCGGTGGGCAGGCGTGCGCCTCGCGATTCACAATGGGCCAGTGAAGTGTTCCAATTCACTGATATTCGAGGCCGCTCTGCGAAATCCATACCCGGATCATCGTAAAATTGACCGTTTGTCACCTCCGTCAGGTCGATCCAGAATGGCTCCTCGAAGCACACTTCATGCACTGGCTGCTCGTCGCTGTATTCGGTACTTCCCATCATGAAGCACCCGGCAGGCACCAGCGCCATCTCCACCCCGTTAATCACCTCGGTATAAGATGTCCAGTCGTCGTTGCTGCTCACCCCGGCCTCAGCCAGTGCGCGGGCGCGCTCGCCGGGGCTGAGCGTGGCGGTAGCTGTGGGTTCGGCGGTTTGCGTCGGGGTCGGCTGGTTGGTCGCCGTGGCTTCAGGTTCCTCCGTGCTGGTTGGGGCCGGTTCCTGTGCGTTTACTTCGCTCACAACCGGCGGCTCGGTTACAACCGGGTCTTCACCACTGCCACGCCCGCTGAACGCGATCAGCCCGATTACGGCCATCACAGCGACCACCCCGCCGCCAATCCACAGCGGGTTGAGTTTACGGGAAGTGCGTGGCTGTTGTGGAGATCGTCTTGGAGACGGTGAAGGTGTAACTCGCGCGATTGTCTCCGGTTGCGATGGCTCCTCATTAACCTGATCACCCGCGACAAAGTCACCCTCCACCACTACGTCACCGCTGATGTTGACGACGTTGCCTTCGTGGTGATGGGTCACGTTTACGACCTGGATCGAAGGGATGTGATCGGTCAGGGTGCCAAATTCGTATTCGGGGAGAGTCAGGCCAAAATGCCCGGCAAGCCCATCCACCAGATGGACAAACCCAGCGGCAGGATTTTCACGGCCTCTCATATCAGCGTACTGGGCTTCCAGAAGGCGGAAGGGGACTGAATCAAGGAGATCACCGCCGATCAGCACCGGGAAGATCGGCAATCCCACCTGCTGGGCCAAAATGATCTCCCGCTGCACCCACGGCGATTCCTTCGAGGTCGGGGACATCAGTAATATTAGTCCATCAACTGATCTTATGGACTTCTCAATCGCGCGTTCCCACTTCGGGGTACCGGGCTTGAGGTGCTCAATGTCGATCCACAGGTTGAACCCCAGCTTGCGCAGGTTGTCACGGATCACCTGCATGGTGACGGTGTCATCTCGACTGTAACTAACGAACAGGTCGGTCATGGGCTGGCCTCAGATTGTATGGTCATCCTTCACATTGTAGTATGGTCTTACATATCCTGTAAAGGTGTCATGTATCACACATTCAATGGCGGAGGTCTTATCGGGTTCAGGCGGTCTGCAAACGGCGGACATAATCCTGTGCGGCGGCCTCGCCCAGCTCAAAGGGATCGAGGGTGCCGTAGTGCAGGGCGGCCT
>CAYMGV010000199.1:0-3589 GCA_964390105.1 uncultured Anaerolineae bacterium | reverse complement strand
GTGCTACGAGTGGGAGCGCGGCTTCTTCCATGACTTCCGCGCCGAACACCGCGCCATACCCGCGCTGAGCCTGCTGCTGCAGGCCCACCCCGGCGGATTCACCCCGCACCAGGCCGCCGCCCGCGCCATCGACGCGGCGCAGGTGCAGGGCTGGATCGATGAGGGCTGGGTGGTGCCGACTCCATAGGGGACGGTGCCCTCCATAGAAGTCCCCTTCCCCTATGCCTCCAGCCAACCCAGCACGTCGGCGCGAAGCTGGGCCATCGACTCGGCCTGGATGTACATCATGTGCCCGGCCTCGTAGTAAAACGTGGTGAGATGGTCACGCAGGGCGGGGTCGAGGCCCATGTGATCAAAGGTGTAGGCGGCGGCATAGTACGGCGTGGCGAGGTCGTAATAGCCCTGCCCGATGAACACGCGCATGTGGCGGTTCTGATGCAGCGCGGTGCGCAGGCCGCCGGTGGTGTTGGGGAACTCCCCACGGGGCCATTCCCATTTGTGGTTGACGTCAAAGCTCAGGATTTCATAGGGGCGGTCGGTTTCATAGCCCAGCGTGCCGCGTGCGTAGGTGTTCATCAGCGTGGCATACGGGAAGAAGATGGCGGTCATCGAGGGGTCCATCTCGAAGCCCTCAGCCAGTGGATTGCCGTCGATGCCCGCGAAGCGCGTATCGAGGCGGCCTACCACGCGGCGTTCGTCGCGGCGTAGTTCCTTGCAAAAGCGGTCGATGCGCACGCGCAGGTCACTCAGATCAATGTGAGACTGGGGAAGGCCGGTATAGCGGGCCAGCGTTTGGATCACCGCCGCACGCTGATCGGCGGGCAGGGCATCGCCCATGAAAAGCGCACTGGCATACGGCCCTGACGCCCACACCTCGACCTCACCCAGCACGTCCCGCAGCGGGCGCTCCTGAAGATCGGTGGGCAGCTTGCCGTGATACCATGCGGTGGCGGTGTAGGTAGGCAGAAACAACGGATAGGGCAGGTCGTTGCCGGGGGTGAAACGCGCTGTCTGAAAGTTCAGGATGGTGGAGATCAGGATCACGCCGCTCAGCCCGACACCCATCCGAACCAGCTTGCCGCTTAACCCGGCGGCGCGGGTGGTGCCGTAGCTCTCGCCACACAGGTACAGCGGAGACGCCCAGCGCCCCGACCGCACAAGGTACAGCCGGATCGCTTCTGCCACCGAGTCGAGGTCGGCGTCAAGGCTCCAGTAGTCCTTGTTCTTTTCGGGGTCCAGTGCGCGGCTGTAGCCGGTGCCCACCGGGTCGATGAACAGCAGGTCGGCAAAATCCAGCCACGTCTCGGCGTTGGGTTCCAGCCGGTAGGGGGGTGCGGGCAGGAAGCCCTCATCCTCCATTGCGGCGCGGTACGGCCCCAGCGCGCCGAGGTGCAGCCACACCGAGGCCGATCCCGGCCCGCCGTTAAAGGCGATGATCAGCGGGCGGTCAGGGTGGCTGCCGTCAAGGGTGTAACTGACATGGAAAATCTCAGCCTTGACCTCGCCCTTCTCATCCTTGAGGGGCAGCATCCCGGCGCGGGCGGTGTAGGCCAGCGTGCGGCCCGGCAGGTCGAGCGTGTGCTGCGTCTCGACCGGGGGGACTTCTTCGTAGGGTTCGGTGGCTTTATTGGGTTGATCGGCTGGTGCGTTGTCAGGCATCGGGGAACTCCTTGGGTAGCCAGGGTGATGTCTCTATTGTGCCATAAAAAGAAGCATGGGCCGACCGCACACTCGGTCAGCCCATTACCCCACAACCCTGGTCGTTGACCAGAGGATACCCAACCAGGTAAAACAATGGTGGCTCGCGTCCAGGAGCCGCAAGCCGCTACCCGGTCAGCGTGCCGCGCAGGCACGCAGGCCGCATGCAGCAGGTGCCGCGACCATCATCCCAAGCATACCGCCGCCCCGTATCTGTGAAAAGTATCACAGATACGTTTTGTATGTGACAATTGTCACAATCCCGGATCATTGGCGGGGTCGGGATGGCCGTCAGGCGGTCATCATTTCCGAGGCATCATGGATTGTCATAGAGATGCCTTCCAGTGCCAGGATGGTTTCATGCACCGGGCAGTGTTCCGCGACACGGAGCAGTGCGGCTTCGCGCTTACCCACCTCGACGTTCGGCAGGTACACATGAACCTTGATGTCCTTCAGGCGGGTCGGGCTGTCGGCCTTCGCAAAGTCCACGTCCACCGAGAGGCCAGTGGCATCGAGGTTGTGATTCTCGCAGTATTCTGCGATCAGCGCGGCCACGCAGGACCCCAGTGACGCGATGAACAACTGCGGCGGCTGTACGCCACGGTCTGAGCCGCCCATCCCTGCGGGGACATCAATGGCCAGGGTCCGTTCGCCGACCTGGGTTTCAAACAGCATATTGCCAACATATTGAGTTGTGATGGTAGCCATCAAGCATTCCCTTTCGCTTCATCCTGCCCCGGTTGTGATCCGGGCAGGTAACCGATGTAACCGTGATCATCCGGGGCTGTCAATGGCCCCTCAATCACTATCTAAAGGATACCTGCTCAACCTGATTGTGAAAAGGTTCACAATAATTAAAATGTGTGACATTTGTCACACGTATTAACACAAGCGGCCTGATCCGGGTAGCGCGGCAAGTGTAACGATATGATGAAGATTTGATGTGTGGGATGTAAAACCCTTTGCCCCGGCCCATCCGTATGATATGATGATGGGCGATGCTGGCGATCGCTGCTTTTCAACCTGCTCCCCGGAGAACATGCATGGATGAGGAAATGATCGGACGAACACTAGGCCCATACCGTATTATGGAGCAGTTGGGTATTGGGGGGATGGCGACCGTTTACAAAGCCTATCAGCCCAGCATGGACCGTACCGTTGCGGTCAAGGTGCTGCCTGCACATTTTGCGCAGGACCCCACCTTCCGCGCCCGGTTTGAGCAGGAAGCCAAGGTCATCGCCAACCTCGAACACGCCCGCATCCTGCCCGTCTACGATTACGGTTCTGACGAAAACATCAGCTATATCGTGATGCGCTATCTCGATGCCGGGACACTCTCCGACCGTCTGCGCGAAAACCAGGTTGACCTCCACGAAACCTCACGGATCATCCGTCAGATCGGTGAGGCACTTGACTATGCTCACAAAAAAGGCATCGTTCACCGCGATATCAAGCCGTCCAACATCATGCTTGATTCCGCCGGGGATGTGTACCTGACGGATTTCGGCATCGCCAAGATGATCGAGGGATCGAGCAGTTTTACCGGCAGCGCCATCGTCGGCACGCCGGATTACATGTCACCGGAGCAGGGGTTGGGCCAGCCCATCGACCACCGCACGGACATCTATTCGCTGGGTGTGGTGCTGTACCAGATGGCACTGGGCCGCGTGCCGTTCCAGGCTGAGACGCCGATGGCGGTCGTCATCAAACACATTAACGAACCCCTGCCGATGCCCAGCAGGATCAAGCCCGGCCTGTCCCCCGCCGTGGAGCGCGTCATCCTGCGGGCGATGGCGAAGGACCCCGCTGACCGCTTTGAGAGCTGCGGGGCGCTGGGTGAGGCGCTCGACAAGGCCGTGCGTGGTCTGCCTGACCCCACAATGGAAACAGC
>CAYMGV010000198.1:0-3632 GCA_964390105.1 uncultured Anaerolineae bacterium | reverse complement strand
CGTGCTGCTGGTGCTGGCCTTCGGGGTGATGGGGGCGGCACTGGCCTTCCTGCTGGCGATGGTGGTGCAAGCCGGGGCCGGTCTGTTCGCCATCCTGCCCGCGCTGGATCGCTGGCATCAGGCGGGGGTGAGGGCGGAGAGTGTTTAGTTAGCCACCAGCTTTCAGCTAACTTAGGGCTTACGCAGTTGTACGGTGCATCTGCGCAGCTTCGTGATCAAACAAAAAGCTGATCTTTGCCCCCTGAAAAGGAGACCTGAATGCGTGTTGCTTATCTGACTACACAGGCCGTCAGCGGGGATGGCTGGGGCCGGTACACCGTCGAAGTGGTGCGCGGTGCGATGGCGTGCGGCGTGGAGCCGATCCTCATTACGGCCAACCCCGAAATCGATGAGGCGCTGCGTGCAGTGCCGCATTACCCCATTCTGCCCGATCTGTTCAGCGGGCGGCTGACGACGCCGCGCCTGCTGCTCAAGGCTCCCCGTGTCCGTGCGCTGGTCGGTAACACCGATCTGCTGCACTGCATCGTTGAGCCAATGGCTCCGCTCGCCATGATCTCACGTGCCGGGGGGACGCCGTATGTTCTCTCGACCCATGGCCCGTGGTCAGTCGAACCCCTGGCGCGCCGCACGCTGGGGCCGTTGTTCCGACGTGCGTTCCGGGCGGCAGATGCCATCGCCTGCAACAGCGGCTATATCTGCAAACGCATGAACGAGGCGCTCACCCTGCCGCAGTCCCGCGTGATCAGCGGCGGCGTCCACCTCGAACCCTTCGAGACGCCCGTCGATATTGACATGCCGGGCTGGGTAGGCCATGAACCCTACGTGATGAGTGCAGGTGCGGTCAAGACGCGCAAGGGCAATCACATCACGCTGGAGGCTGTCGCACAGGCTCGCCAGCATATCCCCAACCTGCATTACGTCATGGCGGGGTCGGTCACGGCAGCCCCGGAGTTTGTGGCGATGCTCAGGGGACGCGCCGAGGAACTCGGCATCAGTGACAACGTTCACTTCCTCGGCCCGCTCGATCCGCACCGTGACCTGATCGCATGGTATCAGCACGCGGCGGTCTTTGTGCTGGCGTCGGTCAATGTCGGCTATAAGTTCGAGGGGCTGGGGCTGGTCTACCTGGAGGCCGAGGCCGCTGGTACGCCCGCCATCGGTACGTTTGAGTGTGGCGCAGAGGAAGCCATCGCGGATGGTGAGTCGGGGCTGCTGGTCCCGCAGAATGACCCCGCCGCATTAACTGACGCCATCGTTCGCATCGTAGGCGATCCTGCCGAACGCGCCCGCCTCAGTGCCGGGGCAAAGGAACACGCCCGGCGCATGTCGTGGGAGAACATGACCGGGCGCATGGCTGCCCTGTACGAGGAACTGGTGGGGTAGGGGGCTACTCCACCGCCACGCGCTGACCCAGCACCACGAACTCCGCGCCGCCGTCCGTGATGACGCGGCTCCCGTCCAGCGGGTCATACCACCCGATCCGCACCCGGTAATCGCCCGGCGGCAGGTCACCCGGCACCGGGATCGCGTAGCGGTCTGTGATCGTCTCCCCCGGTGCCCAGCCGGTAGTGGGCCGCTCCCCGATGGCCGGGATACGGTCCTGCTGCGCCACGATCTCGCCCGCCGCGTTGATGACATGCACGAAGATCGAGAGGGTGTCTCGCAGGTCGGTATCGGTGGTCCAGTACAGCGTCAGTTGAACGCCATCACCCGGCGTGATGCTGGGCCGGATCAGGTCATACCCGGTCAGCGTGATGCCGTTCGTCCAGCGTGTGCCATCGCGGCGGGTCGGGGTGGGTGCGCTGAAGTCGCGCTCCGGTTCGCTGACGCGCATCTCCGCGAAGGGCACCGGTTCCCCGGTCACGGCTTCACCAGGACCAATGAGTTCTACCGCCACGCTGTACGTCCCCGCCTCTAACCGGCCCGGCACGTACAGCAGATGCACCCCGCGCCACAGTTCGCCCGCCGCCCAGCGCGTCGTTTCAAACCCGGCGGTCAGCGGCTTGACGGCGCTGCTGGCAGCTACAGCACCATTGTTATCCAGCCATGAGAACCGTGCCGAATAATCGTGCAGCGGCTCCGCCACCGCGTACCAGTACCACTCGGCCACAAACGCACTGCCGACCCCGGCTTCCTGCGGGGCACCTGCCGCATCGACCAGGGTCAGGCGCGGAATGATCGCGACGTTCAGCGGGTCGGGGAGGTCGAGTTCGGCCAGCGTGACCGGGTGCGCCGGGCGGTCGAGGATCACGGGGCCGAGTTCCGCGTAGACGCCAACCGGGTTCCCGGCGGCGTTCCTCGCGTCCATGTTGCGCCCGATGCTGTGGTCATACATCGCCGCTGACAGCGTGTAGACGCCGGGCGGTGTGCCGGGCGGCAAACTCACCTCGACCGGCTCCCGCACGTAGAAGCCGGGCACCCACGTTGAGGTCGGTACACGCGCCGGGGTGAAGGTCAGTGTTTGGCCGAGGATGCTGCCGTTCGCATCCTGTAGGATCACCACGCTCGAATGATCCCCTTCGATCAGCCCGTTGGCGAGGTCCCAGTACAGCACCACATCGACGGGGCCCGGCGTATCGACCACGGGGTCGGGCAGGTCAAAGCCCAGCAGCCTGATCTGGTCGCCCATCGTCGCCAGCACCGGGTACTGCAACCCGGCCTCCAGCCCACCGGCAAAGCGGGCACGCTTGAATGGGCTGTCGATAGTATCGAGAACCAGCGCCTTGAACCCGAACAAGGCCAGCCCGATCCCCAGCACCGAGGCCACCAGCGGCCACGGGTCAGGGGGGGGAGCCGGTTCCGGTTCGCCCATCAGGTGGGGGGTGTGGCCCGGCCTCCACAGCCTGAACGGGGCCGCCATCAGCGCGATTCCACCCATCAGCGCGAGCAAACTGATGATCCCCACCGCACGCCGTAATGGGGTCGGCCCGAAGCCCAGTTGAATCTGATGGGTCCCGGCAGGCACATCGACCGCGATCAGCCCCTCCGGGCTGGTTGGTGTGATACCGGTGCGTTCCCCGTCAATTTCGGCCCACCAGCCGGGAAAGTACAGCCAGTTATAGGTCAGTGTTGTGGGTTCAGTGCTGGTGACCGTCATCGTGACGCCCAACGTGCGCCAAGCGACGCTCTCCGTCATGATGGCGCGGTTGGGCTGCAAGCGGTCGATCACGTTATCCTGTGCAAACAAGCCGATCAGCGCGTCAGGGTCCGGCATCTGATCCGACCAGCGCGGCACATACTCGCCCTCCGCCGTTCCGCCGATGCGCCGCGTATCGCGCTCGAAGGTCTGGGCATCGAGGATGGTATCGGCGGCTACATCGGGCAGGTACTGGCCGTACAGCCACGGGGCCGCGTACAGTGTCATGAGCGCCAGCGTCAGCCCCAGCCATGTGATCTTGACCCCCTGCTGCGGGATCATCTCCGCGACCCACGCCACGCCGATCCCGGCCATCAGCGCGATCAGCAAGCTGGCCGGGCCAAGCCAGCGCCACGGAAACTGGAAGTATTCCAGCAGCGGCACGGTATCCCACACAAAGCGCGAGAGCGGCATCATCATCGCGATGGCGGCCAGCGCCAGGGGCAGAGCGTACATGGCAAGGTGATACGGCTCCCGGCGCGTGTTCCGCATCCGC
>CAYMGV010000197.1:0-3647 GCA_964390105.1 uncultured Anaerolineae bacterium | reverse complement strand
GGCGTTACACGGCCTCGGCCTGCTGCTGGCGCTGGCCTTTGGCTGGCTGGGCGGCCTGCCGTGGCTGCTGACCCTCGCCGCCGCGCTGATGCTGCTGCGCGCCCTGGTACTGGCCGACCGCCCCACCATCCCCGATGTGCGGCGCTTCGGTTTCACAGAGATGGGTTTCGCGCTGCTGATCGTCGCCGTGATCGTAGTTGGTTTCGTGATGGCAGCGCCCTGAACACCGGTTAGCCTGAAAGCGTTCCATTCGCTATCATCGGTATTGTGAATCTCAACACCACAGGGGGTACTTATCGATGCAGCGTTTCAATCTGTTTATCCGCAGGTTCTTTGCCATTGAGGAAGAACGCCGCTTCCGCATGATCTGGCGGCTGGTGCTGCAATCTATCGTCATGCTGGCCTTCGTGCTGATCGTCTCGCTCATCATTGGTATCGGGGTCGGTGTCGCCTACGCGCTCGGCCTCGGCGAACTGGATTTCAGCTTCGCAGACCCGGCCAGCGCGTCGGCAGTGCTGGTTCAGAACCCCGTGTTCCTGTCGATTTCTTCCATGGGGACAACCATCGCCATCGTCGGCAGCGTGGTGATCGCCGCGTGGCTGTTTGACCGCCGCCCGCTGGCTGATTTCGGCCTGAGGCTGGACGGCCCGTGGTGGCGTGATCTCGCCTTCGGCCTGCTGCTGGGCGCGCTGCTGATGGGCGGCATCTTCGCCGTTGAGCTGGCCCTCGGCTGGCTGGCAATCGACGGCTTCATGGTCAGCCGCGTGGGCCTGCCCATTGTGCCGCTGCTGCTGGCCGGTGCCCTCACCTTTCTTTCTGTCGGCATTTACGAGGAAGTGCTGTTTCGCGGCTATTACCTGCCCAACCTTGCCCAGGGCCTGAACAAGCTCAAATTCCTGGCGGCCCCGGCTACCACCTGGATCGCATGGCTGGTCACATCCGGCGTGTTCGGGCTGGCCCATGCCAGCAACCCCAACGCCACGTTGATTAGCTCCCTCAACATTGCCGTGGCGGGGATTCTGCTGGGCGTGGGGTATATCCTCACCGGGCGTATGGGCGTGCCGATTGGGGTTCACATCACATGGAACTATTTCCAGGGCTATGTGTTTGGCCTGCCCGTCAGCGGCAACCCGCCCAGCGGCTCGATCATCGCCATCACGCAGCTTGGCCCGGACATCATGACCGGCGGCCCCTTCGGCCCTGAGGCCGGGGTTATCGGCCTGATCGCCATCGCGCTTGGCGTCGGCCTGACCGTGCTGTACGTCAAATTCACCGAGGGCGAGGTTCACCTGCACCTGCCTATCGCCGCGCCGCGTGAACTGAATGAGAAGGAACGCGCCAAAATGGAGACCGCCGAGCTTGATACTGCGGCGAGTGAAGATATCGTTCTCGATGAGTAGTTTGTGGGGCGCTGCCCCACACCCGGCAGGGGCTGTGAGCCCCTGCACCCGCAATCTCTCATCGGGCTTTGCCCGATGAGGTGCGTTCATAGTGTAAAATCAATTTCGAGGGAAGTGAATCCCTATGTATCCGGTCAAGGGGCGGACCGCCCCTTGCGGGGGTTTGGGGGCAGCGCCCCCATAGGAGAGAAAAAGAGACCGTATGGAACTAAAGCCAGGGGACAAAACACCGAACCGGGTGCTGGTCGTGATGGCGCACCCGGATGATATTGAGTTTGGCGTGGCGGGCAGCGTGCGGCGCTGGATCGAGGATGGGGCCAGCGTGGTGTATGCGGTCCTCACGGATGGATCAAGCGGCAGCGATGACCCCGACATGACCCCGGAAAAGCTGGCCGCCATCCGGCGCAACGAGCAGATCGCGGCGGCAAAGGTCGTCGGCGTGGAGGACGTGCGCTTCTACGATGAGATCGACGCCCAACTGGTGCCGACACTGGCCCTGCGCCGCGAGATCGTCAAGCTGATCCGCGAGGTCAAGCCGGATCGCATCGTGTGCCAGGACCCGACCTACCTGTTTGTGGGCGATGGCTACATCAATCATCCTGATCACCGCGCGGCGGGGCAGGTCACGCTTGATGCCATCTTCCCGGCCTCACAGGCACGGCTGGCCTTCTATGAGCTGCTGGCCGAAGGCTACCCGGCCCACACCGTCCATGAGGTGTATATCACCCTGACCGAACACCCCGATATCTTCGTGGACATCAGCGGCACGATGGAGAAGAAGATCGAGGCGCTGCTGTGCCACCGTTCCCAACTTGATGAGCAGGCCGCCGAATGGATCAGAGAACGTAACGCCAGCGTTGGCGAGGAAACCGGTGTGGCCTATGCGGAAACCTTCAAGGTGATGAGGATCAACCAGAAGCGGGCAGGCAACAACCCCGGCCTTGAGGATCAGGATGATGACTAAACGCAGGGTCGCCATTTTCGTGTTTGATGATGTCGAGGTGCTTGATTTTGCCGGGCCGTTTGAGGTCTTCGGCGTGACGCAGACCGGGGACGGCGAGATGCTTTTCGAGGTGGTCACGGTGGCTGAAACACGCGGCATCGTGACGGCCCGCAACGGCTTGCTGATCCAACCCAACCACACCTTCGAGACGCTGCCCACGCCCGATATCCTGATCGTGCCCGGCGGCAGCGGCACCCGTCCGCTGGTGGATCACGCCCCGGTCATCGAGTGGATCATCCGCCTGAACGCGGAAACCGAACTGACGGCCTCGGTGTGTACGGGGGCGCTGCTGCTGGCAAAGGCGGGCCTGCTGGCCGGGTTACAGGCCGCCACCTATCATACCGCCTATGACCAGTTGAGTGAGATCGACCCCAGCGTGACCCCGCGCCGGGACTTGCGTTTTGTCGATAATGGCGCGATCCTGACCTCAGCGGGGATATCCGCCGGGATCGACATGGCGCTGTACATCGTGGCACGGCTGCATGGCCGTGAGACCGCCATCCGCACCGCCGACCATATGGAATATGACTATAAACCACATCTGCCAGAGGGATGATGCTCAGCCAAATCACCACCGAACGCCTGATCCTGCGTCCTTTCCGCCCGGAGGATGTGCAGGACTACCACCGGCTGATCTACAACGACCCGGAAGTCATGCGATTTCTGCCCGGCGGCGAACCGCGCGAACTGGCGAAGGCCGTGCGCAGCATCGATCACTTCATCAACTACGAGGCCGAATACGGATTCACGCTGTGGGCACTCGAACTCCATACACCGCGCCAGTTCCTGGGGCACTGTGGCCTGTACATCCTCGCTGAAAGCGGCGGCAAGGTCGAGATGGCCTATGCTATTGGCCGCGCATGGTGGGGCCGTGGCTTCACCACCGAGGCCGCCCGCGCCGCTGCCCGCTACGGTTTCGAGGTGTGTGGGCTGCCGGTTATCTACGCGCTGGCCGTACCGGAAAACATCGGATCACGCCGCGTGATGGAGAAGATCGGCATGCGCTATCTCGGCATCAACCGCCAGTATCACAACGGATCGGAACTGGCGATGTACGGGGTTGAGCGCCAGGATTTCGCCCCCGGCGACCATGCCTATGACGCGCAGTGGGAGTGAGGCCCATGCAGACGGCAGCGCCACTGCCAACGCTGGCCCTGCTGGGCATCGCGGTGCTGATCCTCGCCTATCTGATCCAGCCCTTTGTGGTGGCGCAGCGCGCTGGCCGCGCGCACCGCGCCCGTGGC
>CAYMGV010000196.1:0-3728 GCA_964390105.1 uncultured Anaerolineae bacterium | reverse complement strand
GAACGGTGCCCGCAGGTTGACCGCCATCGCCCGATCCCAGCTCTCCAACGTGATCTCATCAAACGGTGCGCGGTCAAAGCGGGCCGCCGAGTTGACCAGTACATCGAGTCTGCCCCACTCCGCCGCAGCCTCGGCCAGCGCATTGATCGCCACCGGGTCCGCCAGATCGGCCTGAACTGCACGCGCACGGCGGCCCAACCTGCGCGCCTCGCCGGCAGTACGTTCAGCGGCCTCAGCCGACCCACCGTAATGCACGATCACATCAGCCCCCGCTTCGGCCAGCGCCAGCACCAGCGCTCGCCCGACGCGATGCGCACCCCCCGTCACCAGTGCCGTTTTTCCTTGTAGTGTGGTCATTATGAAGCCTTTTTCTTTATGGGAGCAGAGTCCCGGATTCTCCGATCCTGCATAGCAACAGGTGCGGGATCACCGCACCTGTCCAATGCCAGCCAGGTTGAACGAACGCCCCGGCACTACCGCCCGATCAGGCGGTAGAACTCCTCCTGCAGGAAGCGGTCGGTCTTGAAGGCCCCGCGCTTGGCAACGGTCACCATGTTGACGCCGTGCTTCTTGACGCCGCGCAGCGCGGCGCAGGAGTGCTGCCCCTCGATCATCACAATCACACCCTGCGGGTTGAGGTGCTGATCCAGCGTATCGGCAATCTCGTTGGTCATGCGCTCCTGCACCTGCAGACGACGCGCAAACATATCAACGATACGCGGGATTTTACTGAGACCCACCACCCGCGCGGAGGGGATATAGGCCACGTAGGCCTTGCCGACAAATGGCAGCATATGGTGTTCACACATGGATGAATAGGGGATATCGGCCACGACGACCATCTCGCCCTCGCTGATGTCCACGTCAAACATGGCATCGCCGATGATCTGCTCAGCAGCCTGGGTGTAACCTTCGAGCAGTTCAAAGTACGCCTTCGCCACGCGGTGCGGCGTCTTGAGCAGCCCCTCGCGGTCCGGGTCCTCACCCACATTGACCAGGATATCCCGTACCGCCTGCTCTATGATTTCCTTGCGCTGGTCGAGCTTGAAGGTAGTCATCATATCGTTTTGTTCGGCAACCTCGAAATGCGGCAGATCAGGCTGATGACCATTGCCATTACCGTTTCCGTTGGTGCCGTGGTTATCTTCAAGTGTGACCCTGCGCGGGTCGTTTTGCAGCATAGTCATGATACCGTTTCTCTTTTACTGGTTACTGTAAGCATGCACTTACCAGCCTTCCCCCCGATGCTTATGTAAGCGGTTAGAACGTCTCCATGAGCCCTCGGCGCTGTGCATCTTTTTTGATGCGGTCTGGAATTGCTAAGTGAGCTGATTGTGTTGTAGGCCCGCCGTGGGGAATGTGGCGGGGAAGGTTTCAGCAAATGCCCTCGAAGTCCGGCACCCACATCTCAATTCCACCGTGAGTGTAGCGTGCTGAAACGGGTGATTTCAACGCGACTATGACCAGAGTCCTATACAGACGCGGTCACTCCGTATGGTACTCGCGGCAGATACCACCCGGCAGTTCAACACAGAAGTTCACCATGCGCGCTTGCAGACACTTATCACCGTTGATTGCGAAATCGAATTCCATACATTGTGACCCATCGAGGAAATCACAAACGGCGTAGCGGGGAGACTGATTCTGATCACGGACAGTGCGAAGTTGATAGCCATTCCTGGCGCACATACTGCGCTCCGGCTGGCATATGCCACGGAAGAAATCACGAGCCGGGCATTGGGTCCCATCGGGGAACACGCAGGCCCCGGCGGTTTCCCCTTCGACGCTCACCTGAAGATCAAAGGTGTACCCCATCTCAGCGCAGTAGATTTCCTCAGCGGAGTACGCAGCGGCATCAGGATCAACGGTACAGGCCGCCAGCACCAGCAGGATGGCGGTTAGCAGCAGCCCGGTCATCAGCCGGGTTATTGAAGTGCGGGGGAGTTGGATCACCATACGCTTATCATAGCACGGGCAGTACATCAAAGGAAAGAGGAAGCGGGGTCAGGGCAATGGCTTCAAAACGACCCTCACCCGGCAGATGACCGGTGAATGCGTTAGAATAGCCTGCCAGAAGCGCACTATCCCCCGGGGGCCTGATGTCAGCAGCGATCAAAGCAACGGATTTCTACCGCTACCAGGCATGCCAGCGGATCGTGTACCTGGATTACAACGGCAATCCAGGCCTGCGCCGCAGCCGCAGTGCGTACGATCAGTACATCATGCAGCAGGGTCAAGAGCATGAGGATGCCGTGATCCGACAGATGCCGCACACGCCCACAGAACCCGGATACACCAGCGGCGACCTGCCATCCCGGGCACGCGCAACCCTCGACCTGATGCGGCAGGGCGTCGCGATGATCTACCAGGGTGTGCTGGTCAGCGCTGACCTGGTGGGCATCCCGGATTTGCTCCAGCGCGTCGAAGGCCCCTCGGATTTCGGGGCGTATCACTACCGCCCCATTGATATCAAGATGGCTTCCCGCAATGAGAACACCGGCCATCATCTGCAGGTGATGGCGTACTGCCATTTGCTGGACCGGGTGCAGGGCGTGCGACCTGACGGCGCATTGTGGCTCCAGCCCCCCACCGATGAACGCAGCGAGGCCGGGCAGGTCGTGGAATACCCGGTCATATTTAATGAAGGAACGTTCTTCGCCGCCCTCGAACAGGTACGTGCCGCCGCCGACTCAACCAACAACGTGCCGCCGTCCTACTCATCAACCTGTAAAGGCTGTGCATGGTTCAATGTATGCGTACCGGATATGCGCAATCGGCGTGATATCTCACTGGTCTACAGGATGCAGGGTCGCGTCGCTGAGCAGCTCCGTGAGCGCGGCGTGCTAACCGTTGACCAACTGGCAGGCCTGCGCCCCGATGACCTGATCAGCCTGCGCGGAGTGGGTAAGCTCACTGCTGGCCGCCTCATCAGGCAGGCACAGGCCATGGCCGCCGGGCAGCCTGTCATCCACAGCTTACCGGGCCTGCCCTCTGCCCCGGTCGAAGCGTTCTTTGATGTCGAAAGCATCCCCGCCGATCAATTGATCTACCTGTTCGGCATCGTGATCCGGGATGGGAATGGCGTGCGCTTTGAATACGAACTCGCCGAAAACGCAGGCCAACAGGAAGCCACATGGGAGTCATTCCTTGCGCGGATAGATGCATTCGACGGCCCCGTTTACCACTATGGTACTTATGAGAAGACGGTGATGCGGCAGTTGATCGCGCGGTTTGGCGATGACCCGCGTGCCGACCGTCTGAAGGATCGCCTGCTTGATATCGAGAAGACGCTGCACAACTCAGTCGTGCTGCCGCTGCTGGGCTATTCATTGAAGGATGTTGATAAGTACATCGGCTTTGAGCGCCGCGACACCATGAAAGGCGACGACTCGATCCTGGAATACCTCGCATGGCTTGAGGATGGAGATCACACTCATCTTGAGCGTATCATCGCTTACAACGAGGAAGACTGCCGTGCCACACTCGCTATCCGTGACTGGCTCGATACGGTTGGCAATTACGAAAGCACCGCCACAGACGACAACGATGTACCGTTTTAACGCCCACACCTGCCCTGGAGAAAACTCACCCTATGCCTGTTTTGACTCCACTTACGACCCGTATCCTTGATGGCCTTCAATCCAAATCACCCGGACAGCGAGCGGAGGCTCAGCGAGCGCTGCTCAGCTTGCGGGCTGGCGTGCTGCCCCCGGAGGATGGCCGCGCGC
>CAYMGV010000195.1:0-3743 GCA_964390105.1 uncultured Anaerolineae bacterium | reverse complement strand
GGGACAGTAGGTCATTGCCGGGGGAACTCTTTTTTTGTCCCTCTCCCGCTTGTCCCTCGATCCCCTTGCTGTGTGCTTCCTGATCCACAAAAAGAAATCCTTCCTGATTACATCGGTGAAGTAAAACGCGCCAGGCTGGTGTTTTGACGGGCTTTGCAGACACCCTCTAATTGAATCTTTAACGAATCCCTGCTACCGTCATGATGGTAACTAAGAGGGAGTGATGACATGCTATTTAAACCAAAACATGGACTGGTACTTGGCGGCGGTGGGGCACGTGGTGGGGCTCATATTGGCGTTTACAAAGTGTTGTCAGAACTCGGGTACACCCCCGATCTGGTGGTTGGGACCAGTATCGGAGGGATTATTGCGGGTTTTATTGGGACGGGCCATTCTGCATCTGACATCATGAAGCACTTGGAGCGCCTTGATTTCGCACAGCTTATGACTTTGGATCGAACGGGTAGAGGACTGCTAAGCCACACGTTGTTCGAGGATTGGCTGCGCACCATGTTAGGCGATATCGATTTGCGCGATACCGAGCCACGTGTGGCCGTTATGGCGGCTGACGTCCGGCATAGGCGCAGGGTTCTTATTGATGAAGGGCCGATGCTCAAGGCTCTGCTGGCAACTTCTGCCGTGCCTGGCTTGTTCCCGGCTGTGGAGTGGGGCGATGCTCTGCTGGTTGATGGTGGTTTGGCCGATAATGTGCCTACACAGGCTGCCCATCAACTTGGGGCAGAGCGCATTATTGCTGTGGATATTGGTGGGGCATTGGGTGACCACCTTGGTATCGAGGAGGCTGGGACGGCGAACCAGCGATTTCAGCGAGCCTTATACTGGGTACTTGACCTTGCCAAGCGCCAGGCTGCGTTTGATACAATGGTAAATTCGTCTGTGATGAGTTCACAAGTGCTGGTGGATTATCAACTGGCGCTTTACAAGCCCGATGTACTGATTAAGGTCGATCTGCCGGGTGTTGGCCTGATGTCGTTTGACAGGCTTACACCAGTCATTGAGAAAGGCGAGAGCACTGCTCGCCAGGTGGCTGGCGAGATTGAGCAGGTGGTCAACGCAATCAGCCTGTTCCCGGCGCGTCCGGAGAAACCCCTTATCCCTATTCACCGTGTAGCATGTTGTGAGGAGATGAGACAATAAGGTATCATCAGAGCGATACTGCTTCTGAATGGGAGAGAAATCAATCAGTCTGTTCCATCGGCCCATATACATGATGAATGACGGTTGACAATATTGTTTGGTTTCGTTTATAAAGACTGAAATTGTCAACACATTGGACAAACCCTCATGTCACATATCTTTATCAGCTACAGCCATGCCAACAGTACGGAGATGGCGCAGGTTCGTGATCTGCTTCGGTCCGAAGGACTTCCCGTTTGGACGGATGAACGCCTAACCCCGGGCACACTCTCATGGAAGAATGCCATTGAAGACGCGCTCAACCGTGCTGTCGCTGTCGTGGTGCTGCTTTCCCCCGAAGCACGGCAGTCTGAATCGGTAGAGCGTGAAATGGCCTATTCGCTGCTTCATGATGTGCCGATTTATCCGCTGCTGATCGGGGGGGATGAGGCATTATCGAAGTTCCCTCGCATCGAGCATATCTCCCATATTGATGCACGCGACAACCCGCTGAATGCTGCCCAGCCGGTCATCGACCAGCTTTGCACCCGGCTGGGCACGGAACGCCTCTCGATGCAACGGGCACGCGCCATCGAGGAGGGGACCCGCAAGCCACTAGACGGCCAGCTTTCGAGTGAGACACTGGGGCGTATCTTCAATTTTGATCAGCATACGCTGGTCCGGAATCGCGATGGGTACATCACGGCGGCACAGCGCACGACTATCCTCACCAAGCTGATCGGCTTCACCGTGATGGGGATCATGGGTGGCGCGATGCTGGTCAGCCTTGCTGTTCAGTTTCTGCTGTTGATCGTTACCGGGATCGCCGAGGCCGCCGATGCCACAACCGGCGGTTATTTGCTCGGTGATGCGATCTACTTCTGTGGGCTGGGCATTCCGGCACTGGCGGTGGTGGGGTTCGGGCTGTGGCTGCTGATCAACTCGTGGCTGGCGCTGCTGCGCAAGGCCAGGCATGTTGAGGGCACCATGATCCGGGTCGCCGAGAAACGGTCACCGCAGATACTGGTTGGAGAGACTACGCTCAGCATCCCGCGCAAGGCATGGAAGCTGCTTGATGACGTCCATTTTGGCCGCTTTCGTGTGTATTACTGGACGACCGGAATCAGTAACCATGTCCTCAGTATCGAACCCTGGAACGAGGTGATCCTGTGAGCCAGCCCAAATCCGTCTACCTGAGCTTTTGCCCCGCTGACAACGCGACCGCCGGGCAGGTTGAAGCCGCATTTAAAGCCGAAGGGCTGGAAATGGTCATGCCGCCCGGCATGGCACAGGAACACCCCGACTGGAGCAGCCGCGCCGAGGCCTCCATCGAGGACGCTGGGGCGCTGGTGTGCATCCTGTCACCGGATGCCAAGCAGTCGATTCAGGTTGAGCGCGAACTTGATTACGCCTCCCGACACCACATCACGGTGTTTCCCATTCTTGCGCGTGGTGATGACCGTGATGCCGTCCCCTTTGAGTTGGTGACCAACCAGTATGTCGATATCCGGGGGGGCACGGACCCGCTGTTTGACAAGCTGATCCCGGCGGTGGCCGGGCACATTGGCACGGAAAGCGCGGGGATGAAGCGTCAGCGGTTGGCCCATGAGGCGGCAAATCGCGCCGCACAGGCTGAGAAGCAGCAGCGCATCGAGAAGCGTGATGCCGAAGCCACCCCATCCTTTACGGAGTTATCACAGGATGAGCTGCTTGAGTTGTTCCAGTTTACGGAGGAAGACCTACGGACCAACCGGCGTGGTGATCTGACCAGCCGCCAGCGCCGCCAGATCATGACTCACAAGCTCCTGATGCGGATACTCGTTGGCTTAGTGGGGTTTGGTATGGGCATCGTGTTCTTTGTGATGCTGGTGCAGGCCGTGTTTGATGGTGGCAGTATTGGCGGTGGCGGGCTGTTTATTGGCGTGATGATGGTGGCGGTTGTTGCGCTCTTTGTGGGGCTGGCCTATGCCGCCGCCAACTACACGCTGCAAACACTCAGCCCGAAGCTGCAACAACGCGATGGTGCCATTCAGCGTACCGATATCCAGGGGTGGGGTGAAATCTGGGAGATGGGGCGTCCGATGGTGAAGGTCGGTGATGTGGAATTGCCGATGCCCACGGCCCGTAAGGTGATGGGACCGGCACCGCTGGAACGCTGGCATAAGATGGAGTGGACCTACCCGGGGCCGTATCGCGTGTACTACTGGGCGCTCAAACCGATCCCGTGGGCATGGAAGCGTCTGTTTGGTCGTGTGACCCCGTTGGATCGCATTTTAAGCATCGAGCCTGTGCCGCAAGGTGGAGGGGGATCAAAGCCGCGAGCGTTAGGCACGACCTCATCCGCGGCTGCGCCTGTTTCGCCCAAACCGAGCGGCAGTATCGCGGTGGCTGCACCCCCGCCTGCCCCGAAGCCAGCTCCGCCCCCGCCTGAAGTCGTTGAGTCATCGCCTGTAAAACAGGCTGCACCTCTGGCAGCGCCGGAGGTGAAAGCGCGGTTCTGCTCTGAGTGTGGGGAGGCGGTCTCATCCAGCGCGAAGTTCTGCCTGCACTGCGGTGCGAAGCTCGAAGCCTCTGTGCTGCCTCAGCCTGCGGCCCCTGCTCAGCCG
>CAYMGV010000194.1:0-3751 GCA_964390105.1 uncultured Anaerolineae bacterium | reverse complement strand
AGCCCGCTCCGTGGCAGCAGCAGACCTGTGGCTGCGGCTCCTGCCGCGCTGAGAAACACCCGCCTGCTGATTGATGCTCGTTTCATGGCTCCTCCAATCAAACTGCCGCTTAGCAGCGGCAGAATGCCTGCACTCTTTCGTTGGACGTTCTTACTGCATCAGATTATACCGAATAGCAAGATGACGCTGCCCCTCGATTGGGCTACTCCCCCGTGATCCAGCCGGATTCGGTGATACGGTAGACGCGTTCCGTGATCAGGTAGTTATCGATCACCACCGTGCCCCATGCGGAAGTGTCCCCGATGGTAAGAGCGACAAGGTAGCCGTCATCGACGGATTGCAGCGCTGCGATGGGCAGATAGTCCCGCGCCAATATCCCGGACAGATCACCCTCGTAGATGGCGCGATTCAGCGCATCAAGATACAGGCGAGCGGCATCGTAGTTTTCGGCCCGCAGGGCGTCATGCGCTGACAGGAACAGCAGTTCGAGTGCTACATTAAGGTCAGATTCCGGTTCACGCATGAATGCCGCGATGTCATTGCCCGCTGATGAGGTGCTGACGGAGGGCAGCGAGAATTGGAAAGGCGCATGACGCCGCTGGTAATCGCGATAGGTGGCATACAGGGCCAGTGTGATCTCAAGGTCGTCGCGCTGGGTGCCCGGTGATGACGCACTCAGCCACTCGCGGAAGTCACTCTCAACCTGGGCCAGTGTCAGATCGAGAGTTTGCATGAATGCCTTATCCAGCCAGTCTGCACCGTCTGATGAAGCAAGTTCCAGCCTGTAGATTTCCAGCACAGTAGCCATACCATAGGTTTCGGCAAGGTAGGTAACCAGTGCGCCCGACTCGACGTATCCGACTTCATGAGCCTGGGCACGAAAATCGGCGGCCATTTGCGCAAGCCGTACATAGCGATCAAGGTCCACCAGTGCCCCGGCGCGCTCACGAAGCGGCTCTGGCTTGTAATGACCCTCTGCTACTGCGACAGCCAACCCTTCGATGAGGACAGTGGGTGGATTACCGGCAAAGGAGTAGGAGGCCCAATGCGCGATCTCGTGCGTCATCAGGCGGTCGAAATCGACACCGTTATAGTTACGGTCCACGTAAGTCACGACGATGCCACCGTTGGAACTGGCATAGCCACCGTTGCCCCACACTTGGTCGATCAGGGTAATTGGGATCGGCAGGCGCGTGATGCGGGTGCCCAGCTTAGCCTCGACTTCTTCAACACTGGCTGCGGCGGTCTCCGCGATCAGGTCGATGTCGCGTTCGGCGGCTGAATTGCTGAGATAATAGAAGGTGCAGCACGCCGTCTGACGGGTCAGCCATTGAGTGTCCCGGGCCGCTTCGGGTGCTGGGTCAGAGCGGACCTCAACGGTAAACTCGATGGTTTCCGGCGGGATGCTTTCCTCGATGCCCGGCAGGTCGATGCGGATGTTGTGTTCACCGCTTAACCCGGTGGTATCCCATGCGTCCTGTGCAACGAGATAGGCTTCTTCCCAGGGTGAGTTGAGGATGAAGAAGTCAGCATGCAGCGGGTTGCCATCCACGCTCAGGGTAACTTCATTCACGTTCAGGTTCGGTTTGGGGCTGCTGATGTGCATCTCGATGGTGATGACATCGCCGGTGTAAATCTCAGGGCCGGGGTACAGGCGCACCGAATCGATGTTCCAGCTTTGTGGGGTGCCGGGTTCTTCTGCCGGGGGTTGTGTTGGTTCCCCGGCCTGGAAGGGGGCAACCGGGCGCGGGGTTACCGGCAGGATGGTAGGCGGCAGTGCCGGGGCCTGTTCCTCGTTTGCCAGCGCGGTTGCCAGGGATGCCTGTTCCGCGTTTGGTGTCGGCGTGATCAGGGTCAATTGATCGGCAAGCGGCCCACAGGCCAGCCCGGCGGCCAGCATGGCGGCGCTGACTGCAATCAGGAATCGGTTTCTCATGTGTTTTTTTTCTCAGCTACTAGCAGATCGAGCAGGTGCAGTTCTTCATCTTTGCTGGCAATCTCGCCGTCAAGCCACGCTTCGCGCAGCCGGTCGAGGATCGCCGCGAAGACCGGCCCGGGTTTGAGGCCAAGTTCGATCAGGGTGTTCCCATCTGTATAGGGTGCGATATGCCACAGCTTCCCGGCAAAATCTGCGATCTGCTTTCTCGCACAGGCACTCGGTGCGGCAGCCCATGCCGTCAGCAGCACCGTATCCTCGAAGCTGTGCAGACGGGCATAGACTTCACTGGGGCGCAGCGGTGCTGACAGATCATCAAGGGCCTCCCGCGCGAGTTGAATACGGTCCACCTGTTCGACCGTTCCTCGTTTCACCCTGAGCGTATCGCATACCTCGTGGATCGTCACATACGGCAGGTGATAGGTCAGTAGGCCAAAGTACGGCACGGCGGGGTCTATTTGCGGGTCGATGCCCGGCCACGGTGGGTGATTGAGTGCATGGTGCAGCGCACGGAAGGCGGCTTCATGCCAGCGTCGAAATGCCAGTGATGGGTGGATGGCATGAAGCACACCGAGCCGTTCAAGCCGTCGGAAGATCATCTCCGGGTTGCCTTCAGCAAGGATCAGGTTGATCTCATGACGGACACGGTCCCCGGTCAGGCGGCTGATCAGCGGCAGGGCGTCCTGTATCAGTTCCTGCGTGCGCGCTTCAATGTGGAAGCCGAAGCGCTGCTCGAAGCGTACCGCCCGCAGGATGCGCGTCGGGTCATCGACAAAGCTCAGGCTGTGCAGCACGCGCACGATCCCGTTTTCGAGGTCGCTGATTCCATTATAATAGTCACGCACTTCGCCAAATGAGCCTGATTCAAGGCTGATTGCCAGCGTGTTGATCGTGAAATCGCGGCGGTGCAGGTCGAGCTTAATACTGCTGCGCTCAACATCAGGCAGCAGGGTCGGGCCTTCATAGAACTCGGTACGTGCTGTCGCAAAGTCGATATGGGGGGGCAGGGCTGTATCACGCAGGGCCGCATCGCTGGCGATGTTCTGCCAGGACTGCTCATCGAGCAGCCATTTTGCGGTACCGAAGCGCTCATGGGATCGGATCGAACCACCATAGCGCCGCTGCATGCGTGATGCGACGTGAATGGCGTCCCCCTCGATCACAAAGTCAATGTCGGTAGTTGATTGGCCGAGCAGCAGATCGCGCACGAAACCACCCACCACGAACGGGCTGTAACCCAGGTCATCGGAGACAGAGCTGACGGCGTGGACCAGGGCCATCATGACCGGGGGCAGGGCATCTTCCAGCATGCGGGTGATGCGTGTTTTGCCGGAAAGGGCGGGTTGTTCAAGATGGCCGAGATGGCGGACGAGGTCAGTGCGCGTCACCACACCGATGATCACGTCTTCATCGTCCACCACGGGGATTTGACCCCATCCGCTGTTCATCATGATGCGTTGCAGGCGGGAGAGGGAATCGGTTGGTTGAAGCGTCCAGGTACCGGCTTCCATCACCTGCCGTACCGGTAGGCCATCCATGCTGTGATCCATGGTGCGGTCCACTGCACGGCGGGTCAGCAGGCCGATCAGGTGCTTACCCTCCATCACGGGGAAGCCCTCATAGCCGTAGCGGCGCATCTGGCGTGATGCCTCCCGCACGCGCATATCGGGTTTCAGCACCTTGACCCCGTGTGACATCAGGTGGGCCACCGTTACGCCCGGTTTGATGATATCCGGCAGCATGGCCTCAAGCTGTTCAACGACATCGCGCAGCGGTGTTGCGCGGACCATGGCAGCGGCGGCGCGGCTGTGGCCG
>CAYMGV010000193.1:0-3801 GCA_964390105.1 uncultured Anaerolineae bacterium | reverse complement strand
GGCCTGCAGGCCCAGCCCGAAATCGGTATCGCCGTAGCTGACGCCTGCCGCCGGGGCATAATTTTCTGACACGCTGCGGATCAGGTTGATGGCCTCAGTGGTGCGCTGTGCCGACCCCGTCAGCAGATCGCCGGGGTCATGATACAGGCTTTGCAGCGCCGCCCGCAGCGCGTCCTCGCTGCCCGTCGTGGCGAGCTGGTACTCATCCAGCGAGGGCACCGGAACGGCCTCGGAACCGCCCAGCGAGGCGGGCACCATATCGCTGATCGCCAGCGCACGCAGCGGCGAGGTATTGCCGGTATCGAGCGTGAGCAGGTGGCGGGCCAGCCAACCGGAGTAATCGCCGCCGGTATCCAGCACGCCGCGCTCCATGTAGGCCATCGCCTCGAAGTGGGAACGGCTGCCATGCGGCGACCCCACGGCCTGCACCGCCAGCAGATCGCCCTCATCATAGATCGGTTTGAGAGCCGACAGCGACGGGTGCAGCCCGAAGAACCCGTCGAGATCAATCGCTTTGGCCGTGGCGCGGCTGTCATCGGGGCGGCCTACCGCGAGGTTCGGTCGTAGATCGTAGTAGCGATCCTCACCAAACGGCACGATCATGTTGAGGCCATCAGCCCCGCCCCGCAGGAAGATGCACACCAGCGTATCCCCGCGCTGCCCCTGCACGGGGTCTGCAAAGGCAACACGCGGTGCCCAGTTCGGCAGGTCAGCAAGCGCATTGCCGAACAGCATCGCAGCCAGGGAACGCCCGCCCCCGGCCAGGAAGGCGCGGCGGTCGTAGCGTTCATACTCCACGCAGTGATCGTTGATCAGGGTCGTGTTGTTTGCGTCAGGCATGTGTGTCTCCTATTCAGTCTTGCTTGTATGCCTGGATCACCCCATTGCACAGGTGCAGGAACGATCGTTCCTGCCGGGGGTGTGGGGGCGCTGCCCCCACATATCCATCCGCCCCACCCTCTTACATCCACTGGAAGGCCGGGCTGGCAAGCATCAGGCCCACCGCATCGATCAGCTTGAGGCGGGTGGCGGCGTTATCGGGTGCGCCGTCGCCGGTATAGAACTTGAGCGTCGCGCGTTCGTCGGCGGTAAGGTCACGGCCCAATACCAGCCCGCTGAAGGTGGTCAGCACCTCATCGACGCTGGAGACCTGCCCCAGCGCGGCAAGGTCTTCGAGGTTGGCGGCGAGGCCCGGCAGGTTGTTATTGGCAAGCCGCAGCGCGAAGTTCCAGCGTGGCAGCACGTTGTTAGACCACGGTCCGGCGGTGTCGGGGTAGCCATCAGGGGTAGGCCACATGAAGGGAACCTGCCCCATCAGGCGCAGCGTATCACCGAGTGGACGGATGCCGCGCATGCGAATCTGGGCGTTCAGGGCACGCATGGAAGCAACCACGAAGGTATAGGGCCGTTTGAGCTTGGGCGGTGCAGTTGCAAACTCATCACTCAGGAACAAGGTACGCAGCATCGATTTGATATCGCCGCCGGTCTGCGTAAACGTTTCCGCGACGGCGGCAACCAGCGAGGCAGGCGGGTCATCGGCAACGAAGCGCCGGACCAGTTTGGTGGCGATGAACTGCGCGGTGGCTGGGTGCGCGGCGAGGAAATCCAACACCTGCGTGATGTCAGCCTCACCCTGCCCGGCGGGGAAGACCTGCCCCATCACGACCTTCTCGCCGTCATCGTGAGCATCGGGGTTAAAGCGGGCCGTGCCGCGCCCGATGCGGTTGGCCCGGCGCACGCCCCACCCCGTCAGCACGCGGGAAAGTTCCCGCACGTCTTCCTCGGTATAGCCGCCATCGACGCCAACGGTGTGCAGTTCCATCAACTCACGGGCGTAATTCTCATTAGGGGCCTCGGCGGTGTTCTGGTTGTTGTCGAGGTAGATCAGCATGCACGGGCTGGCCGCCGACGCGCCAAGTAGATCACGGAAGTTGCCAAGAGCATGTTCCCGGATCACGGTGCGGTCATCGTATGGTTTAAGCAGGCTGGTGAAGCGATTCTTGCGCAGGTAGATATGAAAGTGATCGGACCAGAACTCGACCATGGCCTCGTACAACTGGCGCTTTGAATACAGCGCCCGGCTGACCGTGGCGAGGTACAACTCCGGGATCACATCCTGCGGTTCGTACTCGATCACCTGGGTGGGGTCCATGTGATAGGTCGAGAGACCCGCGACGATCAGCTCGGCGGCGGCATCCTCAATGGAGGCCGGGTCAAGCTGTTCTTCGAGCAGCGCCGCCAGCCCCAACGCCCGGGCGCGGTCCACATCACCGGGGCGGGGGCCATAGCCTGCCCGGTGCAGGAAGCGCACCACCGTATCGACCTCGTAGGTATCCGGCGCGAGCGGTGTACTGAGTGCTTCCGGCACGTCCTGCCGAGCGACCTCGGCACCCACCGGGGCACAGGCGCTTAACCCGGCGGCAGCCGCCGTGATCCCGCCCAGTTTTAAAAACGATCTGCGATTCATCAGCCAACCTACTCCGCTGAAAGTACTGGCAGGGTTTCCTCGTGAGGGACCACCGCCATGGCTTCGGCTTCCTCGGCACGGCGCATCCTGCGCTTCGGAACCCAGCCCACCAGTGCAAAGCATGACGCCCCCACCGCGATCAGCGTCACAACCGGGAAGACCAGCAGCCAGCCCGCAATCGGTGCCAGCATCGCAAGGATCAGCAGCAGCGCACCGCGAACGAGATTGCTGAGTCCATCGGTTGAGCCACGCCATTCGGTAACGCGCTCCGCCGTCAGGCGGGCCACGCCCCCCATACCCAGTGACCAAAGCCCCATCAGGATGGCAGCGCCCAACAGGGCTACAACGGTCAGGCCACCATCAGCGGCGGCAAACACCCAGATCAGCAGGATGCCAGTCACCGGGATACCGGCCAGCAGCGAGACAAACGGCGTCCATGTAACACGCAGGTAGCTGCGCTCGGAGATGCCCGGCAGCAGCAGATTGACGACTGAGACCAGGCCGGGAAAGGTAATGATCAGGCCCAGCAGCGCAAAAGTAACGCCATAAACATAGGACATTGGGTGACCCTCCATGTGTTGAGTTAGATAGGTGACATTCAGCACATGCTCGCTGGCTGAGTGCCTTATGAGTATCGTAGGATGAAGACATCATGTAAATGATAGATGCCTGTAAAAAGGTTGTAAAACGTGCATCGAATGATCCCAACCTGTCATACTCACCAGGGGAGAGCCGTCACAAATCGCGGCCTGATGGGGTTTAGGTGTATGGAATGAGTGAGTTATGTACGACAGGGATGATAACGTGACAGCACTATCCGATGCATACCTGATGGCACAATATCGATCCGGTGACCAGGACTCCTTTGAGACCCTGTTTCACCGTCACTATGATATGGTATACGGTGTGCTGTACCGGCTGGTCGGCAGCCGTGGCGAAGCCGAGGAGTTGGCGCAGGACGTCTTCCTGAAGCTGGCCTCCGGCCCACCCCGCCATGATATGAACATCGGCGGATGGCTGTACCGTGTCGCGACTAACACAGGCTACAACGCCCTGCGCTCGGCCCAACGCCGGGGCAGGCATGAAACACGGGCCGGGCACGAACAGGTGGCATATAGCGCTGTATCCGCCGAACGTGAAGCCGCCCAGCGAGCGCGTGAAGACCGGGTCCGGCAGGTGCTGGCCCGCCTCAAGCGCCGTGATGCCGCCCTGCTGGTGCTGCGTGAGATGGGGCTAAGCTACCGGGAACTGGCCGAGGCCGTCGAAGTCATGCCTGGCTCGGTGGGCACCCTGCTGGCGCGTGCCCAGCGCTCATTCCATCAAGAGTACGTCTC
>CAYMGV010000192.1:0-3815 GCA_964390105.1 uncultured Anaerolineae bacterium | reverse complement strand
CCTGCACAGCCTGCAGGTCGCCCTCGATGCCCATCCGGGGGCGTCGGTGTGGCTGCTGGCCGCGCCCAACCCGCCCGATGCCGCTGTTCTCGATTATCTCGGCACGCCTGCTATCAGCTTCGAGGGGTACTCGGCGTGGGCGTGGGGTTGGGAGCGGTAAGGGATTCCATAGGGGTTGGTACAGGTTGCATCATGGTACAGATCAATGAGCAATTGAAGATCGAAAATGGGATGCACTAACAATCTACTATGTGAGCGAAGCTAGCATAGAAATGCAGGTGCAGGAGGTTGAACCTCCTGCCGGGGTGTGGAGGTCGCAGCAAGTTGCACGCGCCCCACATGACAACAACTGAGGACACGGAAATGTCGGACCCATTGAACGGAAAAACGGTGCTGATCCTGGGGCTGGCGCGGCAGGGCACAGCGCTGGCACGCTGGCTGGTCGAGATTGGTGCACGCGTGATCGTAAGTGATATGCGCCCGCAGGAGAAACTGGCCGAGCCACTGCACGACCTGAAGGGGCTGGAGATCGAGTACGTGCTGGGTGAACATCCGCTCAAGCTGCTCGACTTCATCGATGTGATGTGCGTCTCCGGCGGGGTACCGCTGACCATCCCGATCATCAACGAGGCCCGCACACGCGGCATCCCGCTGACCAACGACTCGCAGATTTTCCTCGAACGTGCGCCGTGCCATGTGATCGGCATCACGGGGTCGGCGGGTAAAACGACGACGACCACGCTGGTCGGCAAGATGATCGATGCGTCGGGGCAGGTGGCGTGGGTCGGCGGGAACATCGGCAACCCATTGATCGCGGACCTTGAGTACATCCAGCCCGGTGACGTGGCGGTGATGGAGCTGTCATCCTTCCAACTGGAGGTCATGACGGCCAGCCCGCACATCGCGGCAGTGCTGAACATCACGCCCAACCACCTCGACCGGCACAAAACGATGGACGCCTACACGCAGGCCAAGGCCCAGGTTCTGTATCACCAGATGGGTGCCGATATCGCCGTGCTGGGCCGTGATGACCCGATAGCGTACTCACTGAAAGAAAGTGTCAGGGGCGAACTCTCGCTGTTCAGTGCCACCTTCCCCGCCGATATGGGCGCGTGGCAGGTGGGGGATCGGCTGGTGTGCCGCCCGGCGTGGGATAAGCCGATGGAAACCATCTGCACGGTCGATGAGATCAACCTCAAGGGGCAGCACAACGTCCTGAACGTGCTGGCCGCCTGCGCCATCGCCGGGGCAGCGGGCATCGCACCGAAGCATATGCGCCGCGCGGTGCTGGAGTTCGAGGGCGTGCCCCATCGCCTTGAGGTGGTGCGCGTGCTGGATGACGTGACATGGGTCAACGACAGCATCGCCACGGCCCCGGAGCGCGTCATGGCGGCACTGGGCGCTTTCCCCGATCAGTCCACCGTGTTTCTGCTGGGCGGGCGTGATAAAGACCTGCCGTGGGAAGACCTGGTGCGGGCGGTCTCGCGCCGTGCCCGCGCTGTGATCACGTTTGGCGAGGCCGGGCTGATGATCGCGGAGCAGGCGATTGAGGCCCGCAAGGTCAGCGCACAGACCTTCCCCATCGAGCAGGTCGGCACGCTGGATGAGGCGGTTTACATGGCCTATGCGCAGGCCCATCCCGGTGACCTCGTGCTGCTCTCCCCCGGCTGCACCAGCTATGATGCTTACGTGGATTTCGAGGCACGCGGAAAGCACTTCCGCGAGTTGGTGAAGGCGTTATGAAGCTCACCCCCCATCCCCACAGGCGTTAGGTTGAGGCTCTCGGACTGGCAATCAAGGTCGGCTTAGTGTTGGGGCGCTGCCCCAAACCCCGGCAGGTGCTGCAAGCACCTGCACCGCGCTAACCGGCAGGCTTCGGAGACTTTGTCTCCTGCAACCTGCCAGTTTGATTCACGTGGGCACGTCAGACTCAGATGCCGAGGTGCAGGAGACCACGCCTCCCCCTCCCCACACCTCCTAATCAATGCTATACTCAGGCCATCACACTCACCGAGAAGGGGACCTCGATGACCACATCACTTCGACCGGGCGCACAGGTACACATCATGGGCATAGGCGGCAGCGGCATGAGTCCCATCGCGCATGTGCTGCATGACCTCGGCTACAAGGTCGATGGCTGTGACATGGCCGAAACCGGCTTCCTCCCGGCGCTGCGGGCCAAGGGCATCGACATACAGATCGGCCACAGTCCGGCGCACCTCGCACGCCATGCCTATGACGCCCTGATCGTGTCGTCGGCGGTGCCGGAGACCAACCCTGAACTGCTGGCCGCAAAGGATCGCGGCATCACGGTGATGAAGCGCGCGGGCCTGCTGGGTGCCCTGATGGAAAACCGCACCGGCATCGCCATTGCGGGCACGCACGGCAAGACGACCACCACCGCCATGATCGCGCATCTGCTCACCGAAGTGGGCCGCGACCCCACCTACATCATCGGCGGGACCCTGCTCAACAGCAGCACCAACGCCCGCGCGGGCAGCAGTGACCTGTTTGTGGTGGAAGCCGACGAGTACGATGGCATGTTCTTAGGGCTTGTGCCGCGTGTGGCCGTCATCACCACACTGGAGATGGATCACCCCGATATGTTCGAGGACCTGCCCGCCGTGCGCAGGCTGTTTACACAGTTTGTCGATCGTCTCCCCACCGATGGGATGCTGATCGCCGGGCATGATGACACCGAGGCGCGCGCCTTTGCCGCGAAGCGGCTGGAGGCAGGCCAACCGGCCACCACCTACGGCGTCACCGGCATCGAGTGGTGGCTGACCGGCTGGCAGGCCAGCAACATCAGGCCAGAGCAAGGTGGCGGAATCCACTTTACGGTCGAGCGGCTGACTTACCAGATCGAGGACGAGGAAGTCACGGTCGAGCAGTGGGAGGGCGGCCTGCTGATCCCCGGTGAACACAATGTCGAGAACGCGCTGGCGGCCATTGCTGCCGCCGCCGAGGTGGGAGTCGATCCCGGTGAGGCACTGGCGGCGCTGGGCACCTTCAGGGGCACGGGCCGCCGCTTCGAGGTCAAGGGCACGGTGAAGGACATCACCGTGATTGATGACTACGCCCACCACCCCACCGCCATCGAGGTGACACTCGATGCCGCGCGTGATCGCTACCCTGAGGCCCGCATCTGGGCGGTGTGGCAGCCGCACACCTACAGCCGCACGGCAGCCCTGCTGGATCGCTTTGCACGCTCATTTTACAACGCCGATCACGTCATCATCACCGATGTGTATCGATCCCGTGATACGCATGATTACGGCGTCAGCGAGGAGGACATCGTCGATGAGATGCTGACCCAGCAGGACGAGGTTGCTCATATCGGCGGCGGGCTGGCCCCGGTCATCGATCACCTCGTGGCGCGCGTCGAACCCGGTGACGTGGTGATCATCATGAGCGCGGGCGATGCCACGCAGATTTGTGAACCGTTATTGGCGCGGTTGGGGGATAGTCCCTAGAGTCTGGCATTCAGGCACCCCCCAAAGGACAATTATGAAAATTGCAATTTCAGGTGGAGGAACCGGCGGCGGCGTCTATCCCGCGCTGGCCGTGTGGCGCGCCTTCGCGGCGCTGTACCCCGGCAGCCGTATCGTGTGGTACGGCAGCAAGGCCGGTATTGAACGTCCCATGATCGAGCGTGAAGACCTGCCCTTCGTCGCTCTCGACGGCGGCCCGGTTGCCGGGGTCGGTATCCGCGCATTGTGGAGCGGCTTCCTGATCCTGCTGGGCACTGTACAGGCGTGGATCAGCATGGGCCGCGAACGCCCCGCCGCGCTGCTCATTACCGGCGGCTGGCCCAC
>CAYMGV010000191.1:0-3860 GCA_964390105.1 uncultured Anaerolineae bacterium | reverse complement strand
CAGATAATGCGGGTTGGCCATGGGAACGCTGGGAAATTAATTATGAGCAAAACATGACTCGTGCAAGGGATGCTCAAGCAAGGGTTGAGGAATTTGCTGCACACTTAGATTGGGGTAATACACAACAGGTACGAGTAAATGCAGGTGAGTTTGGTGATCGTAGACTTGATATCGTTGATGTTGTGGAAAGTGCTGGTATTGAATATAAGTCGGGGAATTATTTTTATAGAGACCCTGATATTATGCTTGAAATACAAAAGGATTCACAACTTGTAAATGATGGGTGGGAAATAATATGGGTATTTGATGTGAATGAAGGCGTTAGTGCACCCTTGATCGATGAATTAAAAGAAGCCGGCATTATCGTCTTTATCAACGGTATAGAACATTAAGCTATTCAGGGAGTGTGAGCAAGTGAAGGAATCATATTTCAAACGTATTCCATCAGAAGAAGAGTTCCGGCATTGGTTGAGTCTTAGGGATGAGAAAATAACCAAACTAAAAACCGCATGCGCTATAAAGCTGGATTATTCAATGCATTCTATTATAGAAGTTGAGAAATGGTTAGTTGAAGAGTATCCATCATTACAGTCAGCTCAAGGTATTAATGATAAAGAAAGAGTAGAGGCTGTAGGTATATACTTTGGGGAGTCATTTAAGTACCATTTTGCAGGTGTATGGTTTTTAGAAACAAGTCCTCCTGATGCCGCCTACCTAGGATATCCAGGCATAAGGCATTTTAAGGATAGCTATCCTAGTGAAAGCATATTCCCATTGTTTTGGGCTACAACCGCATTAAGTCGTCGAACTGGCCATTTTACTTTTGACCGTTTTGAAAATCTATTTAACCGCAAGGTCAATAAGAATGAGGATCGCTAAGAAGAGATACGGACGAGAGGCCGACCTCACCCGCCCCGCGCTTTGACCCAATCCCCGAGCCGCAGGAACAGGCCCCGGAACCTGCCCCACCCAGCATGGCTGACTTCCGCCGGGCCGATGATGCCAGCATGGCGCACTACGAGGAGATCAAGGACCAGCTTGAGGCGGAACGGTTGGCTCAGTTGGCGGCACGACAGGCCGAACGGGAAGCAGAGCAGGTCACGTACTACGGGTTGGGTGTCACCAGCGAAACGCTACAGCAGGATGAAGACGATGTCCCGATTATCCTCGGTTTGACCACGCCTGAATATGAGCCGTATGTCAACCCGTACCTTGAGCAGGTTATTGATGCATGGGCGGAGAGTACGCCAACATCAGAAGCCGATGCCGCCATGCGTGATTACATCCTGCGCAACCGGGATAGCTTCGCCGGTTTCCGTAGGCCTGACGAACGGCCTGAAGTTGACCTCATTTATGACAACCTGACGGATGAGGACAAGCGCACCCTCAACAGGATTGCATTGGTTGTTGCTGCAACTGCTGCACCCGTCAGGTCGGCCTCTCGACACCGCACCCGGCGGTCTCACCAGCGGCAGTGCTGTCGCTGGGTTTCCTGGGCAAGCGCAAAATGGAATCGTTGGATGGTGTCATGCGCGGCGAGTCCGTCAGCGGTGGGTACCCGGTCTTTCACGATTCATGGCGGGATCGACGCGCCGTGCATGAGTGCTGGGTCGGCATCAGCGGCGCGGGGAAAACCTTCGCGCTGAACTGCTACCTCGCCCGCACCTACTCGCAGGAAGGCATCTGCTTCGACCTGCTGGAACCGATGGGCCACGGTTTGCTGCTGGCACGCGCCTTCGGCATTGAGCCGTTCGTGCTTGATCCCAAAGCCACCTGCCTCAACCCACACGACATCATGTACAGCGAAACCTCGGAACAGATTTCGCACGTCGTACGTATCTATGAAACGCTGCTGGGGCGGCCACTGGCGGGCACCCAGCGCGGCAATCGCGAACGGGCGTGGCTGGCCCGTGCCCTCGATCACCTGTACAGCGGCCTCGGCCTCCCTCTAGGTAAGATCACCAACGATCTCGTGCCGCTGGTCGAGGATGTGTGCGATTACATGAGCCTCTCCGGTGATCCGATCGCACGTGACCTTGCCGATGAGATCGCAGGGCTGTGTACCGGCAACGGCCAGTTCTCCTACGTCAACGGACAGACCACCGTCGATTTCACCGCAGGCCGATCCGAGAAACCCCGCATCTTCTCGTTTCATCGTCTGCGTGAAGACCCGATCCTGATCGCCCTTGCGTATACCCAAACCCTCGCGGCCCTGATGCGGGATGCCATGGCCGATGACACCCCGCGCATTATCGCAGCCGATGAGGTCTACCGCATGATGCGTCACCCGTCCTTACTGCATTTCCTGATCGTCGCCACAAAAACCCTGCGCACCCGCCGCAAGAAACTGCTGGTGATTGACCAGCAAATGAGGGTGTTCCTTGAAGGTGATGCCCGGCTGGTATTTGAGAACTGCCCGATCCGGGTGATCTTCAGTCAGCGCGGTGGCCTCGATGTGTTCTACGAGGACAAGGCCTTCGAGCACCTGACCGGCTCCCTCAGCGCCAGTGAATCGCTCAGCGGGCGACCCGGCCCAAGCTCAATTCGCAGGTCGAGCGCGTCGGCGGCACAGCCGTGGGCGGCCAGCGCCGATGCCCCCTCGCCTGCCATGCGCGTCAGCAGCGCAGTCAGCGCGGTGTGGTCCTGCCGCCACCCATCGATATCCTGCTGCACCGTCGCACTTCTGCGCGGAATGTGGCGTTCTACCCCATCGCGGTCCTTGCCCGCTGCCAATTGCGCCATGCGTGTACCCGCCGGACCAAATCGATCAGCCAGTGCTGCCGCGCCCAGCGCCGCGATCTGGCCCAGTGTGCGCAGACCCAGCAGGTCAAGCTGACGCAGTTGTTCACGGTCGAGCGGCAGTGCCGCCACCGGGAACGGCGCGAGAAAATCAGCGCCCCCCTTGGGATGCACCAGCAGCATCTCATCTTCCCCGGCGGCACGCGCGGCCATCAGCGACGTGAAGCGCGACTTCGCCAGCCCCAGCGCCGGGATGATGGCGCTGTGAGTCAGCACGGCCTCGCGCAGTCGATGCGCCATCTCGATGCTGTCCTCCCATTTCAGTTTGCCCAGATCGACATAGAACGTGGCCGCCGACTGCCTGTCAACCTGTGCGCCCGGCAGGTAATGCCCGGACCTGCGCCGCCGGTCGCCGCGCATGGCAACCCCGCCCTCAGCCTTAACATACTCCGAGAACGCGCTGAGGTCTCCCAGCAGCCCATCGATCCCGCGTCGCACCGCCAGCCAGTCATAGGGCCTTGTTTGCAGATCAGGGCACAGCGCCCGCGCCGCGGTCAGCGTCATGCCGGGGCTGATGCCCGATACAGCCGCTTCCGCCGAGACCGCTCGCAGGGTCGGCGGACCATCGTCATGGCTCACCAGCGCCAGCGGGAGATCCTCCCCAGCCCCGGCCAGCCGGATCGCATAATAAGGAAGGCGCAGGCAGGCGATCACGACTGACCCTCCAGCGGCGGCAGGTCGAAGGCCAGGTCCACACTCCGGCCACCGGCACCGTGCGGGCCGCGTTCCACCCGCGCTTTGACTTGATATCCGCAGATGTGGCCGTTCTCCCTGATCCAGCCCGCGTGCCGCAGCGTCACCCGCAGCGCCAGATCAGCCCCGGCCTTGCGTAACGTATCGGGCTGATCCGAGAGCAGCAGCGCCGCGCCATCGGAACCGCGCAGGATCGATTTGAGCTGGGATAGTGAGGGCATCGGGGAGGAATCCCACTGTACGACCATCAGGCCCGGCAGCTTGAGTGCCGCCAGGTCACGCAGGATGGCAAGCGCCGCGTCGCCATCACCGGGCCGGGCAAGGATCAGGGTATTGGGATCGATACCGGCCCGTACCACCGCCGCCGG
>CAYMGV010000190.1:0-3870 GCA_964390105.1 uncultured Anaerolineae bacterium | reverse complement strand
TGGCGTATCCATGCGAGGTCAGCGTCGCTTCGAGGGCAAGTTCCGCGTCGATGGGGGAATCAAAAAACTGGGCGTTTAACCTCATGCCGACCCGCTGGCAGGCATTGGTCACGGCGTCGGTGGGGCCGCCGCCGTGCAGATGCAGGTACGCACGTGGGCCCATATCAAGCGGCCAGCACGTCACGCCAATATCCCCGGCCAGCCCGATCAACAGGTTGGGGGAAAGATAGTTGCCCAGCAGGGCCTCAAGTGCGTTTCCGGCGGCGGTTGGATGATCAACAGAATTCATAATCAATGTGCCTTGCATGTGTGATTTGTCTTTCCTGCCTGGGGATATTGTACACAAAGCATAGCCGTTTTTTGTGGCAGGATGTGTCACAGGGGGGGAATTTGGTCCTAACGAGTTTGAGTCCAGGCACGGAAAATAACGATAGTTATACAAACTTTATACAAAACTTGTACAAAGTGATAGAGAGTGATATAGTCTATGATAGCTCAGTAAAATAGATAATTCATGTCGAGTTGATGAGGGGATAAACCATGTTCTGGAAGAAGAAAGATGCAAAAAAGATTAGCGCTCCGGTTGAGCATCTGATCGACCTGCGCCAGGTTGTGAAGCAGTATCAGACGGCGGCAGGCCCCTTCACGGCGCTCAAGGGTGTGGATTTGCAGGTAGCCCCCGGCGAGTTCGTCGCCGTGATCGGTAAGTCCGGCAGCGGTAAATCGACCCTGCTGAACATGATTACCGGCATCGACCGCCCCACCGAGGGCGAGGTCTGGGTCAACGGCACGCCGGTCCATGAACTGACCGAGGCCGAGATGGCCGAGTGGCGGGGTCGGGAGATGGGGATCATCTTCCAGTTCTTCCAACTGCTGCCGACCCTGACCATTGTTGAAAACGTCATGCTGCCGATGGAGTTCGCCGAGTTGTACACCCCGCGTGAACGCCGCGAACGTGCTATGGAACTGCTCAGGCGCGTCGAGGTCGATGAGCACGCCGATAAACTACCCAACATGCTCTCAGGGGGGCAGCAGCAGCGCGTGGCGATCGCCCGCTCACTCGCCAATGACCCGCCGATCCTCGTCGCTGACGAGCCGACCGGTAACCTTGACTCAAAGACCGCGGATGCCATCTTCGAACTGTTCGAGGACCTCGTGTCCAACGGCAAGAGTATCCTGATGGTGACGCATGATGACGACCTCGCGGGCCGCGTGGACCGCGCCATCATTGTCTCCGATGGCGAGATCGTCGAAGAAAAGAACCACGGGCGCGAGCGCGCAACGCGCCGCGGCTTTACGCCGAAAAACATCGAGGCCGCAGCCGCAGCCCGCTAAGCGGGCGAGAAATCTCCAGGGCCGCTTCAGCCGCTTCACAGAGGCTGCCAATGAAAACATAACGGACGGGAACAGATGCTAAAAATACGCTGGGCCAAAGTGCTTCGTGAACTGTGGGGCAACAAAGCCCGCTCAATCCTGGTGATCCTTTCGATTTCTGTGGGCGTGTTTGCCATCGGTACGATTGCCAACTCATGGGCAGTTCTGGTTGATGACCTCAATGACCAGTACAACGCCACCAACCCGGCCAGCGCCACGCTGACCCTCACGCCGTTTGAAAACGACCTTGTCAGTGCCGTAGAGAGCCGTCGCGATATCGCCCAGGCAGAAGCCCGTGCGACCTTCACCGCGACGATGACAACCCCGGATGGTGAGCTGTTTAACCTCAGCCTCGATGCCGTGCCGGATTTCAACAATCTTCAGATCAGCCAGTTCACGCTGGAGGAGGGGGCATGGCCCCCGGCTCGCCGCCAGGTACTGATGGAGCGTTCTTACGTCGCGGCGTTTGGCTATGAGATCGGTGATACGGTCCGGATCGAAACCGCAGACGGGCGCAACTATGACCTCGTCCTCGCCGGTATCGTGCATGATCTGCATGTGACCCCGGCAGGCAACGGTGAGATTGCCTACGCCTATATTTCCATGGATACACTCGAATACCTCGGCCAGCCGGGCACGTACAACCGCCTGTTCATCACCGTGGCCGAGAATCAGCTCGACAAGAACTACATTGAATCAGTCGTAACAGACCTGAGAGAGGAAACACTGACACGGGCTGGATATACCGTCTTTGCGGCGGTCGTGCCCAACCCGGGTGAAGCATTCCTGGCGGTCATTATTCGTGCCATCCTGTTCACACTGGCCTTGATCGGCGCGTTCTCACTGGTCCTCAGTGGTGCGCTCGTCGTTAACACCGTGTCCGCCGTCATCGCCCGCCAGACCAAGCAAATCGGCGTGATGAAGGCCATCGGTGGTCAGCAGGACCAGATCGGCGAGATATACTTCGTCTCGGTTGCTATCTATGGGCTGGCCTCGCTGCTGGTCGCGGTGCCGCTGGCACTGCTCGGTTCACGCCTGTTTACTTCGATCATCGCCCGCACTGTCAACTTCGATATCATCACCACGCAGATACCGGCTTTCGTCATCATCCTTGAGGTCATCATCGCGATACTGGTGCCGCTGCTGGCGGCTTCTATCCCGGTGCGTGCCGCGATGAACATCACGGTGCGCGAGGCCATCGATGACTATGGCATTGATGGTGGCACTGAAACCGGCTTCGACCGCATCATGCGCAAGATGAAACAGGGGTCGGTGTCGATGGCGATGGCGCTGCGTAACACGTTCCGCCGCAAGGCTCGCCTGCTGCTGACGCTGCTCACGCTGACGCTGGCCGGTGCCATCTTTATCTCGGTTCTCAGCGTGCGTGATTCCCTGTTCGGCACTTTTGAGACGGCGCTGGGCTATTATGGCTATGACCTCAGTGTGGACCTGACCGAAGACTACCGCACCGAACTCATTGCCCGTGAGGCCGACCGCATCGAGACGGTGGCCGCGGTCGAGGGTTGGCTGCAGCGCGGTGCCGCCCGTGAACGGGCCGATGGCAGCCAGAGCACCAATTACAGCCTGATCGGTGCGCCGATTGACAGCTCCTTTATCGACCCCATTCTGACGGAAGGCCGCTGGGTCACGGAAAATGACCGCAACGCTGTTGTGGTGAACCAGGATTTCATCAGCGCGGAAGAGGATGTGCAGGTCGGTGATACCATCACCCTGCAAATCGACGGTGAAAGCACGGATTGGACGGTTGTGGGCATTTGTACCACCCAGTACAGCTTCCCGGTGATGTACACCGCTATCAATGATCTTGGCCGCACCCTGAACACGGTCGGCTTTGCCAACCGTGTTCTGATCCAGCTCACCGAGCAGACTCCTGGGGTCGAGACGGCCACCGCTGCCCGGATCGAGGACCGCTTCAAGCTGGCGGGCCTGCTGGTGGGGACGACCACCACACGCAGTGACTTTATCGAGACGTTCTCGTTCCGCTTCAACTTCCTGATCTACTTCCTCGTCTTCCTTGCTTTCCTGCTGGCCCTGGTGGGTGGTATGGGGTTGGCGGGGACGATGAGCCTCAACGTACTGGAGCGTGTCCGTGAGATTGGCGTGATGCGGGCTATTGGTGCCTCGAACCGCAAGGTACAGCGCATCGTCATCTCCGAAGGGCTGGTCATCGGGGCCATTAGCTGGGTCATGGCGATTGTTGCTGCCATTCCGCTGGCAGCGGGCCTTGCCTACGGCATCGGTGTGGCCTTCGGCGGTACCCCGCTTCAATTCGAGTTTTCCGCGATAGGCACGGGTATCTGGCTGGCGCTGGCGCTCATCATCGCTGCGCTTGCCAGCTATGCCCCCGCCCGTCGTGCCTCGGCCCTCACTGTGCGCGAGGTGCTGGCATACGACTAGGGGAAAGAGGTCAGGGGCCAGAGGCTAGTACTCAGTCAAGATGAATATGATGGGTAAAGATGTTTGAGACGGATGCGA
>CAYMGV010000189.1:0-3877 GCA_964390105.1 uncultured Anaerolineae bacterium | reverse complement strand
CTTATGGGGTAAGGGGTGATCTACCCCTTCCTCTTGTTCTGAATGTTAACTATTGAACAGGGTTGGGAGTTCGTTGGCAAGGGCTGCGAGATAGGCGTCATCGTCGGTGTCATCCGGCAGGCCGACATCACGCGAGGACGGCGGCTTGCGCCACGGGTAGTTCTTTGCGCCGTGCATGGAGAAGGTGAACACCCCCGGATCAACGGGGAAGCACGCGGCGGTGCCGTTGCCATGATGCACATCGAGGTCAATAACCAGTGCGCTGCTGATGGCCTCCTCATCCAGCAGCAGGCGCAGCATGACCGGCACATCATTCAGCACGCAGAAACCCTCACCATGATCCGGGAAGGCATGATGCGTGCCCCCCGCAAGGTTGGCCGCGAGGCAGTCCTCCAGTGCCATGCGCGCCGCGAGGATCGTGCCCCCGACCGCCAGCCGGGATCGACGGACCAGCCGCTCCGACCATGGCAGGCCCATCCGCCGTTCTTCCTGGCGCAGCAGCGTACCGTTTGCCAGCTTGTCGAGATACTCCGCCGTGTGGATCAGACGCAGGACCTCCCACGGGGCAGGCTCTGGCTTGACGACTTCAGCAGGCGTGATCAGCCCTTCATCCAGCAGGATATCATGCAGGATGGAGAACTTCGGCATGGGGAAGGGATGGCCCTCCGGCAGCGGCACGACGTAGCCGGGTGTGTAACTGATGCGCATCATGGCTGGGCCGGGATGATCAGGCTGTCGAGATCGCGCGGGTAGTAGGTCATCATCTCGCTGCCGTCCTCGGTCACCAGTACGGTATCCGAATGACGGAACCCGCCCATTTCCGGCACGTACAGCCCCGGTTCGATGGTGAAGACCATGCCCGGTTTGATCACCGTGTGATCGCCCGTATCGAGGAACGGGCCTTCGTGATAGCGGATGCCGATGGTATGCCCGGTGTGATGCTTCCAGTAGGGCATCAGGTCGTGCTTCTCGAAGTAGGCATGCACCTGTGTATCGACTTCACTGCACGGGATACCGGGCTTCAGCGCATCGATAGCGATGTCCTGCAAAGCGACCATGTGATCGAACACCCGGCGCTGTTCATCCGTAGGCATCCCGATGATCATGGTGCGTTCCAGCTCGCAGTGATAGCCCCAGACCGGTGCAGTGGCACCCGTCACCAGCACATCACCCGGCTGGAATGTCATGTTGTTGGCGAGTGCATGCGGAATGGCGGAGTTGCGCCCGATCTGCCCGCGATAATCGGCCACGGCACCGCCATGATAGCGGCTCTGACCCCGGTACACCGGGCCGATGGCGTCCAGCATAGCGCGGGTGGCCTCGTCACCGGCCCGCTGGCTGACCTCAGTCTCCGTCACGCCGACGCGGGTATAGCGCTGTAACAACGTGTGGGCGAGGGTGGCCCAGCGCACGCTCTCATACAGCAGCGCGATTTCCGCCGGGGATTTGACCGCCATCTGGTCTTCAATGGCAGCGCGGATCAACGTGACGGGCTGCCCGGTCAGCGCGGATAGTGCCGGGCCACGATAGCCAAACACCCACGGGTAGCCGTCGGTATCAGCGCCTAACGGTCCGCTGATACCCATATCCGTGATCAGCGCTTTGAGGTGTTCCATGGGGTGCGGGTTGCCGGGGTATTCAATATAGTGAGCCACGCGCTGAATCGTCGAGTGCGAGGCGGCGTGTTCCTTCTCTAAGCGGGGTACCAGCAGCGCGCGTTCGCCGCTCGCACTCATCACAAAGGCCATGGGGCGCTCGGTGGGGATGAAGGCAAAGCCGCAGTAATACAGGATATAGTCGGGGTCAAAAAGCACGGTCCCGGTGAGGTCGTGTTCATTAAGATATGCCGCCAGATGTGCGGCGCGGGCGTCATATTCAGCAGGTTGGATTCTCAGGTCCATGAGGCAGCCTCCAGCAAGGATAGGCGGATTAGATAGGGTGAGTGTAGCATATAGAAGGGCAGGATGGGGCACGTTTGCCCCTGTGTCAGATGTGATCTGGCCTGAATGTAATCAACTGCCGCAGGAGAGGGCCACGTTTGCACCGGCCCGGAGGGGCGCGTACAATCGCAATAGGAATCCGCAGGTACACCCTGGCCAATAAGGAGTAGTCCCCTCATGCAGGACGGTGTCTACGAATCTCAGCACCCCCTTGTGAAGCATAAACTCACGATCCTCCGCGATAAGAAAACCGATTCCACGCAATTTCGCCAGATCGTTCGTGAACTGGCGATTATCTTATGTTATGAAGCAACGCAGGACCTCGACCTGCGCCCGCATGAAGTCGAGACGCCGATGGGCAAGGCCCCCGGCTATCATCTTGCCGAGACCATCGGCCTTGTTCCGATCCTGCGGGCCGGGCTGGGGATGGTCAATGGTGTGTGGGAGATGATGCCCAGTGCGGAAGTGTGGCACATCGGGCTGTACCGTGACGAGAAAACGCTGGCCCCGGTTCAGTATTATAACAAGCTGCCCAACGATGCCCGCGTACAGGTTCTCCTGATCCTCGACCCCATGCTGGCAACTGGCGGAAGTGCCATCGCGACGGCCAACATCCTCAAGGAATGGGGCGCGCACCGTATCAAATATGTTGGCCTGATCGCCGCACCGGAGGGCATCAGGGCGATGCGTGAGGCACACCCCGATATTCCGATCCATGTCGCCGCCATTGACGATCACCTCAACGAGATCGGGTTCATTGTACCCGGCCTTGGTGATGCCGGGGATCGGCAGTTTGGGACGGCATAGCCAGATCAGCCTATAGCCCCCCCGAAAGGACCCGGCAAATTTGCTGGGTCCTTTGTGTTCGGGAATATCTATATGGAAGGGTTCTATCGTTTGAATGGAAATCCCCAGGTAACGCCTATCGCGGATACACCTTGCGCGGGGGGCAGGTGATGCAGGAGGGTTTATCGCACAGCATGAAATTCGGGTCGCGGTTAAGCCTGCCCTCGATGTAGTTGAGCAGCGGTTTCAGCGGGTAAACCTCGGCGCGGGCCATGCCGACCTGCGTGACCTCAGCCATACCCAGCACATCACCCCACACTGCGTTAAAGCCCTCGCGGCAGCCGGGGATGTGGGGCAGTTCCTCGATGTCATCGACGGTCAGCGCCCAGCGGGTGAAGGTCTTGCGCCCGGCCCGCTGCTCAGCAAGGTGCAGGGCGATGTTATGGCGATGATCGTGGCCGAGCAGCAGCAGGTTGGCATCGTGGGCTTCGAGCCACGCCACCGGGCTGAACGGGTTGGCGCGCGTCTGGGCAGCGAGGGCGTGTTTCGCTTTCCTGCCGTTGGCGATGAAGGACAGGATCGGGTGGGTGCTGCGCAGGGTATCCTTCCTGCGGCGTAGTGCCTCGGCGATGCTGCCCATATCGGGGTGGACGGGCAGATCAGGCCGGAAGATATCGGCGCGGCTGTTCTGATAGTCACCGGTACCGTACTCGATGGCGTTGTCCTCTGGCCCCACCCCCGGGATGACCTGTGTCTGGTAGGTAAAGGCGGGCATGACCAGCGTACTCGATACGGCCAACAGTGCATCGACCACCGCACCGGGACCACCCACCACCTCCCCCAGCGAGGGGTAATGCGGGATCGCCAGCAGCGGAGTATCCGCGCGCAGGTCGAGGTCATCAACGAACTGGGTTTCCAGTGCAACCGCATCAAGGGTGCTCATTGTCCGCGCCACTCCGCTTTCCGCTTGTTGATAAAGGCCTCCATGCCTTCCTTCTGATCCTGTGTACTGAATAGAAAATAGAAGTTGCGCCGCTCGAATGCCAGCCCTTCCTGTAAGCTGATCTCAAAGGCCTTGTTGATCGACTCCCTGGCGAGCCGCACCGCCCACGGCGAGCGGACCTGCACCGGCACCCTGCACGAGGCCTGGA
>CAYMGV010000188.1:0-3930 GCA_964390105.1 uncultured Anaerolineae bacterium | reverse complement strand
GCCGTCCACAGGATGTATTCCTTCCATTCCTCGGTGGTACACAGCACCACGTCGATCTCTTTAGGGTCGATGCCTGCGTCCCTGATGGCTTCCTCGGCGGCCCACACCGCCATCTGGTTGGGCTGATCATCAGGCCCGGCCACCGGCTTCGAGTTGATGCCCAGTTTGTCACGCACGACCCACCCCGGCATGCCGCTCTTTTCAGCGATCACGGAGGCGTCCATCCGTTCAGCGGGGATGTACATGCCAAGCCCGGCAATCCCCATCACAACATCTTGAGACATGTGTGTTTCCCTTATCCTTCAGGTCTGGTGTGCATAGTGGGTTATACCCCGGCGTTGGGAGGTGGCTCGGCGGGCTGTTGATCCCCGCCGGTTAACCGGCGGAACAGATCGCGACTACTGGTGGCCCATTCCCCCTTCTTCGACCGGTACGTCCCCACAATACCATAAGGCAGGAACAAAACGAGTAACACGTAGACCACACCCAGCAGCGTGGTGGCCTGTGGGCCAAACCAGCGATCCAGGAAGTATTCAAGCAGGTGGAACACCGTCGCACCGATCACGGCCCCACTCAGGGTGCCGATGCCGCCAATCAGCACGATCAGCAGCGCGATGATGGTGTATCCCAGCCCGGCAGTGGCGGGGCTTACAACCGGCTTGTATATCGTATGCAGCATCCCGGCATAGGCCGCGGTTATCGAGGCAACGGTCATCATGATGAACTTGAAGTGAAAGGTGTTAAAGCCGAGCATCAGCGCGCGGTCTTCGTTCTCACGGATGGCGAGACAGACGCGGCCCGTCGGCGAATCGACAAAGCGGAAATACGCAAAGTACACCAGCGCGAGGAAAACCAGTGCAATGTAATACAGGGCCAGCCGGTTGCTCGCCGGGTTCATCCAACCGGGGACGATCACCCCCTGCAACCCGACATCACCGCCGGTAAACGGCGATGCCTCGCGTGATTTCACGACGATCTCCAGCACCGTACCGAGACCGAGTGTCACCAACGCAAAGGCGATGCCCTTGACACGCGGCAGCACCATGCTGAACAGCATCGCCTGGATCAGCGCGGCAACCAGCACTGCGCCCATGGTAGGCAGGATACCCCATTCAAAGGTGCGGATCATGATGCCGGTGGTATAGGCACCGACACCGAAGAAGAACGCATGGCCCAGCGAGAGCATGCCCGTCACACCCAGGATCAGGTCGTAGGAGATAGCAAATACCGCCAGGATCACGATCTCAATCACAAGGCCCTGTACGAACTTCGAAGAGCCGGTTTCACTGGCGATCATGGAGCCAAAACCCTGCCCATCGATCAGTGCCACGATGAAAGGCATTGTCATCATCAGGGCGATCAGGCCCAGCAGCTGCCATTTATCCCGCAGCCACGGGACCCGTTGTTGAGTAGCAGTCATCATCGTGCCCTTATTCCTTTCGCCCTAAGAGACCCTGTGGCAGAATCAGCAAGATAATCACCATCAGCAGTACATTTGAAGCCGGGACCAGCGGCGGTGACGGCTTAAACGCCTCCTCCATGAAGGGGAGCGTGATGCCGATCTGGCCGTATTTGATAACGAACTGCTGGATCAGACCGACTACCACCGAACCGACCGCCGCACCCGGGAAGCTCGTCAAGCCGCCGATTGCCATGGCGATCAGGGCCAGCAGCAGCACGCGCTGACCGAGGTCATTGGAGAGGCCCATCGCCGGGCCTGCCAGCACACCGCCGAGGGCGGCCAGCCCTGTCCCCAATGCATACACGAGCGTGAAGACCTGGCGCACGTTGATGCCCAGCGCCTCGACCATCTCGCTGTCCTGTACGCCTGCACGGATGATCATGCCGATCCGTGTGCGCTGCAGCAGCAGCGTGATGCCCAGCATCACCAGCACCCCCACAACGATCAGGAAAATCTCGTTATAGGTACGGATGTTGGTGCCCATAAACCGGATGGTGGCACACGAATTCTGCAGCCAGCCGCCGATACTGGTGGCCGGGCAGCCGGGGCCTGAACCGTCAAACAGCGGCGGACGCGGCATCTGGAACTCCGGGCGGCCCCACACCGCGCGCACCAGTTCGATGATGATGAAGCCGAGGCCCAACGTCAGCATGATCTGGTACAGCGTGCGATCATACAGTGGGCGGATCATGGTGGTCTCGATCAATGCACCGAGAACCGCGCCCATCGCACTACCGAAGATCACCGCCAGCAGGAATCGCCAGTTGCCACCGAGGCCATATATCCACTCAGTCAGCGAGGTATTGAAAACAAACAGCAGCAGGCCAATCACCAGCATCAGGGTCGCGCCGCCAATCAGCCAGGCGCGCTGCCGCGCACCGACAATTGCCAGCGTGTTGCGGGACTCACTGAGGCCAGCCAGACCAGCAACCAGCAGCACCCCGCCCAGCGCGATGCCAATCAGCACCACGACCGGGTTCGCCACAAACTCGGCGGCTGCCGGGATGACCTCCATGCCCGTGCTGAAGAACAGCGAGAACGTAACCGGGCTTTCGGTGTAGACTTCGTAATTCCATACTGCAATCGCGTAGCGGCTGACCGCGAAGAAAATCACCACGATGCTGAGTACCAGTGCCACCCACCCCGCGACGCGCAGCGTCTCTTTGGGGATGTCGCGGTCGTGGTAAAAGTTGCGCAGCAGCGGCATCAGCACCAGCGCCGTGCCCAGCAGCAGGATCGGGGTCAGGATATCCACAAAGGTGTCCGGGCGGATGTAGATCATCCAGCCGGTATAGGCACCCAGCATGAACACCTCACCATGTGCGAGGTTCAGCACGTCAAGCAGGCCGAGGATGATCGACAGGCCCGATGCCACGATAAAGGTCAGCGCACCAACTGCCAGCCCGCGAAGCAGGGTCACGACCCAGTCTTCCGTGGGCATGCCCTGAATGGCTGTCAGGAACAGCAGCAGCAGCACGGCGAACACGATCATGCGTGTGCGGTTCTCGCGGAACCACTCCAAAGCGTTACTCATGCCTTATCTCCGTTTATGCCGCGCCGAGATAGCGGTGGATGGTTTCCTCGTCGTTGGCGAGGTCAGCCATCAGACCCGACTTCACAGCGCGTCCTTCTTCAATAATGACGTAGTTCTCCGCCAGCGTGGAAGCCACGGCGAAGTTCTGCTCAACCAGCAGCACCGTACTCTGCCCCGTCAGTTGGCGGATGGCCTCCATCACCTGTTCCACCAGCACTGGTGCAAGCCCTTCGCTGGGCTCATCGATGAGCAGCAGGTGATTATCCGGCACAAGCGCGCGCGCAATCGCCAGCATCTGCTGCTGACCACCTGAGAGGTTGGTGCCGCGCAGGTGAATCAGGCGCTTGAGGTCCGGGAACAGTTCAAAGATGAAGTCTTCCTTGCGCTCCAGGTCGCCGCGTTGACGCTCCGCGATCTTCAGGTTCTCCATCACGGAGAGGTCACGGAAGATGGCGCGATGTTCCGGCACAAAGCCGATGCCCAGCGCCGCGATCTCGAAGCTGCGCATCCCGTTGACGCGCTTGTCTTCCAGCAGGACCTGCCCCCTGGTCGGGGGTGTCAGCCCCAGGATCGATTTCAGTGTGGTGGTTTTGCCCGCACCGTTACGGCCCAGCAGCGCCGTGATGCCGTTCTTTGGCACCGAAACGCTCACCCCTTCAAGGATGTGAAACTGGCCGATAAAGGTGTGAATATCCTGTACTTCAAGAAGATTGCTCATGAATTCTCATCCCGTCAGGTGATGGGGGTTACATCTCATACAGGCCGCCGAGATATGCCTGCTGAACAGTTTCATTGCTCTTGATTTCGTCCGGTGTGCCTTCGGCCAGCACCGCACCCTGGTGCATCACGGTGATGACATCCGAGGCGCTCATGACGACGTTCATGTTGTGTTCAACCAGCATCACGGTCTTGTCACCGGTGTCCTGGATGTCCT
>CAYMGV010000187.1:1727-3984 GCA_964390105.1 uncultured Anaerolineae bacterium | reverse complement strand
CAATACGGTTCGGTTTAGCAAAAAGATTCCCTATTTGAATACGCATTCCGCCGGAGGTTCCCCCTCCCTCCGCGTCAGATAGGCTTTTAGCCTATCTGCGCTGTGGGGGAGGGGGTCAGGGGGTGGGGGCAAATAGACTCTTAACCGAACCGTATTACCCCTAGACCTTATTCCATGACCGCCTGCTGCTGTCGTCCCCATACCCACCACGCCAGCCACGCCCACAGCGCCGACCCCAACACCAGCATATAGGTGCCGGTGTGCCGGATGCCGGGCGAGGCGCTCTCCGTGATGGCGTTACCGGGGTGCAGCACCGCGTTGGCGCTCATCTGCGTGCCGACCACGAGGATCGCCAGCAGCAGGAACAGCCCGCCGGTGATGCGCGGCGCTTTGAACCAGTTCAGCAGCACCATGACGATCACCCCGGCGGCAGCGCCGTTCATGGCGGCGATCATGCGTGGTTCACGCCAGTGGATACCGTTCCAGTTCTGGAGTTGTGCGATCAGCGTGACACCCAGCCCGATCATGAACAGCGTAAACCCCGCGATCCCGGCGGCGCGTGCCCAGCGATCCAGCGCCGGGTTAGGCCAGATCAGCAGGATGAGGCCCAGCGCCCCCGCGATCATCAGGCCGGTACCACCCGCACGGCTGAACGCAACATGGATATAGATGGTGCGGATGTTGGCCCCCAGCGTGCGTTCGAGCGGGGCCGTCCACACGACCACCGCACCGAGGATCAGCAGGGCCAGCGGGATCAGGTAGGGCAGAACGCGTTTCATGGCAGGGTCTCCGGTTGGGATTGCATCGCGTGTATCCTACCGGATTTGTCCAATAATTGCCGGGGTCATTCGTCACGGATCGGAGTGATGATAGGCGGTTAGGGAAGAAACAAGAATAAAATCTGCTGACAGTCAATCAACTTCTACCGAGGCTTGGGTACTGAAAACACAATAGGGGGTGTCACCTGCCTCAGTATTACTGGCCTCTGACCTCTGCCCCCTGGCCTCTTTTGCCCGCACACGCCTCACACGTCCCATAGAACTCCAGCAGGTGCCCGGTGATATCCATATGGTGCTTCTCGGCGAGGTGCTGCTCCAGCGGCTCGACGTGGCAGTCTTCCAACTCGATCACATGCTGGCAGGTGGTACAGATCAGATGAGCGTGATGCCCCTGATCGGTGAGCAGGACATAGGTTGGGGTGCGTGCCTCCAAAAAGGTCGGACGGATCACGGCCATATCGCTGAGCAGCTCCAGCGCACGGAACACGCTGGCGCGGCTGACATCGGGGTTCAGCGTCTCGACACCGTCCAGCACCTCGGCTGAGGTCAGGTGCCCCCCGGCCCCAAGCAGCACTTCCAGCACCGCGCGGCGCGCATCGGTGATGCGATGCCCGGCATCGCGCAGGCGATTTATCGCGGCTTCATATTGGGTCACTGTGTATTACTCCTAGGATCAGGTGCCAGGTGCCAGGTGTCAGAAACCTCCACATCCCCGTTGAATCCGTCGGGGCGTTGATTTGACTGGTCCGGGCCTCTGCCACCTGAACTCTTTTTCCTCAGAGCATACCATCCGACGCGACAATCTGCCGGATCAGGGACTCGGAGATGGGGGCATCAGACCACGCGGCAAAGGTGAGGTCACGCAGCGGCACGCCGAGTGCAGCGCAGGCCCGGCTGGTGAGTTCGGCGTAACTGTACGGGATGCCGTCCTCTGCCACGGAGAAGCCCAGCGCCCCGGCCACCGCGTGAATACGGTCGGGGTCGCCTTCAAGTTCCACGAACCAGCCCAGCGGTGTGTCATCGAGATCGGCCTCGATCCGGTCGCCCTGCCATACCTCACGGCGCTTCTCGTAACGCCACGTCACCGCGTAGCCCAGCGCTTCGAACCCGGCCCGCGCAGCCTCGCCATCATCCACATGGTATTCGATCTCACGGCGGGTGTGCAGGCCGTGGGAGGTGTGCAGCGGCGTCTTGATCGTTACCACGGCGCTCCCCGGTTCGCCGTCACTGCGCGTACGGATGCGCAGCACCGTGCCTGCGGCGGTCAGGCCCCCATCCGGCCAGTCAAAGCGCAGGTTGCGCTCCTCGTGGACGGGGCGGGCATGCAGGCCAGCGGCCCGCAGCGCATCGCGTACCGCGCCGGGGTCAGGCACATGGAACTTGATTTCGATTTCTGCCTGATCCGGCACCTGCCGATTTCCTCCACTTGCTGCCAGCACACTTGCTGCCAGCACACTTGCTGCCTAGCGCCGCACGCT
>CAYMGV010000187.1:0-1627 GCA_964390105.1 uncultured Anaerolineae bacterium | reverse complement strand
CACTTGCTGCCAGCACACTTGCTGCCAGCACACTTGCTGCCTAGCGCCGCACGCTGATCTCAAACTCCAGGAATTCCGCGTCGCTGTCCTCAACATCTGCGCTGCGCGTTGCCGAAGCAAACCCAACGTGGGTCTGGGCGCGATTGGCGATGATCTCACGAACCGCAATCGCATCGACCACGTTCCAGCCATCATCAAACACCTGGAACAGCGCGATCACCTGGTCGCCGTTAAAGGCCAGCCGCAGGCCGACCGGCTGGTCGCCCAGGTCGTCAGGCAGGGGGATGACCACCAATCCGGGGGAGACCACCGGTGATTGGTAGGTCCTCAGGAAGATGGCGTCCCCGGCGTTTTTACATTCATCCGTATCACAGTAGCCACGTGCCAGCAGCAGCAGCGGGCGGCCCATCTCGTTAGCCCAGGTCAACCCGGCGAATTGGGCATTGGCTGCCGGTTCGTATACCATGTTGGTTGTCACCGTGATGAAATCGCGGTCAGGCAGCGGCAGCACCAGCGTAGGCAGGTTGCCATCAAGGCCGCTGGTGCTGGCTAGTACCGGGAAGATCAGCACGCCATCATCCACGGCCCAGTCATCCACCGGTTCATTGAACCACTGCCATTGAGGGTCAAGGCCCTCATCAAAACTATCGACAAACAGCACCTCGCGCTCAGCAGCGACAAGGTCCTCAGCGCCGGGTATCTCGCCACATACGATCACCTCGTGAATATGGACCCGCCCCTGTGACCCTTCCAGCCCGAAGAATCCCCCCGGCAGCGGGTCCGGGTCCTCAAGGGCCATCAGTTCGCTGTTATCCATGCTCATCCGGATGCTGCCCTCACGAGTATCCAGCTCAACCACATGAACCTCGCCGTTGAACAGCACGTCCGGCGATGGCCCCGGCTGCGGGCCGCTGGTATCCCCACCAGCAAAGCGAACCAGCAGGGTTTCAGGCCCGGCGAACCGCGCGACATAGGCCTGTTGATCAGGCACCACGCGGCTGTACAGCGCGATATCAGCCGGGGCGGGGAAGCTGACCCGCGCGCGGATCACACCGTTATAGCTGGTTTCCGTGAAAGCCAGGAACACCCCGCCGTCCGTTTCGGCATCGTTCAGCACCAGCGCCTGAGCGCCGTTGGGCAGCCGCTCAATGGACGCACCATCAGGCAGTGGCAGATCAGGGTCAACATCAAGCTCGTAATTGGCCCCGGTAAGGAACACGGTGGCCTCCGGGCATTCCATCAGCATGTTGGGCGGCAGATTACCGACCACGATGGGGGCGGCAGGGTCGACGGAAACGGAGGCCGTGGTCGCCTCAACGGCTATGCCCGTCGCCATCAGGTCCTCAAGGCTCAGCCCGGCCATTTCAGTTGCGAACCCGGTCAGCCCGGCCTCGGCACTCTGGTTCAGGATGCGCAGCACGCTGAACGCCAGGAAGGCACAGAACAGCAGCACGATCAGCACCAGCCCAAACGCAAGAAAGCGCAGCGGGCCGGGTGGCGTCTTCCCCGCCTTGCGTTCGACCTTTCGCTGCTTACGGGCCTGCCGACGTTCCGCCCCGCTGAGGCGGTCTTCGGGCGCAGCCGTGGTGGCCGGTTCCGCGCCAAGCGGCCCGCGTTTGACCGTCTT
>CAYMGV010000186.1:0-4028 GCA_964390105.1 uncultured Anaerolineae bacterium | reverse complement strand
GCGGGGGCTGTTCGAACGGCTCAGCACGCTGACCGGGCGCGCTGCGCCGCGCCTGCGCCTGCCTGCATCAGTGGCGCTGCCCTTTACCGGGGCCGCGGCGTGGCTGGGCGTGCTGCCCGGTTTTGATCAGGCCGAACTGCGTCTGATGGCGCATCACTGGTGGTATGACAGCAGCAGGGCACTCGAAGTGCTGGGTGTGCGCTTCCGCCCGCTGGATGATACCCTGCGTGAGACGGTCCACTGGCTGCTGGATCATCCACACTGAGGGGCTGTTACCCGCCCTTTTTACCGGGTGATCCCCTGCCCGGTTGATGGATGCCCCCTGCCTCCCGATTTGAGATACTGAATATGTCGTCGAACCGGAACACAGTTCTGGTACCTCGCCAGGGCCGGGGGCGCGCTGTGGCTCCTGGCCCTGGCGAGGGCATGAATGAAATCAAGGAGATTGTAATGTCTGACACACTGGAATCGGTATCCAATAACATGGCGGCACTGGTCGCTGAGGCCGGGGCGAGCATTGTGCGGGTGGAGGGGCGGCGCAGGCTGCCCGCCACCGGTATTGTATGGGCCGATGGCGTGCTTGTGACCGCGCATCATGTCCTCACCCGTGACGAGGAGATCACCGTTGGCCTGCCCAACGGTGAAACCGTCCCCGCGACGCTGGCCGGGCGTGACCCCTCAACGGATGTGGCGGTCCTGCGGGCCGACCTGAACGGCACAGCGCCCGCCCAATGGGCAAACCCTGCCGACCTGCGCGTCGGCCACCTTGTGATTGCTGCCGGGCGGCCCGGCCATTCCGTGCAGGCCGCGCTCGGTGTGATCAGCGCGCTGGGCGAGAGCTGGCGCACCCCGCCGGGCGGCCTTGTTGATCGCTACCTGCAATCCGATACCGTGATGTACCCCGGCTTCAGCGGCGGCCCTCTGCTGACCATGAGCGGGGCCTTTGCCGGGCTGAACACCTCGGCGCTGCTGCGTGGCATGAGCATGGCCGTCCCCGCCCCGACACTGAGCCGCGTGGTCGGTGCGCTGCTGGAACACGGCCACATCAAGCAGGGCTATCTCGGTGTGAGTGCGCAGCCCGCACGTCTGCCCGATGCACTGGCCGATGAACTCGGTCAGGGTACAGGGCTGCTGCTGGCCGGTATTGAACCGGGGGGACCCGCCGACAGGGGCGGGCTTGTCCTCGGTGATGTGATCATTGCGCTGGATGACCAAGCTGTCCGCACGCTCGATGACCTGCTGGCTTCACTGACCGGAGACCGGGCAGGTAAAGCTGTGCCGGTGACTGTTGTCCGTGGCGGGGCACTGCAAACCGTCGATGTAACGGTGGGTGAGCGGGACCAGGGTCAATAGGGTAGGACTTACGCAGATGACAACCTCCACCTTAAAAGGGGGCAATCAACTTCTGCCGAGGCTTTGCTATTGAAAACACAATGGTTCGGCGTAGGGGTTTGATGCATCAAACCCCTACGCATCAAACCCCTACTGCGTAAGTCCTGTAGGTGTAGATGGGTTGATCAATCCCGCACTCTACGGCGCAGTGACGCTCAACTCCTCGAAGTGGACCTCGGTAAAGGAGTTGTCCTCGTAGGTGGTGGCCCCAACAGCGACATAGCCATCGAAGTAGGTACTATCCACCGCAGATGTAACCTCGACCCCATTGACCCGCAGGGTAAGGGTGTTCCCCACACAGCCAGCCTGCATGATGTTGGTGGTATTGCCCTGGTTGATCACGCCGCTGGTCGTCCAATCAACAAGAGGCGTGAACTCCCCATCAACGACCACGAAGATCGAGTAGAAGCCATCGCCGCTGATGCGGAACAGGTAGCCATCCGAATTAGGCTGAACGCGGCACATCACGCCATAGCCATTGTTGTCGTTGGCCGGGGCACTGACCTGCCGGGCGGTTGCGCTGATAAGGGCATCGGTGTGATACACGTTACCGACCCCCCACATCATCAAGCCATTTTCAGACGCGGTCACGAAGTACGCGCCGGTCCCCGTAAAGCCCACATCGCCGGTATCGAAGCTGCCTTCTTCCCAGATGGCTTCGACGCTGTCAAAACTGGTGGAATACGGCAGGCCGACCTCGCCCACAGCCGTATTGCCCGGCTCATCATCAGCAGGCGGCGGCGGCGGCGGGGGGGTTGGCTCGACCGGGTCTTCCTCGAGGTTGAGGTCCAGCGTGGGGACCTCAATAGTCGGGATTTCAACTTCGATCCCGTAATCCTCGGTGGGTGCCAGTTCTTCGACGAGGCTCATGAAGTCTGTACTGCCGGTACACACACAGGCCGCACTGGCAAGTGCGAGCAGCACAATGATAAGGATCCATATCCTGGAACGGTTCATGGTGTTTTTCCCTTCTGTTAACGAGGATAGTGTAGTTGAAAATATCGCATTGGGATAGTTTGTATGGGCGGAACGTTGTACACTACCGGGGATGGCTCGCCCGCAAGAAAGGCATACCGCACATGGACGTCCAGTTCGATACCGAATTTCACCCCGAAAAAGTACACGACACCTGCTGGATTGCGCCCGGTGCGGTGGTGCGCGGTGATGTGACGCTGGGGCCGGAAACCAGCGTATGGTTCAACTGCATGCTGCGCGGCGATACCACCCCGGTCGTGATCGGGGCGCGCAGCAACATACAGGACCTCAGCGTCTTCCATGCCGACCCCGGCTACCCGTGTACGCTGGGCGAAGGCGTCACCGTGGGGCACCGCGCCATCGTCCACGGGGCCACCGTCGGCGATAACGTCATGATCGGCATGGGCGCGATCCTGCTCAACGGCTGCCAGATCGGGGAGAACAGCGTCGTGGCGGCGGGCACCCTGATCCCGGAGCGTAAGGTCTTCCCGCCCGGCGTGATGATCATGGGTTTTCCCGGCAAGGTGGTACGGGAACTGACCGAGGACGAGATCAAGGGGCTGCGCTTTGTGTGTGAAACCTACGTGGCCCGCAGCCGCGCCTTCATGGAGGCCGACCGTGCGGACTGACCGCGTGCTGGTCGTCGATATCGAGGCCACCTGCTGGAAGAACAACCGCACCCCGACCGGGATGCAGCCGGAGATCGTCGAGATCGGCATCTGTGCGCTGGACCTTAAGGCCGGGCAGACACTTGACCCGCGCGGTCTCATCGTCAAACCAACGCGCTCGACGATGAGCGACTTCTGCACCCGGCTGACCGGCCTCACCCCGGCCATGCTCAGTGAAGGCACCCCATTCTCCACGGCCTGTTCGGTCGTCGAAACGACCTACGCGGCCAAGGATCACCTGTGGGTCAGTTGGGGCGGCTACGACCTGCGCAAGTTCAAATCACAGTGCCCGGATTTCGGGGTGCCCTACCCGTTCAGTGAGGCCCACGTCGATCTCAAGGGTGTGTTCCGGGAAGCCTACACCCTGCGCAAGCGAATCGGGATGGCGCGGGCAATGGAACACGCCGGTATCGACCTGATCGGTCGGCATCATCGCGGCGTCGATGACGCCGTCAACATCGCCCGGCTGCTTTGGCATCTGATCAATGTGCGTGGGGTCGCTATCTTTGAACCGCATTGGCGGTCAAGCTAGGGCGCTGTGGGGGTGCTGCCCCATACCAACAAGTAAACAAGGACCATTCATGCGAATCGCATTCCAGGGAGAACATGGTGCGTACTCGGAGGCCGCTGCGATTGAACTGCTGGGCACGGAGATCGAGCGCGTGCCGTACCGCAGCTTCGATGCGGTGTTTGCGGCGGTGGAATCCGGCGAGGCGGATCGCGGGCTGGTGCCCATCGAGAACTCGCTGGCAGGCAGTATTCATCGCAACTATGACCTGCTGCTGCGTCATGATCTGCACATCATCGCTGAGACCCAGCACCACATCGACCACTGCCTGATCGTCAACCCCGGCGTGACGCTCGATCAGGTCCGGGTAGTGCGGTCGCATCCGCAGGCACTGGCCCAGTGTGAGAACACCCTGCGTCATATGGGCCTCGACTCCGTGGCGGCCTATGACACGGCGGGCAGCGTCCGGGACCTGCGTGCCAGCC
>CAYMGV010000185.1:0-4149 GCA_964390105.1 uncultured Anaerolineae bacterium | reverse complement strand
GTCACGGTACGCTCGGCATGAGCATCCCAGTCATTGATGATGGTCTCGCCATTCAGCCGAACCCGCATCCCATCGTCACTGGTTGCCGTAAAGCGGTAAGAGCCTGATGTTACGGTGAAGTACCGCACCCAGCGCGCCGAGAAGTTGTCATCCGGAACTTTGCTGTTCGGTGAGCCAATCCCCCAATTGTAATCGATACTGCTCTCCGCCCGATACAAAACCGGATCGCCGCTGAGGTCAGCATTATCCCAGTATGCGGCCTGCCATGTGCCGTCTTCCGCATGCGCGACCGGCGCGCCAGCGGCCAGCAGCATGACCAGTGCCAGCAGTGCGGTCAAACCAATCTTCGATAGTTTCATTGTAGCTCTCCCCTGAAACCAGGTAAATGGATGGAAACGGATGGCCCAGGCCACCTCGAAATGATGTCGTCGCCGTCACATGCATTGTACCATAATTACGATTACGAGAAACGAAAAGCGGGTGAGCATCAGCCCACCCGCCTGTATCACGGTACCCATACGCCGGGTTAACGTTTACCGCTGAACAAACTGCACGGCGTCAAAGGCAACAACGGTGCTGCGGTTGGTCTCGCCCGTCACGTCAGAGACGGAGACGAAGTCATAACCGTCGCCATTCAGCCCAAATGTACCCAGGCTGACCCACTGACCGGCATTGGCGGCCTGGTCAACGATAACCTGGGTGTACCCCCCCGTGCCGCGTACCCAGTAGCGCGCAGCCGAGGTCAGATTCCCCGTCGCCGGGATGTACACATAGATGTCATAGGTACCCGGCCCCACTGATGGGAACCAGCGTGCCCAGTTATAGTACGCCGCTTCGGAGAAGCTGTTCTGGCTCGTCAGGAAGGAACCGTTGTACCCACCTGTACCCACCAGCCAGTCGGTTGAGGGGCCACCCTGCATGAAGCTCGCGCTCGTATTATCGACAAACACGCCACCCGTACCCGGGTCACCGGCTGCCGGGGCTGAACCACCACCAACTTCGGTTCCGGCCCCAGGTGTGCCGCCACCACCAACTTCGCCACCCGTACCAGAGCCAGTCGAGACGGTACTCGCGGTATCGGTTGGGAAGTAGGTCAGTTGCACAGTTGCGTTAGCGGTGTTCTCGAAGTAATCGAGTCGCAGATTGGTTGCACCACCGGGGACGGTCACAATCACGTCAAAGGCCTCAGCCTGCCTCGTATCCCACACATCCAATACCAGTGTGTTGTTCACATAGAGACGAGCGCCGTCATCGACAACAAGATGGAACAGGTAGTTACCACCACTCAGGTTGACGGACCGCGTCCAGCGCACAGCAAACTTGTCGCTTGGTACGGCGTTGTCCTGCCCTTCGAGGGCCGGGGTCGGCTTGCCGCCACCCCAGTCGAAATTGATCTCAGGGTCAACACGGGTGAAGGACGGGATACCGCCCAGCGTCAGCGATGGATAATACTGACCATACCAGCCGTCATTGCTGGCAATGGTGGACTGGGTGCTGACCGGCACAATGTTAAAGAATGCCACGGCCTCGCCAGCGGTCTGGTAATAATCGACCTGGAAGAAATGCCGCCCGGCAGAGAGAGTCTTATCTACAACGACGGTCCGCGCAGGGCCACTCTGGAACGCATTGATGACAACCTCGCCGTCGATGCGGACCACCATGCCGTCGTCCATCGTGGCAACCAGCCGGTAAGTCCCGGCAGAAAGCTCGATATTGCGGGTCCAGCGCATGGCCCAGTTGGTGGGATTGGCACCACGGAACGGTGCGGTAACGCCCCAGTCAAAGGCAATGGACTCGTGTTGAAGGAAGCCCGCAGGCTCATCCTCAAACCGGGGATTGGTATAAAAGGCAGCCGTCCAGTACTCTTCCGTACCGGTTGTTGCTGCCACTGCATTCTGGGATGGCGCAAGCATGACTACTGCACCAAACAGCAGCAGCCCGGCAATCAGCGCGCGCATCAGGTTTTTAGACATCGCGGAACCTCCGTCTTTATTCAGACTGTGGGATGACCCTCTTATAATAGCATAGTTTTAGGATCGAGGAGATGATCCAGCCTCGCTCCATAGTAACAGTGTACTCATTTTTCAGGGTTTGCAAAATAGACGCGGTTAACTCACTCCCACTCGTACCATGCGGGGTCCTGATCGCTTTGCACCCGCAGGTGACGCAGCCGAACGCCCAGTAATATCAGCACCAGCCCGGCTCCAATCAACACGCCAAACCCGATACGCATCCCCCGCACAGGCAGTTCAGCAAACCATACACCACGTCCTTCAGCACCAGGGGCGGATTCCCGATCCGCTTCGACCTCCCCACTGATCGATTGCAGGTCTTCCGAGGCGCTGGATTCCACCGAAGATGCGGGCACCTCCCCCAGCAGTGGCGGCAGTGTCGGGAAGACTGTCGTAGTGCCTGCTGGCGAGGCTCCCTCGTCCGTGTCCGGCGTGTTGGCGGGGGGCGGTTCCGGCGTGGGCGTGTACTGTGGTGCCTGGATCATCACCAGGTCGCCGGGGTAAATGATGCTGTTCTCATCAAGCCCGTTGACCGCCAGAAGCGTGTTTAGTTCGATGTCATAGGCCTTGGCAATGTTGATCAGAAACTGGCCTTCCTGCACCTGGTGAAAGACCGATCCATCCGGGCCGGGCGTTGAGACAAGAATCGGCGTGACGACGCCCCCTGGGACCGAATCGTCGAGGTCCTCCGAGGAAGACTGCCCGGCCCCGGCACTGCTGCCTGCCGATGAGTTGGCCTGACCGCTGACCACGCCAAACATCAGCGTGAAATATCCCGCGCTGCCGCTGTATGCGATGCCAGCACCGATCTCAAGGTAGAAATCAGAGGTCATACCCCGGAAGTGAACCGGCGAGTTTCGCCACCAGTTCATCGCGGTATCCACCGTGGGGCTGGCACTCGACCAGTAAATATTCTCTGAGACGTAAACCGTCGAACCGCCCCCGAATCCCTGGCGGATCGCCCGGTCACGCGGACGCGACCCATCCGGCCCTGCATGGCTGTGATACCCGGCACCCGCAGCCCATTCACTGTGAAGCTGGGCCGCCGTCATCAGGGACGGGTTCGCCTGGTAAGGGGGCAGGCCGTACTCGGCACGCAGCGCATTGACAGCATCGACCAGGGCGTAGACATCCCCAGCCTGAGCCTTGGCCTGGGGTGCAGGTGTCAACGCTAACAACAGCATACCGGCTAGTATCGCGGCAAGTAATCGACTTGATTTCATCATGAGCACACTATAACGCATCTCGATCAACGCAACGACCACCATAAACTGACGCCCAGCCTGCTTTATCGCTTCGTGGTCCGGTTTTTCACACGCTATAATCGACTTATGGAAATCATCGTCTCGCACGACCACAGTGACTTCGACGCGGTAGCCGCACAGTTGGCCGTCCATAAACTGATGCCCACCGCCCTCCCCGTGCTGACCCGGCGGCAGAACCGCTCAGTACGGCAGTTCCTTGCACTCTATCGAGATGAGCTGCCCTTCACGGAGCAGAAGCACCTCAAGCGCGGCAAAATCGATCATGTCATCATAGTTGATACCACTTCGATACCAACGATTCGCGGCACATCCGATGACACACGCTACACCGTCATCGATCATCACACCGCACCAGACTCGATCAAACCGGGGTGGACCGTCACCATCGACCCTGTCGGTGCTGCGACGACCATCCTTGTCGAACGGCTGCGGCGTGAGCACATCAGCCTGAACCCAATAGAATCGACACTGATGCTGCTCGGTATCTATGAGGATACCGGGGCGCTGACCTACGGCACCACCACGCATCGTGACGCCTACGCGGCGGGCTGGCTGATCGAGCAGAGGGCCAACCTCGATGTGGTGCGGCAGTTCCTGTTTGCACCACTTTCCGAACCGCAGCGCGCACTGTACGAGAAACTGCTCGAAGCGGCACAAACGCACACCATCGAAAACCACACCGTGCTGATTGCTGCGGCTTCCGACCACAAAATACAGGATGAGATCGCCATTGTGGCCCATAAACTGCGCGATGTGATGGAGGTCGATGCGGTGTTTATGCTGGTCGATCTCGGCACACACGTTCAGATCGTGGCCCGTAGTTCCACCGATACGATTGATGTCTCGGTGGTGGCCGCGCACTTCGGCGGGGG
>CAYMGV010000184.1:0-4219 GCA_964390105.1 uncultured Anaerolineae bacterium | reverse complement strand
GACCGGGTGATCCACTGCCGGGGCGTGAGCCGCCAGCCGGACGGCCAGGGCCGCCGCTTGAACCGCCTGAACCCGGCCCAGAACCAATCCCCGGCCTCACTGAGCGCGGCGGTAATGTACTGCCGGGGGGCAGTTCATCATCGGCATCATCGCCCCCACCAAAAGGCAGGCGCGACCGGATATTGCCCAGCAGGCCGCCGCCTGACTCGTTATCTTTGTTATCTCCAGATTCGTCTTGCTGACCGCGACCGAAAGGGTTTAAGCGTCCGAGGACACCGCCGGCATCCTGCTGCTCGTCATCTTCGTTATCGCCACCAGACCCTAAACGCCCGGATAATCCTCGATTAGCCATAGTCAATCCCGCTAGAGTGCTAGATAAAATGATGTACCACTACATTATAATGAATTATGGGCCACGAAAAAGGCGTGTGAGAAGTTGGCCCATCTTAGCACAAACGAGCGAAAAACGCTATCTGAACCACACGCGCTTAAAGTCACCCGGTTTTACGCACAAAGGGGTACATAAATCGTATGAAAACCGTCAGTAAGATCACTGTTGTACTACTTTTAATCCTGTTCACAATCCTGCTGGTAGCGTGTGGCGATGAGGAGAAGCCCAGCGCTGAACCGGCAACCGCAACCGCCGCACCTGACCCATTTTCACTGACTCCGATCTTTGCCACGGCGATCCCGACCGCCACGGAGGAGGGCATGAATACAGCACCCACTTCGATACCGGCCCCCACCGAGATCGCCGCGCCGACTGAGTCGGCAGAGGTGGGCGGCCCCAGCATCGAGGTGAACAGTTCGCCGGGTATTGCGCTATCTGAGACGTTGGGGCTGCCCGGCGAAACCGTGAGGGTGACCGGGGCGGGTTTCGAGCCGAATGAGCCGATCAGCCTGCACTGGAGCGATCCTGACGGTGGATTGGGCCCGGTCGCAACCAACACCATCGCCGATGAGAACGGCGAGATGGTCGATGTCACACTGGCGGTGCCGCCCTCGGAGCAGTGGCCCGGCGGCAGCGCGGAGGAGGAGGATTTCATCCAGCTCCGCGCAAAATCCGAGACATGGGACGATGCTCAGTATTACTGGGCTAACTTCCGTTATATCGTGCGGTTCAACCCCGGTGCCGCTGTGCTGCCGTATCTCAATGAGACGTTTGGCAACGGACTGACACTACCCAACGGCTGGGCATGGGATTACGAGGATGATGAGCAAACCCGCGTCAACTTCACAGGGCCGTCAGGTGGGGGGGGCTTTGTGTACATCGTGAGTGGCAGCACCCTGACGGAGGCCATCGACGCCATCATGGCCGAGGTGGCAGCCGGGCAGAACTACAACACCACACCCGGCACCATCGGAGGCTATACGGGTACAGAGGCCATCACAGACGGCGGTTTCAAGGTGATATTCGTTGAACGAGGCGGGAATATCTACGCCATCCGTATCGCGGATGCCACCGGGGCGTTCAATGACAGTATCGCCAATACGGTGGCGCTGCCGTAAAACACGTTCCTGGGACAGCCAAAATCCCTCGCAGTATTTTGCGAGGGATTTTGTATCCTGGTTTGACGATCATGTGTTAGCGGATGATCGTCCCGACATTTTCGCCCAGCAGCGCACGCTCAAGCATGCCGTCTTCCCACAGGTTCAGCACGATGATGGGAAGCTGATTATCCATGCATAATGACATGGCGGTGCTGTCCATCACGTTGAGGCGGCGGGAGAGTGCCTCCATAAAGGAGAGTGAGTCAAAGCGCTTGGCATCGGGATTTTTGCGGGGGTCGCTGTCATATACACCATCGACCTGTGTGGCTTTGATCAGTACATCGGCGTTGATCTCCATGCCACGCAGCGCAGCGGCGCTGTCGGTGGTGAAGAACGGGTTGCCGGTCCCCGCAGCCATGATGACAACGCGGTTTTTTTCAAGATGCCGGATTGCCCGCAGACGAATATATGGCTCCGCGATGGAACGCATCTCAATCGCGGTCTGAACCCGGGTCGCCACACCCACCTTTTCGAGCGCATCCTGTATGGCGAGGGCGTTCATCACGGTGGCGATCATGCCCATGTAGTCGGCAGTCGCACGATCCATCCCTGCTTCCATGCCGATCTGTCCACGCCATAGGTTGCCCGCACCGATCACCACGGCCAATTCAATACCGAGGTCCCTGACCCGCTTAAGGCGATTCGCGATCCATGCCGCGCGCCGTGGGTCAATGCCGGAGCCAACTTCGGTGGAAAGCGCCTCGCCGCTTAACTTCAACAGCACACGCTGATAGGCAGGCTTGCCAGGGGTTTGTTCGGTCACTGTTCCGCCATCCTTTATTCACGCCGGTCACGCTTAACAGGCAAACAAAAAGGAGATTAAGCCGTGGGGCTTAATCTCCGATCCGTCATCAGTATTTACTCGTCTTCGCCTTCGTCCTCGGCGTTGGTCTCGCCAAGTTCAAAGCGGGCAAAGCGGCTGATCTTGATGTTTTCTTTCAACTCGCCGATAGTCTTAATGACCAGGTCTTTGATCAGGATTTCGTCATCCTTCACAAACGGCTGTTCCATCAGGCACACCTCGCCAAACCACTTATTGAGGCGGCCCTCAACGATCTTCTCAACGATATTATCAGGCTTGCCCGATGCCTTGGCCTCATCGTAGAATTCGTGCTTGGCGGCTTCCAGTTCATCTTCCGGGATGCTGCTGGAATCCACGAACTTCGGATTGGCAAAGGCGATATGCAGCGCGACGTTACGGGCAAAGGTATGAAACTCATCGGTAGCAGAGACGAAGTCCGTCTCGCAGTTCACTTCCACCATCACGCCGACTCGCCCACCGGTATGGGTGTACGTCTCGATCAGACCTTCGTTGGCAGCGCGATCAGCCTTCTTGCGGGCAGTAGCGAGACCCTTCTCAGCCAGGTATTCCTTGGCTTTTTCAAAGTCCCCTTTATATTGCTCAAGCGCGTTTTTACAGTCCAGAACGGCGGCCCCGGTCTCTTCGCGGAGCTGCTTCACCAGTTTTGCGTCAGCCATTAAACCTTCCTTAATATGCTGCGGATTTACCCCACGTACATACAGTGCTTACTCATCACCTTCGCTATCGGCACTTTCTGTACCGTCGGCAGCAGCTTCGCCATTGTCCTCATCTTCAAATGACAGCTCGCTGCTCTTGAGCTTGGCGAGGGTGGATTCACCGAGCAGATCATCATCGCCGCCTTCGGCTTCGTCATCGGGCAGCGGGTAATCGTAATCACCCGTGATGACTGCTTCTTCTTCGAATTCATCCTTGCGCAGGTTCTTACCTTCGATCACAGCATCAGCAATGTAGCCGGTGATCAGCTTGATGGCACGGATGGCGTCATCATTGGAAGGGATGACATAATCGATCTGGTCTGGATCACAGTTGGTATCCACCATCGCAACCGTCGGAATCTTGAGGATGTTGGCCTCACGCACACCCGTATGTTCACGGTGGATGTCAACAATGTAGATCAGGTCAGGGCGGCGCGGCATATCGCGGATGCCACCAAGACGCTGGTTCAGCTTCTCGATCTCACGCTCCAGGGTCAACGCTTCCTTCTTCGTGATCAACTCAAACTCACCACGCTCACGGCGGCCTTCAAGCGATTTGAGATAATCAACACGCTGACGGATGGTGCGCCAGTTCGTCAGCGTCCCCCCCAGCCAGCGTTGGTTGACGTAAGACATGCCACAGCGGGCAGCCTCACGTGCGATGGTTTCCTGCGCCTGCCGCTTGGAACCGACAAACAGCACGATGCCACCATCAGCAACGGTGTCACGGACAACGTTGTAAGCATCGCGGACTGCTGCAAGAGTTTGTTGAAGATCAAGGATGTGAATGCCGTTGCGCTCAGCGAAAATGTAGGGACGCATTTTCGCGTTCCATTTACGCGTGCGGTGGCCGAAGTGAACGCCCGTCTCAAGCAGGGCCTTCATTGTGATACTTGAAGAAGACATATTCGGTTTCCTTTCGTTTTGTCTTCCGCTGTCGTCATTCTGGCCGGAACCCTGTACAGGGCACGACCGGCGCAGTCAGACAGCGTGTTTATTTTGGCCTATCAAATAGCCGGGAGGATTATAGCGTGCGAGACTGCGAAGTTCAACGAGAAAATTTTAAAGAACAATATCTTGATCACAGGTTTGAATCATGTTATACTGCATTTTACCTCGGGCGGACACAACCGCGCGAGAGCCAAGAGAA
>CAYMGV010000183.1:0-4332 GCA_964390105.1 uncultured Anaerolineae bacterium | reverse complement strand
GAGAGGGGAAACGGCGAGTACAGGTCGCAGACCTGCGCGAGCCGAGGGGTGAGGTAAGCACGCTTCGGTTACAGATGTGTCTGGATAAGCCAAAGGATAAGGAGAGAACCAACATGAACAACATGCAAAGCGTACCGGGTTTTATCCCGGTCATCACGCCGCTGCTGGCGCTGCTGCGCAGCCGCAAGTTCCTGGCGATTCTGATCACCGGCATCGTTAATGCGCTGGTGCTGCTGGCCCCCGAACTGGAGGCTGTGCAGGTCGAGCTGGTTACGGCGCTGACTGCGATGGCGGTGGCGCTGGTGGGGGCCATTGCCTATGAGGATGGTCAATCCACGGTGGGCAGCCGCGACCGCTAAGGTGACGGGGTGACCACTGGCCCGCAGATGGCCGCAGGCCATACGACCGCCTTTGGCGGTCGTGGGCGCTAAACGCGCCCCTGCGGGCCAGTGTACCGACCCCCCTCACCACGCAGAAAGGGATAACCAATGACATACATAGAACCTGCTTCCGTCGAGACATGGGATGTACTGACGGCGGAACAATGGAACCAGGATGTGGTGGACAACACCATCGCCCTCAATGACCAGATCGGCATGCTGCCGCTGACCACCATCACGGTCACGGCAGCGCTGGCCTCGATCTCGTTTTCCGACATCCCCGGCACTTACGATACCCTGCGTCTGACCGGCACCCTGCGCTCGACCTTTGCCGGGTCATACGCCGACTGGCTGTACCTGCGCCTCAACGGCGACTCCGGCGTGAACTATACGTTCCTGGTCGTCGGCTCACCGGGCAGCTCCAGCAGCGGCAGCAGTTATGTACAGCTCGGTAGTGCCTTCCCGGCAGCCGGTGCGCCGCGTTCAGCCAACGCCACCGGCTCCGTGGATATCACGCTGCCGCAGTATGCCAGCGGGAGCTGGTGGAAGCCTGTTCAGTTTCACAACGCGGATGGCGAGTACATGGCGCAGATGATCGGCGGCGGCATGTGGCGGGCCACCAGCCCCATCACGTCACTGTCCATCGGGGCCGGTAACGGCCTGATCCAGGCGGGTAGTATCTTCACGCTGTGGGCGATGAAAGGCGCATAACATGACCCTGTATCAAACGTCAATCAACGTCAGCACCGGGCAGGCGATCACGGAGCCGCTAACCGCCGAGCAAGCCGCGGGGCGCGCGCTGCTGCTGACAGCGCTCGATGCCGACACGCTGACCATCGATGCCAATGGCGTCGATACGGCCACCGTGACCGTGACCACGGACCTTGATTCCGTCACGGTGTCGGTCGATGGTGAGCCGGTTGTGGTGATCCCGGCGGTCGATGACACGCTGGAGATCACGTCGGATGCGCCGGGTCTGATCCCGGTCATGGTAGTGGGTGGATCGGCGGCGCTTGAGATCGTCGCGGTGGAGGTGTAACGATGGCGCGAGTTCATATCAACCAACCGTCAGGGGCCGAGCCGGTTGAGAATCAGGCGGTACGCCGGGCTGAGTCGGTTCCCGGCTGGGCCACATGGTCCGAGCCTGACACGCTGGCATGGATCGATGAGAATGTCACCGATCTCGCCAGCGCCAAACAAGCCCTCCGCGCCATGTCCCGCATGGTGATCGCCCTGCGTGATGCACAGTGGCCGGGGCTGGGCGAGTAACCCCGGCGACGGGCAGTAACGAAACGACTGTAGGGGCTTGCTGCATCAAGCCCCTGCCTAAGGAGGACACACATGCCGGAGATGGTACTCAATGCGCTGGTACAGACACCGTTTGTACTGGCGATCATGTTCATCACGCTGCGCTTTCTGACCTATGTCGATGCACGGGATGACGAATGGCGGGCGTTTCTTCAGCAGCGCGACGCGGAATGGAACAAGTTCCTCACGCGCCGCGATGTCGAATGGCGTGCCGCCCGTGAGCGCGACGAGGCCCGTATGGCCGGGCATCTTCAGGCCCTCAACGACACCATGCGTGAGATGCACCGCCTGCTGATCAACCATGATGCACTGGTGCGCGCTCGGCTTGAGTCGGCGGTCAACCCGAATCATGACCCGCGCTGAAACACGGTGACCCCGGCCAGTAGGGGCTTGATGTATCAAGCCCCTGCTTCCCCGACTCGCGCATCGGCAAACCTGTTGTATACTGGGTGCAGAACCATCACACCTGACAGGGAGAGGGACCAACGATGAAACGTCCTGCATTGCTGCTTGTGATCATGGCCCTGCTGCTGATGGCCCCCATCGGCACCGCGCTGGGGCAATCATGCAGCTACACGTACACCGTACAGGCGGGCGATAACCTGTTCCGCATTGCGCTGAATAACGGCCTGACCACCAATCAACTGGCCGCCCAGAACGGCATCACCAACTCGACCCTGATCTACGTGGGGCAGGTGCTGGCGATCAACACCTGTTCAGGTGGGGCAGTGGCCGGTACCAGCGGGGGGACGACATCATCCACCGCTACCACCTACACCGTGCAGCCCGGCGATAACCTGTTCCGCATCGCGCTGCGCTATGGCCTTACCACCACCCAGCTTGCCAGCTACAACGGCATCAGCAACACCTCCCTGATCTACGTCGGGCAGGTGCTGGCGATCCCTGGCGTTGATGGGGGTTCGACCGGTGGCACGGGCTACAGCAACGTCGCCAATGTCGATACGCTGGCCCCAACCAACCGCGATTACACCGAGTACGAGGCCAGCCTGCTGCGTGTCGCATGGAACGGCAGGAGTGCCTGCGGCGGCTTCACACTCTCCGAGGGTACGCACTTCATCCAGTTGAACACCTATCCCGGCTGTGCCGCTATCCCGGCGGAAAACCTGACCGTGGCCTGCTATGATCCCAACACTGTGCTGGGCGCAGGCGGCTCCGCTGGCTGGACTCAGCAGCCGGTCGGCGCGGTGGAAGTCTTCAATGATACGCTTACGGACAAGCAGGAACTCAAGGTGACGCTCAACGCTGCCAACCTGACCTGCGGTATCTTCCGGCGGTAATCAGACACCTCATTTGGGGCGCTGCCCCAAACCCCGGCAGGGTCGCAACACGTTGCGGGGCAGCGCCTCCTGCCCCTGCACTTAAGAAAGCCCGGCCCAGCCGGGCTTTTCTCGTAAAGCACTCCAGATCATCGTTGACCTTACACCTTCGAAAACAGGATTGTTCCATTATCCCGGTCAAGGGATGTCCCATCCCTTGCGGGGGCATGGGGCAGCGCCCCCATGCGTTTCTATCCCCCCGCGTACAAATGCGGACTCAGCAGGCGTTCAAGCCCGGCCACCACGAAGTACAGCAGCAGCCCCAGCAGCGCCATCGCCAGTATCCCGGCGTACATATCGGTGTAGCGCAGGGTTTGATAGGTGCGCACCGCGATGAAATAGCCGAGGCCGTAGGTGGTCAGTGACTGCTCCGCGATGTACAGCACCGCGATGGCCGTGGCGATGGACAGCCGCAGCGCCGTAAGGATGGCCGGGATCGAGGCCGGGAAGTACACGAATCGAAACAGTGCCCGCCGCCCCGCGCCCAGCGAGCGCACCGAGAGCAGCAGTTCCGGGCGCAGCGATGCGGCCTCATCACGCACCACCACCAGCACCTGGAAGAACAGGATCAGCGTGATCAGGAAGATTTTCGAGGCGTCGGTGATGCCGAAGATCACGTAGATGGCGGGCAGCAGCACGATCTTGGGGATGGGGTAGGTGATGGCGATCAGCGGCGTGAACACCCGGTCCAGCACCTTGACCTGCCCCAGCCCGAGTCCAATCGGCGCGGCAAGGATTACGGCGATCAGGATCGAGGTCAGCACGCGGGCGGCGCTGGCGAGGAAGTGCAGGCCGAGGTCGCCGAAGATCAAGCGGAAGAAGCGCGGGATCACGGCCAGCGGCGACGGCATAATCGGCCCGTTGATGATCCATGCCAGCACCTGCCAGAAGGCAAGGAACATGCCGATCCCGACCAGGAAATCCGGGAATTTCAGGCGGTCCTTCATGCCGGGGTTTCCTCCAGTAAGCCGCGAAGCTGCACCATTCGCTCCGCAAACGCCGCCGTGGTTCGATAGCCCGGCTGACCCGCGCGGGGGTTCTCCACGATGACGGCCTCGCGGTTGGGGGGCTGCCCCATGATGAGGATGCGCTCACCGAGGAAGGCCGCCTCCTCGATGCTGTGCGTCACAATGAGGGTTGTTAACCCCACCTCGCGGCGCAGCTCCGCGACCAGGTTTTGCAGGTCCTCGCGCGTCGGCGCATCGAGTGCCGAGAACGGCTCATCCATCAGCAGCAGGTCGGGCTTGAGCGCCAGCGTCCGGCCAATGGCGGCCCGCTGACGCTGCCCGCCCGAAAGTTGGGCCGGG
>CAYMGV010000182.1:0-4397 GCA_964390105.1 uncultured Anaerolineae bacterium | reverse complement strand
CGATCAGGGAGCGCCGCCAGCCCAGGGCCAGCCCCGCCACCACGATCAGCCCCAGCACCGCCAGCCCTGCCGCGATGCGGCCCAGCGTTGGGGTCGGCCACAGCGGCCACACCCGTGCCGCGATCAGCAGGATCAGTGCCAGCCCCAGCCCGGCCAGCAGGCCCCACGGGGTCCAGCGCACCCATTGTTGCAGCCTCAGCCGTCGATGCCAGCGCCGCAGTGCCTGCTTGATCTGTTCAACCTGATCCCGGTTCATCACTCATCAACCTTCAATACCAGTGACACTGTCCAGCGTAACAATCCATAAGAAACAAGAACCACAAAGATCGAATAGGTGATCCACGGTGATACCAGGGGAATCGATGTGCCGTTGCTCAGCGTCTGCGTGTAAAAGAATACCGTACCCTGACCCAGCAGCGCGACCTCGGACATCACTGCCGCACCAAGGGGGCTGAGCGAGGTCATGGCCGTCATGGCGTAATAAAGCACCCCTTCAGCCAGTGCCGCGTTCGATACCCCCGAAAACTGCAACGGGGCCAGTATGCCCGCCAGTCCGAGCGTCAACAGCGGCAGCGCCACCGTTGCCACCAGCGCAACTGTATACGTCATAATGCTGGCGTTAAGCGTCTTGCGCGTATAGGTTGAGAAGAAGATACCCACCGTCCCAAAGCCAACCGCCGTCACGAACAGCAGCCACAGTGAGATCGCGACCTCCTCGAAGGTGACACCACCCATCAGGAAGGCGAGGCTTTGCAGCGGAACCGCCACGATCAACAATAAGACGACATACGCCAGCGCACTCAGCAGCTTACCCCACACCAGCTTACGGGCAGGCAGCAGAGTGGTGCGCAGCAGGTCATAGGTCTGGCGTTCGCGCTCCCCACTGATGGCCCCTGCCGTAAATGCCGGGGCCACAAAACACACCAGGAACAGTTCCACCGCCACCACCCCGCCGAAGATCAGCTTGCCAATGACCCCGCCTGTGGCCGCTGCGCCGTTGCTTATCGACGTGGTATACAGCGCATACAGGATGATGGTAAACAGGCTCATCAGGCCCGCGTAAATGGTCAGCACGATGAACGCACGCGCCCCGCGCATCCGCCCGCGCAGTTCCTTCAACGCGATGGGGTTACGCCCCATGATGCGCCCCATGCCGCCTCGTGAGATCGGGCCAGTCATCTGTTCGTCACTCATCCGCCGTCTTTCTCCTGTTTCTGCTCAGACGTTTCCCCCGGCAGCCCGGTTCCATTTGAGGATGATGCAGCCGTTTTCTGATCAGCCCGCAGTGCTTCGGCAATCCCCGGCGGGTGATGCAGCCAACCCGCATTGAGGCTATTCAAGGCATTGGCCGCAATCAGCAGCCCCACGTCAAGGCCGCCGACCAACAGCAACCGCACGATCTCCAATGGGCCACCCAGCACACCGGTACGCGTCAGACCGTGCCAGGCCAACCCAACTCCCATTGAGCATACCACAACCGTAATCAAAGTAGACAGCGGACTCAGGCTGATGTCGTCCAACAGCAGGCCAGCCGTCAGACCCGCGCAGGTCATCAGCGGCAGCAGCGCCCACGGCATCAGCCCCGCACTGACCGCCCGCACCCCGATGCGGAACAGCGGAATCGCCCCGTCCGCACGTAACAAATCGGTCCGGGCGGCTTCGGAGGCCATGCCCAACGCTGCCGCCGAATCGCGCCACGTGGCAAAGTCTGCCACCTCCAGCCGCATCACTGAGACGACCAGCGCCGGGGTCAGCATCAGCGCAATCATGATGGGCCAGCGCAGCCGCCATAGAGTCGCCAACACAAGCCCCCATGTCACCTCACGCGCCGCGATGCCCTCGATCAGCCGGGGGTCATGACGCGGATGATAGGAGAGCCGCACCAATCGATCCGCTGCCAGGAACGGCGCAGCAACCACCATCAGCAGGCTCGGGGCCAGGCTGATCCCGGCCATCAGTGCCGCGAGCAAGCGGATATTGAGCGCCCACGCCAGCCCGACCAGCAGCAGCGAGACCGCCGCACCGCCGCCGATGACCTGTAGCGCCAGGGCCTTCGGCATTGGGTTCGAGCGCCGGGCATGGTGGAACAGCGGGTTCTTCCACCAGCCGCGCAGCACGGGCCGGATGGTCTCATCGGACCACATCCGCAGATGCCCCCACAGCCCCGCCAGCGCCTCGCGCATCTGATCAGCCATCGCCCAGCCTGAGTTCCATCAATAAAGCCGCATCCCCGCCATCGATCAATGGCAGCCGTTCCCCGGATACCGCGTCATACAGCCCAATGAACACGTCATACTCACCCACGGGCAGGTCGCCCGGCAATCGATTCCCATGTGCGCCCGGCCCCGTCACCGCACCGAAGTAGGCCACAACAGCCGACGGCGGGTAGATCAGGTTCAAGGCCACAGCGGGGATCAGCGCAGCATCGAGATCACCACCGATCTCCGAAACGCTGCGAACCCGGAACGCCAGCAGCAGCGCCCTGATACCCAGCCAGACGGCACGAACGGTTTTAGTTGAAGTCATAGGCTAGGAGACAATGCCGCGTGTGACCCGCATAAACACCGATTCCAGGTCGCGGGTTTCTTCCATGTAGTGCAGCACGGGGACCCCGGCGCTGACCATCGCAGCGAGAAGCTGACTGACCGCCTGATCCTCCCCGTCAAGGCTGATATGCAGGCGGTCACGTCCATTATCCGGCTTCAGTTCCTCGACCCCCTGCACGCCCACATAGCCGGTTAGTATGTCCTGCGCCTGATCGACCCCGCCCAGCATCGTCACCACGATCTCGCGGTGTGGCACCAGTTGGCGCTGCATCTCCTCGACAGACCCCTGCATCACCAGGTGGCCCTGCTCAATAATGCCGACCTGTGTGCAGATTTCGCGCACGTCGGCGAGGATGTGTGTCGAGAAAAAGATCGTTTTACCCATACCGGCCAGTTCGACCAGCAGTTCGCGGATTTCAATGCGGGCGCGCGGGTCCAGCCCCGAGGCAGGCTCATCGAGGATCAGCACCTGCGGATCATGCGCCAGGGTCCGCGCCAGGCACAAGCGCTGCTTCATCCCGCGTGAGAGTCCATCGACCATATCATCGGCCCGGTGTGACAGTTCCACCAGTTCCAGCAGGTCCCGGATCAGCGGGGCGCGCTCACCTTCGGGGATGTCATAGCACGCCGCGAAAAAATCGAGGTACTCCCACACCTTCATGTCGTCGTACACGCCGAAAAAGTCGGGCATATAGCCGATCACGCGGCGCACCTCGCGCGGTTGTTTGGTCACGCTGTACCCTGCGACGCGCGCTTCGCCAGCAGTGGGTTGCAGCAGCGTCGCCAGGATGTGCATAGTCGTGGTTTTACCGGCTCCGTTCGGCCCCACAAACCCGTAGATCGCCCCGGCCTCCACCGAGATCGACAGGTCCTGCACGGCCTTGATGTTCTTGTAGACTTTGGTCAGGTTCTCTGTTTCGATGATGGCTGTCATGCGTGTTACCCTAGTCTTCAATCAGTAGAGTCACATCCATGCGATCCAGCGAGAAGCCGTACGAGGTCGGCCCATCAGCCACCCGCACCTCGACCCCGCTGCGCGCATCAATGTAATCCGGGTTGTTTACGAAGTTCCCACCGCTTTCAACCTGCAACTTGTCCCACTCCCCGGTGCGGAAGTTATGCAGGTAGAAGTCGGCCTCATTGTCAATGAATCCATAAGCCTCGATGTACAGGTCCAGCCCGACATACTCCGCCTCAACACCGGTGAACGGCTCGTAACGGAACGTGATCTCGCCACCGGCATCCATGTACAGGCCGTATGGGGTCGCGTCATAGACATTGCTGTTTTGCTCCAGCACGCGCCATGTCATCAGGAAGGGTGGGATTGAACCTAATGAAGGGCCGGGGTTGAATTCGCTGCGCAGTTCGGCGATGTGCAGCGTCAGGTCGATCATCTCGACCTGCCCTGACAGCACGTCAATGGCCGTGGGCGATTGCTCACTCCACCCGGCGAGGTACACAGCATCGCCGCGTGCGTTCCCCACCAGCATCGAGGAGGCGAAGTCACAGCGGCGGTTGTCCCCCTCGATGCTGTAACAGGTTCCGCCTGCCAGCGCCTCATTGAGATACTCGCCGTGATAGAAGTAGCCGTAGGCGTTGACGGGGTACGGGTCCAGCGCAGCCGACCCTGCCGAGGAGGACTGCCCGCCCGTCAGCAGTGCATCGACACCCAGCACCGCGCCCGCATTAAGGTCCGGCAGCGCGTAGGTGGCCCCACCCATCAGCAGTGTGACGTGCGCCAGGTCGATATCGCTGTAGTTGATCACATCGCCCTGCACGCGCACACCGTCGCCTTCCGGCACCACGTAGACATCGCCCTCAATGCGCGGCGGCGATGGTACGCTGCCCTCG
>CAYMGV010000181.1:0-4461 GCA_964390105.1 uncultured Anaerolineae bacterium | reverse complement strand
CCCCTGGCCCCCTCCCCCACAGCGCAGATAGGCTTTTAGCCTCTCTGACGCGGAGGGAGGGGGAGATGCATCGTTGTTACGGGGTGGGGGCAAAATAGGGACTCTTTTTGCTAAACCGAACCCTATTGGGACCAGGGGCGGTTTGATGTGGGGGCGCTGCCCCTACTCCCCCGGCAGGAGGCTGTCGCACAAACTGCGCACCTCCTGCACCTGGGCAATGGGTTGGATTTGAAATCGATAGCCCTGCTAGAAGTAAGGTCGTAACGATTATGAGGCCCCCAAACCACCAAACAAGCTAACCGCCAATAGCCAAACGCTAACCGCTACTGCCCTTCAAAAACCACGCGGCGGCCTCGGTGCGGTTGGTCACGCCGATCTTCTCGAAGATGTTCTTGAGGTGGAAGCGCACGGTGTTCTCGCTGATGTGCAGCTGCTCCGCGATCTGGGCGTTGGTGAGGCCCTGCGCCAACTGCTCGATCACGCCCTGTTCACGCGGGGAAAGCTCGACCACCTCGGCAGGCTGGGCGCGGCCCATCAGCAGCCGCTGCACCGACCTCGGATACACCAGCCTGCCCGCTGCCACCTGCCGGATGGCTTCGATGGTCTGACGCGGTGACTCGGTTTTGACGGCGTAGCCCTCGGCCTCAAGTTCCATCGCGCTGCGGATCGTATCAATGTCGCTGGAGGCCGTCAGCACCAGCACGCGCACGTCATAGCCCCGCGCCTGGATTTCCGCCAGCACGTTGATGTCGTTGGGCGGCATGTCGAGGTCGGTCACCACCACGTCGATGTCGTCGTGCTGCTCCAGCAGGCGCAGCAGGCCCTGCCCGCTGCCCGCCGTCGCCACCACTTCGATGTCGGGTTCAGCATCAAGCAGGTTGCACAGCCCGGCAAGGACCAGTTCGTGATCGTCGGCCAGTATCGTGCGGATCGCTTTGCGGTTTGCAGTCATGGCGTTACCTTACCCTCTAGCGCGATCAGCGTTACATAAAGACTTTGCCCGCATCGATTTCACCTCACCCCTCCCGCGCAGCGACAAAGAATGCTGGAGCCAGCACCCTATCTGCCGGAGGTTCCCCCTTGTATCATGGGGGGCAGGGGGTGAGGTTTACACATCTGCCGGGATTTTCACCATGATCTGCGTGCCCTGCCCAGGCCGGCTGTACAGGTGAAAGCGCCCCCCCACCAGCGACACCCGTTCCCGCATGCCGCGCAGCCCGATGTGTTCCTCAAGGTCGGTCCCCCTGGGGCCGTGCAGCAGCGGCGGCTCGAAGCCCCTGCCCTCGTCGATGACCTGCAGCCACACCGCGTTCAGCCGCTCCCACACCTTGACGTAAATCTCGTTCACCTCGGCATGGCGATACGCGTTCGAGAGCGCCTCCTGCATGATGCGATACACCGCGATCTTGGCGGGCAGCGAGACCTCATCGGGCAGCATCTCAATAGTGAGGTGGACGGTCTGCCCGCTCCAATCTTCATGCTGCATCGTCAGCCCCTCAATGATGCCTCGCAGGTCACGCTTGTGGAACTCCGGCGGGCGGAACGCGCCGAGGAAGCCGCGAATCTCGTTGAGCGCCTCCTCGATCATCGCGGCAGACTGCGCCACATCCGCCGCGATGGAGTCCTGTGACACGGGGCCGCGTTCCAACTCCGCTTGCAGGCGTGCCAGCGTGCTGAGGCCCGCAAACAGATACTGCACCGGCCCATCGTGGATATCAAGCACGATGCGTGCCAGTTCTTCCTCGGTAACCCGGAGAATACGGCTGGACGATTTTGAATTGGTCATAAGCCCTACTGCGTGATCAGCCCTCAGCAACCATGAATCGGTGTGTGTCTCGTACGGCGACGGGCAGACCCTACCCGTTTGAGTAGGCCCGCAACCACCCAGAAATAGTGTAGCACAACTACCGCTATGTGTGTTCCAAAAAGCACGAATACCGACAATAATAGTCTTATATCAAGGAACACCTTCACCAATGGGAGCCTCCAATGACCCAATCAGTCACCACACAAGCCACCATTCGCGGCCCGATCACCCCGGCTGTGGAACAAGCCCTGACCCCGGAAGCCATCGACTTTATCGCCGATCTTCAACGGACCTTCAACGCCCGCCGCCTCGACCTGCTGGCCGCGCGTGACGCCCGTATGACACGTATCAACAACGGCGAGATGCCGGGCTTCCTGCCGGGAACCGCCGATATCCGCAGCAGTGAGTGGCAGGTGGCCCCTACCCCCGACGACCTGCAGAACCGCCGCGTCGAGATCACGGGGCCGGTGGATCGCAAGATGATGATCAACGCACTGAACAGCGGCGCAAAGGTCTTCATGGCCGATTTCGAGGACTCGCTCTCACCGACCTGGCACAACGTCATCGAGGGGCAGATCAACCTGTACGATGCCGTGCGTCGCCAGATCGAACACACCGACCCGGCCAGGAACAAACACTACGCGCTCAACGACGAGATCGCGGTGCTGCTGGTGCGCCCGCGCGGCTGGCATCTCGAAGAAACCCACCTGCTGATCGACGATGAGCCGGTCTCAGCCAGCCTGTTTGACTTCGGCCTGTACCTGTTTCATAACGCGAAGGAGTTACTGGCGCGTAACAGCGGCCCCTACTTCTACCTGCCCAAGCTGGAAAGCCACCTCGAAGCGCGGTTGTGGAATGACGTGTTTGTCCACGCGCAGGACGCGCTCGGCATCCCGCAGGGCAGCATCCGCGCCACCGTGCTGATCGAGACCATTCTCGCCGCCTTTGAGATGGAGGAAATCCTCTACGAACTACGCGACCACAGCGCCGGGCTGAACGCGGGCCGCTGGGATTACATCTTCAGCGCCATTAAAAAGTTCGCCAGCTATCCCGAATATGCCCTGCCGGAACGCACACTGATCGGGATGACGGTGCCCTTCATGCGGGCCTACACCGAGCTGCTGGTCCACACCTGCCACAAGCGCGGTGCGCACGCCATCGGCGGCATGGCGGCCTTCATCCCCAGCCGCCGCGACGAGGAGGTCAATAAGAACGCCTTCGCCAGGGTGACCGAGGATAAGGTCCGCGAATCCGAGGACGGCTGCGATGGCACATGGGTTGCCCACCCCGACCTCGTGCCGCTGGTACTGGGCATCTTCGATGAGAAACTGGGCAAAAAACCCAACCAGAAGGACAACCTGCGCGAGGACGTTCACATCACAGGCGATCAACTGCTCAGCCTCGATCAGACGCCGGGCGGCATCAGCGAGGCGGGTCTGCGTCTTAACATCAACGTCGCGATGCAGTACCTCAATTCATGGCTCAACGGCGACGGTGCCGCCGCCATCAACAACCTGATGGAGGATATGGCAACCGCCGAGATCAGCCGTGCGCAGCTCTGGCAGTGGATTCAGACGGAATCGAAACTGGATGATGGCCGGGCCATCACCGCCGACCTGTACCGCGCGATACGGGACGAGGAACTCGAAACGCTGGGCGGGCGGGCCACATCGCGTTTCAATGACGCCGTCGCCATCCTCGACCAGTTGATCCTTAACGACGACTTCACCCCGTTCATGACGCTGGTGGCCTATGACTACATCACCAGCGTGGAGTAACACGACAGAGTACAAGTGGATAGCACAACGCCTGAAACAAACGAGGAGAGCAGACGATGACCAGCAATCACAATAACAACAACAACCATCATCACCCCAACAGCCGCGCCAGCCGCGCCGATCAGTTGAAGCAGCGCTGGGAAACCGAGGCACGCTGGCACGGCATCCAGCGCGATTACAGCGCCGAGGATGTCGTCAAACTGCAAACGGCGATCCCCATCGAGCATTCGCTGGCCCGCCGTGGTGCTGAACGCCTGGTGGACATGCTCAACGAAACCGGCTTCGTGAACACCTTCGGGGCCATCACCGGGGCACAGGCCGTGCAGATGGTGCGGGCTGGCTTGCAGGCGATCTATGTCAGCGGGTGGCAGGTGGCCGCCGATGGCAACCTCTCCGCACAGACCTACCCTGACCAGAGCCTCTATCCCTCCAACAGTGTGCCGCAGTTCGTCAAGCGTATCAACAGTGCCCTGATGCGGGCCGACCAGATCGACGGGGTGGACGGCGACGACTCCCGTGACTGGTACGCCCCCATTGTGGCCGATGCCGAGGCCGGGTTTGGCGGCCCACTGCACGCCTTTGAACTGACCAAGCTGATGATCGAGGCCGGGGCCGCTGGCGTCCACTTCGAGGATCAACTGGCCGCTGAGAAAAAATGCGGTCACCTCGGCGGTAAGGTGCTGGTACCGACCTCGCAGTTCATCCGCACCTTGCAGGCTGCCCGGCTGGCCGCTGATGTGCTCGATGTGCCGACCGTGATCATCGCCCGTACCGATGCCGAAGCGGCCACGCTGCTGACCAACGACATCGACCCGCGTGACCGCGAGTTCACCACCGGCGAGCGCACCGCTGAGGGCTACTACGGCGTGCGTCCCG
>CAYMGV010000180.1:2567-4512 GCA_964390105.1 uncultured Anaerolineae bacterium | reverse complement strand
CTGGTTGGTCTGATCACGGCGGTGGTGTTTTTCGGGCTGGTGCTGGCGCTGGCGCTGCGCGGCACGCTGGCATCGCCCGCGCTGAACCCCTTCTATGCCGAGGACGTGATCCCGGCGGCACCCGGTGCCACGCCGAACCCGGAATTTGCCGCCGAGGAGGTGGTGAGCCGTGATGATGATGACCGTGTGACGGTGCTGCTGCTGGGGGCTGATACGCGCGCCTCGGAAGCCGGTTACCGCACGCTGACCGATTCGATTCTGCTGCTGACCATCGACCGGGCCAGCGGCACCGCCGGGATGCTGTCGATTCCGCGTGACCTGTACGTCGATATCCCCGGCTACGGGCTGGACCGTATCAACACGGCCTATGTGAAAGGCGGCGGTGAACTGGCTGTGCAGACGGTGGAATACAACCTCGGCGTGGAGGTTGATCACTTCGTGGTGGTGCAGTTCGCCACGGTAGTGACCCTGATCGACGAGATCGGCGGGATCGTCATCACCGTGCCCTACGAAATCTACGATGAGGAGTTCCCCGCCGACTGTGACAGCCGCGATTGTGGCTATGACCCGCTGTACATCTCGGCGGGGCGTCAGCATATGGATGGTTACACCGCGCTGCGTTACGCACGTACCCGCCACGGGGACAGCGACATCGAACGGGCGGGGCGGCAGCAGCAGGTCATCATGGCGATCCGGGATCAGATCCTCAGTGTGGACCAGCTTCCGCGCCTGATCAGCCGTGCGCCAGCCCTGTATAACACGCTGCAATACACCATTCGGACTGATATGACACTGGACGAGATGATCGGGTTGGCTGCGGATGCGGCTGAACTGGAAGATGAGGAAATTCGGCGCGGGGTGATCGGCTTTGAGCAGGTCTATGAAACCTACAACGAGCAGGGATCATATGTGCTGGTGCCGATGCAGGAGCCGCTGGCGGCGTTGATCCGGGAGGTGTTCTGGCTGGCGGGTTAATCGAGGGAAAGCGGGGCCAGCGTGCGGCGCAGGGCGTGAGCATCACGCCCTGCGGTGTTTCTGATGCGCTGAGACTCAGGATTCCGGCGGGAAGAAGGTCAGTGAATTGAGGGCGCTGTTCCAGATGGTATCCCCGCTTTCGAGCAGGTCAGGGAACAGCTCATCGTAAGGGCTGACGATCAGGTTGTAGACATGGTCGTTGACGACAATGAACGCCTGGCGGTTGCCAAAGCGGCCAGGCAGTGTCTCACTGACAAGCGCGGGCTGTCCATCAAGGGTGATGGTGGTCCATTCAATCGGCAGGCTGCTGTACTGTTCTTCCTGCTGGGCCTGGACGGCATCGAGGCCGCGCCCTTCTGCCGGGGTCACGATGATTTGGAGCGCGACGCGCAGGTCGGGGTCAGGGGCATCGGACAGGGCGCTGAAGGTCGTCACGCCCTCGGCTTCGAGATTAGCCAGCAGAAACGAAGCCGGGTAGAGCAGGCAGTAGCCATCGGATTGGTTGATATATGAGATCTGATCGCCCGTGCTGGCCGGGCAGTTTTCGCCGGGGGCGGCACTGCCATCCCCGATGGGGAAGTTATCGACCGTGATCTCAATGGGCGCGGTGGCGGCTACGCCGTTGACCATGACGGTGTAGGTGCCTGCGTACAGCCCGAGGATGTCGAGCGGGACCACGGTCTCAAAGGGGACCAGCGCCTGGGTGCAGTCCATATCGGCGGGTCGGGTAGTGGTCAGTGTGACGCTGATGGTGTTCCCGTCGAGGCCCTGGGTGTAGCCATCAAGTTCGGTGCAGCCATCGGGCAGATCGCCCGTCACAACGGCCTGCGCTTGCAGCGGGAAGGACTCCATCAGTGCTACATCGACCGAACTGACCGGGGCCACCCCGGTGATGACGGCCTCACCCTCGGCGGGCTGGGTCGTGTCGGGTGCGGTGGCGGGGCGGTACGCGCCAGGCACGATGCCGACC
>CAYMGV010000180.1:0-2557 GCA_964390105.1 uncultured Anaerolineae bacterium | reverse complement strand
GTGTCGGGTGCGGTGGCGGTGCTGTTCATTTCGTCGGAGTCATCGACGCCCACGGTGACGGAGTCATCGGGTGCGGGTATTGGGGCCGGGTCGCCGTCACAGGCCGTCACGGTTAGTGTCAGCAGCAGGATCGATAACAGAATAAGCGTTTTCTTCATGCGGTACGCTCTCCTCATGCGGTAATCTGATTCTAATGGTTGGTGTCTCTGACAGTATAACGCGAAAGGGGAGTTCGTGGTTCCGTGGGGTAAGAAAAGTTAAGCGCCCGGCTCATTGAGCCGGGCGCTTCCTGGTTACCCTGTTTAGTGGGCTGCTGCGCCTAAGCGAGCACCTCACTAAGGGATGATCCAGTACTGTTCAATGGACCACCTCCTTTCTCTTGAACTTGTTCACGTTCAAAGTCGGTCATGACCTGATTCGAAGTATAAGGGGGTTTTCGGAGGATGTCAATCCTTTTAGCCGCGTTATCCCGGGCAATTGCATTTAGGCCAAATTGTGTGATCTATTGCAGCCAGCACCCCCTGTTGAACCCTGACGGGTTCAATCCGTCCCCCTTGGCAAGGAGGACAATTCAGAGTTCCAGGGGTGAGAATGGGTTGAAAATGCTACTTTTGCTTGTCGTCCAACCCATTTCGTCCCCCTTGGCAATGGGGACAAATCAGAGTCCCGGGGGTGCTAAATGCGATTGCCCTGCCGCGTTATCCCGGGTTATCCGCCAGCCAGCCTTCGAGCAGGGGCAGGATAGCGTGACCGGCATCTTCAAGGACATAATGCCCGGCGTGCTGGAAGCGGTGGACCTCGGCCTGGGGCAGATAGTCCATCCAGCGTTTGAGGAAGTCGGCGTCAAAGACAAAATCCTTCAGGCCCCAGAAGATGATGGCTGGCACATGCTGGAAGGCCCCGGCCTTGAGCAGTTTCTCGCTGTTCGCCACGATGCGGTAGGCGCGGTCATCAGGCGTTAGCGGGATGTCCTGTACAAAGCGCAGGGTCGAGATGCGGCTTTCCCAGTTGTGGTAGGGAGCGCAGTAGGCATCCGCAATGGCGGGTGACATAGGGCGGGCCACGCCGAGGAAGGTGGCCCCGCGTGCAAACAGGTTGAAACCGCGCGTCAGGTAGGCCCCGGGCAGAGTCTCCCGCACCAGTTTGAGCGGCAGCGGCAGCGGCTTGTTGTTCATCAGGCGGAAGGCGGCGGTGTTGAGGATCACCAGCCGCCTGACGCGGGCCGGGTTCTCCAGCGCCCACGCGGTGCCAATCATGCCGCCCCAGTCGTGCATCATCAGCGTGAAGCGGTCAGGCAGGTCCAGCCCATCGATGAACGCACCGAAGTCCTCGACACGGCGGGCCAGTGTGTACGGGTACCGGGTGTCGCCGGGCTTCTCGGAGAGGCCCATGCCGATGTGATCGGGGGCGATGCAGCGGTAGCTATCGCGCAGGCCCTTGATGATCTCGCGGTAATAGAACGACCATGTCGGGTTGCCATGTACCATCACGATGGGGTCGCCTTCACCCTCATCAACGTAATGCATACGGAAGCCATTAACCCCCATATAGCGTGATGTGAAAGGGTAATATGGCCTGAACAGCTCCTCGTTGATTCCATTGGCGTCGTTTACGGACACAGTTCGCTCCCGGCGTGGTCTGGTGTAATGGCCTGGCATGGATTGTAGCATGCGACAGGTGTTTCGATCAGGTTAAACACGAAAGTAGCCGGGGGGATGCGGGAGATAGTGTTGCCAGGTTGCGGCTTGGCTTCCTGTAAGATTTCAGATACCAGGTTGATCACAGCCCACCTGCGTAGCAATTGCAGGTGGGCTGTGATAGAGATTGCCTATCCACCACCGCAGGCGGCGGCATTCTCGGTGAGGGTGCCATCGGGGCAGCTGAGTGTGGTCCCTTCGCAGGAGCAGTTACATGCCCCGGGGTTGGTCTCGACGTAGCCGGTGGTGCCGCAGAACACATCTGCGCCGACACAGCGGCAGCCGCAGCGCTGCTCATCATTGATCGAACGGCTGACCTCCGCGCCGCGCGTATCGAAACACACGTAATCCTGCCCGGAACAGTAGCAGTCGAGGTCGGTGGGGGACTGGCACTGGGACGAGTTGGCTTCGGCCAGGACATCATTACAGAACAGGTCCGCGCCCTGGCAGAAGCATCCGTCGGTGCGCTCACCGCACAGCGCCGGGTCATCGATCAGGTTGCCCTGCGCATCGAGGCAGGCACCTTCGACGCTCTCACAGGCTCCCCACAGCGCAAACTGGCCTTCGGGTGGGATGGTGCCCTCGTAACAATCGGGCACGTCAAGCTGGATACAGGCGGAGGATTGTGACTGGCCGGACTCGTTGAAGGCCAGCACGATATACTGGTAAACGGAGCCGCATACCACGCGCTGATCGAGAAGTTGGCTGACGTTGGCCGGGGTTTCGGCCACCACTTCGGACTCGCTGGATACGTCGATGCGGCGGCGCAGGATGCGAAAGCCCGCTTCATCCTGGCTGTTATCCTGCCATGTGAGATCGACGATGTACGTGACCTCTGTATCAACGACCATATCAAGGCC
>CAYMGV010000179.1:0-4534 GCA_964390105.1 uncultured Anaerolineae bacterium | reverse complement strand
CCCGCCGGGGTATAGAACTCCCCCGCCTTCTTGCCCGCCCCCGCCGCGAACTTCTCGATCAGGTATTCGTAAGCGTTGCCGATCACATCCTGCCCCCCGATGCGGCTGGGCCGCATGTCAAGGCGCTCCTCAGCGAAATCCTGTAGCAGGCTTTTCAGCCGCGCATTGCGCTGCGCGGTCTTGCCCAGCTGCGCCTCGGAGTTGAAGGTGATGTTACGGAACACGCCATCCAGTTTTTGCTTGTTGGCGTCTTCCACCGCCTCCAGCGTCCTGTCGATCTCCTCGCCGATGTTGCTGGCGTTGCGCAGGTCGTACAGCGCGTAGTAATCACAGCGGATGGGGTCACCACCAGGACCGGGTCGGGTCGGCAGCACGAAGTGCTCACGCGCCATGCGCCGCTCGATTCGGGCCTCGTCGCCGCCGTACTGCTCCGCGATCTCGTCGTAGCGGTCCCACCACACATCGCTGATGTACTTGAGGAACAGCATCACGAGGATGTAGTTCTTGTATTCGGCGGGGTCGACGGTGCCCCGGAAGGTGTCACACGCCGCCCATAACATGCGGTTGATCTCGTCCTGGCTGATGATGTCGGTCATTGGCCTCTGTGCCTTCGATACGGGGTCAGGTCGCTATAGTGTAATATAGGTGGTTTGTTTTGTGAAATGCCCGTGTGAGTAGCTGGTTCAGCGAGACAGTTAAGCATTTTGTTCAACTGATAGGTATCACTACAATAAGTTAATAACGCAGATCATCTTACCCGTTTACAGGAGCTTCCCCCCATGCAGGTTTCAACCATCCTCGAAAACATCGATCTCGGCGCTGTTGCCCTCCCCGAGTTCCAGCGCGGCTATGTTTGGACGCGCAAGCAGGTCCGCAGTTTCATGCAGTCCCTGTACCGCAAGCACCCGGTTGGCAGCCTGCTGGTCTGGGGTACGCAGTCAGATAGCGAACTGGCCCGGGGCGATGGAGCCCTGCAGCCCGGCCATGTCAAGCTGCTGCTCGATGGTCAGCAGCGCATCACCACGCTGTACGGCATCATCAAAGGCCAGCCCCCGAAATTCTTTGATGGTGACCCCAAGGCCTTTACCGACCTGATGTTCCACCTCGAGGACGAGACTTTTGAGTTCTACGGCCCGGTCAAGATGCGAGATGACGCCCGGTGGATCAACGTAACTGATCTGATGCAGGCAGATGGGTTAGATTCCTTCATCGAGATGATGCAGACCAATGACCAACTCATGCCACACCTCGGTCGCTACATGAGTCGCCTGAATCGCATTACCACGATCAAGGAGCGTACCTTCCATATTGAGGAGATCAGCGGCCTGCACCTTGATGATGTGGTGGAGATCTTCAACAACGTCAACAGCGGCGGCACCAAGCTCTCCAAGGGTGATCTCGCACTCGCGAAGATCTGTGCAGGCTGGACAGACGCCCGCGAGGAAATGCGCAACATGCTCACCCGGTGGGAGCAGGCTGGTTACGGGTTCAAGCTGGACTGGCTGCTGCGTAATGTCACGACCATCCTGACCGATCAGGCCATGTTCCATGAACTCGATGACTATGACTCCGACGAATTCCGGGAAGCCCTGTATCGCGCCGAAAAGTATGTGAATTACACGCTCAATATGGTCAGTGGTCGGCTCGGCCTTGATCATGATCGTGTGCTGGGTGGTCGATACGCATTTCCGGTCATTACCGCTTACATCCACCATCGTGGCGGTCGTATCGCTACAGCCGCTGAACGAGACAAGTTGCTGTACTGGTACCTGCAATCATTCCTGTGGGGTCATTTCAGTGGGTCCACGGAATCAAAACTTAACCAGGACCTGCGCGCGTTCCTTGAAGCGAAGCCCGGCGGTGAACTTGATGAGCTGATAGAGCAGCTGCGTCGGTGGCGCGGCAGCCTTGAAGTGCGCCCGGAAGACTTCCGGGCATGGGGGCGGGGCAGCCGGTTCTACCCGTTCCTCTATCTGCTGACGCGGGTGGGTGATGCGGTCGACTGGGGCACGGGCCTGCCCCTCAAAGAGAGCATGCTCGGCAAACAATCCAGCTTGCAGGTTCACCATATCTTCCCACGCGCATTGATGTACAGTGAGCCGTATGAGTATTCACTTGCACAGGTCAATGCGCTGGGTAACTTCTGCTTCCTCACGCAGGATACCAACCTCCAGATCAGTGATACATCGCCGGAGATTTACTTCCCACAGATCGCGGAACGCCATCCCGGTGCGCTGGAATCACAGTGGATACCCATGGACGAAACGCTCTGGAAGCCTGAAAACTTCCTTGAGTTTCTCGAGTCACGGCAGGCGCTGCTTGCCGAAGTTGCCAATGACTTCCTGAATGGGCTGCTTGGCACTGAAATCACTGCCGAGCTTCCCGAAGAACCCGAAGCCTACGAGCGCGTGATCGTGGTCGGTGGCATTGAGTCCGATGAAGAAGAGATCGCCCTGCGTGAGTGCAACAACTGGGTGATCCGCATGGGGCTGGCCGAAGGTGAGATCGGGTATGAACTCACGAATGAGGATGGCGAGCTGCTGGCAATCATCGATCTGGCGTGGCCGGAGGGGGTCCAGGAAGGCTTAAGTGAGCCGGTTGCCGTGCTGATCAATGAGCCGGACGAAACGGAGGATCGGCTGAACCATGCCGGGTACCGCTATTTCCTGAGTATCGACAGCTTCAAGCAGTACATCAATGAAGAGATCCTCGGCGTCACTGACCCGGTACCGGGAGATTAACCATGGCTGAGATGTATCCACGCACCCTGAAAACGGAAAGCGAACTTGAGAAGCAGGGCATCAGCATCAGTTCAGCCGAGCGCAAGCTGTTTGACGTGTTCAGAAAGCATCTCCCCGGTGACTACACAGTGTTTCATGGCGTGCTGCTCCAGTCCCCGCGTAAGGGGGGTGGCATCTGGGACCGCGAGATTGACTTCCTCGTCGCCCATCCAGAACACGGCCTGCTGACGCTGGAGGTCAAAGGCGGGCTGGTACGCGTTGATGGCACCACCGGCGAATGGACAAGCAAGGATCGGCACGGCCAGGTACACAGCATCAAAGACCCGTTTTTACAGATCAAGCAGGCTTGCTACGACCTCAACGCGCTCCTGCGTAATCATAAAGCGCTGGCCGAGTATGACTTCTCAACGTGGTACGGGGTGGCCCTGCCGGATGTGGACGTGGATGGCAGCCTGGGCCCCGGTGCGCCACGGGCTACCATACTGGATCGCAAAGACTGCAACGGCGCCAATATCACCGCCGCGATCGAGCGCATGTTCAAGCATTACCGCAAGGCGGGGCAAAAACCGCTGGGGGCCAAGGGCATGAAAGCGCTCACCCGCAAACTGGTACCCAGCCACTTTCTCAAGACACACCTCGCAACCGAGTTTGCTGAAGAAGAAGACCGGTTTGTCGAGCTGACTGTTCAGCAGTTTACGGTGCTGGAGTTTCTTGCCGATCACAATCGCGCGCTGATCGCCGGGTGCGCCGGTTCTGGTAAGACACTGCTGGCCGCCGAAAAGGCTCGTCAGCTCTCAGCAGACGGTAAGCGTGTACTGTTCACCTGTTACAACAAATCGTTGGCGGAGTGGCTCACCGTGACTTACGACTATGAGAACGTTACGTTCCAGCACTTCCACAGCCTTGCGAGTTCCGTGGCAAAAGAGGCCGGCAAACCGATCCCGTGGATGACCGACTTAGGCCTGTCCGCATCTGAGTACTGGGGTGAATATGTCCCCACGGCCATGTTTGATGCCGCTGCAGAACTGAAAGACAAAGACAAGTACGATGCCATCATTGTCGATGAGGGGCAGGACTTCCTGGGTACCTACTGGGAGCCGATCCAGATGCTGCTCAAGGAGCCTGATGACGGGACGCTGTATATCTTCTACGATGACAGCCAGCGCCTGTACTCTGACGACAATTTCCCGCTCCCCAAACCCGCTGGCCGCCTGAACAAGAACCTGCGCAGCACTTACGAAATCGGTGAGCAGGTGACAAAATACTACGAGGGCGTCGGGCAGATTCACCCCGGTGGTCCCAGGAGTGAACGTCCCCTCAAGCGGATCAAGCTGAAGAAGGACCAGTCACCGGCTGAGGCGCTTGAAGATGTGCTGGGGATGTTGGCTGATGAGAAAGTGAAACCAAGAGACATCGTGATCCTGACGCCCAACGGGGAGAACAGGAGCGCCCTCAAACATAAGATGCAGGTCGGGGATTTTGAACTCGCCCGCAGCGGCAAGATCAAGGGCAACCGCATCGAGGTCAGTACCATTCACGGCTTCAAGGGTCTGGAGCGGCAGGTTGTGATCCTGTGTGAACTGGACACGATCAAAGACGATGGACGCAACACCATACTGTACGTCGGCCTGTCACGAGCCCGCAACTACTTGGTCGTGATCGGGGAGTTGCCGGGCCCAGCCTGATCGATCACACGCTCCCTGACACCCGGATCGGCCCATCAGCCGACTCATCCCACGCGGCGGCCTGCCCGAAGCCCATCGCGGTGCGGGCCCCGACCCCGGAATAAAAGG
>CAYMGV010000178.1:0-4594 GCA_964390105.1 uncultured Anaerolineae bacterium | reverse complement strand
GTCACGGCGACCTGCCGGACGTCCTGGATGAGGCGATAGGAGTCGAACTTGTCGCGCCAATAGGTCGGCGAGTAACGCCGGGAAGCGATGAGCTGGCCCTGCTCGTTCTCGAGGATGACCTCGTCGTCATCGGCTTCACCGGGGTCGTCGTCAACCGGCTCCGGTTCAGGCTCCGGCTCGACCGGCTCAACCGGTGCGGTGCTGCCCGGCAGGTCGGCGGGGTCATGCGGGGCGGGCATCGGCTTACCCTTCTCGGATTTAATGTGCGCGATCATGGCGTCGGCGACCGGCCCGGTGATATCGAACTCCCCCCACTGGGCGGCGTTGGCGGCCCCCCATGTGAAGATCGCACTGCCGATCATGTACGGGTCAAGCTGCATCTGGGTGTCACACCACTTCAGCATCTTGAGGTAGAACTCGTTCTCGCCGTTGTACTCCCCCGGGAACAGGCGTGCCCATGTACCGCCCATGCCCTTGTATGAGCTGACCATCGTGCCCGGCCCGCCGATCAACTCCGCGCCGGGGATGCCCACGCGGTCAAGGCCGAACTCCGTGATCGCGATGCGAATGTTCTTCCAGCCGTTGGGCCTGATGTGCTGACGCCACACCTTGCGGTAGCGGCCAAACAGCCAGCCTTCCTCGTAGCCGGGGAACAGATCGACGGTGGGCTGCTCGCCCCGCGCACGCTGCTCACGCCACTTCTGGTCGAGGTTGTCACCGTACCACATCGACATGAACAGCCCGCCATATTCATGCAGCCCCAGGATATTGTGATACGTGTGCGCCATCTCCAGCGCGGGGTAGAAGCCCGGCCATTCATCGCCATCACCCTCGATGTTGGGCACCCCCACTGAGAAGTTCCCGGTACAGGCGTGATAGCCCTCCTCGCCCATCAGCCGCTGGCGTTCAGCCTCAAACTGGCCGTAAGGTTTGGTGACCGAATGCGGCTCGTTGAAGGACTCCCAGTACACGCGCTCCTGTGGGAGCTTCTTCAGCAGCGGGCGGAAGCGCGCCATCCACTCGGCGGCCTTGCCCACCGGGTTCGCGACGCCGCCAAACGCCGAGAAGTCATCACCGCATTCCCAGTGCCGCATGATGAACGTGGTGTTCGGGCACTGCTCATAAAGCCGCTGCACCATCTCGATCTTCTGGATGACCTTCACCACCGCGGGCTGTGCCTCGACGATCTGTGCCTCTTTGGTCTCGTTGGTGATCACATCGACATGAAAGCCAAGTTTGCTGGACATGGGTCAGGTCTCCTTATGACTTACGGTTGTGGGGCTTTGCCCTCACGCCGCCAGCAGAGGCAACCTGCCCCTGCACCGGGTTGTTGATGAGAGTCCCCGTGATCGCGGCAGAGGTGACCATGCGCACCTCGCCAACCGGATTCGTCGAATCCAGCCTCAGATTTGCCGGGGACAAGGGGGGTGAGGTGAAACCTATATCTGCCGCACGCTCTGGTACGTGAGCTGCACCACACCGGTCTTGAACCGTTTGACCTCCTCCAGGGACACCGCCACCGACGCCCCCCCGGGCATAAACAGCGGGATGCCATCGCCCAGCATCACCGGCACAATGGACAGGATGATCTTATCGACCAGCCCGGCCTTCAGGAACTCCGCGGCCCCACCAGCACCACCCATCAGCCAGATCACGCCGTCGGTCTCGGTCCGGGCCCGGGCGATCAGGCCGTTGAGGTCGCCGTTCACCGGGATCACGTCCGCCCCCTTGGGCGGAGTAAGCGGCAGGTTGGTCAGCACGTAGGTGCGCTTGCCGTGATACGGCCACGGCCCGAAGGTCATCACCTGCTCATAGGCGTCGCGCCCTAACACCAGCGCACCGACAGACTGGTAGAACTCCGCATAGCCGTAGTCCTGCCCCCCGGCACTGAACAACTGCATCCACTCGACACCACCCTCTTTGTCGGCAATGTAGCCATCGATGCTGGCCGCAATATACAGGATCACTTCACCCATGGACATTACCCCTTAGTTCGTCTCAACGTTGCTCTTGCCTAGGGTCTGTCTGCAAAGCCCGTCAAAACAGCGGTTTGCAGATACACTCTAGTATACTCACATTGGCGGGCTGGGGGAAAGAAAGAGTCCCGAAAGGCAGGGTAATCGCTTCAGAACGACCCCACCTGTGTTTTCAATACCCAATCCGAGCCTGTGAGAATGGGGGGGCATCTGCGCAAGCCCTGCGGGATTGCCCCGCCTGTTATTGAGATGCTGTTGCATTTAATACCCGGCGTCGATATACTCGCTTTACTGAGATTTCGTCGCAATAAAAAGGATGAGTAAACACGATGATCAGAAGTACCAGGGGACAAAACAAAGGCTGGAACATTCTGCTTGCCGGGATATTGTTTGTGCTGATGAGCGCAGCGCTGGTGGCATGTGCCCCCGCTGTTGCACCAACCGAAGCGGCCAGCACGGCCGACCACGACCACGCGGATGAGGCCGACCACGACCACGAGGATGAGGCCGACCACGACCACGAGGATGAGGCCGACCACGACCACGAGGATGAGGCCGACCACGACCACGCGGATGAGGCCGAACTGGCCTTCCCGGAGATCGAGGCGGTAACACTCGATGGGCGGAACCTGGCTGTGGTGGCGACTACCACCATCGTCGGTGATGTGGTGGCTCAAGTCGGCGGCGATTACATCGACCTCGTTACACTGATGCAGCCGGGCCAGGACCCGCACAGCTATCAGCCCGTGCCGCAGCAGGTCGCCCAGATCGAGGATGCCGACCTCGTGTTCACCAATGGGTTCGGCCTTGAGGGCGGCCTCGAATCTGACCTTGACGCCATCGCCGGGGCAGTGCCCGTAGTGCCGGTATCTTACGGCGTCGAGGTGATGGCGCGTGACGAGAATCATGAAGATGAGGACCACGAACACGACGAAGACGCCGCGCATGATGAACACGATCACGGCGCGTTTGACCCGCACACGTGGATGTCGCCGATCAATGTCATGGCATGGGCTGATACGATTGAGCGTGCGCTCTCCGAAGCAGACCCGGCCAACGCCGATCAGTACGCCGCCAACGCCGCCGCCTATAAGGATCAACTCGCCGCACTCGATGCCGGGATCGCGAGCCTGCTCTCCGGCATCCCTGCTGAAAATCGCATCATTGTGACGGATCATGAGGCGTTCGGCTACTTCGTGGCACGCTATGATCTTGAGACGGTCGGCACAATTGTACCGGGGTCGGCCACCTCCTCCTCACCCTCCGCCGGGGAACTGGCTGCGCTGATCGACACTATCCGTGAGACGGGCGTGCGGGCTATCTTCGTCGGGACGACCGTCAGCAATGAGACCGCCCAACTGATCGCCGATGAGATCGGGGAAACGGTGAATGTGTACTCGCTGTATACCGGCGCACTGGCTGAACAGGGCAGCAGCGCCGATACCTACATCGGCATGATGCGGACCAACGCCGAGCGCATCGCTGCCGCGCTGGGCGGGTAATCTTACCTCACCCCTCCCCGCCCCTCTCCATGCAGCATCTGCTCGCATCGCTGCCGGGGAGGGGCCAGGGTCTGTCTGCAAAGCCCGTCAAAACACCCGCCTGGCCCGTTTTACCTCACCCCTCGGCTCATTGCACTCGCCGTAATACGGAGAGGGGAGGGAGCACCGCTTCAGCGGTGCGGAAGGGGTGAGGTGAAAAGCGGCTTGCAGACACACGCTAATGCTATGCACCTGCTCGCAAGAATAGGGGGGGTTCCCCCAACCACGAATACACCCGCTCGCCTGATCCCCTATTGACAGAATAGTACAATCCACGTAAATTGGATGTATGGGAAAACTATCAGTAAGGTGGGTTTTCAAGGCATCGAATTAAGCTATAGGGACAATGGCCTTCAGTCATCCTGAAGGCCCGCATCGGGAAGGGCCTCAGTGGCTCGCATAACGTTTTCGGATCGAATCAGCATTGTGTTAGTGTCTGCTCGCCGATGGCGGGCTCGTTTTTTTTCTGGAGAACAAGAGAGAACATGACGAACAAACTGTACGTTGGCAACCTGCCTTATGATACCAGCGCCGAGGACCTTCAAGAAGCCTTTGGGGCTTATGGCGAAGTCCAGAGCAGCGTCATCATCACCGACCGTGATACAGGCCGCAGCAAGGGCTTCGGCTTCGTTGAGATGAGCAGTTCCGAGGAAGCAAGTGCTGCGCAGGCTGCCATGAACCAGACGCAGCTCGGTGGCCGTACCCTCAAGGTGGACCTGGCCCGCCCACGTGAACGCCGTGACGATGACCGTCGTGGCGGTGGCAACCGCGGCCCGCGCTACTAGGACGTCATCCCGTACAACCCTCATGCGGGGGCTGCTCCATGCGGCCCCCGTTTTTTAACGCAGATGCACTCAACATCGGCACCCCCCCCCCGCTTGACGCCGACGCCCGGCGAGGATTTGGGGGGTGTCATCTGCGTAAGTCCTTCCCATAGGCAACCACCATGTGCGGCATTATTGCAGGATTCACGAAGCAGGACGCCATCGCACGCGGGCTGGCGGCACTGGCTCATCGCGGGCCGGATGGACGCGGGCAGGTCACGCACGGCGAGCTGACCTGCGCCGCGGCACGCCT
>CAYMGV010000177.1:0-4690 GCA_964390105.1 uncultured Anaerolineae bacterium | reverse complement strand
CCATTCCTGCGAGCCATCGGTCAACAGGATACTGTCCGTATGCCACGCGGCATCGAGAACGGCCTGAGCCTCGTCATAGGTCTTGCCACCCAGCTTAATCGTGCCGACCTGTACACCCGGCAGCACCAACTCGTAGGACTGGTAATAGGCATACACGCTGATCAGCACCATGCCCGCGACGGCAGCCACAACGATCAGCCCGGCCAGCACGCCAATTGCAACTGCGACCGGCGTCTTGTTGTTAAGGCCCCGCATCCAGCGCGGCCATTTGATCTTCAGCTTTTTTGAACGTGCCCCGCTCGATGACGTACCTTCCGCCATGCGTCTCTGTCCCCTCAAAACCGGATAAGCGCGTGTACTGGTTGAAACGTATTATAGCCGAAAGGGGTTCCTCTGCAGGCGAAAAATGGGACTACTGTACCGGGGTAAGACTACCCAAACACCACCCGGTGCAGGGCCAGCCACTCATCAACCGCCAGCGTCTCAGCGCGGCGGCGCGGGTCGATGCCCACCGTCTCCAGCCAGCCAACCGCCTCAGCGGACGGCACATGCAGCCCGGCGCTGAGGCAGTTCTTGATCTGTTTGCGCGGCATGTGAAACCCGGCCCGTGCCACGCGGAAGAAGGTCTTGCGCTCATCGGAGGTGATGCGCGGCGTCTCGAACGGGTCCACGCGCAGGATGGCGGAGTCGATGCTGGGGCGCGGGTAAAACGACCCCGGCTTGAGCTTGCGCACGATGGACGGCGAGCCGTATACCTGCACGCTGACGGCCAATAGGCTCATATCGCCGGGCGCGGCGGTGATACGCTCCGCGACTTCTTTCTGCACGGTAATGACCATCCGCGCAGGTGGCGTGTCGGATTCGAGCAGGTGCCGGATCACGGCGGAGGTGATGTAGTAGGGCAGGTTCGCCACGACGCGGTAATCCTGCGCGTTCGGTGCCATGATCCCGGCGAGGTCCGCTTCGAGAATATCGCCATGCACGATCTCGACGTGGGGCTGACCGGCAAACGTGGCCCGCAGATGCGGCAGCGCACGGTCATCCAGTTCGAGCGCCACGACGCGCCCGGCGGCATCGGCCAGCCGTGCCGTCAGTGTACCGAGACCGGGGCCAACCTCCAGCACGGTGGCGGCAGCATCCAGCCCGGCGGAGTCCACCATCGCGTTGAGCGCGCTCTCATCGATCATGAAGTTCTGGCCGAGGCTTTTCTTCGGTTCAAAGCCCAGCCGGTTGAGGGTCTCTCGTATGCTCATGGCGGAGAGTGTAGCGGAAAGGGGGGCGGTGGGCCAGCGCCAGCGTCGGCATCATTAAACCAGGGTCTGTCTGCAAAGCCCGTCAAAACACCCGCCGGGCGCGTTTTACCTCATCCCTCGGCTCACTGCACTCGCCGTTTTCCCTCTCCGCCAGCTTTGCGAAACCATGCTGCGCGGCTCGATTTGATGCCACCGGAGATTGACATATACTGTGGGGTAGATCACGGTCCATGCAACAGGGGGGATTTCGAGACGGTATTCCTGTGTCAACAGGAGGGGAGAGCAGTACAATGAGTGGCATAGAGGTACGGTGGCATGAAGAATATGACGACATCATGATTTTGACATCGCCGAGTGAGTGGAGTTCCGCCGATATGCTGGAGGCCGTTAAAAAAGGCTTCGAGATGACAGACGCGCACGCCAGTGATGCGACGTATTCCATCGTCGATCTGACGGCCAGTATCCGCCCACCGAGTGGGTTCATCACCCAGTATATGGAGCTGGGCAAGTGGGTGCATCCCAGCACGAAACTGACGATGGTCATGGTGCCATCTGCTTTTATGGAGCAGTTGGGGCGCATCTTCAGCCGGGCGATCTTCACCATCAGGTTTGCGCATGATATGGATGAAGCCATCGCGGTTGTTCAGCAGTACCGCGCCGAGCAAGCCGAGCGCGCTGCCGGGCCACAACCACCTGTTGAGTAGTCTGAACACAAGCCACCGGGAAAGGTGGCCTGTGTCTTGATCCTGCGCTTATAGCCGTTCCGCCGCCCATGGCGTCAGCTTTTCGCGGAAAATCTTGCTGTTGTGGCGGATATCAACCGGGAAACCGTCATGGAACAGGATGTGATGGACCCCGGCGGTGTGTTTGTACGCCTTGCCGAGTGCCAGCAGTTCCGCGCGGATGGTGTCCCTGTCGTCGTTCTGATGCGCGGCCTCCAGTTCAACGCACAGCACCGGGGTCTTACCCCCCGGTTCCCCAACGCCGACCAGTGCGGTGCGATACACTTTCGGGTGCTGGTTGAAGGCGGCCTCAACCATCAGCGTGAACAGCGTGCCGCCTGCTGTCTCAACACGATGTGACTTGCGGCCCACCACCCACAACCGTCCCCGCTCATCGAAATAGCCCAGGTCGCCCATGCGGTGCCAGATGGAACCGTCCGGCTCGTAAATCTTCGCGAGTGCGGTCTGCTGCGGGCGTCCATAATAGCCCTGTGTGACGGTTGGGCTTTTGACCGTGATCTCGCCGATCTCACCCGTGGGCAGCACCTCGACGCCATCCCATGACGGGTGTGCGACATCGGTGATGCGGATGATGCGTACCTCGACGCCGTCGATGACCGGGCCGACGCAGGTCCCCGCCCCCGCCTGTGTCTGCGGCCATGTGTCTGCCAGGATGGCATGGCTGCCCAGCGTGGCGACCGGCAGGGTTTCCGTGGCACCGTAGCCGGGCCATATCTGCGCATCCCCATCCAGCATAGACTGGAAACGCCCGATGACGTCACCGGGTACAGCGGCCCCCGCCGAGATGACGCGGCGCACCGTGGGCAGTTTGACACCGTGCTTCTCGCCGTAACGGCCCACCGTGTTGAGCAGGGCCGGTGACCCGAACATATTGGTGATGCCGAAGTCCTCAATGGCCTCAATCACGTTGAGTGGGTCCACGTCGGCAGGGCGGGTGAAGTCCATATCGGGGACCACGATGGTCATGCCGAGCGCGGGGTCAAACAGTGAGAACAGCGGGAAGGTCGGCAGGTCAACCTCGCCGGGTGCGATGTCAAATACCTGGCGCAGCAGGTCGATCTGGGCGAGGAAGTTGCCATGCGTGTAGATGGCTCCCTTTGGGATGCCGGTGCTGCCGCTGGTGAAGGCCACCGCTGCAACCTCGTCGGCACGGGTCTGCGGGAGGGTGAAGGGCTGCTGCTTCGCGCCGCGTGCCTTGATCTCCTCCAGCGTGTACCCGCCCCACGGGCCTTTGCGGCCAACCGTGATCAGTGTTTGGGTCGTCTCACGGCCCCAGCCGAACAGAATCCGCCCCACATGCGCACGTGGTATGCCGATAAACCCGTGCGGTTCAGCCTCGGCAATACACTGCCTGAGCGCGGCGCGGTCGATGCCGGGGTCGATCATCACCGGGACGATGCCCGCGCGGAACAGCGCAAAGGCCAGCCCGAAGAACGCCAGCGATGGCGTGACCATCAGCACGACCCGCATACCGCGTTCCAGCCCCACATCATACAGCCCGGCGGCGATGATGTTGGTCGCCTCGATGAGCTGCGCATAGGTGTAATGAGTATAGGCGCGCTTGCCCGTGATGGGGTCGCGCCCCCACGGGTAGATGATCGCGGCCTTGTGCGGCTGCTTGGCGGCAGTCTCATCAATGGCCGCCGCGATGTTGGCGTAGTTTGTGGGCATTGGTTTGTCCTGTCTTTTTGTTGATGGGGGCGCAGCCCCCCAAACATCCCAAGCGGAGTATACCCCGCTACCTGCCTCACGGCTTCGTAATTTACGGAAAGGGGGCAACCCGCTATACTACATCTGGTGATTGAATCACCGTGATTGAAGCACGTCAATGAAGGATGTTATGGCAGACGATCTAATCGGGCAAATGCTGGGCCAATATGAGATTCGGATGCTGCTGGGTAAAGGCGGCATGTCGAGCGTGTACCTGGGCTACCAGCCATCGATGGAACGCCCGGTCGCCATTAAGGTGCTGCCGCGTGAGTTCCTGCACGATGAGACGTTTCTCGCGCGGTTTCAGCAGGAGACACGCATTATTGCGCGGCTGGAGCATCTGCACATCTTGCCCGTCTATGACGTGGGCGAGTCTGACGGCATTCCGTATATCGTGATGCGCTACCTGGCGGGGGGCACGGTCGCGGATATGATCGACGCGGCCATCCCGGAACTGTCTACCACGGTACGGGTCATCTCACAGGCGGCGGATGCACTCGATTATGCGCATGAGCGCGGTATTATTCACCGTGATATGAAGCCCTCCAACGTGCTGCTCGATGAGAGCCGTAACGCTTACCTGGGGGATTTTGGCATCGCGCGGGTGGTGGCACAGCAGGCCAGCCTGACCGGGTCGCGCATCGTCGGGACACCGCCCTACGTGGCCCCGGATATGGTGCGCAAAGAGGATAAGGTCACGCATTCGGTCGATGTCTACGCGCTGGGCATCATCACCTACGAGATGCTGACCGGCATGCCGCCCTACATTGATGAAGACCCGATGAAGGTCCTCATGTCGCATGTACTGGAGCCGGTGCCATCTGTGCGGGATTTCGACCCGTCGGTCAGCCTCGCCGTCGATGCGGTGCTGCGACGCTGCCTCGCCAAGACGGCCATTGAGCGCTATCGCTCCGCGGGGGCCTATGCCCGTGCCCTGCGCGAAGCCGCCGAGGCCAGTGCCGAGACCATGCCCAGCCCCGGCAA
>CAYMGV010000176.1:0-4731 GCA_964390105.1 uncultured Anaerolineae bacterium | reverse complement strand
GGCCCTGCTGCTGACCGGGGCCACCGTCGTCGGTACGGGTGCGCAGGTAGCCTGCCCGGACTGGCCGCTGTGTTACGGCACCCTCATCCCGATGCAGGCCGGGGCCAGCCCATTGATTACCATTCAACTCATCCATCGCTTTACCGTGGCCGCCGTCTCCGTACTGGCCGGGCTGGTCATCGTGCGGGCCTTCCGCCGCTGGGCCGATGTGCCCGGCGTGGTCCCCGCGTCGGTGTGGCTGGGTGCCCTGTTCGCGATGCAGATCATGGTCGGTGCCATGCAGGTGCTGTTCGTGCTGCCCACCGTCTACCGCGTGCTGCACGTCGGCTTTGCCACCGCCATCTGGGCCGCGCTGGTCGCCATCCTGACGATGTTGTGGCGGGCCAACCGGGGGATGCCGCCACAGCGCATTGATGGCAGAGTGCCCGCCCCGGCTGGGGATTAACGTCACCCACCATGACAGCAGCTACGTAAAGCCACTGCGGGATGTATTCGATTTTGAGAGTATGTCGGCACGCCGAGGTGGGGTGGAATTCCCCCCGCCCATCCTGTAGACTCAAAGTGATACATGTATCCACAAATCACAGGAGAGTACAGTACCATGGCAATTCGTAAGGCGAGCGCCTCATGGCAAGGCGGCCTGAAGGGCGGCAAAGGTAATTTTAAGCTGGGCAGCGGTGCGCTTGAGGGGGCGTACAGTTTCACAACCCGCTTTGAAGACGAGCCGGGCACCAACCCCGAGGAACTGATCGCCGCCGCGCACGCTTCATGCTTCTCGATGGCGCTGAGTGCCGGGCTGGAGAAGGCAGGGTTCACCCCTGAGAGCATCAGCACCGAGGCCCAAGCCACCTTTGAGAAGCTCGATGCGGGCTGGCGCATCACGAAGATCACGCTGGTCACCGAGGCCCGTGTCCCCGGCATCGATGAGGCCGCCTTCATGGAGCAGGCCGAGGGGGCCAAGGCGGGCTGCCCCATCTCGAACGTACTCAACACCACCATCGAACTTGACGCAACGCTGCTTTCCTAACCCCTGCCTTTGGCTCATAATCAAGGGGCGGCCCATGTGGCCGCCTTTTTGTTTGTGGATTCACAGGGGCCGGTCGTCCCCCTGGCAGGGCCAAACGTCACTTGCCATTACCACACAACACCCATAGGATTAACCTATGAGATGCAAAGAAAAAAGGAGACTATCATGAAACTTGATACAAATGCCCTGCTCAAGGCAGGCGGCATCGGGCTGGGTGGCGGGCTGGTTCTCGGCCTCGCGTCACAGGTCCCGCTGGTTGGCCTGCTCTGCTGCTGCCTGGTCCCGATTGCATGGGTCGGTGCGGGCGTGCTGTACGGCCTGTTTGCCAAAAACAACGACACCGAGATCAATGCCGGTCAGTTTGCCATTGGTGGCGCGATTGCGGGCCTCGCGGCGGGCGTGGGCACCAGCATCATCAATATAATTGCTTCCTCCATCGTGCTGATGACCAGTGACATCAGCGACCTGATGAGCATTTATACCGACCTCGGCATCGACCTGCCGCCGGAAATGCTGGATGTATACGCTAACGGCGGCGGCACCGGCTACGCTATCCTCGGTGTGGTGATGGTCATGTGCGGTATGGTGTTCTTCGCAGCGGCAGCAGGGGCCATCGGTGGTGCGGCCTACGGCGGCATCGTTGGCAGTAACAATGACGAGATCAGCCCGGCGGTGTAACTGGCCGGATGCAGCCTGCGGGGGGTGTCATCTGCGTAAATCCTATCTTAACCAGGGATCATAGGGGAAAGGGAGCGACTGTTGAATCTCGATACCAATGCATTACTCAAGGCGGCTGTATCAGGCTTCGGCGCAGGCGTGATCTTCACACTGGGGCAGATCGTGCCTTTTGTGGGGTTGGTGTGCTGCTGCCTGATGCCGCTGATCTGGGCTGGCGCGGGCATGCTGTACGGCCTGTGGGCAGCGAACAACGGCAGCGAGATCGACGCGGGTCAGTTTGCCATCGGCGGCGCGCTTGCGGGTGCTGCGTCCGGGCTGGGTTCCGTGATTGTCAATGGCACCCTTGTGGCGATTGCGGGACTTGGCATCATTGTAGCCACCTACGAGGACCTTGGGATTGATATGACGGGTGCCACCGGCGACGTCGCCGCGTTAGCGATTGGCGCGATTGCGGGCCTGTGCGTGGTGCTCTTCATCGCTGCGGGGCTGGGTGCCGCAGGCGGCGCGATCCATGCTGCGCTGACCAGGGATAAGGGCGGCATGCCTGCCGTCTAGGGCCTGGGCACCCCACACAATTTACGCTACAGTCTTAATGGGATCATTTCAAATGATCCCATTAAGCCGCTCTCTCATTCACCATTGGAAAACACACCCATGCTGGATCGTTCTGCACTACTGAAATCGGTGGCAATTGCCGCGCTGATCGCCTCAATACTGCTGGCCGCCGCGCTTGGCCCTTACCCCATCCTCGACCTGATCCTGCTGCTGCTGGCGTGGGCGGCCTACGGGCTGGCCGGGTATCTCTACGGGCACTTTGCCGGGGCGGATGCCGCGCCCATGAAGGGCGGCATCCTTGCCGCCGTACTGGCCGGGGCCGTCGGCGGCGTGGTCAGTGCCGCACTGCCGCTGATCACCGGCACTGAAACCGAACCCAACGTGTTCTATCTTGTGGTCGGCATTGGCCTCTCCGCGATCTACACTGCCGGGCTGGCGGGCCTGCTCGGCCTGTTTGGCGCGGGCCTCTCGATGCGGCGGGCGTGACATCAAACACAACTGGCCTCTTTTTGCTTATTCCACCACCTCATACTCGGTGTCAATCGGCACCACCTGCTTGAGCAGCCCCGCCACCGGGCAGTAGCGGTCCATCGAAAGCTGAATGGCGCGTTCGATGGCGGCAGTATCCACGTCCTTGCCCTTGATCACGTAGGTCACCCAGATATGCGTGAACACCTTCGGATGCTCGTCGGCAGTGGTGGCCCTGACCTTGACCTCCAGCCCTTCGACCGGCTGGCGCTTCTTGCGCAGGATGCTGATCACATCCATGCCCGTGCAGCCTGCAAGGCTGGTCAGCATCAGCGGCTTGGGCGTGGTGCCCAGCCCCTGCCCACCAACCGACTCATCAGCATCAAGCTGCACCACCACTTCATCACCCACATAACCATCGAACGCCATGCCGTCTTTCAGGGTCACGCCTGCGTATGTGTAGCCACTCATTCCAAGTCCTTTCGAATAGAGGCCAGGGGTCAGAGACCAGCGGCCAGAGAATAGGTTGAAGCATCTGCCGTGCTGCGCTGCGCGGAAGGGGTGAGGTGAAAAGCGGTTTGCAGACACACGCTAATCTGACAGCCTCGCCCGCCGCGATCTTACGCGGTTGAACACCATCACAGCACTGAAGGCCCCCAGCGCATCGACCGCCAGATCGAACAGCGACGGCCCGGCACGCACCATCCCCCGCAGCAGGCTTTGCAGCACTTCCTGCCCCAGCCCCACCAGCGCCGCCATGACGACCACCAGCAGCAGCCAGTGACGGCGGCCCGCACCGGGCAGGCCGTGCCATGCCCGCGCCATCAGCCAGCCGCCCACCCCATAGGCTGCCAGGTGCAGCACGATCTGGCGCAGTTCGAGCTGCCACTGGGGCAGATCGGTGCGCAGCAGAAACTGCACCGTCGTTGCACCATACAAGGCCAGCAGCCACAGGATGATCAGCGCATGATCGATAACAGCGCCCCGCCTTACTCTCAGCATAACCTAAATGTAACCTAATCCTCGCTGTATTGACATACGGGTTAATCACGACTGTGCTATAATCCAAAAAAGTTCACATTCGTTCAGCCACTATCCGGAGAACTCATTAATATGACCCTGCCTACCCGCATGCGCGATGTTCGGAACTTCATGGACAGCATTGATGTCCGCAAGATCGAAGCCGACGTTGCGGCGGAAGCCAGCAGCCAGATCGTCATCATCGGCCCGGTAAACTCCGGTAAATCGACACTGTTTAACCAGCTCAAGGGGCAGCGCCTCTCGAAGGTCAGCGCCGTGCCGGGCACCACCACCGAGGCCATCAGCGAGCGCTTCGGGCCGTTTTGGCTGGTCGATACACCCGGCTTTGACGAGGTTGCAGGCGATGCCCGCGCCCTGACGGCCAGCGCCGCACTCAACACCGGCAGCGTCGTGATCCTCGTGCTGGATGGCTCGTCCGGCATGCGTCAGTCTGATGCGGACCTGCTCAAGGCGGTGCAGCAGCAGGGTTTACCGGTCGTCGTCGTGCTGAACAAGATCGACCTGCTCAACAAGGATGCTGGCCCCGCCGTCATGAACGCCGAGCGCAAGCTGCGCGTTCCCGTGATCGGTATCTCGGCCAAAGAAGGTACTCACATCGCCGAGAAACTGATCCCGGCGCTGATCAACGCACACCCATCAATGGCCGTGACCATCGGGCGCTCGCTGCCCCGCTACCGCCGCCACGCCGCACGGAAGGTCATCCGTGAGTCGAGTGCGCTGGCACTGGCTGTCGGCGCAGAACCGGTGCCCGGCCTGGCTATCCCCTTCCTGATCGGTGTGCAGGTGCGCATGCTGCTGCGGCTGGCCGCCATCTACGGTGAAGGCTGGACCGCCGCCCGCGCCCGTGACCTGATCGGCGCGGTCATTGGTGGCGTTGCCATCCGTTACGGCGCGCGTGAGCTTGCCAAGCTGCTGCCCGGCATCGGCTGCACCGACCAGGCCGGCGCGAAGCAGTGCTATCG
>CAYMGV010000175.1:0-4732 GCA_964390105.1 uncultured Anaerolineae bacterium | reverse complement strand
TCACCGCCTTGATATGCGCCTCGGGCGCGGCCAGCAGGTACAGCAGCGCCATCCAGTCATCGGCTGCCATATCCGTATCGATCACAATGGGCATGGGCTGGTCGGGCATTGTCAATCCTTTGGATTGAGGTATCAGGGGCCAGGTCACTTCGCTTTCAGCCTGCTGCTTTCACTGGCCTCTATTCCTGGTACCTGGCACCTCTATTCACAGATATCATCGTACACTGCATTGACCCATTCAGCCACGCGGCGCTTGCGTCGATACAGCTTCCGGGCTTCCTTGTCATAGCACAGGTCGGGCAGGTTGCGCAGGTCACGCAGGCTGCGCCATGCCGCTCGACATACTTTGCCCGGGGCCGGGGTACGCAGTTCATGGATACGGCGCAGCATGCCGGTCGCCCCGATCTTATCCAGTTTGTCGGCATCATGCAGTACGCAGGCCAGCGGCCATTTACCCGGCGGGCGCGACGGGTGGACATCGATGGCCCTGACAATACGCTTGACGGCCTTCGCATCCATTTCATCACTGAGCCGTGACCTGGCCCGCATCGCGCCCAGCCGGGGATGCGGGATACCGCGCCGTTTCTCATCCAGCTTGTGGAGGTCATGGAAGATCGCGGCCAGGTAAGCTTCCTCCTCGCTGATCCCGATCTTGCGAGCCATCCACACCGAGGTGCCCGCCACACGCAGGATGTGCCCCCACCATGCCGCCCACGGGCCGGGCCGCGTCTGCATGAAGGCGTACATCTCACGCGTGATGGTCAGGCAGTACGGCGTCGGGATATCCAGCGTGCGCCACTCCTTGCGCAGCCGCTCGGCGAAGTGACGGCCCGTCTCAGTGTACCACGCATCGCTGAGGTCCCACAGGTACAGCATCCAGTCATCATAGGTCACCAGTTGGGTCTGCCCGCCGACGGCAAGCTGCGTCATCAGAGCGCGCAGGTCTTCCGCCACAAAGGGATTCGCCTTCGCCACGGGGCTACTCCGCCACCGTGTCCAGCACCATCGCGATCAGGCGCTCACGAAAGGCCGGGGCCGCCACGCTGGCCCACAACGTGATGCCTTCCTCACGCAGCACCGGGATCATGCGGTGACGGGCGGAGGCATAGCCGCGCACCCCACGCAGCCCTTCGCTAACCGGGATGCCGCCAACATGCGCCCGGCCACTGCCATGAGCGGCCCGCAGCGAGCGGTCCAGCGCGGCCAGCACGGGCAGTTCGGTGCGGATATCCTGCATCAACCCGAACGTGTCCTGTATGGCGGTGGCTGCTTCAACCAGCTCCGCCGATTCCGGCGGCAGCACCGAGGCGGCAAATTCCAGCAGGTAGCGCAAACGCTTGGCCCGGATGCGCAGTGAATGAAGGTCATGCAGCGAGGCCGATTTCAGCACAGGGCCATAGCCCCACACGTCCTCGTAGGCACGCAGCGCCATCCGCGGGAAGGCATGCCGCAGCAAAGCGGTTGTGCCATCAAGCGGCCCGTCATCTCGATTGAGAGAGCCGGGCGTCTCGCAGAAACGGTCAAGGTCCGCGCAGATGTTCGTATAGCGCGTGCTGTCAAGGAAGGCCACGGCGTGTTCGGCGGCCCGCTCGCGCTGGCGTTCGACGTACACGTACAGGAAGCGCAGGTCACGGCGCTTTTCAAGGGGCAGGGTCAGGCCATGCCCGGCTACATGCCCGGCCATCACGTCGAACTCACGCGCGGGGCCAAGAGCCTGTGCGATCTGCCGCAGGCGGCGGCTGAAAGCGTACCGTTCTTCCTTGTGATAATAGCGCCGCATCAGGCTGAGTACCGTGCGCATCCGGCGCACCGCGACACGCATCTTGTGGATGCCGGTTACGCGTTCAGCCCCACGCAGTTGAGCCGCGCGGGCCAGCATCTCATCGCGGTAATACCTGATCAACGCTCGCCCGGCCTCGGTGGCGGGCTGATCCAGTTCAAAGGGCGGTGAGGTCACTGCGGGTAGGGAATCAGGTTTGGCAGGCAGCACCGTGGTATTTCTCCCCTGGTAGTTAATGGGATGAGACGCATCAACAAGCAGCGTAAAGGGTAGCGGGAAATCCCGCCAGTCAGCGGTCAGTCATCCCCATGTGGTGGGTTGTCAGTACAGCAGGATTGTACCGGAGACGCGGGTCACATGAAAGCGGAGGAGTCTCAAATCGCGGGTATTAAACGGCCCTTAATGGCTCAGATCAGGCCCGACTTGGCGGCCAGTACCAGCGCCTCGGACCGCGTCTCGACATTGAGTTTTTCAAGGATGTTCCTGATGTGGAAGCTAACCGTGGGGACCGAGATGCTGAGGGCCTGCGCCACCTGCCCGTTGTTCTGGCCGCTGGCGATCTCCCGCAGGACTTGCAGTTCGCGGTCGGTCAGCCCGAAGTGATCGGAATTGATCGGCGGCGGGTCGATCAGTACCCGCGCTACCTCGGAGGAAAAAACCGTCTGCCCGCTGAGCAGCGTGCGGATAGTGGTCTTCAGGTCATCGACCAGCGCATCCTTGACGATATAGCCGCTGGCTCCCCCATCGATCATCTCGCGGATGATATCGTACTCCCGGTAGCTGGAGAGCGCCAGCACCACCATATCCGGGTAATGCTTCTTAACCTCACGCGTGGCAGCCTGCCCGCTGAGGCCGGGCATCATCACGTCCATCAGCACGATGTGCGGCTCCGCCTGGCGGATCGTGCTGACAGCATCACTGCCACGATAGGCCTGCCCTACCAGTAAAAAATCGCCGTTTTCCCGGAACAGCAGCCCAACCACTTCATGGATGAGCGTGTCATCATCGATTAGTACAACTCGAATTGCGGTCATGCGGCCTAATCCTCCCCTGTTAATCATACATCAGAGTAATACACTTTGGATAGCCGGCTTCATAGACAGGATTAACTATCCCCCCATGCCTGCCAGCCCTGTCATCTTCTCATCACAGGGGTAGATAGTCCTGTGACGTGATCTGTGCTATAACCTGACTCAAACTCTCGTCAATCAGCATAGACAGCAGGCGGCAGCCATGAGCGAACAAGACAACAGCCGGGAAACCAGTTTTGAAGGCGATGTATCCGTTGGGCGTGACCTGATCGCAGGCGATCAGAACGTCTCCGGGGACCTCGTCCAGGGCGATAAGGTCGGGCGTGACAAGATCACACTTGGCGATGTCGCCAGCAGCGTGGTCGCCATCGGCGATGGTGCCCGGATCATCTACCAGAACGTCGAGCGGGCGATGACCCAGCTTGAGCAGTTCGAACAGGCCGAACAGGCCGAGGTCGAGCGGTTGGCCAAGTCCGTTACCGATTATGTCCAGCGGCTGACCCGGCAGGCAACCAACGTCGATGACAAGCCGACCGGCGGTGGGCCATATAAATCACTGCTGGAGTACGACGTCGATGATGCGGCGCTGTTCTACGGGCGCTCCGAGGCCATCGCGCAGACGCTCTTCCTGGTCGAGCGCGATGAGATCACGGTGCTGCACGCGGAAAGCGGCGCGGGCAAGACCTCGCTGCTCAAGGCGGGCATCATCCCCCGGCTGCTCGCCAACGGCGACGTGCCGATCTACGTGCGGCCCTATACGTCGCTCGTTGATTTCGCGGTCAAGCGGGCCATCCTGCCCCAGTTGGAGCAGTCGCCGGGGCTGGCGATTACCTCGCTGCGTGATTTCCTCGGCATGACCTCGCGTATTCTCGGTGATGGGCGGCTGGTGATCATCCTCGACCAGTTCGAGGAGTTCTTCACGCTGCAATCACAGGCATACCGCGATGAGTTCATCGACCAGTTAGCCGCCGCCATCCATGATGATACCCTGCGCGTGCGCTGGCTGCTCTCGATGCGCTCCGAATGGTTCTCGCAGTTGGGCACCTTCCGCCCACGCATTCGCAACCCCTATGCTAATGAAATGCTGCTGCGCAAGCTCAATCAGCAGGAGGCCCGCGAGATCATCGTGGAGCCTGCTGCCCGCTATGAAGTGGGCTACCAGCAGGGGCTGGTCGACAGCATCCTGACCGACCTCGGCGGCGGTGAGATCGACCCGCCGCAGCTTCAACTGGTGTGTGCCGCGCTGTACGACGGGCGCGGCGGACGCGCACAGATCACCCGTAATATGTACGAAGACCTCGGCGGCACCGTGGGCATCCTGCGCAGCCACCTTGAGCGCGTGCTCTCACGCGAGGTGCCGGTCGATGAGCGTGGGGCGGCCCGCGCCATCCTGCAGGCGCTGATCTCCACCTCGCAGCGCCGGGTACGGCGCACCGCCGCAGAACTGGAGAAGGAGCTTAGCGTACTGCGCATTACGCCTGAAACCACCGCCTCCGCGCTGGACCGGCTGGTGGCATCGCGGCTGCTGCGCACCGCCGAGGACGAACAGGGCGTTTCCGTCCATGAACTGGCTCACGACTACCTGCTCGACAAGATCGAGATCGACCCCGCCACGCAGGCCCGCAAGGCCGCGCAGGACCTGCTTGAGCAGGAAGTGGCCGCCTACCAGCGTTACGGCACCGTGCTAACCGCCGAGAAACTGGTCATCATCGAGGCCCAGAAGGAACAGCTCGTCATTGATGAAACCGCAGCGGAACTGATCGACCGCAGTGAACGTGAACTGGTGCGGCGGCGGCGGCTGTTCCGGGTGGGTATCGGGGCGGTATTTGTGCTGGCCGTGCTGGCCGTGCTGGCCGGTGTGACGGCCATCAGTGCCAATCAGCTCGCCGGTGAGGCCAGCCAGCAGGCCGCAGTTGCCAAC
>CAYMGV010000174.1:0-4779 GCA_964390105.1 uncultured Anaerolineae bacterium | reverse complement strand
GTCGTCGCAGCCGCCCGTGCGGAGAAGCGCCGCCCGGTCCTGATCCGGAGCGGGCTGCTGGCCGTCTTTGTGATTCTGCTGACCGCCTTCTACTGGCTGCCCGCCCTGCTGGAATCCCGGCTGGTCGTATCCGGCGGGTTTGCCGACTCTGCGCTTGATGCAGCCCAGATTCGTGACCTGCGTTCGCTGTTCGCGTTGTGGCCGCAGTACGAGCTGTTCAGTATGACCGGCGAGGCCGCTGCACCGATCAGCGTACTGGCGCTGGTCATGACAGTCGGCGGCCTGACCCTTGCGCTGCTGCGACGCAGTGGGCCACTCGATACCTGGACCATCGTGTTTGCAGTGCTGGCCGTCGGGCTGCTGCTGTTCGCGATGCCTTTTATGGCCCCCGTCTATGACTGGCTGTATCTGTTCCGGGTCATCGGGCAGCCGGTACGGCTGCTGGGCGTCGGTGCGCTACTGCTGGGCATTGCGCAGGGCCTCGCGCTGATCCGGCTGGTGGACCGCTTCAAACTGCCCGAACTCAAAAGCGGGCTGGCGGTGCTGGGTTTCATGGTGATGCTGATCGCCAGTAAACCGCACCTTGTGGCAGCCTATCAGCCTCGCCCCGCCGACCTGCCCGCCACCATCGGCGGGGCGCAGGAACTCGAACGGCGCACCGGCTGGGCCGGTGGCACGCGCGCCTCCGATTACCTGCCCCTCACCATGGATGACGACCTCGACCCCGACCGGCTGGCGGTATTGTTCAACGCGGGGCAGATCATCGCACGGCTGCACCCGGCGGAGGGCGTGACCGTCCTTGATGCCGACTGGGGCACGCGTTATGCGCTGCTGACGCTAAACGTCGAGGACCCGACCATGCTGGTCTTTGACTGGCTGTACTTCCCCGGCTGGCGCGCATCGGCCAACCTCTCCCCGGTGCCCGTGGTGCCCACCGAGGACGGCCTGCTGGCGGTACAGGTACCGCCCGGCGAGGTACGGCTCGATCTCACCTTTGGCCCCACCCTGCCGCGCATTGCCGGTGTGCTGATCAGCCTGACCGCACTGGCAGCCGGTGCCCTGCTGCTGACACTGGGGCCGCCCCGCTGGTTCGAGGTGCGCAGCGCACGGCGCGGGTTAGCGCAGTTTGATTACACCGGGCTGGTGTCCGCGCTGGGTGTCGGCGTGATGGGCGTGATCATGCTGGGGCTGATCAACGGGTTTAACCCGCCGCTGGGGGCCGGGCCAGACCCTGTCACGTTTGATCCGGCGGTAGCGGTGATGGGCGATGTCCTGCAACTGGAATCAGTTGCCATCGATAACCGCTCGATCCCCTCCGGCGATGCGGTCGATATCACACTGGTCTGGACCCTGTACGACGTGGTCCCTGGTTCAGATTATGCCAGCGTCGTCCAGGTCGAGAACAGTGACGGCGAACTGATCGACCGGCAGGTAGCGTTCTACCCCGGCGGGCTGCCGGTGCGCCAGTGGTTGTATCCGCCGTTTTACATGCCTGATACCCTGACCCTGACCATCCCGGCGGGCACCCCGCCTGATGACCTGCACCTCTCCATCGGGCTGTTCTCACTGGCGGAGGGCCGCAACCTCGACGTGTTTACCGCCGATGGTGTGCCGCTGGGCGTGTTTGCCCCGGCGGGCACGGTGCGTGTGCTGCTGCCGCGTCAGCCCTTGACGCTGGAGGCACTGGGCGTTCAAGACCCGCTCAATGAGCCGATGGGCGATGGGCTGGTGCTGCAAGCCGTCGAAGGGCTGCCGGAAGTGGCAACCGTAGGCGATTCGCTGCCGGTGACGTGGATGTGGTCAGCCGAGGCAGCCCCCGGCGAGGCTTATCGCGGGCGGCTGGCCTTCCTCCATGCGGATGCATCCATTGCCGCTTATGGCGCACCCGTTGCGTTATCGACCAGCTACCCCACCTCGGAGTGGGTGACGGGCGATGTGTGGCGCATCCCGCATACCTTTGCCGTGCCGGGTCGCCTTGAGGCCGGGACGTATACGGTGGCGGTCGATGTAATCGGGTCAGGCGTGGCCCCGGTCCCGGTCGGTGTGATCCGGGTCAACGTACCGAACCGCACCTATACGATGCCGGACTCCGCCGAGCGCCTTGAACTGCAATGGAACAACGGCATTACGCTGGTCGGCTATGACCTGCAAAACCCCGACGTGGCGGGCGGCCAGCCCATCACCCTGACCCTGTACTGGCAAACCTCCGATGATATCCTCAACAACCTGACCTCGTTCGTGCACCTGGTCAAGGATAACGGCCAGATCGTCAGCCAGCGTGACGCCTACCCCCTTGATGGGGCGCGGCCTACGGCGGGCTGGACACCCGGCGAGGTGATCGCGGACAGCATCACGCTCGAAACGGCAGAGGGTATCCTGCCGGGTGTATACAGGCTGCGCATCGGCTGGTATGATGATACCAACGGGGATCGCATCCGGCTGCGTGACGGCGCGGATTTCACGTATCTGCCCGTGGTAGTACAGATCACGAAATAGACCCTCTAACCCGGTTCTAACCCACGCTCTCGCATATTCCGGGTGAATTGGGTAGGCTGAATATCAAAGACATCATTGGAACGGACGCGAACGAAAGGCGGGCCAGATCATGGAAGTGCTGCTCCAGAGTTTCTCGGTTGATATTCTGACGGCGCAATACCGCGTCATAGGGGAAATCCGCACACGCGGCGAACCCAGTGTGTACTTCAACAATGACAGCGTCAGCACGCTGACCGTGTATGACGCCACCCTGGTACCACTGCACCCTAACGCACGCATCCAGCCCATCCTTGTCGATGAAATGCACATCCCCAAGTCGGAGCCGCAGGTCATCACGCTGGGATCATACACGCCGCAATCGCCGCTGCTGCCCAAGGAAATCCGCATGATCTGCTTCACCGATACCTACGTGATCCGTGGTATCTTCCATACTTCACAGGAGACCCAGGCTGCCGACATCTTCCATGTGACGCCGCATCCGTTCTTCGCGGTTTCCTATGCGGATATCTTTACGCTGCATGAGATGGCCGTCGATGTGAAGGCCCGCGCTGAACTGGCCTATATCCGTGGGGACATGATCCGCGCGTTCTACCAGGATAACCCAGCGAAATAGGTGCCGCCGTCAGTGAACGGGTCTGCAACATCAGACCCGCTGGACCTCTAGCTGGTATGATCCTCATCCAGGATTTCATCCAGTGCGCCCTGCACCTCCAACCCGGCACAGGCCCCTGTCTCCTGCATGATGATCTCAGTGATGCCCGGTTCCAGCCGCGAGAGCGTCACCTCGACATGGGCGGTCAGCGTTTCCATCAGCCGGTCGGTCATGCCCGCACCATCTGCCGGGGCCGCCAGGATGCCGCCCTCGGCGCGATGCGCAACAATGTGCAGCCGGTAGCCGTCGCGGTCGGAGCCGGTCTCCAGCGTCCAATCGACCGTGTCATCGGTCAGCAGCAGTTCCGTAATGCGCCCCCCGCTGTAGGTCGTGAAATCATACAGCCGCCTGTGATGCCACAACCCCACGATAAACCCTCGGAACGACGCGCCCAGCCACGGGATGGTTGCCACCGATGCCGACAGCGACGTGCCCTGCGTCTCGAAATGGTTGGTCTGCATCCAGATGTGCGCGCTGGGGAAGGCTGCGCCCCAGTCTTTTTCGATGTAACCGCGCCCCCGGCTGAAATCGACCGCCTCGCCGTACAGGGTCAGATCACCGGTGATCTCGTGATCCCAGCTAAGCAGACCGTGATTGCATTCCATGAAGGGTACGAAGGTGTATGGCCCCATGATGCCGGGGCTGAGTGGCTTCACCGGCCACGGCTGCCCGCCCGCAAAGCGCAGCGATCCCAGCACCTGCCCGAACTCGTCATCTATGTTGAGCGTGATCCCCTGCGTGCTGAAATGATTCGCCCCAATGCGCAGGTCAAAGCGATCCCGCGAGGCTTTGAACGCCTCAAGCGGGAAGCGGTGATAGTGCGTCTCGCCCGTCATCCCGTTGAAGGTCTGGATGAAGGCGTGATGCCCGGCGGGGGTGGCACCGTAGGAAACCCCCGGGATGATCGCCAGCCGGTGCTTTTGTTCCGCGTCAATCTGCTTGAAGTACCAGCCCTCGAAGTAATTGCGGCGGCGGCGATGCCCCTGGAAAACAGCGGGGTTCCAGAGTTTGGTCATCAGGTACATGATCGTGTCTCTGTTCAACAATCAGGCGGGCGTTATGATGCGTCTCCCCTGAGTATAGCGGGCAATGAGGCCCGGCACGCGCCGACTGTATCAAAAACTTTAGGCCTTACGCAGTTGAACCAACCTCATAACCACGGTCAAGGGGCTTGGATGGGGGCAGCGCCCCCATGATTAGCCTTATCCCTTCCCCACCACACGCCCCTTCCAGCGGGGGCCGCCGTAGCGGGCGGTCCAATACGCGGAGCGGGCCGCGATAAGGGTCATGAGCAGGACAGAGACGGGCAGGGTGACGGCATCGAGGGGGCGCTGCCGGGTAACGGCAGCGGTCAGCGCGCGGATGGCAAGGCCCAGCGCGATCAGCAGCAGCGGCCACAGCGGCCAGCCTGGAAGTGCCGGGATCAGCGGGCCGAGAGCCAGCCACAGCCACGGGCCAAGAAACACCAGCCAGTGAAAGAGCGTCGCGGCGAGGAGGGCAAGGTAGCTGTTACCGTAGCCAGCCAGCAGGTTCTTGGCGTAGCCATCTCGTACCGATTCCCAGCCGTCATACATGCGCGTGTGCAGCAGCCCGGCAGCATCCGCGATGCGCAACCGCAGGCCCGCGGCCTT
>CAYMGV010000173.1:0-4912 GCA_964390105.1 uncultured Anaerolineae bacterium | reverse complement strand
CGCTGCACCACCCACCGCCGTCACGACGCGGCCCCTCATCGGCATTGTCAGCGGGCATTACGGCATCTACCCACCCACCGGCCTGCCCGACCCCGGCGCGGTTTGTGAGGACGGCCTCACTGAACGGGATGTCAATTACGAAGTGGCTATCCGCGTGCAGGAAAACCTGGCGGCGGCGGGCTTTGATGTGGACCTGCTTGAGGAGTTTGACGAGCGGCTGCCCGGCTACGAGGCCGAGGCCATGATCTCGATCCATGCCGACTCATGCGCCTATGTCAACGATGCTGCGACCGGGTTCAAGGTTGCCAGCTTTGAGACCTCCACCACGCCGGAACAGGACCAACGGCTGGTCAACTGCATGGTGGACCGTTATACCAGCATCACCGGGATGGCGTTTCACCCCAGCGTCACCTTTGATATGACGCGCTATCATAACTTCGCCGAGATCGCCGCAACGACCCCCGGCGCGATCATCGAGATCGGGTTCATGTACCTTGACCGTGACTTCCTGACCAACCAACCGGATACCGTCGCCGATGCGATCACACAGGGCATCCTGTGTTACATCAACAATGAAGCTATCAGCGTACCTGGAATTGATCCCCTGCCAGGTGAAGGGAGTACCCCCGATGGAAACTGACCGTGAAGTCGTTGTCTATGCACGCACATCGTTCTGCCCGTTCCAGATGCGGGCCAACAATGTCTTCAAGCGCAACAGCCTGACCCCGCGCACCATCCTGATCGACAAGGATGAGCAGATGGCTGACCGCGTCAAACAATGGACGGGCTTTCTCTCCGTGCCCACCATCATCATCGCACGGCCCGGTGAGGACACCCCCATCGAGGAGCCGGGGCCGCTGCCCGAAGGGGCCAGCCCGCGCGGCATTGACCGGGGCTATATGATCACCGAGGCCAGCGAAGGCCAACTGACGCAGTGGCTGAAGAAGCACGGCATCATTGAGTGAGTTTTACCTCACTCCCCACGTCTCACCGGCACCATGAACCCAACGACCGACACCACCACCAGCAGCCAGCCGAACCCATCACCCCAGCGGGTGTACAGGGTCTGCCCATCGACCGTGAAGGTTTCCCCGCTGATGGTGCCGCGCTCGTTCATGCCGCTGATGGCGCTGATGCGCCCGTAGGGGTCCACCACAATGGCGACGCCGCTGGTGCTGCCATCGGCAAACGCGACACGGTTCTCCACCGCACGGAACACCGAGTCGGCGACGTGCAGCGGAGGGAAGGCCGTGTTCCCGCTGAAGTCATCATCTGCGGGCATCAGCACGATCTGCGCGCCGGACCGCGCCAGCTCACGCACGACATTCAGCCGGTGACGATCCCAGCACACGCCGATGCCCACCTGCCCGTATTCGGTGCTGAACACCGGGTACTCCGCCGGGCCGGGCACGATGCCGTATTCCTCTTCGCCGCTCATCGTGTTGATCTTGGCCCGCCGCCCGACTTCACCATCCGGCCCGAACATCACCGCCGTATCGTGCCGGCCGGTTGATGAGTCCCAGATCATATCCGTCACGACATAGGCTCCGGTTTCAGCGGAAAGCGCCACAACCTGATCGCTGAAGGTCGGGTTATCGGCGTTAGCGAACTCGTTTTCCGGCCACACCACGAAGGCCACATCCCCGCCGCTGACTGCCTCACGGGTCAGCCCGGCGTTGATATCAAACAGCGCCTGCGACTGCGCATCGGTATCAGCATACGGCCCTTCTGAGTCGCTCCACTGGTCACTCAGCACACGGATTGCCGGGTCCTGGTTCGACAGATCGACCGTGGCGGCCACGGTGAAGGCGTCCTCCGAGGTGGCGGGGATGATCAGCGCGCCCCACCCCACGACGATGATCACCATACCCAACGCCGCGCCGCCCGGCAGGTACAGGGTCTTCTCCTGCCAGCCTTTCACGATGATCAACGCCAGCGCCATGTTTGCCAGCATCACCCCCAATTCAAGGCCGGGGAACCCGGTCAGGCTCATCACCTGTAAAGCAGCAGGGAAGCGCCACTGGGTATTCGCCAGTAGCACGAACCACCAGTCGCGCACCACCGGCGCAATGTACTTGATGAACTGCAACGCCGACCAAACCACCGGCACCGCCAGCGGCGCTGCTGCATCGGGCAGACGCCGCATCAGCGCAAAGCCGAGCTGCAACAGCCCGCCATAGTACGCCCCTACCGCAATGATCAGGAACACGCCTAACGCGATCCCGAAGAAATCCGGGTACCAGATGTGCGCCGCCAGGGACCAGGTCAGGCCAGCGGGCAGGGTCAGCCACCAGTAGGTTTTATGCGGCATCAGCAGCATGGCGACCAGCAGAGGCACCAGCCCGACCCAGCCCAGCCAGCCGATATCAAACAAGGTCGGCATGGCAAGCGCCATCAGGACCCCGGCAAGAGTCGAGAAGGCCAGCGCGGCCCACACGGGCAGCGGCGGGGATGGAGCATCAGTTTGAGGCGTGGTCATGGGGCGTTCTCCTGGGTTCCGGTTATTCCTGTTCGGGCAGGCATTGTATCATTGTTAGCGTAATTTACGAGCAATCGGCACGGATTCCATTACGTTTTGCATGCAGCGGGGTTGCAATACCTGATCAGTGATTTGACAAAAGACTCACCGAGGGGAAAAGACACCATGATGCTAACGAATAAGATCGCCATTATAACCGGGGCCAGTAAGGGCATCGGTGAGGCTATTGCGCTGGGCTACGCCCGCGAGGGTGCCGACGTGGTACTGGCTGCCCGCAGCGCCGACCTGCTGGCAGACGTGGCGGAACAGGTGCGGGAACTGGGCCGCCGCGCGCTGGTCTGCGTAACGGATGTCACCATCGAGGAGCAGGTCAGGGCCACCGTGGCGCAGGCCAGCGAAGCGTTTGGCGGGGTCGATATCCTCGTCAACAACGCCGGAAGCGGCATGTTCAAACCGATCTATGCCACCTCGCTGAATACGTGGGATTGGCTGATCAACACCAACCTGCGCGGCCCGTTCTTCTTCACCAAGCACGTCTGGCGCTCGATGCAGCAGCGCGGCGGCGGTTCGATCATCAACATCGGCTCGACCTTCGGCTCACGCGCCTACCCGCTGCACGCCGCCTACAGCGCCAGCAAGTGGGGGTTGGTCGGCCTGACCAAATCCACCGCCCAGGAGGGCCGCGCCGATAACATCCGTGTTAACATTATCAACCCCGGCAAGGTTGCCACCGCACAGCGGGCCGCCATCAAGGACGTGGACCCCATCCTCGAAGCCGAGGACCTCGTCGGCACGGCGATCTTCCTCGCCTCCGATGCCGCCCACGGCATCCAGGGGCAGGTCATTGAGATGGAACACCCCCTCGACGGGGCCATCCAGCGCAAGCGCCGCCGCGATAAAAAAGAGGATTGAGCTGCCTCGCCCCAAAATCCCCTGCGACTCCCCCAAAACACCCAATCCCTGTTACACTCATCGACATGATATCCTGAGGAGCCGGAGAACATCCACCTGATGAAATCGCTTAAACCAATGGGCATCGCCCTGCTGGCCGGGTTTACCTTCGTGCTGACCGCCTGCGGTGGCACCAGCAGCTTGTCCGACATCCCGATCATGGAGACCCCCAGCGGCGAGGACGTATGTGACTACCCGGCCCCGGTGTCCGTGGCGTTTGAACCGCAGCAGGGGCCGCTGGTCATCACTGAGGCCGATCACGCCGTCGGGCCGGATGATGCGCTGGTGACCCTCCAGTTTTATTCCGATTACGCGTGTGAATACTGCGCGGACCTCTACGACAGCCTGCAGGATGTGCTGCCCAATTACGACGACGTACGCATCGTGTATCGACCGCTGCCCCTGCTGACCGATAACTCTTTCATCGCGGCACAGGCCGCCGAATCCGTGGCCGCACAGGCCGGGCTTGATGCCTTTATCGAATTTGGTGAGATGATGTATGACTCACAGGGCGAATGGCCCGCCGAGGATGAGGGCGAGCTGCTGGCCCGCATGAGCGATTACGCCGAGAGCGTCGGTGCAGACCCCGACCAGATGGCCGAGGATGTCAGCGACGGCGTTTACATCCAGGCCGTGGTCGCCTCCGCCGGGCCTGCTGTGCAGGCCGGGATCGAGTCGCTGCCGCTGGTCTTTGTCAATGCGCAGCCTTACAACCCACCCCCGCAGGCCCCCGTCGCGCTGGACGCCATTATCGGTATCGGCCTGACCGAACAAACCTACCACGAACTGCCCCCGTTGGAGATCGACCCCGCAGGGGCCTACCGTGCGTGGATCGAGACAACGCAGGGCACCCTCATCGTGGACCTGTACGCTGAGGCCGCGCCGCAGACCGTCAACAACTTCGCCTATCTCGCCTGCGAAGGGTACTATGAGGGCATCTACTGGCACCGCGTCATCCCCGGCTTTGTGGCCCAGGCGGGTGACCCCAGCGGCACCGGCATCGGCGGGCCGGGCTACGGTGTCCCGGACGAGTACACCACCGACGCCTACACCAACGCTGGCCTGACCTTCGCCGACGGCGCGGGCCTGCTCTCCATGGCGAAATCCAACGCGCCGAACTCGGCGGGCAGCCAGTTCTTCATCACGCTTGAACCCGACCCTGCCGACGGCCCCGCCACCTATCTCGATGAAGGCTTCACCATCTTCGGGCGCGTGGTCGCCGGGCAGGATGTGGCCGAGGCGCTGGCCCCTTATCAAAGCTCGGACTTTACCGATGATTTCGCCGACGCCGATCAGATTCTCTCCATCACCGTCAGGCGGGTGGATTAGCTTCTTGTTAGGGCTGCATCAACCCCCTACTGAAACCGCAGGAGGTTCCACCATGAAGGGGAACCTCCTGTTTCTGTAGACGTACGCCGAGGTCGCCCTCGAAAAGCGGATAGCTAATCGCTACAGAAGCAGCAGCACCGCCACCCCAATCAC
>CAYMGV010000172.1:0-5019 GCA_964390105.1 uncultured Anaerolineae bacterium | reverse complement strand
CCAGACAAGCCGAACAGCCCGGCCAGCACCCCGGCCAGCGGTGCCGGGATCGCACGGAGGCGCAGCAAGGCGTAGGCGCTGAGGGCCGTCGCGATCAGGCTGAGGGTCAGGCTCAGGTTGAAGGCCAGCACCGGGTTCGAGGTGAGAGTCTCCAGCCCGTGATAAACGAACGAAAGCAGGATCGGAGCATTGCTGAGGTGGTTGGCAAGGTAGGGCCCACCGAGATAGGCATGGATGGCAGCGCCATCCGGTGAGGACAGGCTGGCCGCGGGCCACCACAGGTGCCAAAGCGCCTCAGTACCTCCTTCGGGGGTGCCGGGCAGGGCCGCCCCCACCCGTACCAGCAGCGACCACAGCGGGATCAGTAAGGTGATGCTCAACGCGGCAGGGATGATCAGGTTGCTAACCGTTTTTTTTGTCATCAGGTCTGGCTCTTTGTTGAATGAGGCCCGGATGGGTCCTCAACCATTATACCCGCCCCAATGGTGAAGGGGAGTCTGGAGCGGATCACCACTGAGCTGTCCTGGCCGATCTGACGCTGGTAGGCGGTGAAAATCAGCCCGCCATACCTACCCCCGCCGAAGGGCGTTAAGCTGGGTTTAACCGGGGATGAATCAAGAGCGCAGTGACTGCCCCCATCAGCCTGTGCTCTTTGAGTTGTCCGGGATCGGCGTGGTGCACACCACGCCGATCCCGGCAGGCAGTACCGTAGTACATCAGCACGGGGCAGCCGCTAATACTCACCGCACAGGGCAATCTACGAGAAAACCACCTTATCATCCTGGCTGGAGACGACCTCGACGAGCATCAGGTTGGTTGCACCCGGCAGATTGTTTGCCACCCCGGCAGTAATGACAACCTTGTCTCCCTCATTCACCATCTCACACTGTGCAGCAAGCGAAAGCGCATCACGCAGCAGGCGGTCCGTGGAAATGCGTTCACCGCCCAACAATGGATGCACTCCCCATGACAGCATCAACTGGCGTTGAACCTGCACATGTGGCGTCACAGCGATAATGGGCGTCTGCGGACGATAGCGGGCCACGGCGCGGGCCGTCATGCCGCTGGCCGTTGAGGTGATGATCGCCCCGGCCCGCAGGTCAAAGGCCGTTTCGCAGGAAGAAATGGCAACTGCGTCGGTGGTGTCGCCGTATTTACGGGTGACGTGATGCGGCGGCGTCCAATGACCACTGGTGCGCAGCATCATCCCCTCGACCTCCTGCGCGATGCGCACCATCGTACGTACAGCCTCTAACGGATAGTGACCGGTGGCGGTCTCGCCGGAAAGCATGATCGCGTCGGTGCCATCAAGGATGGCGTTGGCAACGTCGCTGGCCTCGGCGCGGGTGGGGCGTGGGTTGCGGATCATGGAGTCAAGCATCTGCGTCGCGGTAATGACCGGCTTCCCGGCCTTGTTACTGGCATGGATCAGGCGCTTCTGCGCAACCGGCACCTTCTCCGCCGGGATTTCGATACCGAGATCGCCGCGTGCCACCATAATGCCGTCCGTCGCCGCGATGATCTCATCCATGTTGGTGAGGGCTTCGGGCTTCTCGATCTTGGCGATTACGCGGATGCGTGCGCCTTTTGATTCGATGTAGTGTTTAAGCTCGATGACCTCATCGGCGCGGCGCACGAAGGACAGCGCCAGCCAGTCCACCTCCTGGCCGATCAGGAAATCGAGATCAGCCCAGTCTTTTTCGGTGATAGCAGGTAGCGAGAGGTCCGTGCCGGGCAGGTTCAGCCCTTTGCGGCTGCGCAGGATGCCGCCCGTGACCACCTCACAGCGGATGTTGGCTTCACCGTCTGTGTCAAGGATCTGCATCTCCAGCAGTCCGTCATCCAGCAGGATGTTCTCACCGTGCTTCACATCACGCGGCAGCAGATCATACTGAATGGGGATCATGGCCCTGGGATCGCCGTCACCCTCCACGCGATAGCCGGTAATATCATCCGTGGTGAGCTGGATGGTTTCCCCCCGTCGAATTGCCATACCGGAATCCGGCATCTGCCCCACGCGCAGCTTTGGCCCCTGCAGGTCAGCCAGGATGGCAACCGGTTTGCCCACCTCCTCGGACGCGGCCCGAATGCGGGCCACATTCTCAGCATGGAACTCCTGTGAGCCATGCGACATATTCAAGCGGGCAACATCCATCCCCGCATCCATCAGCCGTTTCAACATCTCCGGCTCACGGGTGGCAGGCCCGATGGTACAAATAATCTTGGTACGGATCATGCGACACTCCCTGATGCACTGGGCCGATTCTCAAATACTGCCCCCCGTCACGGCCCGGTCGGGGGCAGCCTTGCCAATAACCACTATTCACATCTGTCATTGTATACCAGAGAAGTGTTAAGGAATAGGGAAAGTTTCAGGATTGCCAGGCAACGCCCGCCCACAAACCGGAAACGGGATATAATCAATAGGGATCGTATCAAAATGAACAGGACACGGGTATGGAGTGGATCAACAACATTATTGAAGGTGGCGCAACCACGCTGGGCGTCGTGATCGTCATCGGCATGCTGGCAGCAGCTGCGTGGTATATGGTCGCGCGGCGGCGTCACGTTGAAGGGCTGCGTGCGCGAGTGCTGGGCGAACTGACCCTGCCGGAGAAGGTCAAAAAGGTGCTGTCATCGGCCCTGACCAGTGATAACGCCGAAGTCGCCGCGATTGGCACCGTCACGCTGGTCGATGTGGCGTGGCATTACACCATGGCCGCCCCCGCGACCTGGGATCACATCGGCGCATGGGGGCATGATCACCTCGTCGATGCCGTAACCAATATGGAAGTTCTACAAGAGAGTCTCGGCTCGGCGGCCTCCCGCATTGGTGATGCCGTACTCGGATTCCTCCATCATCTCGAGGCCGTGACGGTCTTCGGTGAGCTTTCCGGGGCGGTTGATGGGCTGGCGGGTGCGCCTGTAATTATGCTGGACGGTGGCGGAGATACCGTCGTGGGGTCCATCACTGACGGCGTGAGCGGCCTTGATGCTGCACACGATGTACAGGGTGCCGGTGGCCTGCTGCTGCACATCCCATTGATCACCATCGGCTTCGCCGGTTACCGTGCCTGGCGGCGCTCACAGGGTGGCACCAGCTTGGCCCGTAATGCCGAGTATGCCACCGTGGAAGTTGTGACGCGCACGGGCGGCGGCCTGGTCGGTGGTCAGCTTGGCGGGGCGGTGGGGTCACTGGTGGTCCCCGGGCCAGGCACGATCATCGGCGGCACGCTGGGCGCAGTTGCCGGGGCTATTGGCGGCGCGCTGCTGGGCGAGTCGGTCAAAAAGGCCCGTCTCACTAAAGCTGCGCAGGAGCTTGAGCAGGCACTGACCGATCTGGGCCAGCATTACCTCGGTTATCCCCATGCATTCCAACGCCTGGGCAGCGTATTTACCAGCCATGAGCATACCCTGCGAGAAAACCTCCGCGCAGCGGAGAAGCGACTGCGCCGTGCGCGGCTGTCGTGGCGATCCGTCTGGCCGGATGAAACCCTGATCCTCTTGGAAGAAACCGTGTTGCTGGGGGAAGAACGGCTGGAGGCCGCAGGCATCCGCACGGCTGAGGCGGTAGATCGGCTCAGTGTGATGCGGGATCGTAAACAATACCGCGAGATGGGCGTGATCCTGTGGGGTGACCCTGCCCTATGTGATCTACTGACCTGTGATGCCGCCCTGATAACGCGGGTTACGAACACCAATGAGCGTGTTCATGATGAGATAGGCCAGCTTGGCAGCGCCAGTCTACCGGCGTCATGACCCCGGGGGATGATATGCTTCTGTGATGAATTCCCCAACCATCTCGACCGGCTGCGTGGGGTCGTCGTAATGCGCGGCACTGTAGGCTTTCATCGCCGCAATGCCGCGCTGATGCTGCTCATCGGTCATGCGCCACGTCATCGAAAAATAGCGACGTTCTGCCCACTCGATGATCTCGGCGGGTGACTGCTGGTAAGTGAACGCCATTCGGCGCGGTTCGGTGGCACGGGTCCAGCCTGACTCCGGCAGGAAGGTGGCATAGGAGCGAAAGCTCACCCCTACCGATGGCACACCCTCACTAATGGCCTGACGCAGCACATCCCACAGGTTGTTGGCCTGTTCCGGTCGATGATTATACGCCTGCACCAGTACGCCATCCGGCTTGAGAACGCGCGCGGTTTCCCTGAGGGCTTGCGGCCAACCTTCGACAAGATGAAAGATATGAACTGCTACCACGGCGTCAAAGTGGTTGGATCGAAACGGCAGATCCGTGATGCTGCCCTGTACCCGGCTGACCGCATCCCCGCCCGGTTTCGCCAGGATGCGTGACATCATCTTGCGGGAGAGGTCGATGCCGGTATAGGTGCGCACATGGGGCCGCAGCGGTGACGCGATCCGCCCGGTGCCAACTCCGATTTCCAGTGCATCCTGTGTCCCATCAAGTCCCGCAGTGGCAGCCAGCGTCTTGCCTGCTTGCACCTCAACCCCCGGCGGAAACCCGCGCGTGGCATCGTAATACCCAACGGCCCTGTCAAATGGAACTGATCGTCCAGTCATACACACCTCCCCAAACCATTATACCGGCTATTTTGCTATGTACGGATTCGCCCTATACAATTCGGATGAATCGATCAGAAAGTGATTAACATCCGTGATCCTCGCAATCGATACGGCAACCCGCCACGCCAGCGTCGCGCTGCTGGCTGAAGGCGTGCTGCTCGAAGAACATACATGGCAAACCGCAAACCATCATACGGTTGAAGTGCCCCCCATGGTATCTGCCATGCTGCGACATGCGGGTATCACGCCCGCGGATCTGACCGCTATAGGTGTGGCATCCGGGCCGGGATCATATACCGGGCTGCGCATCGGTATGGCGTTTGCCAAGGGGCTGCTGCTGAGTGCCCCGGTATCGCTTGCCCTGGTCGGCGTGCCAACGCTGGATGTCACCGCCGCAGCGCAGCCGCCTTATGAGGGTACGCTGGCCGCGATCTCACAGGCAGGGCGCGGACGCATCAACGGGGGCTTGTATACTCATGA
>CAYMGV010000171.1:0-5105 GCA_964390105.1 uncultured Anaerolineae bacterium | reverse complement strand
CTGCGGGGCCGCGAGGATGTGCAGCACCGCCATATCGGGCTTGCGGGTCATCACCTCGATCACCCCTGCGCCGTTGATCGTGCCCGTGTCATGCGGCTGACCGCCGCCCACGGGGTAAAAGTAGGTGCCATCCAGGACCACTGCCGGGCGGCCTTCATGCTCCGTTACTTCGACGATCTGCGCATCAAAGGCGTGTGTCATCGAGTCATCGTAATAGAGTCGTTTGCTCATTTGGGATTCCCTTTAGCCGCCTGTGCAGGCGGGGGATGCTGTTGCATCCGTTGACCACCCCGCACCATACCACGCGAGGTACTCCGCCACATGCGCAGACCAGTACGCCTCGCTGTGCCCGCCTGACGGGTTCAGAACGAAAGTCGGGGCAAGGCCGCGCATCCGCAGCAGGTCGTTAAATTCCGGCACACGGGTGTTGGTCAGTGTGTCATCGGCGGCATAGTCAAGGTACATTGCCAGCCCCTCGATGCCGGGCGCACTGACTGCCAGCGCGCTGGGGTTGGCCTGCGGATAGTCCCCTTCGTAGAAGAAGCCGCTGTGCGCGCCCACCCGGCCAACCTGCGCCGGGTGCAGGAAGGCCGTTGCATAGGCCCAGTACCCCCCGCGAGACAGCCCGCCGACAGCGCGGTAGGCAGGGTCGGTGCTGGCACAATACGAGCCAGCCATCAGCGGCAGGAACTCATCCACGATCACCGACGGCAGCGGGCCGGGATCATAATCATACTGCATGTCGTTGCCGTTGGGCATCAGCACGATCATCGGCGGCACCGTCCCCGCCGCGATCCCGGCGTCCATCGCCTCATCCAAACCGATGCTGTCCCATTGGGTGTTATCCATACCAACGCCCATACCGTGCAGCATCACCAACAGCGGATAACGCACGTTGATGACATCATAACAGGGGGGCAGGTATACACGATAGCGCACCTCGCCTGCAGAGGCACTGGTCAGCACGCCTGTCTCGACCCGCCCGGCAGCCTCCGCACAGGCGATTTCGGTGTGGGCGGGTTCTGGTGTGGCCGATGGGAGAACCTCGGTCCCAGGTTCCACTGGTGAGCCGGACTCCGTTGGGGCGCGAGTCGCGGTCGGCACCGGTGGTGCATCTGTTTGATACGGCGGCGGGGTTGCATCCGCTACGCAGCCTGCCAGCGTCATCATGAACAGAACAACCAGGGTAATGGGGATGCTTTTCTTCATACCGCGATTATAACGGAGAATCGGCGGGATAGGGGATCGGGGCATCCGAGCAGGTACTCCAGTGGAAAACCGACCGTGTTCCTGCTACCATTGAGCTATCACTTTAGCGCTGGCCGGAACCATGACTGAGAACATCAACCCTGAACCCATCATCGAGACACATGGGCTGTGCTGCACCTTTGGCAAGACGGTCGCGGTCGATGATCTCTCCCTGTCGATCAACCGTGGGGAGGTGTTCGGGCTGGTCGGGCCGGACGGCGCGGGCAAAACTACCACGCTGCGCCTGCTGGCCGCCATCCTCGACCCCGACTCTGGCACGGCCACCGTCGATGGCTACGACACCCGCAAAAACCCTGAGCAGATCAAGAACCGCATCGGCTACATGGCACAAATTTTCAGCCTGTACCGTGACCTATCTGTCGATGAGAACCTCAACTTCTTTGCCGATGTGTTCGGTGTCACCGGGCCGGAACGCAAGGAGCGCATCGAACGGCTGCTGGGTTTTGCGCGGTTGACGGCCTTCCGCAAGCGGCGTGCCGGGCAGCTTTCCGGTGGTATGCAGAAGAAACTGGGGCTGGCCTGCACTCTGATCCACCAGCCCGCTATCCTGCTGCTGGATGAACCGACGCTGGGTGTCGATCCCGTTTCACGCCGTGAGTTCTGGGATATCCTGACCGGCCTGCATGTTGATGGCGTCACGATCATCGTCACAACGCCGTACATGGACGAAGCCGAACGCTGCTCCCGCATCGGGCTGATGTACGAGGGCCACCTCGTCGAATGTGACACACCCGACGGTATCCGCCACCATGTACCCGGCGAAGTGATTCAGATCAAGACCTCGAACCGCATCCGTGCCCGGGATATCCTGCGTGAGACGGATGGAGTCCACGAGGTACAGTCCTACGGAGAACTGCTGCACGTCTTTGTCGATGATGCCCAAAGCGGCCAGGCGTTGATCCGTGCGGCCCTGCCGGGTGGCATCGAAATCGAGCAGATGCGGCAGGTCGCGCCGCGTGTCGAGGAAGCCTTCATCTCCCTGATCCGCCGCATGGACCGCGAAGGGAGCTTGCCCGAATGACCCTCACAGCCCGTGAAGCCCCCTGTGATCAGATCAATGGTAATGCCATAGCGGTGACCGGCCTCACCCGTGATTTTGGTAGTTTCCGTGCTGTCGATCATGTCACCTTCACCGTGCCGCGCGGCCAGATTTTTGGCTTCCTCGGCCCTAACGGCTCCGGCAAGACGACCACCATCCGCATGCTGCTGGGGCTGCTCAAGCCCAGTGATGGGCAGGCGCTGGTACTAGGCTGTGACATCGCCACCCAATCCGACCAACTGCGGCCCCGGCTGGGGTACATGTCACAGCGCTTCAGCCTCTATGACGACCTGACCGTCACCGAGAACCTGCGCTTTTATGGCCGTACCTATGGCCTCAGCGGGGCACGGCTGCATGGGCGCATCGATTTTATGCTCAAGATGGCTGGGTTGGATGAACGCCCGCGTGAACGGACGCGCAACCTCTCCGGGGGCTGGCGGCAGCGGCTGGCATTGGGGGCCGCCATCCTGCATGAACCCGACCTCGTCTTCCTTGATGAGCCAACCGCCGGGGTCGATCCCGTCTCGCGCCGCGCCTTCTGGGACTTGCTTTACGAGATCGCGGCGCAGAGGGTTACCATCTTCGTGACCACCCATTACATGGACGAGGCCGAACACTGTGAACAACTGGCCTTCATCCATGACGGCCACCTGATCGCACGCGGCTCCCCGGATCACATCAAGGACACCATGATGGCCGGGCAGGTGCTCGAACTCTCACCTGACCGGCCCGCTGCCGCCATGTCCGCCCTGCGCACCATGCAGGCCGACCCTGCCTATCACATCGAGGAAGTGGCACTGTATGGTGCCCAGATTCACGTTGTGGCGTCGGACGCCGACGCGCTGATCCCGGCCATCCGTGATCGATTTCAGGCCGACGCCCTCAATACCGGGCCGATGGCCGTCATCGCGCCCACGCTGGAAGATGTCTTCATCTCCTGCATCCGGCAGGAGGACGAGGCGTGACAAGGGGCAATGTGGGGCGCTGCCCCAAACCCCGGCAGGAGGCGTGGCCTCCTGCACCTCAATATCTCGACGCGGGGGGAAATGCTCGAACTCTGTGACTCTCAATTAACCCGGTCAAGGAGGCGGTGCCTCCTTGACCGGGGGTATGGGGGCAAAGCCCCCATAAGGCATGACGTATGAACAAAAAACTTATTCTCACATTTCTTTTAATCATTGCTGTGCTCATAGCGGGCTGCACGGCGGCAGAAGCCGTGACGGGGCAGGCCGCGCCTCAGGGCGATCTGGTGGTATCGGGGTTTATCGAGGCCCGGTCGGTGGACCTCTCTACCGAGATCGGCGGGCGCGTGGCTGCGCTGCCCGTCGAGGAAGGCCAGGTGGTGCGTGCCGGGGACGTGCTGATCAACCTGGATACCGACCTGCTGGCGGCTCAGCGTGAGGTGCTGGCTGCACAGGTGGCGATTGCCGAGGCCCAGCGCGATCAACTGGCGGCAGGTGCTCGCCCTGAGATCATCGCGCAGGGGCAGGCGCAGGTTGCACTGGCGCAGGCTGCCGTCGATGCCGCATCGGTGGCGCTGGGGGGGGCGGCAGCGCTGTACAACAACCCGCAGGAACTTGAGATACAGGTCATCGACGCGCAGACGCAGGTGGCGGTGGCACAGGAACAGGTGACGGCAGCACGCGTGCAGTTCAGCAAAGCCGAGGAAGGTCTGCAATCCGCGGAGATGGCCGTACCTGATATCCGTGACGCACAGGATCAGTTTGAACCGCTGGGCCTCACCGTCGCGATGCCGCTCGATGTGGCGACTGCACCGTACCGGTTTCAACAGGCACAGACCAATCTGCTGAGTACCATCGACGCCCTTGATGGGGCGCAGGCGGCACTGGCCGCCTTACAGCAGTTGGCCGATAACCCACAGGGCTACCAGGCCCAGATCGCGGCGGCCAGCGGCCAGCTTGAAACCGCCCGCGCCGGGCTGGACCGCGCAGGGGCAGAACTGGCCCTGCTTGAGGCCGGCCCGCGTGATGAAGACCTCGCTATCGCCGACGCCCGGATCGAGCAGGCACAGGCCGCAGTGGATGCGCTCGACATTCAGATCGAACGGGCCACCATCACCAGCCCCATCGATGGCATTGTGTTGGAGCGCGCCCTCCATATCGGGGAACTGGCCGTGCCGGGCATCACCGCGATGACCATAGCCAACCTCGAAACGGTTGACATCACCGTTTACCTGCAGGCCGATGAGCTGCCACGCGCCGAACTCAACGACGCGGTTTCCGTCTACGTCGATACCTACCCGGATGTGGCCTTTACCGGCACTGTGATCGAGATCGCTGACGAGGCCGAATTTACGCCGCGCACCGCACAGACCCGTGAGGAACGGGTCAACCTCGTCTATGCCATTACCATCCGTGTACAGAACCCCGATGGTGAACTCAAACCGGGGCAGCCCGCCGATGTGGCCTTTGAGTAAGGAACCGCCAATGTCATTACAAATTCACAAACTGGCCGGTGCGATCCTGCTGGCGCTGGCCCTGACCGCCTGTGAAGCGGCCTCGGCCACCACTGAATCGACCGGCGTAACCGGAAGCAGCGGCCTGCTGGCAGCAGGCTTCCTCGAAGCCGATGAGGTCAGCGTGATGAGTGAGGTATCGGGGCGGGTGGCCAAGGTGGTCGTCGAACGCGCCGACCCTGTCTCAGCGGGCGAGGTACTGGTGGTGTTGGATGACGCCCTGCTGCAAGCCCAGCGGATGCAGACACAGGCCGCGGTCAGCGTGGCGCGGGCCAACCTCGCACGGCTAGAAGCCGGGGCCACCGAGGAAGAAATCGCGGC
>CAYMGV010000170.1:0-5118 GCA_964390105.1 uncultured Anaerolineae bacterium | reverse complement strand
CGCAGCCGCCCCGCCAGCGCCTCAGACGCACCACCACGGGCCGCCATGCGGTCCAGCGTGGTCCACACATCCGGCGCGATGACATCCGAGACGAAGGTAGGGTGCCATTTGATGTGCAGCCGCACCTCAAACCCGCCGTTCAGCAGGGCATCGATCATCACGAAATCCATAAGTAGTTCCGACCCTGCGTTATCGGCCACCACATGCACGGTGCCACCATCCAGCCCGGCCAGCAGGTCGGCCAGCCCGTCACGGTGATCCACGATCAGGTCGTCGTCATGGACGTTTGTGCCGTGCGATGCCGCCGCCGCGTAGCTGAGGTCGATGCGGTTGCCCCACAGCGCGTTCTCGGCGTGCGCCACGATCAATTCGACCGGGTCGCCCTCACGCTGAAGGACCGTTTCGAGCAGGTCCCACGGGCGCTCGGAGGCGAGTTCCTCGGCCTTGATTGGCCCGAAGGGGTCGCGGCGCGTCTCGAACCAGTCGGCGGCCTCGCACAGATGCCGGAACAAAAAAGTCTCCGCGAAGAACCAGCCACAGTTGCGCCACGTCAGCGGCTCGAAACGGGCGGCCTGCGCGTCATAGGCGGCCCGCCAGTCATCACGATCCGGCAGGGTCACATCGGTCAGCCAGCGGATCGGCTGGTCTTTTTCGAGGTCGTTCAGCAGGCGGTCCAGCGCCGCCCTGACATCCGGCGGGGCGTCGGGGTAGGTATCGATGACGCGGCGCAGGTTATCGGGCTGGCGCTGGCCCATCGTCGCGCTGATGAAGCCGTCATCGGGTCGGGTGGTGATGGGGTCGGGCAGGTTGGCGGGTGGGGTCGGCACGGGTCGTTTCCTTCGATGCTGGTCGATACGTCCCGTCGATTGTACCGCAGGCCGTGGGCGATGTCGCCGCAGATAATCGCTTCGCGATTTTCTGACCCCGCAGCGCCTGATCCCAGGCCACAAACTGGCAGCACTTCGAACCAAGGACCAAATCCGGGGTGGGTTCCCCCTCCCTCCGCGAACGCAGCTCGAAAAGAGCAAGTGAGCTGTGGGGGAGGGGGGCAGGGGGTGGGGGTAAACCCACATAACAAACCCGTAACAATGCCACGTCACGCTGACCCGAGTCACCGGGGCTTTGTGCGTGGCGGCGCACGGTTTTCTAACCAACCGCGCGGCGGATAGTACCGCAGCCCCAGCGCCGAGCGCCTTATCTCCATATGACAGGTTTACTCGCCAGTAAGGGATCGTTTATACTGATAGGCGGGTTTGAGGACATTATCCAATCAACTCTATGGGGAGTACACATGTCATTATCATCTCACACCGGTTCACGAAATCTGCGTTTACTGCTGATCGTGGGCCTCCTGATTCTGTTCGCCGTGGCAATGCCCTACGGGGTAGCGAAGGCCGCGGCCTTTACGGTCGATACAACCAACGACACAGTTGATGCGGACCCCGGCGACGGGCTGTGCGCAGACGCCGGGGGTGACTGCTCACTGCGGGCGGCGATCATGGAGGCCAATGCACTGGCGGGGGCCGATACCATCGACGTGCCAGCGGGCACCTACACCCTGGCACTGGCAGGGGTCGAGGATGACGTCACGGCGGTCGGTGACCTCGACGTGACCGAGAGCGTCACGATCACGGGGGCCGCTGCGGGCACAACGTTTATCGACGGTGCCTCGACCTACCGCGTCTTACACGTTACCGACAGCGCCGTGAACCTCACCCTTGAGGACCTCACCGTACAGAACGGCGGCGGCGTGACGGCAGGCGCAGGCATTTACAACGACGGCGGCGTCGTGACGCTGACCGACGTGGACCTGAGCAATAACACCGCCAGCCTGAACGGCGGTGCGATCTTCAACAAGGCCGGTACCATCCAGACGAGCGGTATTGCATGGTTCTCCAACAACCGTGCCAACGGTACGCTCGCCATGGAGGGCGGCGGCGCGATCTACAGCCTTGCCGATGCCGGTGAAACCGCGTGGATCATCACCAGCGGAACAACCTTCACCAACAACGACACCATCGGGCAAGGTGGCGCGGTCTACGCGCAGGCTGCCAGCGGTGGCACCAGCATCGTGGAGTTGGGCGGCACGGTTGCCGGTAGTGACGCCGCAAACGGCGGCGCACTCTATGTCCAGGATACCTACCTGAACCTCGCTGCGGGCATCGGCACTTCCACCGCCACCACGGACGGCGGCGCGATCTACGCGCTGGACAGTACCACCGTGATCGATGGGGCATACACCATCAGCGCGGCCAACGCGAGCGGCAACGGCGGCGGCGTTTACGTCTCTGGCGGGTCGCTGTCCCTGTCCGGCAGCGCATCGATTGAACTGAACTATGCCTCTGCTGGCAGCGGCGGCGGCATCTACGCGCTGAACGCGGCGGTCTCACTTAACGATACCAGCCGGGTGTATGGCAATAGTGCCAGTGTCAACGGCGGGGGCCTGTACCTGACCGGAACGGCCTCACTGACCGGCAGCGGGACCAGCAGCGCCAGCCGCATCCTGGTTGACATCAACGATGCAGAGGGCAGCGGCGGCGGTATCTACACCGACAGCACCGCGTCCCCCTCCGTGAGCCTGGGCATGGCCTATATCGGTCAGAACGGGAACTTTGCGTTTGATAACGGCGGCGGTATCTACAATGCCGCGAATACGACGCTGGAATTTTCCCACACCGATTTCACCCGCAACGAGGCCGACAACGACGCCGACAACAGCGGGGACGGCGGCGGCATCTACAACACAGGCGGCCAGATCACGCTGCTGCGCAGCACGGTCGGCGGGTCCGGTGTTGCCAACAGCGCTGAAAACGGCGGCGGCATCTACAACACCGGCGCAACCGCCGTGATCACGATGAAGGAGAGCGGTGTCAAGTACAATACCGCTGTGAACAACGGCGGCGGCGTGTATAACGCGGCGGGTGGTCGCGTCAGCGGTGTGATCTCCAATAACACGGCAGGCGTTAACGGCGGCGGTGTCTACAACTCCGGCGCGGCCTCGGTGGTTTCCGCTGACATCTTCAACAACACCGCGACCGCTGGTGCTGGCGGCGGTGCCTATAATGACCTCGGCACCCTGGACGGCTGGTACGTGAGTTACAACCAGGCCAATTCAGGTAATGGGGGCGGCGTCTACAACACCGGCACCTTCAACCTGGCCGGCCAGACGATGCGTAACAACACCTCGGTGAACGGTGGTGGTATCTTCAACACCGGCGCGGGCACCGTGACCTTTGAGAACGCGACGATTGCCAATAACGCGACCTCCCCCGGTAATGCTGGCGGCATCTATTCCGACAGCAGCGCCGGGACGCCCGTCAGCCTGCTGCATGTGACGATGTTCGGGAACATGGGGGGCATCACCAACGGCATCGTGATGGATGCCGGGACCGCCACCGTCAACAATTCCCTGGTCCTGGACACCACCGCCGACTGTGGTGGCTCCAGCCCGACGCTGGCCGGGGATTACAACATCGTCAGTGACAGCGAAGCCACCTGCTTCGGTGGGGCTGGCACGGGCAACGCCGACCTGGCCTCGTTGGGCGGCATCACCGTGGGCGATATCCTTGTGACGGCGGCCCCGCTGGAGACGATGAAGGACGATTACGACATCGACTACACCTACCAGCTCGTCAACACGCTGACCAGCACCGACAGCCCGCCGGTGCCCAACCCGGCCATCGACTACGTGGACCCGGCCAACTGCACGCTGACAGTCGATCAGCGCGGCGCACCGCGTCCGATCCACGGGGACCGCGACGCGGGCACCCCGTCAAGCTGTGACGCGGGCGCGTATGAGTTCGGCGCGGTGGTGCTGCAAAACATCTCGATCAACTGGTGGGACATCACCGAGGGTGACAGCGGCCAGCAGTACCGCATCCTGGCCCCCGATATCGATACCGTTTCCGGCGATATCACGGTGGGAATCACCACCAACGGCCAGTGTGAGATCACGGCGATCAGCAGCGGGTCGGTCAACACACCCACCGATGCCACCGCCCTGCTGACGCATGCGGGCAACTACCCCGGTGCCCCGGCCAATGATGTAGTTGTGACGCTCGATTTTGTCGATGATGACTACGTCGAGGACCCGCTGCATTACTGCGAGATCACGCACAGCGCGGCCAGCATCGCCGGTGACATCTACTACGATGGCCTGCCGGTTTCTGACCTGCGCATCGGCATCCTTGATAACGACGATCCGGGCGTGACCATCAGCCCGACCACGGTCGGCCCCATCACCGAGGGCGACGCCGTAGGCGCGACCTACGACGCGGTCCTCGATGGCCGCCCGCTGCCGGGCCAGTCGATCACCATCACACCCAACTTCAACAGCACGCAGGTGAGCATCGGCCCGGCCTCACTAACCTTCGACGAGGCCAACTGGAACGTGCCGCAGACCTTCACGGTCAACGCATTGGCCGATAACATCGATGAGGGTGACCTGCACGCCAGCGTGATCCAGAACGGCGCAGCCCCGGCAGTGGCCGGGACGCGCTGGGACGGCGTCGGCGCGGACAGCGTCACCGTCTCCATCACCGATATCGCCGTGACCGGTGCGCCCATCATCAGCGATGACAACACGGGGTCCAGTGCAGGGGCCTACCCGGACAGCCCGATCCTGCTTAACATCAGCAAGGACACGCAGGCCGTCCGCGTGGGCGATACCCTGATCTGGATCTTCGAGCTGACCAACGTCACCGACGCGCCCTCGGCAGACCTGACCTTCACGGCCAGCTTCCCCGACGGCCTCTCGATCATCACGGCGGGCACCACGCAGGGCACCATCGGCTGGGATGCCTCACTGGTGACGGCGGAGGTCGGCGTCATTGAGGCGGGCCAGACGGTCCGCATCAGCGTGACCACCACGGTTAATGACGTGCTGGCCGCCATGATGCTGCGCTTTGGCGGTGTGCTGGCCCGTCCATCACTGCAAAGCAACTCGCTGTGCGTCGATGCCACGGTTTCAGGGGCCATGCCCGGCCTGCCGGTCAGTGCCTCAAGCTGTGTCCTCGTTGTCGGCGAGAGCCTGCCCGGCACGGGCGGCCAGCCGGTGCGCCCGGCCTGGCCGTGGGCGGCGGCTGGCGCGGTGGCCCTCGCGGGCCTCGGCGCGCTGAC
>CAYMGV010000169.1:0-5124 GCA_964390105.1 uncultured Anaerolineae bacterium | reverse complement strand
TTCATCATCATGACGGTGATTGTACCGCCTTTTCCTGTATTTCAAATGTTAATTAATAACTTGGCTGAACGAGATGTCCGCATGATCAAGGTCAAGCAAAAAGTCTCCGGTACTTTTCGTACCCGAACGGGTGCCGAGACCTTCTGTGCTATCCGCAGTTATATCTCAACCGTGCGAAAACAAGGCAGGCATGTTATCCAAGCACTTTATGATGCCTTTTCTGGCAAACCCTTCATGCCTGCTTCACCTGCCTGAGTAGTCACAAACTATTTAAAATCGCGGGCCTGCCATGCGGCGTACAGGACGATGCTGCCCGCAGTGGCGGCGTTAAGGCTTTCGACCTGGCCCTTCATCGGCAGGGCGATGATGAAATCGCAGGTTTCACGGACAAGACGGCGCAGGCCCTTGCCTTCACTGCCCACCACCAGCCCGATAGACCCTTTGAGGTTGGCCGTGTCATAGCGCACGGCGTCATCGCCGGTATCGAGACCGGCCAGCCACACACCGGCATCTTTAAGCGCGAGCATAGCCTGTACGAGATTGGTGACCTGCGCCACGGCGAGATGTTCCACCGCGCCCGATGACGAGTTGACCACCGCCGGGGTGATACTGGCCCCGCGTCGCTCCTGGATAATCAGCCCGTGTACGCCCACCGCATCGGCAGCCCGCAGCAGGGTTGCCACGTTCTGCACATCCTGGATGAGGTCGAGGAGCAGCATGAAGGGCGGCTCACCGCGGCTGGCGGCCACGGCCAACACATCATCGAGGTCAACATAATCAAAGGGGCTGGCTTCGAGCAGCACGCCCTGGTGGTTGCTGCCGTCACTGAGGGAATCGAGTTTCTGGCGGTCGTGGTGTTCGATCCGGATGTCACGGTCCTCGGCGGCCTCGATAAGTTCTCCGAGCGAGTCCGCGGAACCACGAGCAACGATCAGGCGGTACATACGCCGACGGCCTGCTCGCAGCGTCTCCGTAATGGGCCTGCGTCCATAGAGGAATTCGTTACCCGGCACGGATCAACTCGATCTGGATCATATGCAGGGCCTCCGTTTTACCCTTGACCTGGCGCTCACCGAGGTCGGTGAGGTGGATATCAGGGTCCTTGGGCAGATAGGCCCGCAGCAGTTCCGGTGTCACCACGATCTGGTGGTCGGAGGCGATCTCAACGAGACGGTGCGCGATGTTGACGGCTTCGCCAACCATGGCGTAGTTGAGCCGCCCGGCCCCACCGACATTGCCCAGCACCACCGGGCCGCGGTTGATGCCGATCCCCATGCCGATTGTCATGCCGTTGGCCTCCCATTCACTCTGAATCTCGAAGAAACGGCGCTGCATGTCAATGGCGGTCATCATTGCGCGCTTTTCGGCGTCTTCCTGGTCATAGGGTACGTTAAAGGCGACCATCAGCTCATCGCCTGCAATATCAAACAGAACGCCATCATGATGGTAGACGATGTTAAACATCTCGGTGAAGACATCGTTGAGCAGTTCCATGACGTCATCGGGGTTATGCTCAACGGTCAGCCGGGTAAAGCCGCGCAGATCGGCAAACAGCACCACCGCAGAACGTTTTTCACGGCGGTCGAGAATGCCAGGGTCATTGAGGACGCGCTCGGTGAGGGTCGGCCCCATGTAGCTGGCAATGGTCTGCATCAGCGCGAACTTCTCGGCACGCTCACTGTTGAGACGAACGCGCTCGTTCTCCTTAATGGCGGTGATGTTCTGCCACGTCATGATGTAGCCCACATCTTCCACGGGGGAGACGCTGACGTTAAAGGTCATAGGGACATCTCTATTACCGGCGCGCCATGTGTACTCACCGGAAACGGCAGATTTGCGCTCCTGCGCGCGCAGGAGCAGGTCTTCCAGCACGATGCTGAATGCCTGCCCGACCGTCTGCCCAATAATGGATGAGTCAATTTTGAGCAGATTTTCAGCGGCAGGGTTGATGCGCGAGATCGCACCGGCTTCGTCAGTGACTATGACGGGATCACCGGTGTGATAAAGCAGTGCCTCAGTACGGGCGCGTTGACGCCGGGTTTCGTCGAGCAGCATCGCATTGTCAAGGGCGATGGCGGCCTGCGTACTGATCGCGGCTAACAGGTCCACGTCCTTCTCGCCAAAGCGGTTGATCTGCGGTGAGACGAGCATCAGGGCACCCATGACCCGATCACCTGCCTGGATCAATGGCACGGCAATTGCGGCCTGATCAGGCTCGTCATCACCGGGTATCTGTGACCAGCGGTTATCCTCGTTGACGTTTGGCAGCAGGGCTTCACTGCGGTTGCGGATCACCCAGCCGAGCAGCCCCTCCGTCAGCACGCGCGGATCAATCGTATCCGCACCGCGTACTTCTTCACCCCGCCGGGCGATGTACTTGCGCCGGAAGGAGCCGTCCTCGTTGATCAGCACCAGGATGGCCTTATTCGCACCGGTGAGGTCCGTCGTGAGTGCTGTAATCTGGCGCAGCAGGTTCTCGGTATCGGTCTCGCGGGATAGTGCCTGGCTGACACCATACAGCAGCGACATCTTCTGACGTTCATAATCCAGCGCATCACGCGCCACTTTGAGGGCCAGCAGGGAGTTGATGCGGGCGATCAGCTCATCGGCGTTGAAGGGCCGTGACAGGAAGTCATTGGCCCCGGCATTAATACCCTCGATACGGTTTTCGGGGTCCTGCAAGGCACTGACGAGAATCACGGGGATGAACTGGTCGGGGTAGGTCTCCCGGATGCTGCGTGTGACCTCGTAACCGTTGAGGTCCGGCATCATCACATCCAGCAGGATAATATCCGGTATTTCCTGTTCGATCATGGAGAGGGCTTCGCGACCGTTGGGGGCACAGATCACGGATTGAAACCCGGAGAACTTGAGCCGGGTTTTCAGAAGTTGGCGATTGACTTCTTCGTCGTCAACAATTAGAACGCGAGCAAGTGATGATTCGGTCATAACTATTTTTCGCAGTCATGGCGGGGTTGAGTACGTGCCTGATTCGATACCCCTATTGTATCCTCCCCCGCCAGTTAAACAAGAACCAGTACACAACCAAATACAAAGGGCACCAGCGGGTCGATGTGACCCCGGTGCCCTTTGGCATCGTATCCTGAACTGGCGTATGCTGTGCTGCGTCACATGTTTTACGAGGTCGTGAAGTCCTGGAGGACCGTTGCAAATTTGGGCTGGCGCAGGCGGCGCAGCGCCTGGCGTTCGATCTGGCGGATGCGCTCACGAGAGAGACCCATCACTTTGCCGACCTGTTCAAGGGTCTGCGGCTGGCCGCCTTCGAGGCCAAAACGCAGGCGCAGGATCTGGGCTTCACGCGGCATCAACTGGGCGAGGATATGTTCCAGTGCCTCAGTCAGTGCGATGCCGTACATGGCCTCATCAGGTGAAAGTGATTGGTCATCCTCGATAAAATCACCGAACTCACTGTCATCACCCACGGGCATCTCAAGTGCGATGGTGATCGGCTGTGCCTCAAGGATATCGCGGATTTCGTCGGCGTTGAGGTCCATCCGGGCCGCCATCTCCTCCGGGGTTGGCTCGCGCCCCAATTCCTGGCCCAGTACTTCACTGGCGGTATTGATACGGCGGAGCTGATCCGAAAGGTGAAGCGGGAGCCGGATAGTACGGGACTTCTGCGACAGCGCCCGGGTGATCGTCTGGCGAATCCACCAGCTTGCATAGGTGCTGAAGCGGTTGCCCATGCTGTGGTCGAACTTATCGACCGCAATCATCAGGCCGACGTTACCTTCCTGGATGAGGTCGGACATCGGCAACCCCTGGTTGCGGTAACGCTTGGCGATGCTCACCACAAGGCGGGTGTTGGCCCGGCCAAGATGCTCACGGGCTTCCTGCCCGTCAAGGATGGCATCCCAGAGCTGCTGTACCTGTTTGGTTGGCACGTCCGGGTTTTCGTCCAGCAGGCGGCGCGCCTCATCACCCTGCTCGATACGCTTCGCCAGCGCCACTTCCTGTTTCGCGGTCAGCAGGGGTTCGCTTGCCATCTGGCGGAAGTACACGCTGACGGTGTCATCCGCAGGGATGTGGTCGATATTTTCCGGGGTCACCTTGCTACCCGCAAAAACGTCTTCCTCTTTTTCCCCTGCTGCGATTTCCTGCAAGAAATTCACTATTGCGTCGCTGCTTGTCATTGCTCGTCTCTCCAATCGGTTTTAAAACCGGATCAAGTGAGCTTGTATCATGAGTGTACAATGTTTGTACAGGGATGATACAACTTGTGGGGGAGGATGTCAAATTTGCGGCAGAAAATCCCCGCCCATATGTTATAAGAGTGCCTGGGCACCCTGTCTCTTACCTGTTACACAGAAATAAAAAGAAGAATATCTTTTTATTTACCATAATATCATAACACAGCATCATTAATATAATGCGTAGAAAATGTAAAAAATGTCTATGAATCAGGTCTGTTACAAAATCAGGCGGTCTCGATAGCTGAGTGAATACCTCAGAACCCACCGTACACACAGCAGGATGATCTCGCCTTCATCGGGGCGTCACTTGAAAAGATTATCGGCAGCGGGCATGGGAGTCTCAGGGCAGGTTGCGGGAATGATTGCCCAGCCTATCTCATCTCCCTGTTTTTTTGCAACAGAACCGGGCTGTTAGCCAGTACCCAGGCCGCGCAGTAATCCCGCGACCATCTCCCCCAGTACATCGACCGCGTAACCTCCTTCCTGTACCACCAGCGTCGGCACGTTCAGCTTGTTGATGATGGCCTGCCCCATACGCTCATACGAGGGGAGCGGCAGCCTGAAATGGCAGTACGGATCGCCCGCGTAGGTATCAAACCCCGCCGCCAACACCAGCCATGCGGGGTTCTTCTCCGCCGCCCACTCAAGCGCATGCATCAATGCAGGCCAGTACCCGGCCTCGTCGGTGCCCCTCGGCAGCGGCAGGTTGAGGTTATGCGCGTTTGATTCCTCCATGTGCCCGGCATAAAACGGATATTCCCATGCAGGGTCAGCGTGAATCGAGGCGGTGCTGACCGCTTCATCCGCGTAGAAGATGTGCTGTGTCCCATTGCCATGATGGTAGTCGATGTCCAGCACCACGCCCCGCCCCAGCGCATCACGCAGACGTGCCGCCGCCACCGCCGCTGCT
>CAYMGV010000168.1:0-5164 GCA_964390105.1 uncultured Anaerolineae bacterium | reverse complement strand
GAGGAGCCGGATGAGGCCATCTTCTCCGACGGCAACGCCTACCAGGCCTACCTCGAAGCCATCCGCGCCGACCTGGAGCTGGTTGATCCTGACAGCTTCACCCCGACCATCAACACGCTCGATACCCTGATCGGCTCGATCCAGATCGAGCGCTAGGGGCAGTGTGCCCCCCTCGCGCACACTCGCCGCCGAGGGGGGCTTGACTCCCAACTGTATTATATGTACAGTAATCCTGTACAACTATCACGAAGGAGTATCTTCATGAGCGTCGAAGTGACCTATACACAGGCACGTGCCAACCTCGCTGCGCTGCTCGATCAGGCTGCCGATGACCGCGAGGTGATCATCATCCAGCGCCGCGATAAGGAGCCTGCCGCCCTCATCGCCGCTGATGAGTTGGAAAGCCTGCTTGAAACAGCTTACCTGCTGCGTGCCCCGGCCAACGCTCAGCGGCTGCTGACCGCTCTCAACCGGGCGCTGGGTCGAGAGGAAACGCCCATTACCGTGGCAGACCTGGCTGAGCGGGTGGGTTTCGATGGCGAAGAAGCGTGAGGCCGTCTTCCACCCGGAGTTTATTGAGGACCTTGAGTACTGGGTTCAGACCGACCGCAAGCTGGCGCTGCGTGCCTTCAAGCTGATCCGGGATATCCTGCGCGATCCCTTCGACGGGATCGGCAAGCCGGAACCGCTCAAGTATCTTGCGCCGGGGGCGTGGTCGCGCAGGCTTAACCAGGAACACCGCATCGTATACCTTGTGCAGGATGACCGCATCGACTTTTTGCAGGCCCGCTACCATTACTCCCCAGATCGGTGAGAACAGCTTCGCGAGGTGGGGACTATCGATCATGCATCAAATTTGGATTCATGCCATACTTGAATCATCGCAGTTCGCAGATAAGGCGACCTTATGACTCAACCACTGGCCGAAGTCTTTGGCTTTCCACCTGACAACCATACGTCACAGGCCCAGCGACACCGGCGGCTTCATCTCTGCCCGTTTAACAACAAGGTGCCCAACTGCACCAAGGATAAAGTCAGCGATCCGTTAGGGGTATGCAGCATCCATGATGCACGTGGTATTGCAATTACCTGCCCGGTACGCTTCCGCCAGGATTGGCAGATCGCAGAAGACGCTGCCCGGTTTTTCTTTCCACCTGATGCCCTCTGGACATCATTAACTGAAATCCGGCTGAATGATGCGCACGGCCAGAGTGCCGGTAACATCGATATGGTCCTCGTATCTTATGACCAGAACGGCAGGCTGCTCGATTTCGGGGCTGTTGAGATTCAGGGAGTCTATATTTCCGGCAATGTTCGCAGGCCGTTTGAGTACTATATGGATGAACCTGAAGAACACGATCACATGGATTGGAGCGGCCAAAGCGGCTATCCTCGCGCGGATTACCTGTCATCCAGCCGTAAACGCCTCGCGCCGCAGTTGCTGTTTAAAGGTGGTATTCTTCACGAATGGCAAAAGAAAATCGCAGTTGTCCTGCACAGCCAGTTCTTTGAAACCCTGCCTCCACTTGAACCAGCAGTCTCCAGCGATGGCGAAATCGCGTGGCTTGTCTACGATCTCGCCCATGAGCCGAGTAATACGTACCAACTCACGCTCAACGAGACAGTTTACACGCACTTTTCATCTGCGCTGGAGACCCTCACGCATCCGGTTCCGGGACCAATTGATAAATTCACAGCGAAGCTGCAATCTAAACTCGAACAGCAGTTGGAGAATGACGAGCAAAACCCACCCGACGCCCCGACACTGGCGGACATCCTATGAGCGAACAGCTTTCTTTACCCGGGATTCCAAAACCTAAAACCCGCATCACCAATGTGGCCTCGGTGCCGCATCGCAGCCCCTTCCGTTATCCCGGTGGAAAAACATGGTTAGTGCCTCGCTTGCGTGGTTGGTTGGCTTCCCTTCATACCCGCCCAGGTCTGTTCATCGAGCCGTTTGCCGGTGGCGGTATCCTAAGCCTGACTGTGGCATTTGAAAGCCTCGCCGATTCTGTGATCATGGTTGAACTGGATCGTGATGTCGCTGCTGTGTGGCAGGCTATCCTGGGTGATGAGGCTGAAGCATTGGCTGAATGGATTATGCGATTTGATCTCACAGCTCAAGCAGTTGACGACCTGCTCAACATATCAGAGCCAGATACGCTGACCCATGCCATGCAGACGATTGTCCGTAATCGTGTTAACCACGGCGGCATCCTTGCATCGGGCAGCGGCAGGATCAAAAAGGGTGAGAACGGGCGCGGCCTGGCCTCACGCTGGTATCCATCGACACTGGCAAAGCGAATCCGGGCTATCCAGGGTGTTCGGGAACGGATCACGTTTATTCATGGCGATGCCTTTGACGTGATCCGAAGTTATCAGCATGTACCAGGTGCCGCCTTTCTGATCGATCCTCCGTATACTGCCGGTGGCAAACGGGCGGGGGCACGCCTGTACACCCATTATGAAATCGATCATAAGGCCCTGTTCCATTTGACAAAGACCGTCACCGGCGATTTTCTGATGACCTATGATAACAACCCCGAAGTGACAGCCCTGGCCGATCAATCAGGGTTTGTCTGTCAGCCCATCGCCATGAAGAACACCCATCACGCCCGTCTTACCGAGCTGCTGATTGGGCGCAATCTCGGCTGGTTATAACAAAACGCCCCCGAATCCCGTGACGAAACACCGCCCCGGTTTCCCAAAGCCTGCCGCTCCCCTATAATGGACATCGGGTGTCCACAACACCCGCAGCAGCCAACCGAACAAATGAGGAGGCACACACACCATGACCCTCAAACATCCCGACCCGCAGCGTGAGGAGGAGATGCTTCAGGCTGAAAAGGAGTTCTACAGCCCGCCAATCTCCATCACGGAGGGGGCCAACGTCTCCCCGGAGGAGTACGCCCAGTTCCGGGAGGAAGCCACCGCCGATCCGGTCTCGTTCTGGGAGGACCGCGCCAAGGAAATGGTGGACTGGTTCGAACCGTGGGACAGGGTCCTCGACGACTCAAATGCCCCGTTCTATCAATGGTTCACCGGGGCCAGGACCAACATCGTCCACAACGCGCTCGACCGCCATGTGAAGACGTGGCGCAAGAACAAGCTGGCCATGATCTGGGAAGGCGAGCCCGGCGATACGCGCGTATTCTCCTACTTCCGCCTCAACGCCGAGGTGACTCGCTTTGCCAACGTGCTCAAGGGCATGGGCGTCAAACGCGGGGACCGCGTCACGATCTACATGGGCCGTATCCCGGAACTGGTCATGGCGATGCTGGCCTGTGCCAAGCTGGGCGCGATTCACTCGGTGGTGTATGGCGGTTTCAGCGTCGAGGCGCTGGCCGACCGCATCGATGACGCACAAAGCCGCGTCCTGATCACCTGTGACGGCGCGTACCTGCGTGGCAAGATCATCGAACTGAAGAACATCGCCGATGAAGCCGTGGCCCGCAGCCCCATCGTGGAGACCATGATCGTGGTCAAACGCACCGGGCAGGACATCAACATGGAGGAGGGCCGCGACTTCTGGTATCACGAACTGTGCAAGCTGCCCATCGCGCAGGGGCCGTGTGCAACCGAGGTCATGGATGCCGAGGACCCGCTGTTCATCCTGTATACCTCCGGCACCACCGGCAAGCCCAAGGGTGTTCTGCACACCCACGGCGGTTACCAGGTCGGTATTTCGACCACGCTGAAGTATGCCTTTGACCTCAAGGATGACGACCGCTGGTGGTGTGCCGCCGACCCCGGCTGGATCACGGGGCACAGCTACATTGTCTACGCCCCGCTGATCCTCGGTGCGACCAGCTTTATGTATGAGGGCGCGCCCAACTACCCGTACCCCGATCGCTGGTGGAAACTGGTGGAGCAATACGGAATCACCGTGTTTTACACCGCCCCGACCGCTATCCGTGGCCTGATGCGCTTCGGTGATGCGTGGGCACAGCGTCATGACCTGAGCAGCCTGCGCCTGCTTGGGTCGGTCGGTGAGCCGATTAACCCCGAGGCATGGCGCTGGTATCATCGCGTCATCGGCGGCAATCGCTGCCCCATCATCGATACGTGGTGGCAGACCGAAACGGGCGGCTTCATGATCACGCCGCTGCCCGTCACGCCGCTCAAGCCGGGTTCGGCCACGCACCCGTTCCCCGGCCAGCAGATCGATATCGTGGACGAGGACGGCGAGCCGGTGGGCCCCAACGAAGATGGCTACCTTGTCATCAAGCACCCGTGGCCCTCGATGCTGCGCACCGTTTACGGCGACCCCGACCGCTACGTCGAGCAGTACTGGAGCCGCTTCAAGGAGCAGGGCTGGTACCTTGCGGGGGACTCGGCTCGCAAGGATGAGGACGGTTATTTCTGGATTATCGGGCGTATTGATGATGTGATCAAGGTCAGCGGCTACCGCCTCGGCACCGCCGAGATCGAGTCAGCGCTGGTGAGTCATCCCAACGTGGCAGAGGCCGCCGTGATCGGCCTGCCGGATGAACTGAAAGGCTCCGTCATCTATGCCTATGTCATCCTGCGAGCCGGCATTGGCGATTGGCCGGATATGGAGCAGGCACTCAAGGAACACGTCCGTCATGAAATAGGACCCATCGCGGTTCCGGCCAACATAGAGGCGGTCGAGTCGCTGCCCAAGACACGCTCCGGCAAGATCATGCGGCGCGTGCTGCGTGCGCGTGCCATGGGCCAGGACGAGGGTGATCTGAGTACGCTGGCCGATTAAACTTCACCAACACGAATATCAACGGCGGCATCCGGCACAACAGGGTGCCGCCGTTTTTTCTATACTGATCACCCTGCCGCTGCTACCCCTAGAATCCCCACAACTCCGCCAGCCATTTGAGTTCGGCGGGCGGGTCCTCGGGGTTAAAGCGCACCACATCGACATGGCGGTCAAAGGCCGGGTTGAGCGGGTGCAGCCGGATCAGCCGTGCCAGTTCCCGCGCGAAGCGTTCGGTTTCCTGTGCTTCCAGCCGCTTCCATTCAGCACTGGCTGGGTCGATCATTTCACTGTCACGGGCACGGCGGCGGATGGCATCCTCGGTGCCGCTGATGGTGGTGGGGATATCGAAGATGGTGATGCGCGGCAGCGTGCCGACCTCGGCGGCATAGGCGGTGAAGGGGCGGTGTCTGCCCGCGATCATGGCTTTGGGCA
>CAYMGV010000167.1:0-5241 GCA_964390105.1 uncultured Anaerolineae bacterium | reverse complement strand
AAAAAGGGGGCAATCAACTTCTGCCGAGGCTTTGCTATTGAAAACACAATAGTGGGTTCAACTGCGGAAACCCTGCCATTACTGATCCTGTAAATGCCTGCGAAGGAACGCCTGATGCCTGGAACGGCCAATGATGATGCGCTGACCTGCCCCCTGTGTTTCCACGAGATCGCGTGGGCAGACGCCCCCGCTGCCCACGTTCCCTCCAATGTACGGGCGCACATCCATGAGACCTTTCCGATCTGGCGCTGCCCGGCCTGCAACAGTTTGCATGCCGCCGAAGACGTGGACCTCGACCACTATTACCGTCAATACCCCTACCAGAATCATAAGGAAGACCTGCTGCGCGAGCTGATCCTGCGGCGGCAGACTCGGCGGCTGCGGCAGGCCGGGATGCGGCGTGAGGATGCCGTGCTGGATTTTGGTTGTGGGTCGGGCCTGCTGGTGAATCACCTCAAACGGCGCGGGTATCGAGATGTGATGGGCTACGATGCTTACACGCCACCCTTTGATGACCCGGCGGTGCTGGGCCGGGGCTATGATGTGGTTCATGCGCAGGACGTCATCGAGCATGTGGCCGACCCACGGGCCAGCTTTGCGGAGATGGTGGGGCTGCTCAGGCCGGGCGGCCTGCTGTGCATCGGGACGCCCAACGCCGATGCGGTACATCTCGATGATGTCCTGCCGACGATTCACACGCTGCACCAGCCCTATCACCGCCACATTCTCTCACGCCCGGCGCTGGATACGTTGGCGGCGGAACACGGCCTCGAACCCGTGGCATCATACCGCGCGGCGCATGATACGCCGTGGCCGTTCATTAACCTGCGCTTTTTCCGTCACTATGCGGAACTCAACGATAACACCCTCGACCTCGGTTTTGAGGACTATCGCATCACGCCGCGCCTGTTTACGCCGCGTTCACTGTACTTCGCGCTGCTGGGCAGCCTGCTGCCGCCGGTCTCGGAGATGCTGGTTATTTTCAGGAAGAAGTCGCCAGGCCGCAGAGCTTAACCTGGCCCTTGACACCTGCTACGGCAGCCAGCGCGTGATATGTGCGTTCTCGATCACGATCTGTGGTTCGAGGTCCTCATCGGTGAGGTCCAGCAGCAGGACCTGCGGTTGGGGGTAGGTGCCCGTCAGGTTGTAACGCAGGAAGACCACGCGTGACCCGGCGGGGTTCCAGTAAAAGTCAAGGTGATTGTAGTCGATGTCGTCCGTCACCTGCGCCAGGTCACCGGTTACGGTGTTGTACAGCGTCACCTGCCCACCGTAGCGACCCACTGTATCGACCGGGCGGCGGCTGAACACGATCCATTCACCATCGGGCGACCACGCAGGCCATTGATCCTGCTGCGGGTCGTCGAGCAGTGGGCTGATCAGGCCGTCCTCGGTGGTCAGATCAGCAAGCTGCATCTTGGCATAAAACTGGATACCGTCCAACTCCACATCGACGAACAGCATCTCCGTTCCATCGGGTGAGAACACGCCCACCTCGCCGAACTTCGACGGGATCAGCACGGCGTCCCCCGTGGTCAGGTCCAGCACGCGGATCACGCCCTCACTGCCATCGAAGAAGGCCAGCTTTGTCCCGTCGGGGCTGAAGGACGGCCCAAAGCCCAGCACTTGATTGTCCTCGTAAACCTGTGCGGTTTCACCGTTGGCGATCTCCAGCAGCCACACGCGGCTGGGGCCGAGTGTGCCATCCAGCGTTTGATCGTGGCGCTGGTAAGCCAGCGTTGCGCTGTCGGGCGACCATTCCGGGCCGAGGCAAAGCGCGGGCGCACAGGCCGTCACCGCGCGCGGGTTTCCGCCGTCGGGGTCGATCAGCCAGATGTCGTTGCTGTTGTCGTCATGGGTGATGACCACCGCAACGGCGGAGCCATCGGGGGCGGGCGCAAAATCGAGGATGCCATTGGCGTGTTCAAATACCGGGATCGGCTCACCCCCATCCAACGGCAGCTCAACCAGTGACTGCACCGCCACATCAGCAGGGTAGAGGGCCAGCAGCCGTGCATCCCGCACGGTGAAGGTCCACTCATAGGCGCGGTTTGAAGGACGTCCGCCTGCCGTTTCGAAGCCGGGATCGATCCGTACCGTGACCGTTTCACCGGGCGTAAACGCGGCATCGGGGGTAAAGATCAGCGTATTATCCCCGGCCCATGCCAGCGTTCCGGGCCTGTCCGGGCTGAGGGTGAAGCGTGCCTCCACGCTGGCGGAGTCCATGCGGGTGGCAAACGTCACCCGCATCACGCCGGAGGCGGGGGCGGAGTCGCCATCACTGGGCACGGTCGCCGTGACCAGTTGGCCGCCATGTGGCCCCAGCAGGATCACGCCGCCGATCAGCAGGGCGGCCACAGCGATGACGATCAGCACAGCGTGGTCGAAGCGGTCCATTAGTGGTCGTCTCCCGGCATCGATTCTTCTTTTACATTGTAGATGGTAAAGCCGCGCCCCTTGTAATTGGCGAGGGCGTGCGGCCCGTCGAGATTGCAGGTATGGACCCACACCCGCGCCGCGCCCTCATCCCATGCACGGGCGACCCCGTAACTCAGCAGGTGCCGGCCATAGCCGCGCCCGATGTAGGGCAGCATCAGCCCGAAGTACGCGATCTCGGTAGCGGTTCCCTGCCGGTCCAGTTCGATGTACCCGGCGGGTGTGCCGCGTACGTACAGCACATTGACCGAGACCTCAGGCCGGGCCAGCCAGTGGGCAAGCTGTTCATCAGGCCATTTTAGCCGGTCACGCCATGCCCACGCCTCCCCGACGGCACGATACAGGTAGCGGTAAAACGCGGTCTGCGGGGTGGCGGCCTCCATAATGCTGAGGGTGGGGTCGGCGCTGTAACCGGGCCGGAACGCGGCGCGGTCGGTCATTTCGAGGTAGGTGGTGATCAAGGTGTCGGGCATGGGCTGGTCCGTTCTATCTCACCCCACCCGCGACAGTAGAAACGCTGCTCGTTTCTGCTCGCTCCCGCCCCTCTCCGTGTAGCTTCGCTGCGGAGAGGGGCCGTGGTTCCCCGGCGATAGAATGCTGAGCATCCAAGATCAACTTCGCGGGAGGTTCCCCTTCTCTGTGTAGCTTCGCTGCGGAGAGGGGGACAGGGGGTGAGGTGAAAAATATCAGTTACTGGTACAGGTACGGTTGTTCCGGCTGTTCGATGCGCGTGATGTCCTCGACCCTCAACACGGGGATGTCCTCCTCAGCCAGTGATCCTGCCTGAAACGTGCCCGTCACCTCGACCCAGCTATCCGTCTCATAGTCGAGGCCGCCCGGCATTTGCACCACCACGCCGATAGCAAGGGCATCGGCGACACAGCATGAAATGGTGAAGCGTGACACCATGAACTGCTCATCGGTGAAGCGGATGTCACGGTAGACAAAGCCGCTGACGGTGGCCTGCTGACCAGCCAGGGCGGCGGGGTCGGGGTCAGACGACATGACCCGCACCCAGTCCAGCACGTTGCGCTCGGAAGGCACCACGGAAAGCAGCGTGCCGCTCGCGTCGGCGCGGCTGGCGATGTTGGTGGTGACGCCGCGCGTCTGAATGGCGGATGAATCAAGCGGGCGGGCGGGGACGATCACGCCGAGGATCAGCGGGGCGGCCACCAGCAGCAGCGTCCCCGGCTTGAGCCGGGTCATGGCCTCCTCCTCCATTGTGCCGATGCTGAGCAGTTGGCTATCGCCGTCTTCATCGGCAGTTTTGCCGCCCTCGAACAGGTCATAGGACCATGCCAGTACGATCAGCAGTGCCACGCCGACGAAGTTCAGCCAGCCGAAGCGCGGGCTGGTGTAGAAGGCGATCTGGCCGCTGACGATCTTCTGCATCAGGAAGATAGCCGTCAGCACGAGGATCAGGGCTTTGAGTCGAGTCAGTGTTTTTTTACTCATGGGATCAGTCCTTTTTACCTCACCCCTTCCGCGCCGCTTCAGCGGCACTCCCGTAGCTGCGCTGCCCCCTCTGGAGAGGGGAAACGGCGAATGCAGGTCGAAGACCTGGGCGAGCCGAGGGGTGAGGTTCTTACCAGCTAACGTTCAAATTGATCACCAGCGTAAACAGCAGCGTAAACAGGAAGGGCAGCAGTACCAGGTACGCCACGTACTTGCGTTTGAACACGCCGAGGAACATCAGCGTGCTTTTGATATCCACCATTGGGCCGAAGACGAGAAAGCCGAGGATCGAGCCGGTGGTGAAGGTGTTCAGGAAGGCCAGTGAGATAAACGCATCGACGGTGGAACAGACCGAGAGCAGGAAGCCCAGCCCCATCATGACCAATACCGAGGTTACCGGCCCCGATCCCAGCGCCGTCAGCGCCGACTGTGGCACGACGGTTTGCATGGCGGCGGCCAGCATCGAGCCGATGATCAGGTACTGGCCCATCTCGAAGAACTCGTCGGCGGCCACTCGAAACGCGGCCTTGAGGTTATCGGTGAGGGTGGGCGGCGCAGGTATCAGCTTGAGGTCCGCCACGTTGATGGCGGTGCCTTCACTGCCCGCCACCAGTGACTCGACGCGCAGCATGCCCGCCGGGTTGGGGTTCAGCGAGAACACCAGGCCGACCAGCAGCGCCACGGTGAGGCCCAACCCAAAGCGGGCCAGCAGCATCGGGCCGAAGCCGTAGGCGGCATACGTGCTTGCCAGCACCACGGGGTTCAGGATCGGCGCGGCCAGCAGGAATGCAATGCCCGATGAAACGGGCATCCCCTTACGGAACAGCCGCCGCGTCAGCGGCACGACGCCGCACTCACACACCGGGAAGGCGAAGCCCATCAGGCCGCCCATCAAGGTCGCCAGCACGCGGTTCTTGGGCATCAGATTCATCATTTCGTCGCGGCTGACGAAGACCTCCACCAGCCCCGAAGCTGCGGTGCCCAGCAGCAGGAACGGTACCGCCTCGATGAAGATGCCGAGGAACACAATCGTGAAGTTGGAAAACTGTTCCCAGGTTGCGGTAAGAGTCATTTGTTCCCTGTTTCATCCCCGGGCAGCACACACCGGGAGGGGGCGGAATAGATCGTCACAGGATCATAGAGAATCGGAGTCGGGTTCGCAACAAACGTTGGGGTTACGCCCCCCTCGCGCGGCGAAGCCGCGTGGCGGACCTAACGTCCGCTGGCGCGCAGTCGCGCGCCGAGGGGAATGGTTACGCGCCGCATCCCAAATCCTGCTACACTACCCGCATGGACCCCAACACCCTGATCACCGCAAACATCCATCGCAATTCGCCTTCGCAAACGGAA
>CAYMGV010000166.1:0-5250 GCA_964390105.1 uncultured Anaerolineae bacterium | reverse complement strand
GCTGCGCGAGGAGGAGCGGGCCGGGCGCACGGCGCTCAAGGGGGATGCGACCGGGCACACGCAGGCGCGTGAATACGCCCTGGCGGATATCTCCTTCCACATCGAACCGGGGCAACTGGTGGCGTTGGTGGGGCCGAGCGGGGCCGGGAAGACCACCATGACCTACCTGATCCCGCGCCTGTATGACCCCACCGAAGGCCGCGTGCTGATCGATGGGCATGACCTGCGCGATGTCACGCTGCCTTCACTGAGCGCCCAGATCGGCATGGTGACACAGGAGACACACCTGTTCCATGACACGATCCGCACCAACCTGACCTACGCCAAACTCGACGCCACCGACGACGAGATCATCGCGGCGGGGCAGGCGGCCAACATCCATGACTTCATCATGGGCCTGCCCGATGGCTACGAGACGGTCGTCGGAGAGCGCGGCTACCGCCTCAGCGGTGGCGAGAAACAGCGGCTGGCGATTGCCCGTGTGATCCTGAAGGACCCGCGCATCCTTGTGTTGGATGAGGCTACCAGCCACCTCGACAGCGAATCCGAGGCGCTGATCCAGGAGGCGCTGGGCCACGTCATGCAGAGCCGAACCAGCATCGTGATCGCGCATCGACTCAGTACCATCCTCGCCGCCGATCATATCTTCGTGGTGGATCGCGGCGAGATCGTGGAACGGGGCCAGCATGATGACCTGATGCTGGCTGGCGGGCTGTATTCACGGCTCTATGAGACCCAGTTTGCGGCGACGCCGGGCGCTTAGCGGTTCAGTAATCTATAGGACTTACGCAGATGACACCCCCCAAATCCTCGCAGGCCCGGATTTTACGCCCCCTCTTTAAATGGGGGGGCACAGCCTCGAAGGGGTTGTGCGGCGGGGGCTTACTGGCATCTGACCTCTGGCCTCTCCCCCGTCTATCTGCTATGATCCGCCTATGAAATCAGCACAAACCCGCAGTTGGATACGCCATACGTTCGGCCTGATCCTGGTGGTCACGGTGGCCGGGCTGTACGTTGCGATGGGGCTGGCCCTCGATATCCGCTATCAGCGGCAGGTCGAAGCGGCGGAGACGCGCCCGCGTCATCTTGGCTATGGGATTCACGTCGGGCCGCACCTGCCGCCCCGCCCGGAGATGGTCAGCGAACTGGGCATGGACTGGGTTAAGGTCTATACCATTGAGCAGGCCCGCGACTACCCCAATCAGCGCGTGATGTACCGCATCGAGATGCGCTCGATACCGGGTACCGCGTGGGAGAACGGCCTTGTTGAACTCACCCAGGTGATGGTCAATGCCGGGATCGATGCGGTGGAGATCGGCAACGAACCCAACCTGACCGGCGAATGGGACAACGGCTTCCCGGACCCGGAAGGCTACGCGGATGGGCTGTGTCGTGGTTACCGTGTGATCAAATCGGTGGCCCCGGGGATGGTGGTTGTCACCGGGGGGCTGGCCCCCACCGCAGGCACCGGGGACGGTCGCAACATCGATGATTTTGTGTTTGCCCGCCGTATGCTGGATGCCGGTGCCGGGGCGTGCTTCGATGCATGGGGCTACCATCCCTACGGGTTCAACCAGCCGCCCGAAGCCGATCCACGCGCCCAGCCGTTCAGCTTCCGCCGTGCCGAACTCATGCGCGAGATTCTTGTCGGGTACGGCCTGCGTGACAAGCAGATGTGGATGACGGAATGGGGCTGGGTACGCAACCCCGGCGAAGCCGGTATGGACTGTTCCGCTTCACCGGTGTTCAACAACTTCCAGTGGATGGCGTTCTCCTCCGAGGTGCAGGCCGGGTACACGGCCCGCGCGTGGCGCTTTGCCGAGCGCAACTGGCCGTGGGCCGGGCCGATGTTCCTGTGGAATCTTGACTGGAACACCTATATCGATGGCGGCTACGAGGACCCGTGCAGTCATCTACGCTGGTACGGCCTCCTCGACCAGGACGGAAACCCGCTGCCGGTGTATTACGCCACGCAGCAGGTCATCAAACGTACGCCGGTTGAATACCGCCCCACCGTTGGGGCGGTTATTGACTCGATGACGCAGATCGTCGAGGCAGGCTGTGCCGGGTACATGGAACTGGGGCGATTTACCGTGTACAACACCGGCTATCCGGGGGCGCTGGAGGCCGAGGTGCTGCCCGCCAACGCGCCGGGCCGTCCGTTCGTTTCCACCGATGTGGAAACCGCCCGCAGCCGTGATACCGTGACGGTCTTCGTCGATGCCACCGGGGTTGAGCCGGGGTTGCACCTTGTGGCCGTCAACCTGCGCGATGTCGGCAACCGCTCGATCTCGTCGTACACGGTGCGCGGCTGGCTGTTCGTCACCTATCCCAGTTCCCCGGAGTGCATTGCACGGTACAACGGGTAGGCCCGCCATGCTGCCGCCCATGCTGTGTCTTGGCCCCATGATCACGATGCTGCTTGCCGGGGTGATCGTGGCGTGGTATGCCCCTGATTTCTTTATCACCCGCATCATCGACCCCATCCTGGCGGTTGATACCCCCGGCCACCGGCTGGTGATCCTGTTCATCGCCCGCAGTGCCTTTCCCCTTCTGCTGGCTTACGTCGTGATCGAAACTATACGCCTGTTTGCCCTGCGGCGGTGATGTTCGCGCTATAATCACGGTTTACCTCACCTCCTGTCTCCCTCCTGCGGAGATGATCCGGGTTCTGCCGGTATCTCCTGGCGGGGCGGGAGCGCACCGGGGCGGGTGAGGTGATACGTTCCAGGCCATCCCTGGCGCGGGCTGGACTCACTCAGATAACCCGGTGCAGGATAGGGACTATCCTGCCGGGGTTTGGGGCAGTGCCCCAAAAAAACAAAGGACCATATCATGGCTGGTAACACCCCCCCATTTAACTATGCCCCGCGTGATGACCGCACCCCCGGCAGCGGGCTGCGCGGCCCCGACGCGCTGGATTACTTCCAGCGCAGCGGTGAGGCTGACATGCAGGCCCGCCTCGGTGCGGCCTACAGCACGCTGGGCCGTCATGATCAGGCGGCGGAGATGTATAACCGCGCCGTGACCGGCTACCGGGCGGCCAGTGACCGTAAAGGGCTGGCGATGTCATTGGTGGGGCTGGGCTATGCCCACTGGAAAAACGGTCAGCACCGGGACGCGGTCCACGCCTTCATCGAGGCTTCCAACGAGTACCGCATCCTTGCTGAGCGGCGCAGCGAGGCCACCACGCTGAACAGCGTCGGCATTGTGTATGATGACCTGGGGGATCACGAGGAGGCGCTGGGCTACTTCGAGCAGGCGGTCGCCATCCTGTGGGACCTCGGCGACCGTGAAGCGGAGGCCGACACGCTCGATCTGATCGGTATGGCACAGCGCAGGCTGGGGGAGATCAAGGCGGCGTGCCAATCACACGAAGCGGCCATCAGGCTGCGCACGGGAATCAAGGACAAACCGGGGGAGGCGGCGTCACGGCATGCGCTGGCGCTGGCGCTGGAAGCCAACGGGCAGGATGAGCGGGCCGTGGCCTATTACGAGTGGGCGCTGCGGCTGCGGCAGGAAGCCGGTGACCGCCCCGGTGAGGCCCTGACGGCCTATAACCTCGGACGCTTGTACGAGCGTAAGGGCTTCCTGCAGGAGGCCGAGGCGCTGCTGGCGCGTGCCGTCCACATCGAGCAGTTAATCGAACATCCCGATTACAAGCGCGATGAGGCCGAACTGGAGGCCCTGCGCAAGCGCCGCCGCGAGGCCGGGCTGCCCGCGCCGCCCGTCGATACGGGGTCGTATGCGCGGCCTGATCTCGACGCGCTGGAGGATACGCAGGCCACCCCGCGCTTCTCCACCGGGGTCTTTGCCCGCGCCGACCTGGGCATCGAGGATGTGATCGAGCAGCAGGAACAGGAAAGAGAGGCCAGGGGGCAGCGGCCAGGGGACAGTTAGGCTTCAGGTTCCAGGCGTCAAGCGCCAGGAAAAGATAAACCGCCGGTGATTCTCAGATCAAACCGGCGGTTTTGATTCGGAGCGATATGAAAGGGCTGGATTCAAATCCTGGCCTCTGACCTCTGACCCCTTCTAAAACGGGCACATATCCTCGACCTCGTAGTAGCGGTTGGCGTAGCCGTACTGGTTGAGCGGCAGCCCGGCGGCATCCACATCAGATGTGACCTGATCGAGCATGGCATCACAGCCCTGCGCGATCGAGTTGGCCTGCTGATAGGCGTTCCAGAACAGGTACGCATAGCCCGAATAAACGGTGTTGTCGTAGCGAAGCTGGATCAGGTTGTACTGGTCGAGCGCCTCCGGCCCGGCATTGATCGCGAGGTAGGCCAGCATCTTCTTCATCTCACTGTACCCGGCGAGGTCATCGGCCCAGCCGGGGTACGGGAACCCCGGGTCCCGGTCGAGGTCGGGGGCATCCAGTGCCCGCTGGTAAAGTGCCAGCGCACCGCCGTAATCCCCGGCATCGAACCGGTCATCAGCATCATTGACGACGTGGATCATGTGCTCCGATGAGGTGACCTCACGGCTGGCCTCGACCAGCGCCTCACCGTCCCAGTGATAGACGATGTGGAAAGTGCGCTGTGGCCCGGCCCCCACCGATCCGATCAGGCCGGTATCGACCACGATCTCGGCGCTGCCGTCGCCGTCGGTATCGGCCAGCATGGTCTCGGAATACGGCCATGAGACCGCCGTCTCGAAGCGCTCGTCCCACGGCAGAGGCCTGAGATCGCGGTCCGCGTACTGATCGGGGTAGAGGGTGTAATAGCAGGTATGCGCACCACAGAACTGCGTTACGAACAGCAGGTCGTCGGCCCCGTCCCCGGTGATGTCCGCGATCTGCACATCGTACAGCCGTTCCTCGGCTTCCGCCGAGATGAAGCGCCCGGCGATCTGATACCCTCCCTCGATGCAGGCATACAGCACGGCATCGCCGGGCGGGCCAAACACCGACTCAGCAGCGCCAGGGTCGAAGGTCAGCATGGCGATATCACGCACGCCGTCGCCGTCGGCATCGAGTGGACGCAGGCCGCCGATGGGCGGGTCCACCACGTCGATCCAGCCGAGATCACGCAGGGTATCCTCGATAGCTCCCGGCGCGATCCCGGCGTTGAGCCAGTCGGCGGCGCGGTCGGTCAGGTCGGCATAGGCAGGGACGGTCGCCGGTGTGTCATCACTCGGCGCGACGCAGTCAGCCAGCCCATCAGCCCCGATCATCCCGGTGGGTGGGGGGGTGTCGGTGGGGGTATCGGTCGGCGGACCAAGCGTCGGCGCAACCGTAATCACCTCAAA
>CAYMGV010000165.1:0-5315 GCA_964390105.1 uncultured Anaerolineae bacterium | reverse complement strand
AACCAGCGCCGCATCGATGAGGGCGAGGCTCCCTTCGTCAACCCGCGCAACACCGCGGCGGGCACGCTGCGCCAGCTCGATTCGGCCATTACCGCATCGCGTCCGCTTGATGTGGCACTGTATCAAATCCTTGATGCCGATGGCGTCATTCCTGCGGATCAGTGGGAGACACTGCATTTTCTCCATGCCCTCGGTTTCCCGGTCATGCTGGAGTATTCCGCGTATTTTTCCGATCTCGAAGACGTGATCGCTTACCTTGACGGCTGGATCGACCGGCGCGGCACGCTTGATTTTGAGATCGACGGGCTGGTGATCAAGGTCAACAGCCACGCCGTTTACAATGAGTTGGGCGTGGTGGGCAAAGACCCCCGCGCGGCGGCTGCGTTTAAGTTCCCGGCGCAGGAAGTCGCCACCAAACTACTTGAGGTCGGCGTCAACGTGGGGCGCACCGGCGTACTCTCCCCCTATGCAATCCTCGATCCCGTGGAGGTCGGCGGCGTGACAGTCAGACAGGCCACGCTGCACAACTTCGATGATATTGCCATGAAGGATATCCGCATCGGTGATACGGTGATCGTCAAACGCTCCGGTGACGTGATCCCGTATGTAATCGGCCCGATGATCGATCTGCGCACGGGCGATGAGTATCCCATCAACCCGCCGGAGGGCTGCCCCTTCTGCGGATACCCCATCGTGCGGGCGGAAGGCGAAGTCGCGTTTTACTGCTCCAACCCGGGCTGCCCCGAACGGCTGGTACGTGCCATTGAGTATTTTGTATCACGCGGGGCGATGGACATCGACGGCCTCGGTGAGCGCATCGTAAGGCAGTTGGTCAATGCCGGGCTGATCCATGATGTGGCCGACCTGTACACCCTGGATCGGGATGACCTGCTGGGTCTGGCGGGCTTCGCGGAGAAGAAGGCCGATAATCTGCTGGCCTCTATCGATGCCAGCCGCCCGCGCCCCCTGCCACGGGTGCTGACCGCGCTGGGTATCCCCGGCGTGGGGAACACCGTGGCCGTCCTGCTGCTGGATCATTTCAAGTCCCTTGAAGCCCTGGCGGATGCCCCGGTCGAGGCCATTGAGGCGATTCACGGCATGGGGCCGCACACCGCCGCCTCCATCGTGGAATTCTTCGCGCAAGAGCGTAACCGTACGCTGGTTGAGAAGCTCCGGGCGGGCGGAGTCGAGATGACCCCACCGGAAGATACACAGGCCTCCAACGCTCTTGAAGGGCTGACCTTCGTACTGACCGGCAATCTGCCCACCATGACCCGTGACGAGGCCAAAGCCCTGATCGAATCGCATGGTGGCAGGGTGACAGGGAGTGTCAGCAAAAAGACGAATTACGTGGTCGCCGGGGAGTCGGCGGGCAGCAAGCTCGATAAGGCGCAGAGCCTCGCCGTGCCCGTCATCGATGAGGCGGGGCTGCTGGACCTCTGCAGCCCCCACCCCTGAACCCCGCAGATATCCGTAAAGTGGATATCTGACCCCACTGTTCGCACAGCTAACGCTGTTCTCTCGGAGGGAGGGGAACACCCGACGGATAGGGTAATCAAATCGATAGTTAAGAACAAATAAATTACCCAGGTGCAGGAGGCGGTGCCTCCTGCCGGGGGTTTGGGGGCAGCGCCCTCATAAAAGGAAAAGACATGGCAAAGCCGGGCATCATGATTTTGAAGAAGGGCCGCGAGAAGCCGCTGCTGAACGGGCATCCGTGGGTGTTTTCGGGGGCGGTGGATACGACGCGCAGTAATTTTGAGGGCATAGAACCCGGCGACGTGCTGGAGATTCGCGGGCAGGATGGCGGGTTTCTGGCGCGGGGCTACGTGAACCGCCAGTCCCAGATCGTGGCGCGTGTGCTGACATGGGATCAGACCGAGGCCATCGGCCCGGCATGGTGGCGCATCCGGCTGGCGCAGGCCATCAGCGGGCGGACGGAATTGGCCGCGCGCGAGGATACCAACACCTATCGCCTCGTCAATGCCGAGAACGACGGCCTGCCCGGTTTGATCGTGGATCGCTACGGTGACGTACTCGTGATGCAGGCGCTGACGATGGGCATAGAGGTCAATAAAGAGGTCATCGTCGAGGCACTGGTGGCGCTGCTGAACCCCGTCGCGGTGGTGGAGCGCAGCGACACCGACGCACGCGGCAAGGAAGGCTTGCCCGATTCGGTGGGCGTGATGTACGGTGATCTGCCGGATATGCCGCTGACCGTCAGCGAATACGGCGTGCTGTACCCGGTCGATGTACTGCACGGCCACAAAACCGGCTTTTACCTCGATCAGCGGGAGGCGCGTGACTGGCTGCGCACCAGCCCGGAGGTGGCCGGGAAATCGATTCTGAACTGCTTCTCCTATACGGGGGCCTTTGCTGCATGTGCCGCCCTGAACGGGGCTGCCGAGATTACGGTGGTTGATTCGAGCGAACCCAGCATCGAAATCAGCCGTGAAACGATGCGGTTGAATAATGTGGAAGATGTGCCGTATGAAACCGTGGTGGCCGATGTGTTCGAACAGTTACGCACGTATCGTGACGAGGATCGCACGTTTGACCTGATCATCCTCGATCCGCCCAAGTTCGCGCATAGCAGCCGCCAGGTTGATGCCGCTACGCGGGGTTACAAGGATATCAACCTGCTGGCCTTTAGCCTGCTGAACCCCGGCGGCCTGCTGCTGACCTTCTCCTGCTCCGGCCTCGTCAGCCCGGATCTGTTCCAGAAGGTGGTGTTCGGTGCGAGTATCGATGCGGATGTAACGGCGCAGATCGTAGGCTGGTTCAACCAGCCCTCTGACCATCCCGTTGCATTGACCTTCCCGGAAGGGCACTACCTCAAGGGGCTGGCCTGCCGCATCACGGGCTAATCCCCCTTACGCTGCTCTTTAAGTTCGGCCAGTTTGGCGCTGGTTTCGCGCCATGAGATGCGGCTCAGGCCCATCTTCTCGCGCAGTTTGTCGGGGTCCATGCCACCCTCGTAATCACGGATGGCGCTGGTCCAGCGCAGGCTCTCAAAGGAGAGCTTCCTGCGCGGCAGTGATGCCGCCGCCGCTACATCGCGCAGCACATACTCAAGATTACGCGGGGTGCAGTCAAAGAGGGTATCCGGTGGCTGACGCTGTGCCATATACTCCTCGTACACGGGCAGCCAGGCCGGGTCGAGCGCGACCTTGCGCTCCTTGTAACGCATCTTGGGGCTGGCGTATTTCACCCACAGTTGGGGCGGGTCCGGCTCACGGATCAGGATGTCATCCGGGCGGATGTTCATCACCTCGCTCTTTTTGATCCCGGTTCCCAGCACCAGCAGCACCAGCATGTGCGGACGCGCATCCGGGCTGCTGACATCGGTTCTGATGCGCTCGGTGACGGCCAGCACACGCTCGATCTCACCATCCAGCAGCGTGACGGGCAGCGCGCTCCTGACCGGTCTCTGGATCACCGCCGCTGCCGGGTCATGGGTGATCACATCCAGTGTTTTGAGATAGCTGAAGAAGTGCTTCAGCGTCGTGACGCGCCGCGCGTAGGTCTTGGGGCTGCACGGGCGATCCCGCTCAGTCAGCATCCAGTGCAGGAAGCGGTTGAGGTCCTCGGTGCCGAAGCTGCCCACCGCACGCTCGACCCCGGCCCATGAGGCCAGCAGGTTAAGATCGCTGCGGAAGGCTTTGATGGTGTGGATCGATGATCCCTCGCGTCGCAGGTTCTCGGCATAAATGCCGATGACATCGTCAAGCGGCGTGAGTTTGGTCAGTGGGTCGGGCTGATCGTCATCTGTTGCTGGCTCCTCCGGGAACAGCGACATCTGATCATAGTCATTGCTTGCCATTGTGCCCCCTTTGCTAATCCAGCCAGAACACCGTCGAGAGGTACGGCCCGATCAGGTCGCGACGCGGGATCAGCACCTGTGCCCCGGTCTCAGTGAAGTAGTCCATGGTGTAGTTGGCATCAATCACGCCGCTGCGGATGTTCTCTCGTGGGATGTCCTGCACCAGCAGCGCGAGGCTGGTCATCTGGTCGAGGGTCAGGTCGGTGGTTACCCCATCCGAAACCGCCGCGTAGATCGACGGTGCCCGTCTGAGCAGTGCAGGCAGCATATCGGCATCCAGCACACGGTCACGGATGGCAAACAGCACATCCTGCTGACGCTGTGCGCGGTCAAAGTCGCTGTTGCCGTGGCGCGTGCGGGCGTATTTCAGCGCCGTTGTGCCATCGAGGTGTTGGAAGCCGGAGTTGAGTTGAAAGACCTCGTAGCCGTAGTCCATCGTCGGGTAGCGGGCGTCGTAGATCGGCTGCGGTACATAGATATCGATCCCGCCGATCTCATCGACTACGGTGGTGAACACGTCAAACTCGACCATCACGTAATGGTTGACATACACTCCGAAGTTGTACTGCACAGTCGAAATCGCAAGGTCAGGGCCGCCCCATACATAGGCTGTATTGATACGCTGCAAGCCATACCCCGGTATATCCACAAACAGGTCACGCGGGATCGACAGCATGCTGGCGACGTTGTCTTCGGGGTCCACCATTAGCAGGATCATGGTATCACTGCGTGGGCGTGAAACGCTGTCCTCACCGGGGCGCGTGTCAGCGCCCATCAGCAGGATCGTCACCCGTTCAGTCCCGCCCCACGGCTCACCGAGGCTGCCGTTCCCCAGCGATTCAGCCTGAAACTCCGGGTTGGGCGTAGCAAACGGCGTCGCCGTGATGAGACCGGCGTTTGCCTCAGCGAAGGGGTTAAAGGCGTCGTTATTCAGCAGCAGCCGCATGAACAGCGCCACCGTCAGCCCCAGGATCAGCGTACCTGCAAACAGCCCCGCCATTCCCAGTGTAGTTCCCATGCCACCGCCGCCGGTCTGCGGTGCTTTGATACGTATCTTTTTACTCATACCCTGTGTTAATCCGCTTGATCATTCCGTTACAGTCGCCCATACTACAATCGATATGTACACCCAGTAAGGACGGTATTCGCTATGGCGCAGTTCCATCATACCACCTCTGACTCGTATAAACACACGACATGGCGGCTGATCGAGACGCCACCCATGACGGGACCGTGGAACATGGCGCTGGATGAGGCCATCGCCGAGGCGGTGGGGGCTGGCGAACAGCCGCCCACCCTGCGTTATTATCGCTGGGAGCCGCCCTGCCTGTCACTGGGCTTTGCCCAGCCTGCCGCCGATGTGGACTTCACGCGGCTGGGGGATCATGGCTGGGATATTGTGCGCCGCCTGACCGGGGGACGCGCCATCCTGCATATCGATGAGCTGACCTACTCCATCGCTGCCCCGGAGCGTGAGCCGCGCGTGGCGGGC
>CAYMGV010000164.1:0-5439 GCA_964390105.1 uncultured Anaerolineae bacterium | reverse complement strand
GTCCGAGGCCCGCAGGTCAAACGGAATGATCGCCACGCGGCGGCCCTGCTGGGTGCCCGCCAGCAGCAGCGGCCCGCCTTCGGCCTGCACCAGCGAGGCAGCCCATCCCGCCGCCTGTATTGAGCGGGCCTCACGGATCGCTATCGTGCTGAAATCGACAAAGGAGAGGATCGCGTCATCGACCTGACGTACCACCCGCGTATCCGTGAACGTCTCCCCGACGCTGAACAACCCGGTCGATCCCGGCGGGTTGATTAACAGCAGGTTAGTCTGCGGCAGGTCATCGGGCAGCACGCCGTCAAATACGATCAGGTCAAACTCGCGATCCGGAATCTCATCGACCGCCGCACGGTAGACCGTCAGGGTCGGGATGGCAACGAACAGTTCCTCAAGGAACAGGTTACCCCCTGTAACGAGCAGCACCTCCCCCGATGCGGGCGGCGTATAGACGGCCACCGCGTGATCATCAAGGGGCAGCACGTCGCCGCTGTCCGTCCCGGCGGGAGCGCTCAGGTCGGCCTCGATCACCTGCGTATCAGGCGGCAGGTCGGTTACGGTCAGGCTGACCGTGTCGCCAGCGGCCACGCTCAGCCGTTCCGCCGCGATCACCTCGCCCGCTACTGTAATGCCCAGGATCGTCTCAGCGGCTTCATCACCGTAGTTGGTCACGGCTGCAAACACCTGCGGCTCGCCATTGAGTGAACGCACCGCCAGCGCACTCACGGCCAGGTTACTCGATTCAGCACCGACGGGCAGATAGCGCAGCTCACCGGGTAACTGGGGCAGATCGCCCGGCAGCCCACCATCCGAGATCACCACAATGGCGGCATCCTCACGCCCCGCGATGCTGGCCCCGGCCAGCGCCAGCGCCGCTTCCCAGTCCGTTTCGGCCTGTGACGGCTGCGCCCGGCTCAATGCCTCACGCAGCGCAGCTCGATCTCCGGTGGCGGGCGTCAGCACTTCCGGCGACGGCCCCGCGTTGATAATAGTCATCACCTCACCGGCGGGCAGGTCCGAGACCCCCGCACGAGCAAGGTCGAGCGCCCGTTCATAGCGCGTTCCACCGCCGCCGTCGCTGGCGCTCATGCTTGCCGAGGCGTCAATCACCAGCGCCACGCTGCCCGCCGCCGCGCTGGGCACGGGCAGGAAGGGCCGCATCAGCGCCAGCACCAGCAGGGCGAGGATCAGAAGTTGCAGCAGCAGCAGCAGGTTTCGACGCAGCTTCTGCCACGGCATGTTGGCCTCGCGGTCCTGCATGAGGCGCTGCCACAGCAGCGTACTGCTGACCGGCACCTCGCGCCGCCGCAGCCGCAGCATATACATGATGATGATCGGGACGGCCAGCGCCGCCAGTGCCGCAAAGGCAGGAGCCAAAAACCCCACGGGACCCCCCTATCAGTGGTTACCCCTCGCCGAAGTGTCCTTCACTCAGCACCTCGTCGATCTCGTTCTTCTCATTCAGCAGGATCACGCGCGGCTCCCAGCCCTCCGGCGGTGGTGCCTCGACCTGCGAAAAGGCCATCACGATCACCTGGTCACCGACGGCCACCAGCCGCGCCGCCGCCCCGTTGAGCTGGATCACACCGCTGCCGCGCTCACCGGGGATGGTGTAGGTCTCAAAGCGGGCACCGTTATCCACATCGACGATCAGCACCTTCTCCCACGGGTACATCCCCGCGGCGTCCATCAGGTCACTGTCAATGGTAATCGAACCCACATAGCGCAGGTCTGCATCGGTCACACGGGCCAGGTGCAGCTTACAGCGCACTAAAGTCACTAGCATTGAACACTCCACAATATTGCACTATTCATTCGTTGACTAAGGATAAACCAGCGGAACCCCCATTGCTATGGGTGCCCGTTTTCAATCGCAGGGGTTCAGGGTATCCTTGGTATATCTGAGGATCGGAGAACCCCCATGAAACTGTACTTCCTGCGTCACGCTGAAGCTGAAGGCGGCACCTTCAACGACTTCGACCGCCGCCTCACCGAACGCGGCAAACGCCGCACCGCCACTGCTGCCCAGGTCATGCTGCGGCTGGGCAGCAAACCCACTGCCATCTACAGCAGCCCGCGCCTGCGCGCGAAGGAAACCGCCGAGATCGTCGCGGATGTGCTGGGCAGGGATGTCACCATTACCGACCGCCTCGACTTCTCTTTTGAACTGGAGGATGTCGAAACACTGGTAAACACCCACAATGAGGACGACGAAGTGATGTTCGTCGGCCATAATCCCAGCTTCGCTGAGGTCGTCGGCGACCTCAGCGGCGGCGATGTCGTGATGAAGAAGGGCGGCCTCGCCCGCGTCGATGTGGTGGGCTGGGCTTCCCCCATCGAAGGCCAGTTGATCTGGCTGATCGCCCCCAGGGTCTTCGACGCACTTGGCGATGAGTAACCTATCGCACAACGCCCGCCCGCCGCATCGTGTTCAGGATCACCTGTTCCCACGGCGTTTCGGTATCGACCGTCACATAATGCACGTCACGCGCCAGCGTATGCCGCGCGATCTCCTCACGCCATTCCTTCAGCCTGCGGATGTACAGGTCACGCATGGCCCCATCGATGGTGACGTCCTGTGCCTGCCCCGTCTCACTGTCGATCAGCCGCAGGTCGCCAGCCATGGCCGGGTTGATCTCATCGGGGGAAAGCACATGCAGCAAACCGACCTCATAGCCGCGCCCCTGTAAGGCACTCAGGCCGTCGGCATAGCCCGATCCCGTCAGCAGGTCACTGATGATCAGTGCCAGCCCCGGCCTGCCCCCGCGCAGCCCGTAATCACTGAGGGCGGCGTTCAGGTCCGTCTCACCCGATGGAGTCAGCCCTTCGAGCCAGTCGAGCAGTTGCAGCGTGCCCTGCCGCCCCCGTGACGGCCCCCAACGGCCCGCAACGCGGCCATCTTTCAGGGCGGCCAGCGTCACGCGGTCCCCGGCAGCCAACCCGATGTGAGCCAGTGCCCCCGCCAGCCGCCGCGCATAGTTGAACTTCATCCAGTCCGGGTCGCCGTCTTCCGGCCAATCCATCGATTTGGAGGCATCGATCAGGATGTGGACGGTGAGGTCCTCCTCCTCCTCCAGCAGCTTGATGAACGGTCGATCCAGCCGCGCGTAAACGTTCCAGTCCAACCGCCGCAGGTCATCGCCGCGCGTGTAATCGCGGTAATCGGCAAACTCAATCGAGGTGCCGCGCTTGACGCTGCGCCGGTCCCCCTTCATGACGCCTGCCCGCACCTTATGCGCGATCAGCCGGAGCTGTTCCAGCTTGCGCAGCGTTGATTCATCAAACAACCGATCCGTCATCTGGTCCTCGTACCTATCCCTTGTTACGGCTTACCCACCAGATCGCCACGCCCAGCGCCGCCAGCGCCAGCAGGCCAACGCCGATCACGCCAACAATCAGCAGCACTTCCGCCACACCAAACGATGGAACCGGAACCATAGATCACTCTCCCCCATCCCCACGGTTGCGCCGAATCACATCGAATACCGTATACAGCGTAACGAGGATCGTGATCCCCACCAGCGCATACGCAATCCAGATCGCCCATGTGGGGACGATCATACCCGTACACTTCCGTTTGTTTCGCGATCAATAACACGCACCATACCCCAACTACTTCCCCTGCTGCTTATCCCGCTTCTTCTTATCGAGCGCGGCCAGCAGAACCACGCCCCCCACGATAAGCAGCGGCGCACTGATGAACACCAGTACATTCCAGGTCGTCATGGCTCAATCCTCATGGCCCTGCCGCTCACGGATGGCAGGCAGCAGCAGGAAGAAGACAACCGCACCTGCGGCCAGCAGCACCAGGCCCACCCCACAGGCGATCAACAGTAACAGCACCAACGACACGGACATCTTCCTACCCTTTCTGCGGCACAGCAGCCAGCAGATCCGCGATCACCGCATCCGCACCGACCCCGTCCGCCTGTGCCTCGAAGTTCAGGATCAACCGGTGACGCAGCGCCGCAGCCGCCACCTTCTCGCCACGCCGGCGCCGACTGGCCCGCCACCGCCTGCACGTCATCGAACGCGACGTTGTAGCGCCCATCCAGCAGCGCATGGGCCTTCGCACCGAGGATCAGCGCCTGTGCCCCGCGTGGGCTTGACCCGTAGCGCACATACTGTGCGACCCTCTCCGCAGGGCTGCCCTCCGGGTGAGTCGCCACCACCAGCCGCGCCACGTATTCGCTCACATGCGACGGGATCGGCACCTGCCGCGCCAGTGCCCCCATGCGCAGGATGGTGTGTCCATCCGCGGCAAAGGATGCCACCGCCCGGTGTGACCCCGTCGTACGGTCCAGGATTTCGACAAGGTCACCCGCCGTCGGGAACTTCACATCGACCTTGAACATGAAGCGGTCAAGCTGGGCTTCCGGCAGCGGATAGGTGCCTTCCATCTCCAGCGGGTTCTGCGTTGCCAGCACGAAGAACGGCAGGTCAAGTTGATAGGTCTGGTTCGCCACCGTCACGGATTTCTCCTGCATGGCCTCCAGCAGCGCCGACTGCGTCTTGGGCGTGGCACGGTTGATCTCATCGGCGAGGATGAGGTTGGCGAAGATTGGGCCGGGTTGGAAGATACGCGCCTTGCGCCCATCCTCGGTATCTTCGAGGATGTCCGTCCCGGTGATGTCGGCGGGCATCAGGTCCGGCGTGAACTGCACGCGGCTGAAGTCGAGGTCCAGCACATCGGCCAGCGTGCGGATCAGCATGGTTTTACCCAGCCCCGGCACGCCTTCCAGCAGCACATGCCCACCGGAGATAATGCCGATCAGCGTCAGCCGGATCACCTCATGCTGCCCAACGATCACCTCGCCGACCTGCGCCTCTATCGCGGCGGCAGCCGCCCGGAACTCATCCGCGCTCAATTCAGGTAGTGTGGATAGCGTCATTGTGTACCGCCCATGTGATTCAAAAGATACAGGTTTGTTGGTTTACAAGTATGAAGACTCCCGGATTGAGGGCAATGCTGGAGTCTGCGGAATGATGATTCGCTGCATCCGCTGCATCATTTACTCAATTGATACCGGCTAACAGCTAATCGCTAATTTGCCGGGTCCAGGTTGGTGAAATAATCCCGCACCAAATCCCGCAGGCCCAGCGGCACGTAGCCACTTTCAAGCGCTTCGTTGGCCTGCCCGGCGTAATCACCGTAGACCTCATTATAGGGTACCGTCGAACTGCCATCCGGGTTATTGACAAAATCGCCCTCGACGCCAGTCGGCAGGCCGGGGTCGGGGTTACCCGGCACATCAACCTGATCCCCGCCTTCACCACCCACACGCTGCGGCGCAAACAGCTCCTCGAAGTCCGTCTCGCCGCCGTCGCCCGCGCCGTTATCGGTACTCATATCACCAGCCGGGCCGCCCTGTGCCTCGCCTTCGCCCTCACCACGGCCCGCGCCACCGCTGCCCTGGCCGAGGTTCTGCTGCTCACTGCCAC
>CAYMGV010000163.1:0-5455 GCA_964390105.1 uncultured Anaerolineae bacterium | reverse complement strand
GGGCGCGGTGCCCCGCGAACGGCACCATCGCCAGCCCTTGCCGCGCAGGTTGATGAAGGGGCCATACTGACCCCCGATGAGGACGAAGAACCTGCCCGGAAGGAACCCTCGCTGATCCAGAAGGCGGGCAGCGGTGCAGCTCTTGGGCTAGCAAAGATGCTGGGCGGTATACGCTCCGTGATGGGACGCCGCATCGAGCGCGAGGAGGACGATAACCCGTTTGAGGACGCGCTGAACCTGCCACCCGCCGCCCAGGTCGCGATTGCGGTGGCGGTGGCTGGGCTGTTCGCATTGACGACCTCAGCCGTGTACCGCGTGCGCGGGGCCACCTCACAGTATGATCAACTGGTGCGGCAGGCGCAGGCCGAGATCGAGATGGCGCAGGCCGGGGCTGATCAGGCTGAATCAAGGCCGCATTACGAGACATCGCTGTTCTTGCTGGATCAGGCGGGCGACCTGCGCGAGCACAGCGATACGGTCAACGCCCTGCGCCAACAGTCCATCGAGGCGCTGGATGCCTATGACTCGGTGACGCGCGTCAGCCCGGTGCTGCTGCGCACCTATCAGCCGGGGGCCTTTCTGCGTGGCCCGGTGATCAATGGGTTGAACCTGTATGTCATCGATACGACCAATGACATCCTGTACCGGGAAGACCTCGACGAGGCCGGGCAGGTACTCGTTAACCGGGAATCGGAGATCATCGCGCGGCAGGGTGAGCAGATCAATAATCAGGTTGTGGGTGGCCTGATCGACCTGGCATGGATGGAGGACGGCGGCGTGCCCACGCGCAACGTGCTGGCGACGCTCTCTCGCAACGGCCTGCTGATCACCTACTCACCAAGCTGGGATGTCACTGCGACGCTGCTGCCCGGCTTCGAGGCGTGGGGCGATCCGCGTGCTATCGCCATTTATGACCGCGACCTTTATGTGCTGGACGCGGGGGCCAATGAAATCTGGCGTTACGAGGCAGGAACCGATTCGTATGCCAGTACGCCACAGCGCTACTTCACTGACGTGGTCCCCGACCTGAGTGATGCGGTTGATATGCAGATCGACAGTAACGGCAACATCTACGTGCTGCATGCCAGCGGCCAGCTTTCGAAGTATTTCTTCGGCAGGCCAGATGCCTTCGATTTCCAGGGGCTGCCACAGCCATTGGCGCGGCCCACCGGGATGCACCTCAACGTCAGCCTGTTTGACCGTGCGCTGTTCATTGCCGATGCGGGCGGATCACGGCTGTACAGTACATCGCTGAATGGCATCTTCCTCGCCAATTACAAAGATGATGGGAACACGCAGTTCGAAGCCATCTCCGGGGTATACAGCCTTGATGACCCGGCATTCGTGTACGTCACGACGGGCAATCAACTGGTTTATTTTTCGCGCCCATAATGGCGCTTGCTATATAATCCAGCCCGCGTAACAGGTCTGAGCGCATCATCGGCGCGAGCGTTACGCGGGTTATTTTTTGTGCGTGGATTGCGTAGAGACAGGCTTACATGGGATATCAACAGATGCGGCCCCCCGCCTCGGACAACCGCGCTGCGTTCGGCTGGCAGGTATATGTCGGATTAGTGGTGTTTATGGTCGTGGTGGTGGCTGCCAGTTTTTTCACCTTTAGCACGGTGCGCGGCCTCGTGGCCGATGCGCCGCTGGGTGCCAGCAACCCGGCTGATCCGTCTTTCACGGGCGGGCAGGGCGCGGACGATCCATCAGACCCGGCAAGCGAGGTGATCGAAGTGCGTGAATGGCGCGAAGGGCGCGTCACGATCCTGCTGCTTGGCATCGACGAACGTGAATCCGAGACCGGGCCGTTCCGCACCGATACCATGATCCTCTTTACGGTCGATCCCGAATCAGGGCGCGCGGCCATGTTGTCGATTCCGCGCGACCTGTGGGTGGAAATTCCCGGCTACGGTATATCAGATCGCGTCAATACAGCCAACTTCCGTGGCGATGCCGACCAATACCCGGGCTTTGGCGGGCCGGGTCTGGCGATGGAGACGGTTCGCTACAACCTCGGTATAGACGTGGATTACTTCGTGACGATCAATTTCCAGGCCTTCCTCGGCGTGATCGATGAGCTGGGCTGTGTGCCGATCACGGTGCCCGAAACCATCGACGATCCCGATTATCCCGCGCTGGATGGCTACGGTTACGACCCCTTCTATCTTGAGGCAGGTGAACACTGCCTCGACAGTGAAACGCTGCTCAAGTATGCGCGCACGCGCGCCACCTATGGCGGTGACTTCGACCGGGCGCAGCGTCAGCAGGCCGTCATCTATGCAGTACGGGACCATGTGCTGAGCACCGGGCAGTTGGCCTCGATCATCGCTCGCGCGCCGCAGTTGTACAACAAGGTGGCGGATGGCATCGAGACCAACCTCTCGCTCCAGCAGATCGTGGACCTGGCGCGGCTGGCGACCGAGATCAACGAGGCGAACATCTGCGGGGCTGTGATCAACGGGCCGTATGTGGACCCGCGCATTTTGGAAGATTCAAGCCAGATTCTCGTCCCGCTGCGTGATAACATTCGTGAGTTGATCCTCGATATTGAGAACGGCACCGGTGTCTGTGACCCGGCCACGGGGCGGCTGGCGGAGCAGGCCACAGCCGAGGTTCCCCGCATCCGTGTGCTGAACGGGACGAACCAGTCGGGCCTTGCGACCGAGACCGCCGAGCGCATCGCGTTTGAGGGTTTCGAGGTAGTGGGCTTTGCCAACGCGGATACCCTTGACTATGAGACCTCGGTGATCACGGCCTATAACGGCAAGGAAGCCTCGGCACAGTACATGGCGCAGCTTCTCGGCCTGCCGCTGACACTGGTGGAGTCGGGAGGGGACAACGCCGAATACGACGTGGAGATCATCATCGGGTATGACTACGAGGTGCCGGGGTAGACGTCAGGCATCAGGCTGGGAGCCACTGCGTAAGTCCTGGTAGAAAAACAAAAAGGCCGCCTCAAATCGAGGCGGCCTTGTCTATTCTGGTGGCGTATCGCTTAGTCGCCGCTGGTGGGCTGGGAGGCAAAGGCGGCCAGTTCCTGGCGCAGGCGGGCGATCTCCTCGGTGCGGAAACGGACCTCATCCTTACCGGCCAGCTTGTCCTCGATCTTCGCTGTGATCAGGTCAAGGTGGGTGCTGTGTGCCACGAAATCAAGGTCATCAGCAGGGACGATCAGCACCGGGGCCAGCGTGAACTTATCGATCCATTCCTCATACAGCTCATTGAGCCTGGTGAGGTACTTAGGGTCGATATCCTGCTCGAACGCACGGCCCCGTACGTGGATACGGTCCACCAGCGTATCGACGGAAGCACGCAGGTAAATGATCAGGTCGGGCGGAGGCAGCAGCTTGACGGTGGCCTTGTACAGGTCACGGTAGGTGCGGTAATCGCGCTTGCTCATGTTGCCCTGCTTGTACAGGTTCCGTGCGAAGATTTCGGCATCTTCATAAACACTGCGATCCTGGATGACGGAGGTAGGATGCTCCATGAGCTTGCGGTGATGCTTGAGCCGCTTGGAAAGGAAGTAAATCTGTGAGTGGAAGCTCCACGACTGCATATCGGTGTAGAAGTCGGAGAGGTAGGGGTTGTCCTCAAAGGCCTCAAAGAACGGCTTCCAGCCGAGTCGCTCGGTCAGGAGGGCTGTCAGACTGCTCTTGCCAACCCCGACATTCCCCGCTACTGCTACAAAGTGTTTTCCCGCTGCTGTCGTCATGACTGTCCCTCCACGATGCGCCCGTCTTTCCAGAGCCGGTGTGTGTTGATGTCCATCTTGTCGAGATAGGCCTGTTCAAGGTCGATCCCGGCGTAATTGCTGAGTTTGAGCAGATAAGCGAGGCAGTCAGCCAGCTCATCCTGCATGGCGTCGCGGTGGGTGGAGATGGCCTGCTGCTGGGCAAGCTGCGTGGCGACGCCTTCGAGCCGGAGGCGGTCCTCCTGGGAGCCGATCAATTTGAGGATGTGTGCCAGCTCTCCGATCTCCTCGCTGAGCCCAATGAAGTTCTGATACGGATCAGGGGAGAAGCCTTTTTCTGCATCCAGTGAAACATGAAAGTGCTGGAAATCCCTCAGGCGGCGGGCACCCCCTTCGAGTTCTTCCAGGACTTCATCGGGGGCAGGCGTCTCGCCGAGGTCCACACCGGGAAGCTGCCCCTGGTATGTGCCAAAGCGGAGAGCGCTTTTGATGCGCTCGATCACACTTTCGAGGTGAGACGGGTTATGGACGATATTAAGGGTATTGGTGTCGATAACGAACTTGGGGCCATCGTATTCAGCCACGAACTCATCATAGGCCATGCGCAGTTGATCGATATACGTCGGGTCCATATTTCGTTCATAAGGGCGGTCTCGCATGGCAATGCGCCCCATCAATACGTTAAGATCGGCCTTAAGATAAACCAGCATATCCGGTTTACGAACGCGCTCATCCAGCGCGCTGTACACGCGCTCATATACCATGAGTTCGTCACCGGAAAGATTCTGCTGGGCAAACAGGCGGTCCTTCTCAAAGGTGTAATCGGAGATCATCAGGCCGCGTCGCAGGGCTTCGGGCAGCAGGCTGATCTGCTGACGGTAGCGGCTAAGCAGGAAGAATAGCTGCGTTTGAAAAGCATAACGTGCCCGGTCGCCATAGAAGTCAGAGAGAAAGGGATTCTCCTCAAAAACTTCCAGGACGATCTCGCCGCCTAATTCGGGTTGCAGAAGCCGGGCAAGAGTGGTTTTACCAACACCAATCACACCCTCAATGGCTATGTAAGGATGGTGCGCCATCGGGTTTACTCACAATAGTAAATAAAGACTGAGTTCAAGATAGAGACCGGGTACAGCATCTCCCTCGACCAGCCGTTGTCGGGTAGTTTAAGAAGTTATGTAACTTAGACCTAATACGCCCTGCACTAGAGGCATCTTTAGCATAAATCAGCGGCCCTGAAGACGCAACTGATTCCGGGCGATTTCCGGTGAGAATTTGGTTAGTTAAATCCTTTTGTGCCTGAACAGCAGGAAAATTTTAAGGTTATTTTTTTAACGTGAATCCACCTACTACCCTTCCCTCATTTGTGGCCTTTACAGAAGCCGATCTCAGGGAGACACTCAACCGCATCAGCCGCATGGAATCGCTGCGACACAGCCCCCTGCATGATACAGCGTGGGTGCTTTCACATGCGCTGGCACGCCGCATCGACCGGGCGGGAGTGGCTCGTGACGTGCTGTTAGCCGACCTGCTGACCCAGCACATCACGACCCGGTACGCGGCATCACGCGGGGGAACCATGCCTCGCGAGTTTGACCCAGCCGCGCTTGAGGCCGACTTCCGCACTGATGATGCTGAGCGCCAACGCTGGAGCGTACTGTATCACCGTTATGTGTGCGTTGAGGCCGGTTTGTCTTCAGGGTCCATTGGGACGCTGACGGGCCTCTCAGACCGGCAGGTACGCCGCATCATGACGGCGGC
>CAYMGV010000162.1:0-5458 GCA_964390105.1 uncultured Anaerolineae bacterium | reverse complement strand
ATGATCATAGACAGGATTATAACTCAGTTCTGTGCTATTGTGAATGTTAACTATTTGGTAGACACTCACGGAAAGTGAGTTATGATGAACATAAGACATCGGTCAGAAGCCGAGACCGGCCCGGGTTTACGCTCGAACTACCGGCAGCAGCAGGAGACGATAATGTATCTGTTCAGAACGCCACCATAGGGAACATCAACACCAATCGCGGAACCCGAATAAATAGGATGGGGTCTGTAGTCTGACCCAGACTTCACCTATTTCGAACGAATTTCTGGGTTTATGCGTAATCTGCCCCTGCTCTCTGCTCAAAAATGGATAAAGTCGAGTTATTAAAAACTCATAGGGATAACGCCCTATTATCAATACCCCCCGCCAGTACTCCAGCTTATGACAATAGTCATACCCGGTTGTGACAGCCGGTTCTGCCCCTTTGTGCATCAATTCACATAGACTGTATGTAAGTATCCGGCTTTCCGGATGTATTAGCGAAGGGCGTATGCCATGAGCATCCCTCAACTGGAAGAACTGAACCTGCTTCACGCCAACATCTGTACCGCAGTCGGGGACCCCAAGCGCATCCAGATTCTGTATGCGCTGCATGAGTCACCCCGGCGAGTATCAGACCTGGCAAAGACGCTGGATATGCCGCAATCGACCACGTCGAGGCACCTGACGGTGCTGCGTCAGCGGGCACTGGTGCTGACCGAGCGAGACGGCACCGCCGTGATCTACCGGCTGGCCGATGACGTGATTATCGAGGTGCTGGACACCATGCGCCAACTGCTGCGTGAGGTGCTGGCGAGGCAGGCGGAGATTCTCCAATAAACGTTGAACACGGGCCGACCGGATGGCGTGTGATGGTGCCGTCCATGCCCTTTGATACATCACGCAAACAGGGAGACGGACGACGAAAACCGGACCAGAACCGGTACAGCCACCAGACAGGGGCACCCCGTGATGGGGGGTTGCCCCTGTTTGCCTTGTGTTTACGGGGTGCGTGTCAACACAAGGCCCTGGCAGTTCTCCAATGTGATGACATCGGAGGCCGGGTCAAACTGAGTTGGCAGCGTCAACCCCGGCGTGACCAGCGCGATCTGCCAACGGTTCGCATTGAAGGCATCCAGCGGCAGGTCGGCAAGCCGGACGTCACGCGGGGCGCCCTCCATGTTGGCCGCAAACATCACCTGTTCACCGCCGTCGGGGGCGGTGCGCTGACCGTAGAACACCACCGACCCCTCGGTGGGGTACAGGTAATCAAAGGTATCCCCCGTCCCGATCCGTTCCATCAGCCATGGACGCGCCCGCCGGAACTCACGGACGGAGCGATTGTAGCGCGCACGGTCGGGGTCCTGTCCATCAATGTAGCGTGCGACGTTGCAGTAATCGTACACATCATCCATCCATGCCCGCGCCACGGCTTTCAGGCCCGGCACATCGAAGGTCAGGCTGTCAAAATCAGGCTGATGGGCGTTCAGCACGGCGGCGATGCCGTCGAGGGTATCGTCGGTGGACTGCACGGCGTGATCCAGCGCCCGCATGAAGCGACGCAGCACGTCCAGCGAGGTGAAGCCCAGCGCCTTCAAGCGGGTGAATACGTCGGCCTCGGCGAAAACGGTTTCGTTCATCGCCCAGTAGGTGAAGCGCGATTCCTCCGAGACCACCTTGATCGCGTAGCGGTCGTCGGTATTGCGGATGAAGGCCCACGGCGCGCGCAGCGAGGCGTTGACGAAGTCCATCGGGATGCCGGGCATGATGGCGTAATCGAACAGCTTGTAGGCGGCATTATCATACGCATTCTGGAAGATGTCGTACAGCGTCTCGCCGAGGTAGGTGTTGACGCGTGCATCAATGGCGACCTGCGTGCCGCGTCGCAGGGTATCATGGTTGGCGCAGCCGGTGATCCAGCGGTCACCAAAGGCCGCGATCTCACGGATGCGCCACCACTTGCTGATCCAGAAGGTGTACAGGAACGGCGTGTTATGGGCGAAGGTCAGCGGCCCCCACTGCCACACGTTGTCATGCTGTTTGGTCACCTCGCGGTAACTCGATGCCAGTTCCCAGTCATCACGGGGCCACGGCCTGCCGTCCTCGAAGATCATCCACGGGCGGTAGATGACCCCGTCAACCTGCTGCTCAACGTCGTTCATGGCGGTGAGGAAGGCATCATCGTAGATCATCTCGCCCTGATCGGCGTCCCAGTACTTGAAGTCCTGCGCCCCATCGACGCGTACGCCATCGACACCGAAATCGTTCTTGCGGCGCTGCATCTCAAGCAGCAGGGCGCGTGTCACCGGGTTCTGATAGTCGAGGCTCTGACCGTACATATTCGGCCCGGCCATGATCTGGGGGGCCAGCACAGGAAGCGCCTGGTTATCGGTGTGGCCGTAGACGATATCCACCATAAACATGATCGGTTTGCCGGGCATAGCGTGCAGGGCGGCGATCAGGTCAATGAGTTCATCGGGGCGGGCTGTCTCAAGGATGACGGGGTTAACGGCAGGTGAGGCGGCGAGCATCACATCATAGCCCCAGTTGGTCATCGAGGGGCGACGCAGGCGAGTCCTCAGCACCTGGGATGTGCCATCGTCCTCGACCGGCTCCCACAGCAGCGGGCCAGCCTCGTACTCAATGGTCGGCTCAATGGGCATCAGTTCGACCGCATCATAGCCGCTGAAATGCTGCTCGGTTGGCGAGAGGTCCTGCCCGGCCCGCAGCTTCTGCGCGATGCGGCGATACACCCGCGCCAGCCCGGCCAGTGATCGGTCTTCGGTGGCCGTGCCGGGATGGATTTGCAGGATGTTAACAGGGGCCTGGATGCGCGGCACGCCATCAGCATCGGGTACAGTGATCAGGTTGTTGTGATAGTGCGCACGGTCGGGGCGTTCACGCTGCATCCGCTGGATATCGTATACCTCGGAGGGCGCTTTTGTACCATACGGCACGGACCATGCCAGCGGATCGGTACGGGTGGTCCATGCATTGTCCCCGGTATTACGCAGCCAGTAGAACGCGCCAACCTGATCCCGCGAGCCGACGGGCAGACCGTCAACCACGGCCCACAGGTAATCGCCTCCCGGCGTCAGCGGCAGGAGGAGCCGTTCAAAATTGTGGGTGGTATCGGCGGCGGTCAGGTCGAGATCAGCGGGCGGCAGCAGCAGTTCCAGCCGGATATCGCCCGGCGCAATGCCACGGTCAGCGGCATCCGGCAGCCAGAACCCGAACGTTACTGTTTCGTCTGCTTCAACGGTTGCCCCCAGCCGTCGAACGACCTGGCGAGCCGCGGAAAACGGATCGGGGGCTTGTGCCTGTGTGGCATCTGCCCATGCTGCGATTGCGCGGGTTGCCGCCTCGTCCCGGTGTATGTTGTGTGACATCGTGGTAACCATCCTGAGAGTGACACAGCCCGATCATGGGCTTCGTTGTAGTAAAAACCAGCACCCTAATTATTATGAACGATGCGCTGTATTGCCAACCTGAAGCGATGCGACGCTGCCCCATAAACATGGTTGATATCTAGCCCCTTTCCGCTTCTCTCTGCTACAATACATCCCACATGCGGCAAGCGGTGGGACCATGCGAATCACACACCTGTCATTGACCAACTTCAGAAACTACGCCCGGCTGGAACTCCCCATCCCGTCGGGCGTGATCGTGTTGTTTGGTGATAACGCGCAGGGCAAAACCAGCCTGCTGGAGTCGGTGTATTATCTCGCCACTTCGAAATCGCCCTACACTCAATCGGACCGCCAGCTGATCAACTGGCTGGTGGAGGATGACCCGCTGCCGTTTGCGCGGCTGGTGGGGGAAGTGCGGCGTGGCGACCAGATCAACCGGGTAGAAAGCACACTGCTGCTGGATAAATCGGGGCGGTTTCCACGCTTCAAGAAGGAAGTGCGTATCAACGGCGCGGCCAAGCGCGTCATGGACCTGCTGGGGCAGATGCGTGTGGTGATGTTTCTGCCGCGTGATGTGTCGCTGGTGGAAGGCACCCCATCCGACCGGCGGCGCTACCTCGATATCACGCTGTGCCAGGTCGATACCGATTACTGCCGCTCCCTGAACCGCTACAACAAGGTCCTGAGCCAACGTAACGCGCTGCTGAAACAGTTCCAGGAGCGGCGCGGCGCGGTCGATGAGGAGCAGATCGCCTACTGGGATGAGCAGCTTGCCGGGCATGGCGGCGTGATCGTGGCCGGGCGCTACAAACTGATCCGGGAGTTGGAGCGGCGGGCACAGACCATTCACAGTGACCTGAGCGGTGCGAACGAGTTCCTGCGGCTGCGCTATATCCCCGGCTTTGATGCCACCGACGACGCCGGGAGCGGACAGATGTCGTTTGGGGTAGACGCGCTTGGCGCATCGACCCTGCCCCAACTACCGCCGAAGGAGATCGGGCTACGCTTTACCGAGTCACTCAAGGCGGCGCGGCGCGATGACCTCAACCGGGGGGCCACCACCATCGGGCCGCAGCGCGACGAGATGCGCTTCCTCGTCAACGGACGGGACCTCGGTGATTACGGGTCACGCGGGCAGAATCGCACGGCGGTGCTGGCGCTCAAGCTGGCGGAACTGGGCTGGATGCATGACCAGACCGCCGAATGGCCGGTGCTGCTGCTGGATGAGGTCGCGGCGGAACTGGACCCCCGGCGGCGCTCGTACCTGTTTGATGCCATCCTGCAGGCTGATCAGGTGATCATTACCACGGCAGAGCCGTATCTGCTGGATGATGAAGCGCTCAACGATGCGACGGCGTGGCGGGTACAGGCTGGCACCATCGCGCAGGACAACGACAATTCCCCCCACCCCTGAACCCCTCCCCCACAGCGCAGATAGGCCGAATGCCTGTCTGACACGGAAGGCGGGGAACAACCTGCGGATTCGGTTCGCCATTCGGGGCGAACCTCTCATCGTGGGAGCAACTGTGGGGCGATGTTTACGGATCATTCAAACCAATTTGAGGTCAAAACAAAATAAACGGAGGACAAGGCCGTGACGATAGCGATGATCGCGGCGGCGGGCAGCGAGCAGCACAGCCCGCCCGTTGAGTATTTCCAGGGTATCACCTACCCCTACCCGGAGACGGCGGCGCGTATCGAGGTGATACGGGAGCGCCTGCTGGCGGATGGGCTGGTACACGCCGTGCCGGTCGAGGAGATGCCGGGGAGCGCTTTGGCAGCAATCCATGATGCAGCCCTGCTGCGTGTGCTGGAACAGACCTCAGCAAGTGCTGAGGAGACTCAGCGGGCGCGTGGTGCATCGACCCCTTATATCTACCCCTCGGTGTTCCCGGTGACACCTGGCGCACGTGAGGGCTTGCGGCGTTCCCCTGGGGCCATCAGCGCATACAGCTTCGATGTGCATGCCCCGGTCGGGCCGGGGACGTGGGAGGCCGCGCGGCATAGTGCCGCCGTCGCGTGGAGTGGGGCGGGCCGTCTGCTGGCCGGGGACCGGCTGG
>CAYMGV010000161.1:0-5471 GCA_964390105.1 uncultured Anaerolineae bacterium | reverse complement strand
AGGCAGGCGTCCGCGCCCTCGCGCTGATGCTGCTGCCCGCCCTGCTGCTGGTCGGCCCGTGGTTCGTACGCAACTACGTCATCGGCGGGATGGCTGCGGTGCTGCCTTCGGCGGGTGCCTATCACACCGGACAAGCCATCCACACACCACTTAACGCGGTCCCACCATTGGCCTGGCGTACCGATTTCGGCCTGGCATCCTTCTGGCTGCTGGCCCTCGGCTGGGTCGTGGGGGTTGGCCGGGGACTGTGGCAGGGGATCGGTGTGTTGAAGGGGGATCGCCAATGCCCCGCTGACCTGCTGCTGCTGGCGATGGTTGTACCATATTGGGCCTCGTGGCTGCTGCGCTTCACCTTCGAGGCGCGTTTCCTGCTGCTGATCCTGCCGCTAATGGCGCTGTGGGCTGGATGCCTGATCGCATGGGGGCTGGCCTGGCTGGAGGATCGACCTGCGACTCTGCGCTACGCCGTACTGGGGGTCGGTACAATCTGGCTGACCGCCGCGCTGTTCACCGGCACCTATGATCGCCTGCGCGGCATGGCGTGGGTCGTTCGCGATCCTTTTGCCACCTATGAGGAAAAGCAGATGCGTTTCAATGCGCGGCAGTACGGGCTGGCGCAATACACCTATGACCACTTCGACCCTGAAGCCGACCACCTGTGTGTGATGGAAGCCGGGATGCTGTATTATTTAGTGGGCTATGATGCCGAGGTGCGCCAGCCGATCAACCTTGAGGATGTGGCAGGCTGTGATTACCTGTTCCATTCCTCCGGTTTCTGGGGTGTTTACGATCGCCTCGGCTGGGGCGGGGGCACCTTCTTCAACAACGCGCTCAACCCGGAGTATTTCGAGACCCTGATCAACAGCAATGGTGTGCGGTTGATGCGCGTCCGCACCGAAAACCTACCCGTGGAGGGTTCGGCTTCGCCATGAAAATCGTCGTTGTTCAGGAAACCGATTGGATGCGACGCGGCCCGCATCAACAGCATCACCTGTTCGAAAGGCTCTCATTGCGCGGGCATGACATCACCGTGCTGGATTACCCCATCCTACGCGATCACTGGCCGCAGGAGCCCTTCTTTGCCCCCACACTCGACCGTGCCAACGCCGCCCGCATCTATGACGGCGCATCCATCCACCTCAGCACGCCGTGGACGGTCAGTATCGGCCCGCTGGCACGGCCTACTTCCATGCTGTCGCATCACGCGGCGCTTAACGACCTCATCAAAAACGACCGTCCGGACCTGATCGTTTCCTATGCCCTCAGCACCGGAATGCCTGCCCTGCGCCTTGCCCGCCGATACGGCATCCCGTATGTATTCCACGTCATCGACGCGCTGCATGCCATCGTACCGAGCAAAACCTTACAGCCCATCGCCCACGCCTTTGAGCGCCGCATCCTGGGTGCCGCCGACGAGGTGATCGTCATCAACGAGCATCTGCGCGATTACGTGATCAGCATGGGTGCCCCACCGGAGCAGTCCGTGGTGCTGCGCACCGGCGTCGATCTGACGCGCTTCAAGCCTGCTTCGGGGGATGGAGTCAGTACCCGGCTGGAACTCGGCATCCGCCCCGATGACTTTGTGCTGTTCTTCATGGGCTGGCTTTACGATTTTTCCGGCGTGCTGACTGTAACCGAAACCCTGCGCAGCGCCCCGCCCGGTGTCAAGCTGTTGGTGGTGGGAGATGGCGATCAGTATGAAGACCTCAAAGCCCTGCGTGACGGCGAATTCAAGGATCGGCTGATCCTGGCCGGGCGCGTCTCCTATGGTCGCATCCCGGCACTGCTCTCCGCCGCTGATGTGGCCCTGCTGCCCTTTGAAACTGTGCCCGCCACTGAGCATATCGTGCCGATCAAGCTGTACGAGTATATGGGCGCCGGTAAGCCGGTTGTGGCCGCGCCGCTGCCCGGCGTTCAACGCGATGTGGGCCGCGAGAACGGCGTGGTCTACGCCCCGGCAGAAGGCCAGGTCAACGTGGCGCTGGGCCTGCGCAGCCGCGCCGATGAATTGGGCCGCAAGGCCCGTGCATTCGTTGAGACCTATTGTAATTGGGATACTATCACCAACGAATTTGAGGCCCTGCTAACCGCCCACATCGAGACACCATCATGAGCGTATCAATGCCTGTGGCGGTGCTGCTGCATCTGCTGGTGATGGCCGTCGGTATTGGCGTACCGGGCCTGCTTCTGTACCGCATCTGGCTGGAACGAATGGGCCTGTCATGGCGTGTCTCGGTAGCGGTGGCGTTTGCAGGCATCACGGTGCTGCTGATATGGGGCACCGCCTTGATTGGCTACTCATTGCCGCTGGCCCTCGGCATCAACGGGGCCTTGCTGCTGGCACTCGTTGTACTGGCACTGCGCTTGCAGAGTCGACAGCAGCAACAAAGCCTTTTCAGGATACCACAACTCTCGCCCCAATCCATCCTGTTTCATTTGGTGCTGGTCGCGGTCTATCTCGCACCGGCCTTTGTGCTGTATCTTCCGCTCGATACCGACGCGCAGGGCTTCGGCTATCTCGCACTGATGCTGCGCGAAGGCGGCACGATCCACACGCTGGCCCCGTGGCACCCGGAAGTCAATTACCTGTACTCACCGGGGCTGTTCATCTGGTGGGCGTATTTCTCTGATCTGCTCAACCTGCCGCTGCACCAGGTCATGCTGCCCTTCTCGCATATCACTACGGCACTGCTGATCCTGCTGTTCATCGATCTGGGCGAAGTCGCGGACACAGGCAGCGGTCGGCTGCGCTGGCTAACCCCCCTCATGGCCGTACTGGGTCTCTCGCTGCTGCTCACTATTATGGATTCGCATTACACCTCGATCTTTGCGCTGACCTTCGCTGCCTTGTTTCTCATCCTCGGCTTCCGTGCGCTGACCTACGGCGGTTTCCCACTGATTGGCCTCGCCGCGCTGGCGCTGGGGGCGGTGGCACTCACCCATCCCGATACGATCATCATCCTGCTGGCGGGCTATCTGCCCTTCTATGCCACCTTCTGGCTCAGCAAGAGTCAGCTCCGTACATGGCCGGTGTGGCGTCGCTTCTTCCTGCTTATCCCGGTATTAGGCATCGCGTTGACGCTGCCGTGGGTGGCCCGTGTGCTGCCACTGTTCTTCGAGGATCATATCGCCTCACCGTTCATCCGTCTGCCACAGCACTGGATTCAACTGGTGCTGTTCCAGGGCGGTCTCGTGACGCTGCTGGCCGCCGCCGGGATCGTACGGGCGATCATGCGCCGCCGCGTGATCGACCTGTTTATGGTGACGTGGGTGGTCCTGATCTGGGACCTCGCGCTGGTCGGCGTGACGGAAACACTCGTCAACCTGACTCCGCTCGACGTGATGCGCTACGTCTACCCGGTTTCGGTGGCGTGGCACGGCCCCATCATCCCCTATGCGGTGCTGGCCGCACTGGCCCTTGATGCCGCGCTGAACCGCTGGCCGGTCAAGGTGCCGGGCCGCGTCACGATGGGGGGGATGGGGCTGGCGCTTGTGCTGGCGCTGGCCGGGGTGCTGTTCAGTCAGCCGATTCTGCAAGCCAGCTTCGGCATGATCGAGCCATTCGGCGCGTTTTCTTCCCGTGCTGACCTCGCACTGTTTGAGCAAATCCGCGAGGACCTGCCGGAAGATGCCCTGATCCTCAACTACCCGGTCGGGCTGGAGGGCCATTGGGCACCAACTCTGACCGAGCGCGAGACGGTGGTCTTCCGTCCGCAGTATTTCTTTAACAATGCCGCCATCCCGCTCTATGAGCGCATGGGCACGCTGACCGATGTCTACTTTGACCTCAGTACTGATGATGCCCGTGACCTGCTGGCCGAGTATGACGTGACGCATGTGCTCTACCCACAGTTGGCGCTCAACCCGACCCCCTACGGGGACATGAGCCAGATGATGCGCTGGCGCTGGCCGCACGAGTGGCGTAACCTCGACACGCATCCTGACGATGTCGAGTGGCTGGAACTCCAGATCGACGTAGACGGGGCGCGGCTGTACCGTGTGCTGCCAGGGGATGACTGATGCACATCCTCATGGTCTCCCCGTATTACGCCCCGGCATGGTCCTATGGCGGCCCGGTGCGCGTGGCTTACGAGGTCGCGACACGAGCCGCCGCGAAGGGGCATCATGTTACCGTACTGACCACCGACGCGCTCAATGCGGAAAACCGCGCAGCACCAGCCGAAGAAACCCTCGGCGGTGTGCGCGTGATGCGCCTGCCCAACTGGGGCAACAGCCTCGCATGGCGGCGGATATTCCTGCCCCGTCGATTCAAACCCACCCTGCGCAGGCTGCTTCCGGGTGCCGATGTGGTCCACATCCATGAAATCCGTTCGATGCCCGGCGCGTGGGCACTGGACCCCATTATGCGGGCCGGGGTGCCGTTCATCCTCAGCCCACACGGCGGCTTGCCGCACTTAGGCCGATCAATCTTCAAGGCCGCCTTTGACGCACTGTACGGCCAGCGCCTGCTTGATGCCGCCTGCCGCGTTCATGCCATCACCGATATGGAGGCGGAACAGGCCACCACGTTTGACATATCCGCCGACCGTATCGTGACCATCCCTAACGGCATTGATACCGCTTTTGGCGATCTCGCTGCCGATGCGGGGGCTTTCCGTGCCCGCCGGGGCATCCCGGCTGATGCGCGTGTGGTCGGCTTCTTAGGTCGCCTGAACGCGATCAAGGGTGTTGACCTGCTGGTCGATGCCTTCGCGCGGCTGCACGAGACCGATCCACAAACCCACCTGCTGCTGTGTGGCCCCGATGACGGCCTGCGCCCCGACCTTGAACGCCGGGTCGAGGGGGCCGGGCTGGGCGACGCCGTCACATTGACCGGGGCACTGACCGATGAGGCCGTCAAAGCCGCCGCCTACCGCACGATGGATGTGTACGTCCTGCCCTCGCGTTATGAGATCATGGGCATCACGCTGCTGGAGGCCATGCTGTGCGGAATCCCCGTGATCACCACATCGGCGTGCGGCCTTGCCACAGACCTGGTGCAGCATGATCTCGGCGTGGTGATCCCGGCAGAGAATATCAGCGCACTGCACGCCGCCCTTGCCGGTGTGCTGCACAATCCCACCACATCGAAAGAACGCGCCGCCCGCACTGCGGCCCACGTCCGTGCGGCTTATGACTGGGACGCCATCACAGCCCGCTGGATCGGGGCGTATGAGGCATGTACCGGTAATTAGCAATCGTTTCTTATTGGTGTAGAATCACAGGCTATGTACGATTGGTTTGATCCCGAAGAAGGCGCATTCGATGAGCGCGACCACGCCCGCCCGGCAGGCAGCAAACGCCGCCCCAGGGCGCAGGCCGTCCGACGCCGTCAGCGCGGCCTCGACCGCACCACGGTATTGGCCGGTGCCCTGATGGCCGTTCCGGTGCTGGTGGGTATCGGGCTGATCGTGCTGATCGTCACTCGGCCCGAACCCGGCGTGCGCCCGGCCCCCACCCCCACCCTCATC
>CAYMGV010000160.1:0-5485 GCA_964390105.1 uncultured Anaerolineae bacterium | reverse complement strand
CGCGGCAGATGCGGCAGAACTGGCCGACGAGGCCGATGCCCGCGCCGCTGAATCGCTGCAGGTGCTAAGCGCTATCTTCCAGCAGAACAACTTCGTGACGGTGGGTGCCGCCCCTTATGAGGTGACCTGGGCCGGTGGTGACAGCGTGTGGGCCACCAGTTGCAACGACCCCCTGCTCCAGCAGATCGATGTATCGACCGGGCTGATGAAAAACCGCATCACGTTTGACCCCGGCACCTGCCCCAACTTCATGTACTATGATGGCAGGTGGTTGTGGATGGGCATGTTCAACGGGCAGGCCATCTATCGCATTACCCCCGAAACTGCTGAGGTCAGCGGCCCAATCCCGATGGAAGGCCGCATCCGTGAGATGATCTCCGATGATGCCGGGCGGCTGTGGGCTATCAGCGATGGCGCGACCAACACCCCCGATACGCTGGTCCAGATCGACCGCGACCGGATGGCGATTGTCGGCTCGGTGACGGTGGGCGGCGGCCCACAGACGCTGACCTATGACGGCTCAGACCTGTGGGTGACCAGCACCGACAGCGCCCTGCTGCAGCGTGTGGACCCCGATACGCGCACCGTGACCGGGTCGTATGAGATGAGTTCGGTGCCGCTGGGTGTGCGCTGGGATGGCGAAAACCTGTGGGTCACGCTGATCCTTGAAAACCTGCTGGCCGAGGTCAGCCCGGATACCGGGACGGTGCTGAACACGTATGACCTCTCACTGGATGGAACGGCCTCGCTGCCCAGCCGCATGACCTACGACGGCGTCAGCCTGTGGGTTCTATCGCAGAGCGGCAGCGTGATCCAGCAGTTTGACACCCGCACCCGCGAGGTGGTCGGCGTATTTGAGGTGGGCCAGCAGCCATTAGGCGCGGCATGGGACCCCGTCGATGGCACGATCTGGGTCGCCAATGCGCAGGATAACAATGTTCAGCGCATTCACCCGCTGCAAGCGGCCAACGTCAGCAACCTGCTAACCGGGGCTGGGCCAACCGCGCTGGTGCCCTTCGATGGACTCCTGTGGGCGGCCAACAGCCGTGATAACAGCGTGGTCGCCATTGATCAAAACGGGGCCATCACCGCGACGTATCCCGTCGGCAACACGCCGGTCGCACTGGTGCCATGGGATGGCTGGCTGTGGGTCCTGAACAGCACTGATGGCACCCTGCAGGGCATCCCGTCAGCGGCGATCAGCGAGGCCGAGGACTTTGCCGATGTTGGCCTGATCACGGCCTACCCCGGCCCGGTCGCGCTGGCACCGGGATCGGGCCACCTGTGGATCCTCGCAGCGGGCGATGCAAACAACAGCCCCGCTATCGCAGGCTACAACCGTGGGGCCGGAACCACGGATATCACGGTCCCGCTGGATGTGGACCCGGTCTCGATGCAGGCCACTACGGACGCACTGTGGCTGACGGGGGTCACCGTGGATGGCACCGGCCAACTGCTGCGCTTTGACCTCGCCACGCAGAACATCGCCACCCGCACGACGCTGCCCGGCATCCCGACCGCTATGGCGGTCGCAGGGGATCAGATCGTGATCGCCATGAACAATGTCCTTGAGGATGGTGGGGCCGGGCTTGGCGTTTACGATACGGCTTTTGGTTCACAGACGGGCGGCCTGATCGCAACGGCTGATACCCTCTCGGACCTGCTGTACCATGAGGGTCGATTGTGGGCCACCAGCCAGACCGACGCCGTGATCCAGTCCATTGACCTTGAGACCGGGGATGTGTGGTTCCAGTGGCCGGTCGAGGCACGCCCAACGGCCATCGCCGTCTACGAGGGTGACCTGTGGGCCGCCTACGACTCAGATGGCAACGTGCGGCGCTATGACGCCACCGTGCTTGAACGCTACGAGGCCGCACTGGCTGCAAGCCGCCAATAACCAGCACCTCAGTGTCATACCCCTCGCAAAGCCTGATCCGTGCGGGGGGTATGGTATGACATCTGGTTCCTATCTACAGTCATTTTCGATACCCATCCCACACCAAACTTCTGTACAATAACCTTATGGGAACATTAAGCTGGCAGTTCACGCCGTTTGCAGCGGCCTATATCGGGACCATCGCGTTGAACCTGGCGCTGGCCGCCCTTACCTGGAGCCGACGCACCGCGCGGGGTGCGCCGACGCTGGCCCTGCTGTGCCTGCTCAACGCAATATGGGGCCTTGCCTATACACTGAGCTTTTTCAACACCAACCTTGATTGGAAGCTGGCCCTCGTCCCACTGGAGTACCTCGGCATTGCGGGCGTTCCGCTGCTGTGGGCGCTGTTCGTTGCGCAGTTCACGCAGTATGCCGAAAAACAGCGTCCGTGGCTGGTTCCGCTGGTGGCGCTGCCCGGCCTCATCACGCTTGGGCTGACCCTCACGCTGGACCATCACAACCTGATGTATCACGCCTTTGCCATCACGACAACCCCCAACGGCATGATCGTCACGGTCAAGGAATACGGCACCTGGTTCTGGATCTATGCCATGTGGCAGTATGCACTGACCTTTGCGACCACTGCGCTGATGCTCTCCGTCATCATCCGTCACCCTGAGAAGTTCCGTGGCCAGGGTTACCTGATGGGCGTCGCGGCGCTGCTGCCAATCATCGCCAATTTCATCTATATCTTTGACCTGATCCCCGGCCTGATCTACGATCTTTCCTCGCTGTCATTCGGTATCAGTGCCTTTCTGCTGGCGATAGCGCTGCTGCGCTTCCAGTTATTTGATGTGATGCCAGTCGCCCATGACATCGTGCTGCATTCGATTAACGCCGGGGTGATCGTGCTGGATCACCTCGACCGTGTGGTGCAGGTCAATGCCTTTGTACAGGAGCTGTTCCCAGGTGCTGAGAAGGGCATAGGGTATCCCCTGCTCAAAGTACCCGGGCTTAACATCCTGCCCGTGATCGGGGTCGGCAGAAACCCGGGGCAGAACACGCATTACCTTCAACTTGAAAAGCGCCTGTACCAGGTTCGCACGTCGCCGCTGCTTGATGCGGGTAACGACGAGATCGGCCAGTTGCTCATGCTGTGGGATATCACCCAGCAGAAGGAAACCGAGCAGCACCTCGCCCACGCCCGTGATGCCGCCGAGGAAGCCAACCGCCTCAAGAGCGCGTTCCTCGCCACCATCAGCCATGAACTGCGTACGCCGCTGAGTGCCGTCATTGGCTATACAGACCTGATCCTTGAAGGGGTCTACGGCGAGATGAACCCGAACCTTGCCGAGCGCATCAAGGCCATCCGTGAAAACGGCGTGCATCTGCTGGCGCTGATCAATGACGTGCTGGACCTCAGCAAGATCGAGGCGCAGCGCATGAGCCTCGAACTGCTGCCCTTCAACTGTGACAGCCTGATCCAGGGCACCATAATGACCACCCTGCCGCTGATCGAACACAACCGCAATGAGATCAAGCTGATGGATCATGGGCCTATCGGCGAGATCACCAACGACCCGACACGGCTCAAACAGGTCCTGATCAACCTGATCAGCAACGCCGCCAAGTTCACGGAGGGCGGCCTCATCACGCTGGATGCGCGGCTTGAACCCGGCGATGATGCGGAGTGGCTGGTCATTGATGTGGCGGATACCGGGATCGGTATGACGGAGAGCCAGCAGCAGACCGTGTTTAACCGCTTTTCACAAGGGGATAATTCCATCACTCGTAAGTACGGCGGCACCGGGCTGGGCCTGCCCATCAGCCGGGCACTGTGTGACCTGATGGGCGGCACACTGACCGTTGACAGCGAGGAAAACATCGGCACGGTGTTTACCCTACGTGTCCCGCGCCACGTCCAGCCGCAGGAAGTCGAACGACCTATGGTATAATGCCCGTCATGATGGAATCATCGCTCACCATCCCCGTAGCTGACCGCGTGCGGGGTATCCTGTTTGGGCTGGCCGCCGGGGATCGCATTGGCGGCCCCACCGAGATGGGCCTGCTGCTGGCCGACAGCCTGCTGGAAACAGGCACTTTTGACCCTGCCGACCTGCTGGTACGCTGGCGCTCATGGTGGCGCAGCCACGGCTTCGATGCCGGGCCGGTCGCGGCCAAGGTGTTCACCCTGATCGACCAGGGTATGGCCTCAGCGGATGCCGTTCAGCAGGTGGATCGCGGGTTCGGCGGGCTGACTGCCGGGTGTAATCCCGCGCACCGCGTTGGCCCGATGGCGATGGCGGGCTTCCTCTCCGATGAAGCATTACCCGTCGCCGCCATGCTGCAAGCACGCCTGACCCACTTTCACCCGTTGGCCGCCGATGGCGCGGTTTCCGTGGCGATGATGACACGCGCCCTGCTGCGCGAAACCGATTGGTCCGGGGTGCTGGATACCGGGCGCGTCGGTGCCATGCCCGAGACGGCGGCGGCACTCGACTCACCACCCCGCAGCGATCTCAAGCCGGAAGGGTTCACGCCTGATGTGCTGGCGGCAGCCGTGTGGTTCGTGGGAAATCATGAGTCATTTGAAGCGGCGCTGACCGCGTCGCTGGCCTTTGCCGGGCCAGCCAACTATGCGCCGGTGCTGGTTGGCGTACTGGGCGGTGCCCGCTGGGGCGGTGCCGCGATCCCGGCGGCGCAGCTTGACCACCTCCGCCCGAAGGTGCTGGCACATGTAGAGGGAACCGCGGAGGCTATGATCAAGACGTGGCGTTAGGTGCCAGGCGTCAACGCCCTGCATTACGCTCCCGGAACACCCCATCCCGGTAACCCTGTATCCTTGTATCCCCGGCGGCAAGGGCGAGGCGTTTTTCGATCAAACAGGCATAGGTCAGATCACGCTCGATGCTGACAGCCGCCCGGCCCAGCTTGCGGGCCACGACCGCCGCCGTACCAACCCCGGCGAACGGGTCGAGGATCAGGTCGCCGGGGTTGGTACTGGCAAGGATCAGCCGGGCCAACAGCTTTTCCGGCTTTTGGGTGGGGTGATCGGTGTTTTCCGGCATTGACCAGAACGGCACGGTGAGGTCCGTCCACAGGTTCGAGGGGTGCGTCAGCCGGAAGCGCCCGCTGCCTTCATCCTGCCAGTCACGGGCGGTCCCGTCGGGGTCGGTGTATGGCGCACGCACACGCCGCTTGAGCTTGACCGCATCAAGGTTGAAGGTGTAGTCATCGCCCACGGTGGCAAACCAGATATCCTCGCTGGTGTTCTTCCAGTTGCGTTTTGCCCCGCGCCCCTTCTCCCGCTCCCATGTGATGCGGCTGCGCACGGTCAGAAAGCGATCCAGCACGGGCATGATCACCGGGGAGGAGCGCCAGTCCGCACAGAAATACACCGTGGCGTTGGGGGTCAGGGTCGGCAGCAGGCGCTGAAACCACGAGAACACCCACGCCACATACTCACCGGGTGGCATGGCTTTGAAGTGCGTGCTGTTGAAGGTGCGATTGAGGTTGTAAGGCGGGTCAAGAAACAACAGGGGGAAGGCGCTGCGCGGCAGGTCGTCGATCACGTCGAACAGGTCGGCGTGCAGTGTGCGCCCCCGGATG
>CAYMGV010000159.1:0-5516 GCA_964390105.1 uncultured Anaerolineae bacterium | reverse complement strand
GCGTGATCCTCGGCACGCTGGCCGTCAAGGACCCAAACGCAGCGGCGCCGGCCGTCGAACGCTTCGGGGCGCAGGCCGTGGCCGTGGCTCTTGATGCAAAGGATGGCCTTGTATCGACACACGGCTGGCAGCAGCAGAGTGAATGGACCCCGGTTGAGCTGGGGAAGCGCTTTACGGCGGATGGTGTGCAGCACGCCCTGTACACCGACATCAACCGTGACGGCGTATTGACCGGGGTCAACGTCACGGCGACTGCGACCCTCGCGCGGGAGACGGGCCTCAGCGTGATCGCATCGGGCGGGGTGGCGTCGCTCGATGACATCCACGCCCTGATCCGTGCGGACACCACCATCGCCGGGGTGGTCATCGGCAAAGCGTTATATAGCAAGGCATTTACGCTGGCCGAGGCGCTCTCAGCAGCCAGCGCTTAACCCTGATTCCACGCCATTGGAAGGAAAAATAATGAGCGGCCCAACCCTATACCAGCGTCCTGTTGAACTGCTGCAAAACCTGATCCGGTTTGATACCACCAACCCGCCTGGCAGCGAGAAGGAGTGCGTGCTGTACATCCGGGATGAACTGGCCGCACTGGGCATTGAATCGACATTGCTGCCGAAGGACCCTGACCGACCCAACCTGATCGCACGGCTCAAGGGGCGCGGCGATGCCCCGCCGCTGCTGCTGCAAGGCCATGTTGATGTGGTAACCACCGAAAACCAGGACTGGGAGCATCCACCGTTTGCCGCCGAGATTCATGACGGCTGGATGTGGGGCCGTGGCACGCTCGATATGAAGGGGCCGGTCACGCTGTTTCTCTCCGCGTTCATGCGGGCCAAAGCCGAGAATATCGACCTGCCCGGTGACGTGATCCTGTGCATCCTCGCCGATGAGGAAGCCGACGGCAGCTACGGGGCCAAATTCCTCGCGGAAGAACACGCCGGTCAATTCGAGGGCGTCAAGTATGCGCTGGGTGAGTTCGGTGGATTCCCGCTGGCGCTGGCCGGGAAGACCTTCTACCCGATCATGATCGGTGAAAAGCAGATCGCCTCGACGGTGGTCCGCATCAAGGGGCCAGCCGGGCACGGCTCAGGCATTCACCGCGATGCTGCCGCCGCACGGCTGGGCAAGTTCCTGGCCACGCTCAACGAGAAGCGGCTGCCCGTACACATTACCCCCGGTGTCCGGTTGATGATCGAGACGATTGCCGAGGGGCTGGGCGGCGTACAGGGCATGTTGATCCGGGGGTTGCTTAACCCGGCACTGACCGATACCATCCTCGGTTTGATGGGCGAACAGGGTCGGGTGTTCGAGCCGCTGCTGCACAACACCGTCAACGCGACCATGTTCCAGGGCAGCAGTAAGATCAACGTCATCCCCGGCGAGATCGAGGTACGCCTTGATGGCCGCCTGCTGCCCGGCATGAAACCCGACATCCTGATCCGCGAGCTTAAGGCGCTGGCGGGAGACGACCTCAGCTACGACGTCTATAAATACGATGTGGGACCCGGTGAACCGGATATGGGCCTGTTTGATACACTTGGTGGCATCCTCACCGAGCAGAATCCTGATGCCATTCCGCTGCCGCTGGTGCTGCCAGCCGTTACCGATGGCCGCCACTTTGCAACACTGGGAATTCAAACGTATGGGTTTACCCCGCTCAACCTGCCCACCGATTTTAACTTCAACAGCCTCGTCCATGCTGCCAATGAGCGTGTACCGGTCGATGCAATTGAATGGGGCAGCGAGCAGGTATTCAAGGCGCTTCAGCGCTTTGGGGAAGGCCGCTAAATGCTGGCAAAACGAATCATCCCATGCCTGGATGTGCATGATGGGCGCGTCGTGAAGGGCGTTAATTTTGTCAACCTGCGTGATGCCGGTGACCCGGTTGAGCAGGCTGTGATCTACGACCGGGAGGGCGCGGACGAACTGTGCTTCCTCGATATCACCGCCACGCATGAAGGCCGCGAGACCATGCTGGATGTGGTGCGCGGTGTCGCCGATTCGATCTTCATCCCCTTCTCGGTGGGCGGCGGTATCCGCACGGTTGATGACATGCGCGAAACGCTGCTGGCCGGGGCCGATAAAATCTCGATCAACAGCGCCGCTATCCGCACGCCGAATCTGATCAGTGAGGGTGCCGAACGCTTCGGTAGTCAATGTGTGATCGTGGCGATTGATGCACGCTGGAACGGTGAATTCTACGAGGTAGTCATCAGCGGTGGGCGCACCCCCACGGGGAAAGATGCCATTCAGTGGGCGGCAGAGGTCGAGCGGCTGGGGGCCGGGGAACTGCTGCTGACCAGCATGGGCCGCGACGGCACGCAGGCCGGGTACGAACTCAACCTGACACGCGCCATTGCCGACGCCGTCAACGTCCCCGTGATCGCATCGGGGGGGGCGGGCGCTATGGCGCACTTCAAGGAGGCACTGACCGACGGGGCCGCCGATGCTGCGCTGGCGGCCAGCCTGTTTCATTACCGTAATCTCAGTATCGCGGACCTGAAAGACTACCTGCATGCGGAAGGTATCCCGGTGCGGGCTATGGAGGAAACATCGCTTGAGTGAGGGAACCACGCTAAATTGGAACGAGCAGGGGCTGATCCCGGCGGTGGTGCAGGATGCCGAGACGGGCATGGTACTGATGATGGCATGGATGAACGCCGAATCGCTGGAACTGACACGCCAGACCCGGCAAACGCACTTCTGGAGCCGCAGCCGCTCCGAACTTTGGCACAAGGGGGCTACCAGTGGAAACACGCAGGAAGTCGTGGGTCTGTACGTGGACTGTGACGGCGATACGCTGCTGGTACGCGTCAAACCCAACGGCCCGGCCTGCCATACCGGGGCAGTGAGCTGCTTCTACCGCACCTTTGCGGAGTTTGAGAGCGGCGGCAGTGATGATCAGAACCAGCTATCACTATGGGGAGACTGATGGAAAACGATATGGTGGATCGCCTCTACGCGATCATCCGGGACCGGCAGGAGAACCCGAAGGAAGACTCCTACACCAACCGGCTCCTTAACGAGGGCCGAAGCCGCATCGCGCAGAAGGTGGGTGAAGAAGGGGTTGAAGTCGTGGTGGCCGCACTCAGCCAGGGCGATGAGCGGTTGGTCAGTGAACTGGCTGACCTGACCTACCACTGTCTTGTATTAATGGCCGATGCCGGGGTCACCCCGGATGAGGTCCGGGAGGAATTGGAAAGGCGGCACAGCAAATGATGAAGAAAGTACTTTTCAGCGTACACGATAAAACTGGCCTTGCTGAATTTGCGCGGGGACTGCATGACGCAGGCTACGAATTCATCGCCAGCGGCGGCACCGGGCGCGCCCTGGCCGACGGTGGATTCCCTGTGACCACTACCGAAGAACTGACCGGCTTGCCGGGCATCCTCGGCGGCAGGGTCAAGACGCTGCACCCGGCGCTGCATGGCGGCATCCTTGCGCGTGACACTGACGCTGACCGCGCCACACTGACCGAGCATGGTTACGATCTGATCGACATGGTGGTGGTCAACCTGTACCCATTCGTGGAGACGATCAGCAAGCCGGATGTCACCGAGACTGATGCCATTGAACAGATCGATATCGGCGGGGTGGCGCTGATCCGCGCAGCAGCCAAGAATTATAACCGTGTCACAGTTGTTACCGATCCGGGGCATTACGCGCGCGTCCTTGATGAGATCAGCAAACACGGCGAGGTCACGCTGGAAGCCCGCCGCGCGTTCGCCCGCCGCGCGTTTGAACACAGTGCCAACTATGATACTGCCATCGCCGGTTTCCTTGGCAGGCCCGAAGATGAAGGCACCCTGCCTGAAACAATCGGCATCACGATGCCCCGCGCAAAGACGCTGCGTTATGGTGAGAACCCACACCAACAGGCTGCTTATTACGCCCCGGCGGGCATGGGGCCGCTGGGGGGCACCCCATTGCAAGGCAAGCCGCTCTCCTATAACAACCTGCTTGATGTGGATGCAGCGTGGGCGGCTGCGGTCGATTTCAGCGCGCCGACCGTGGTGATCGTCAAGCATCTCAGCCCGTGCGGGATCGCTAGCGGAACCGATCTGCCCGATGCCTTCCGGCGTGCGCTGGCCTCCGACCCGGTCTCGGCGTTTGGCGGGGTTATCGCGTGTAACCGCCCGGTCGATGGGCGGACGGTGCAAGCCTTTGGTGACCTGTTCGTGGAGTGCGTGGCGGCCCCGGCCTTCAGCCCGGAGGCCCGCGACCTGTTCACAGAGAAGAAAAACGTGCGTGTGCTGCAAATGGTCAACCTGCCTACCCCGGCGTTTAATCTGCGCTCGGTGCGAGGCGGACTGCTGGCCCAGACGCCGGACAACGGCGAGCCGCAGAAGTGGGAGGTGGTCACCCGTCGCCAGCCAAACGAAATGGAAGAAAAGGCGCTGCACTTCGCATGGCAGGCCGTCAAGCACGTGAAGAGCAACGCCATTGTGTTTGCGGCTGAGGCCGAAACCGTCGGGATCGGCGGCGGGCTGCCCAGCCGTGTCGATGCGGTGAAGCTGGCTGCCGAGAAAGCAGGCGAGAAAGCAAAGGGCGCGGTCATGGCCTCGGATGCGTTCTTCCCCTTCCCGGATGGGCCAGAAGCGGCGGCAGCGGCAGGCGTCACCGCTATCGTGCAGCCCGGCGGCTCAATCCGCGATGAGGCCGTGATCGAGGCTTGTAACAAACTGGGCCTTGCGATGGTGTTCACCGGCACGCGGCACTTCCGGCACTAACACCGATGAAAATCCTGCTGTTTGATGTTGATGGGGTGCTGCTCGAAGCGCACGGTTACGTCGAGGCGGAACGCGCCGCCATTGACTATCTTGCGGACCGGATGGGGCAGGCCCCCATCCGGCTGAGCCATGACGAGATCGCGTATTTTGAATCAACCGGGATGACCAACGAATGGGATTCCGGGGCGATGTGTACCGCGCTGCTGATGATGGCGGCTCTCGCCGAGCACCCGGAACTGGTCCGTGGGAGCTTCAACGAGACACTCGACGCCGTCGGGGCTGCTGGCATCGTGATCGCGAGACCGGATTTCACGGCGCTGCCCAGGCGGCTGGCGGCGAAACATCCGCACGGCCTCCACAGCAGCGTTCCGGTGCTGGCGGCCCTCACAACTCAGTACGCGCCGGTCTATCATCCGCTGCTGGAGGAAATCCTCGGTGATGTATACCGCCATGACAGTCCGTTTACGTATATTCTCCAGCACCTCACCATTGGCTCGCAGCAGTTTCAGGCAACCTATGGAGCCACGCCGCTGTTCGAGACACACAGCTATCTCAGGGAATATGACCAGCCCAACCTCAGCGACATGATGCGCGCCCGGCTGCTGGATGCCGTAGACACGGGCGAGGTTCATGCAGTGGTGTTCACGGCGCGGCCCTCGCTGCCGCCCGCCGACCTGACCGAAGACGAACGTGCCACCATCGACCCGGCCCGCCACCCCCCGGAAGGCGACCTCGCACTCGAAACGCTGGGGCTGGCCGGGATATTACCCTTAATGGCAGGTGGCC
>CAYMGV010000158.1:1232-5538 GCA_964390105.1 uncultured Anaerolineae bacterium | reverse complement strand
CCGGCTGCCCGGTGACGATCACCACGGTCGGGCCGACTTCAGCCTCACCGGCAGCACAGGCCACAATGATCAAAGAGAGGGTAAACAACGCGATGCCGATCAGCGCCGTCCGTTTCTTAATCGTTACCATTCGTCATCTCCTGTTTCAAGATACCTCACCCCGACTCTACCAGATCACAGGCGATGAGGCCGCCCCTCACCCAACGATTGCCCCGCCGCAGTCTAACGGCAGGCGTCAGGTTTATTGATAAGGACTTCCGCAGATGACACCCCCGCAATCCTCGCAAGCTCGGATGTTGCCCCCCTTTTTACAGATGCGGGGGGGGGGGGATACTGGTCGCGGATTCCAGGTACCAAGTACAACTGCGTAAGTCCTGTTGATCACGACGATGGGGGGGAACCGCAGTGGTTCCCCCCCGTGATCATGTCGTATTCAGTTGGATCATGCTAAATGACGCACTTACGGCTTGCAGGTCGCGCCGGTACAACTGTCATTGCAAATCGTGTAGCCGCCAAGATCGGCGCACACGCAGGTGCAGGTGCTGGTGCTGCATGCCGCGTTGTTCTCATCGGCATAGCCGCCGTCGCAGCGCAGGGTGGTGCCATCACAGTAGCATCCGCAGGCACCCCAGTTGGTTTCGACATAGCCGGTGGTGCCGCAGTACACGTCGGGACCCTGGCAGTAGCATCCGCAGTTGTCGAGGTCTTCAACGGCACGGCTGATCTCGTTGCCAGCGGCATCGAAGCACACGTAGTCGTTGCCCTGGCACACGCAGCTTGCCGGTTCAGCGCAGCGGTTGTCATCCGGCGTCGTGCTGATCACGGCCTCGGTGTTGGGGTTGCGGCAGATGTAGTCGGTGCCTTCACAGCCACAGGTCGGCGTGACACACTGATCGGCGTTCTCGTTCGTCGATGTGATCGTACCATCGACACGGCAGATGTAGCTGCTGCCTTCGCAGCCACAGACCGGGGTGCTGGCCGGGCCGGAACACTGCTCGTAGTCCGGGGTGCGGCTGACCTCGGCTCCATTAGCATCAAGGCAGACCCAATCGACGCCACGGCAGGCGCAGATCGGCTCTGTACACTGCGGGGCATCTTCGAGTGAGCGCACCACACTACCGGTCGCATCACGGCAGAGGTAAGTATCACCCTCGCAGGTGCAGTCCGGCAGGCATTGGTCGTAGTAGTCGAGGCCGTGTGTCAGGTTGGTGGGCAGGCATTCACAGGAGGTATCGCCCGGCTCACACGGGCCGCCGCAGTTGGGGTCGGTCGGCTCGTTGTACTGTCCGAACTCATCGTAGTACGGGTCACAGCTCGGCTGGCACACCCCATCATCGACGCACGGCCCGCCGCAGTCCTCGTCCACCGTGGAGGGAATGCCCGTCTGGCTGCCGGGCGTGCCGGTGCATAGTGGATGACTCTCGACGGTCAAGCCATCACTGCAATTGAGTGTGGTGCCGGTGCAGGTACACTGGGGCTGATCGCCCTGATCAATGCACAGCGGATGATTGTCATAGCGGGCACCGGTGTCACATGCCAGCGTGGTGCCTGCACACTCGCACAGCGGCGCGGCACAACTTGGGAAGCCTTCCAGCACGGTGCCGTTATCGCAGTACAGGTCGGCCCCGTCACAGTCACAAGTCACCTCGGACTGCGTGTCGAGGATCCACACCCCGCGCCCGTAATCCGGCGTGAAGTTGGCCTCACCCAACTGCACCTCATCGACATCGTAACAGTCATCGATCTGACCGTCACCATCCGTATCAACACAGCGCGTCCCGGTATTATCCGGGGTGCGGCCCGGGTCATTGGGGTTGGGGTCACAGGTGGGGTCGCACACCCCATCGCCGCTGATACACGGCTCACCGCAATCACGGTCATTGTAGGTCTCTGCGATCCCCGGCGTCGTGAGGCGGGTCAGGTCTGGCTCCCACTGACGGAAGGGGTCACCGGTCGCACAGTCGGGCGAGCAGATGTCATCGCCGCTGATGCAGGGCTGACTCCCGCAGTCTTCATCGGTTTCGGTATAGGTTGGCTCAGGGTAGCGTGATCCGGGGTCCCCGGTGCCTTCAGGCACGGAGTCCGGCACATGGGTGATATAGAGACGCGGGTCGTCGGGGTTGTTCTCCGGGTGCAGGCGGGCCAGCAGGCCGCCCAGGACCCCGCTTGATTCGATGTGCGTCAGCTCGGACAGGAAGTCCGCGAAGTCATCGGGCTCATCGAACACGTCGGGCGGCACCGGCTGGCCGGTCATCCCGGTTTCGGGGACGCAGGTGGGATCGCACACGCCGTCACCGCTGATACACGGCCCGCCGGGCGTGCGTCCGCCCATATCCGGGCACTGCGAGACGGTCAGCGCGTTGTCATCGTTATAGACGATATACTCGATCGCGGTCGGGTTACCGGCATCCACCACACGGAACACGATCAGGGTCGCCCCGTCACGAGCCAGCGCGATGTAGGTGTGACCGGGGATGACGCGCACGCCGTCACGGACCCATGCCGGGTCACCGGGCAGGTTGATGCTGTGCAGCGTCGCTGCGCCGGTATCACCGAGCGCGATCAGGCCGTTCATGCCGCTGCCATCGGCAAGGAAGGTCATCAGGCCGTCGGTGCCGATCTGAAGGTAGAAGTCGGCAGTCTCGCCAAGTTCACCCGTCACGAAGTTGCGGCCTGACTGTGGCCCCGCACCAATGCGGGCCAGCCCCACCGGGACACAGGCCGGGACGGTCACGACCCAGCACTCCGTGGAGGGCGACTCACCGATGTTGTTCCACGAAGCCACGGTGTACTGATAGGTGGCACCGCACGCCACATCCTGATCGATGAAGGCCGCCTGATCGGTGCCGGTCTGCCCGGCCTGTGACGGCGCTCCGAGGATATCGAGGCGGCGGCGGTAGATGTTGAAACCAAACTCGTTGTCGCTGTTGTCGTTCCAGTTCAGGGGGATATCGTACAGCCAGTTGTCAGTTTCTGCGTTGATGTTATTGGGCGCGTCCGGCAGTTCCGTGGCAGGCACCGGCGTTGCGGTTGGCTCATCAGGGGGCTGTTCGTCTTCAGTGATCGCGACGGTGGTTGCCGGATCGGGCTGCAGCAGCAGCACGGCCAGCGCACCGATAGCGGCCAGCGCGAAGAACACGAGCAGCAGCACGACCGGGATCACCCAGCGTCGTTTCGTTTCTTCCGGGTCTTCGGGCGGGCCATTGTAGTGGTCAGGTACCTCTTGATGCGGAACAGTTGGTTGCTGGTTCATGGAATATGCTCCTCTCTACTCCTGTACAAGCATTCTATCATGAGTTCTGAATCGGGGCGGGGAAAGTGGGACTAAATGGGGAGGGATCGTCTATCTGCAACCACTATCCCTAAATGTGATTACCCTGCATTGTCACCCGGGGCAAACACATCAAGCCATAGGCTTCTGTATTTGAGCGCAAGCCCCCTATCCCCGGCCTTTTCCCTGCCACCCCCCAGGTTCCAGGATCACATCCGCCGGAGGTTACCCCCTCTCTGCCTGCGGAGAGGGGGACAGGGGGTGAGGTAAAGCAGGTGCATTCGTAGTTGTCGGTGTGCCGACACGCCCCCAAACCCGAATACACCCTTGTCACCCATCCCCTTGCCGATCCATGCGATCCTATGCTACGCTTGCCCGCAGTTGACTCGATGGTACGGGAGACGAGAGAGCGATATGAAGCGGTCGTTATTTGTAATGCTGGGGTTGGCCCTGCTGGGCGCTATGCTGGCCGCGTGTGGCCGTGCGGAAGGGGAGTTATCCGCGCAGCCAACCGACGCCAGCGCTGCGCCGACGGCATCGGCGACGGCGGGCGATTTCCCCGTCGTGGACCCGAACGAGGTGCCCACGTTTGACCCGGCAGACATGTCTGCCATCAGCGCGGAGGGCTACCAGGTCGAGATGACGGGGTATGAACTGCTGGCCGAAGCCGCAGGGAACGCGCTGTATAGCGGGCAGTTCTGCCTGGTGAGCCTGGCGGGGTGCGTGTGTGAAGAAGGCTTCGAGCAGGACGTGTTCTTCCGCTTTGAGGACGACGCGCATATGTCGGTGACGTTCAGCAATGACCTGTTTACCTCGACGTGGGCGATGGAGCGTGTCGGGCCGAACCACTGGAACAACACCATCCCGATTGTGGATGATGAGAGCGGCGAGTTCCGTGGGAACCAGTTCAGCTTTATCACCTTTACGGAGACAGGCTACATCATGACGACCGGCATTGATGCCGAGGGCGGCATGAATATCTGCCCGGACATGACCTTTGATCGCGTCGGGGCTGTCTCAGGCGAGGATGGGGGC
>CAYMGV010000158.1:0-1132 GCA_964390105.1 uncultured Anaerolineae bacterium | reverse complement strand
CTGCCCGGACATGACCTTTGATCGCGTCGGGGCTGTCTCAGGCGAGGATGGGGGCAAATAGACTCTTAACCGAACCGTATTAATCCTAACCCTGGCTAACTAAACCCGGACATGGAGGCAACCCCGTGAAGACATCGATCTTTTTGAGCTATCCCAAACCCTGTAACACCCGGCAGGAGGCATTCCTCCAGGTGTTGACGGGGTATCCGACCATGGCTGCCGCGCACGCTGGGCGTCACCGATTACGATATGGATGCGCCGCTCAAAGCGGTCCGGCGGCTGATGCTGGAATGCAACGGCCTGATCACGCTGGCCTTCCGCCGCACCTATATTGAGACCGGGGTCAGCCGCTATGGCACCGATATCCCCGGCACGGTCAGTCACTCGGTGGATGGGCAGTGGCTCACCAGCCCGTGGGCACACATCGAACCCGCGATGGCCTATCAATTGGGGCTGCCGATCCTGATCTTCCGTGAAAAGGGTGTGCTGGAGGAAGGCATCCTCGATAAAGGGGTGGCGGGGCTGTACATCCCCGAATTTGATCTCGATGGCTCGCCGGAGGACCATTTCGGGTCGTCCGAGAGGCACGATGTCATCGGCAAATGGGAAGGGTATGTGCGGGCGGTGGTAGCCCACAAGGGGAACCCGCCCAGCCTGTATTAGCGCGACCGGAACAAAAGCAGCCCGGACCATCACGATCCGGGCTGCTTTTGTTTGCTGGCGGAGCGGGAGGGATTTGAACCCTCGACACCTCTCGGTGTACCCGCTTTCCAGGCGAGCGCATTAGGCCAGACTATGCTACCGCTCCAACTGGCGTCCGAGGATTATAACACGCCCGCGTGTCAGGTCAATATGAGGGGGAAGGCTTCGGGGCATGATTACCCCTCAACAACCTCCAGCGTGGCGGCCTTCCAGCCATCGGCCAGCAGCGCCCCATACAGGGCCTGGGCGTACATGGTCAGCGCACCGGCCATGAACGGCCACAGGTACAGCCCACCGATCAGCAGGCCGCTGATCATCCCGGCGATGTAGTTCGCCATGTACCATACCAGCGCGGAGAGGCCCAGCGTGCGAAGCTGGCGGCGAGCCAGCCGGAGCACGTCACCAAAGGCGAAGGCAGCGCCGATCTTCA
>CAYMGV010000157.1:0-5621 GCA_964390105.1 uncultured Anaerolineae bacterium | reverse complement strand
CGGGCAGGCCAAAGCCCTCGTAGAGCGAGACCTGCAAGGCCGCCAATGCACCACCCAGCAGGGCGGGCAGGTCGGCATCGGGTACAAAGCCGGGGCGGATCACGCCGTCGGCTTGCCCGTGGTGCCGGATGGCTTCATGAAAGCCCTCGGTGAGCCAACCCTCTGATCCGACCACGACCAGCCGCAGGTCGGGATGTTCCTCACGCAGGGCGGCCAGCGCCTCGACCATGCGCGGCAGGTTCTTACGCGGCTCGATGGTGCCCAGCGTCACGAGGTAGCGCGGGGGGAGTTGATATTTGGCCCGCACCGCCTCGATGTGACCGGGGGTGGGCTGTGTGAAGTGCGGGGCCGGGGCCTCGTAGATCACGCTGATCTTCTCCGCGGGCACGTGGTACGCCTCGACGATGTCGCGCTTGCTGCTCTCGCTGATGGTGATGATGTGGTCGGCCCGCCGGACGTAGAGCGGCATCGCGGTGTTGAGGTAGGTGTAATTGAGCATTTTGTGATGCTGCGGGAACAGCTTGTAGATCAGGTCGTGGACGGTCAGCACGGTGGGGACGCCGCGCAGCGGCACCAGCAGATGTTCGGTGGCGTGGAACACGTCGGCGGGCTGCACGGCCCGGTTGAACCCGACTCTCGCCATTTGCGCGGCCCACACTGCCATGCGCCACGGCTTATAGCCCGCCTTGATCGTCGTGAGCGGCAGGCCCGCCAGTTCAGGCACAGACCGCGCCGTTTTCGTGACGTTGGCAAACAGGTTCACCGCGCCGGGGTGCGCGTCGGCGGTGTGGTGTGCGACCATCGCCGCGTATCGGCCCAGCCCGCCTTTTCCGTTGACTGCCGGTGAGACATCAATGGTTACTTTCATGGGTCGTATTTTACGTGCTTTAGAGGTTAGAGGCCAGAGGATGGCTATCCGCTATATCACTGCCCTCTGGCCTCTGACCCCTGACCTCTATTATAATGTCCGACGTTGACGACGAAAGCCGCCACCAATGGGAGAGTACATGAAGTTCTGGGAAGCGTTGTTTTACCCGTACACACAGCGAGGCTGGCCGGGCAAGATGCTGATCGCGGTTGCACTGGGGGCGATCCCGCTGCTGAACCTGGTGATGATCAAGGCCTGGGATTACGAGATCAGCACACGGGTGAACCGGGGACAGGTTGATGATCTGCTGCCGGGCTGGAAGGATGCCACGCGCAAGCTGTGGCGCGGATTGGGCATCCGGTTTGCGGAGTTCATTTACAAGCTGCCCTCCTATATCATCCTGATCGTGAGCCTTGCGCTGTGGGTGCAGTTGTTCTGGAACTGGATCACGCATGACCAGCGCACATGGGCTACATGGATCGAGATGTTTAACACCGGGCTGCATGGCCGCCTGCTTCTGTTTGCGGTGGCGCTGCCTGCGTGGTTCATCGGCACAATGCTGTATTCTGCCAGCTATGTACGCTTCATCCACACGGGGAAGCTGCTCACATTTCTTGAGATATGGCCCAGCATGAAGGCCGCCTTCGCCAACATCTGGGATGATGTGATGTTGACGCTGTATCTGCTGATCCTCAATATCGTCCTGTGGGTGGTGGGTGGCATCGCCGCCGCGGCACTGGCCTCGACCGGGATCGGGATCATCGCGGCAGTGTGGCTGATTCCCGCTGCCGCGCTGATCATCCGCGCCGCGTTCGAGGGCCACCTGTACGGGCAGTTGGCAAGGCGGACGCCGTTCGGGTAGGGATCAGGGATCAGGCGTCAGCTTTTACCGCCCCTCTCCGCAGGCAGTGAGGAGGAACCTCCGGCGGAATTAATCCTGGATTCGAGATTCTTCTGCACAGGGAGATCACGGCCCCTCTCTGTAAACGGAGAGGGGTGGGAGCATTGCGGGTGGGGTGAGGTAGAACTGGCCTCTGGCCTCTCCCCCATCCCCCATGTATAATGACCCTCGACTCAACCGCACAACCAACAGGGGAATCTCATGGCACTGGTATTACTCAGTGGGATCGTATTGATCATCGTGGTCGCGGCGCTGTCGTTCGGGACGGCATCAGCGGTACAGGTGCAGGAACGGGCACGGCGCGGGGCCATCGCCCCGATTGGCAATCCCATCGCCGGGATGCTGGGCAGCGGCAGCGGCAGCGCCGCGTACATCGGTGAAAGCGGGGACGCACTGGCCGCCGCTGCCGGGCCGCCGCCGCTGCATCGACCCACAGCACCGGTCACCGGTATGGATGTCACCCTCAGCCCGGCGCAACGCGGCGCGGAAATGGCCGCCTCGGTGCCGAGGTTCCCCTTCCGCATGATGACCAACGAAGTGCCGATCAGGCATGAGGTTACCGCCTACGTGACGGGTGATGACCTGTTCGATGTGTCGTTCAGCCTCGATGACCCCACCGGCGAGTTTGCCGGGGAGATGGGGGTCAGCATCACGGGGATGCTGCCCACCGAGGGGAGCAAGCAGGTCACGGCGCTGGAGGTGTGGCTGTTCGATAAGAACGACTTCCGCAGCCCGACCGCCGTACTGATGACGCCGACCACCTATGCCGACGAGGAGAAACGGACCGCCGCCGAAGCCCGTGGCGAGGCCGGGGTCATCGAGGCGGGATCAATGGTGGGCTTGGTCGCTGAGTCCTTGCAGATGCAGGTGATCGTCGTTGATGTCAAGTATCGTGCCGACCTGCCCGCTGAAACCGTGATCGAATCGGCGGTGCTGGAACTGGCCGTGTGGCAGTATAACGGAACACCGATTGAGTTCGAGATGCCGGGCGAGGATGACGACCCCGAAGAAGCAGAAGACGAAGCCCCGGCTGAGGCCGTGCCGCTGGCGGAACGCGCCGCCGGGCCGACCCCGACCGAACCCGACAAGAAAGATGAAACGAAGGCACTCGGCCCGGCGGCCACCGAGGAACCCGTGCGCACCAGCTATACCATCGATTACACGCGCCGTGTTTACGTCAACCAGCCGTTCATCATCCAGGTCGATATCCCCGGCCAGCACCTTTCCGATGAGCCGGTCGCGCCGCAGCCCAGCATTGTCGGCCTGCCCAAACGTCCCGGTGAGCTGGCCTTCCTGCATCGCTGGTACCCGGCCTACCAGGATAAGGCCAAGCGCTACCCCGGCCTCAAGGTGATGCTGAAGTACCGCGAGGAGGAGTTCCAGGTACCCGCGCCGGAGCAGACCGCCCTGCTCAAAGAGGGCGAGCCGCTCAGCTTTGAGTTCCTCGTCAAGCCGCTCAAGGCCGATGTGCTGCTGATCTCGGTGGAGTTTTATTACATGGGCGCGAAATGGCGTCCCGAACGCGATGTCGAGGTGCTGGTCACGCGGGACCCGGCAGGCAAGCCGAAGTCGATCACCACGCGCAAGCATCCGGGCGGCCTGACGGGCGACGTGCGCCTGCTGCAAGCCGAAACCCTCAAGGTCGATGTGCAGAGCTTTCTCACGCTCAACGCCAGCGAATTTAACAGTGCCTCGCGCGTGGCGGGCGGCCTCCTGACCGTGGCGTTCATCGGTTGGGCCATCGCCAGCGGTGGGGTTGCCGATGTGACCAGCGCCCTGATCGTGGCTGGCAGTTCAATTGGTTCCGCGCTCTCGATGGTGCTGGCCCCGTGGCTGGTCGATGCGTGGACCGGGCGGGGTGGGTAGCGAGATTGATTGTGAGTGTGGGCAAAGAAAACGAGGCCGGGATCATCCCGGCCTCGCTGATTCTTATCGACGGGAGAAACAGGCCTACTTCGCAGCGGCGGGAGCCACCTCCACCGTCGCCGCCTCGACGCTGGCCCTGGACTCCTCCGGGCTGAGCCGGAAGGAGAGCGCCAGTGCCACGATCAGCATGACCACTTCAAGCGCAAACACCGTGCCATACGCGGCGAGGGCATTGCCACTGGTCAGGTTCATGACGATCTCGACGACGCCGCCACCCATCAGGGAGCCAAAGGCGCGGCCAAGCTGGTTGGCAACCCCCCACACACCCATCAGCAGCCCGGCGCGCACCACGGTGGTGAAGTTGATCAGGCTGGCAAGCATCCCGGCCCCGGCAAAGCCAGTGCCGATGCCCATCAGCACGATCAGCGCCTGGAACAGCCCGACGTTGCCCATCGCCCCGACACTGATCAGCCCGGCAAACACGATGATGCTGGAGATCAGGCCGATGCGCAGCACCGTGATGCGGCCCAGCACCTTGAGCAGGATCGCGCCGGAGAGCAGCATCGAGGCCATGACACCGAGGCCCCAGAAGGCCGTCAGGCGGGTCGTATCGCCCACATCCATGCCGAGTACCAGCGCGCCGTAGGGTTCCAGCAGCACGTCCTGTGCCAGCGTTCCGACGATGGTGAAGATCACCAGCACGAAGAACAAGCGCACCTGCGGGTCGGCCAGTATCACATCGCGTACAACTTGCCCAAAGGACATCTCCCGAGCCTTGTCGCTGGCTTCCTCGACGACCTCGGTCTTTTCCTCGTTGCCGATGGCGGCGATGAAGGCCAGCACGAAGGTGATCGCCATGATCGCCAGCGTCACGGTGACCAGCCGGGCGGGGTCGAAGGTTTCGAGCGCGCCGCCGACCGCCCCAGCGCCGATCACAAGGCCCAGCATCGTGGCGACTTCATACAGCGTGATGGCGCGGTCACGGGCCGGGCCCGTGAACTTATCGGAAAGCAGGGCCTGGAACGTATTATGGCCCAGGTTGCGCCCGATCCCGTAGAAGGTAAACGCCAGCGTGATCCCGCTGCTCAGCAGGAAGGGCGTCGCGGGTCCGCCGCGCAGCATCAGCAGCACGGATACGACCGCACTGAGGCCGGTCAGCAGTGCGCCGAGGATGATGTACGGCTCACGGCGTTTGCCCATGATGGCGTAGCCATCGGAGCGGTAGCCGAGCCAGATGCGCACCGGTGAGATCAGCAGCGGCACAGCGAAGAAGAAGCCGACCAGCGCCGCCGACATGCCGAGGTCCGCGATCATGATGCGGTTGAGTGTGCCGCCCATCAGCGCCCCGGTCAGGCCGTAGGCCAGCGGGAAGATCGCCAGCCGGATGATGTTGAGGATACGGACTACGTTTTTCATAGGGTCTCCTGTTGTGGGGTCAGGGTTAAAGCATTAGGGTTGTGGTTCAATCAAAACAGGGGGTGCTGGTTACAATGTTTCACTCGATGCTCAGCCGAAACGCATCAACCGCCTGACAGGCAATATCACGGCCCTGTTGGATGCAGTCTGGTACACCGATACCGCGATACGATGCCCCGGTGACGTACAGGCCAGCGGGTAATGCCAACTCGATCTCGGCCACGCGGTCAAGGTGTCCTACGTCGGCCTGCGGATACTCGTTGGCCCAGCGATGCACCTCAACAAAGACCGGCTCGGCATCGATGCCCAGCAGGTCGGCCAGTTCACGACGGACGATCTCAATCACCTCAGCCTCCGGGTGTTCACCCAGTGACGGGTCACCGCCGCCGATGAATACGCGGAACATCTCATAACCGCCCGGTGCGCGTTCCGGCATCTTGCGAGAGGTCCACGTCAGCGCGTCGATGGCGCGGCCTTCACGGCGTGGGATCATCAGCCCTTGCAGGTCTCCGGGGGGCAGGGCACCGGGCGCAAAACCAAAGGTCACCGTGCCGAGGCTGCTGTGCCGGA
>CAYMGV010000156.1:0-5747 GCA_964390105.1 uncultured Anaerolineae bacterium | reverse complement strand
GGGCGTGCCGTTGGCCTCCAGCGGGGCCTCGCCGCGCTCCCGGATCAGCGCCGGGGCACGCCGCGTCATGACGGGCGGTGCATCAATGGCGTCCTCATCCATGTGTTCAGCAAACGTTGCCAGTTCCTGCCGCATGATGGTGCGGATGGTTGGTTCATCCATGTTGGTTTTCTCCTCATCAGTGTGTTGCCCTACATTGAAAGCCAGCCCTGCCGCCGCAAACGCCTTTTTTGCGTCTATCAGCGCGACAGCATAGGGGTTGGCGGGCTGGTGCTGGCGGCCATCCAGCAGCGAGAGTTCAGCCACCGGCCACGCCAGGATTTGCCCATCCTTCGCGATCCGCACGAGGTGCGAGATCGCCCCTGATGAAGCCCTTGCCAGCCCATGCTGCGCGGCCTCCCACACCCGCCGCGCCCATTGATTGGCCTGATCGAGCGCCACCCGGAACCAGATTCCGTCCGCGCGGCGCTCCCAGCCCAGTTCCTCTCCGATGATCTGCGGCACCCCATCCCCTTCCGCCAGGCCGTGGTAATACACCACCGGGCGCTTCGGGATGCGCTCCAGCCACAGGTCCGTCTCCGGGGTGAAGGATTCGCCGTGCGCATCTTTGCCCCCGTACGGGCCTCCATACGGCACGCCGAGCACTTCCAGCACCCAGGCGTTTTGATCTTCCATACACCCTTCTTTCTGTTTGACTCGTGGGGCTCCGCCCCACACCCCGGCAGGAGGCAGCGCCTCCTGCACCTGCCTCTCTTGAACGGCTGTGCCGTCCAAGAAAGTTGATAAATCGCTGGCTGTAGGGGCATGAAGCATCATACCCCTACTCACCCAATCAACCTTAAGAAGCAAGTCTCAATTGTCACAGTGCAGATGGCTGTGCCATCTGCTGGGGGGTGTTGGGGGGCAACGCCCCCCGACAAACAATCTCCCCTCCCCAGCCAACAGCCAATCGCTAACCGCTAACCGCTATCTTCCCCACCCGCTCATGCGCCTCGCCAAACACCACGAACACATCCTCGATGCCCTCAGCCCGCGCCAGCGACTGGCTCACCGAGGCGTGCAGGTCGAGCGGGATCACATCCGAGTGAAACGGACGCAGCCCGCGCCCGGCCTTCACCCGGCGCAGCGCGAAGCGTTCCCAGCGTTTGAGGTCGGCATGGGCCGCGCGGCGGGCGTTGGGATCATGCAGGTTGATGGCGGCCTTGATCGCGGGTTCCGCCGCAGGCGGATTGGGATCGGCCCCCTGCGGCGGTTCGGGTTCGGCCTGTGTCAGCGTGATCATGAATCCATCCTCCATATCGGCTGGGGTCAGCAGCCCCAGTTCGGCGCGGGCCTCGGACCGTGTGATCAGGCCCGCCTGGAACAGTGCCGTGATGCGCGTCACGCGGTCGTTGCTGGTTTCGCGCAGCGCCGCAATGTGATCGATATCCCATGTGACCCGCGCCCCGCGTGCCACGAGATCGGGATACAGCGCCAGCAGTGACCAGTTGATCACCTCCGCAAGATACTCAAGCTGCGGCAGCACCGTATCCTCGTAGAAGCTGGCCTTCTGTTCGTGCGCGGTGGCGTAGGTGGTGGCCTCCCATGCCCCGGCCAGCCCTGCCGGGACACCCAGCGCCGCACAGATCGAGCGGCGGTCCTCGGCGCGCAGTTCCGGCAGGGCCAGTTCATAGGGCGGGAAGCTGATACGGAACCACTTCAGCCCGTTCGAGACGATGCCGGTGCGCCAGCGGTTGCCCACACCCCGGAACAGCCGATCCCACCACGTCGCGACCTGCTCCATATCCGAGTCGTGAAGCTGCTGATCGGTGGTCAGCAGGCCCGCCGGGCGCGCATCGTTGGCAAAGAACGAGGCCACGTAGCGCGCGGCGTTGAGTTCGGCGTTGATCTCCTCCAGCGCCACCGCCAGCGGACTCAGCCCAGCCACGTCATCCAGCGGGTTGAAGTTGCGGAAGACCATCACATCCGCTGCCGGGTAATCGCGCGTTTGCCCGGCCACGCTCTGCCGATACCCCACCACGCCGCGCCCGGCCTCCACCAGCGGCTCGACCGTCTGCGGGTTGAGCCAGTACAGCGCACGCGGCGGTCCCCCTGCCCCGTTCCGCACGATCAGCCAGTACGCCACGCCCCAGATGTTGTAGGCCGATTCCGTGGCCCGCAGCAGGTCACCGAGGTTCATCACGTCCGGGTTGACATCACGCAGCAGGTCCAGCAGTGGGTGATCCGCGATCGCTGCCCCATCGCGATCCACCAGCAGCAGCGGCACCCCGGCCACCGAATCGGCCCGTACCTTGATGCAGCGATACGCCCACACCGCCAGCGCATACGCTGCTGCCAGATCGGCCTTTGATGCCGTTAGCAGGCGGTCGCGCCCGCCCGGCCACGCCCGGTGGCTGATGCCGTGAAAGGCATCATAGAGCGGCCCGCCTTTGATCCGCGCGGGCACGCCCGCGCCATCCGGCGCAATCCACATCCCAGTCACTTGATCCATCGCCTCTCCTCTCTGATATGGGGGCGCTGCCCCCATGCCCCCGCAAGGGGCGTCCCGCCCCTTGACCGGGTTAATGAGCCTTTCTTCCTGAAACTCGTCCTGCTTACATCCAATGCCCGCCCCAAAGACTCCGAAGCTTTTAGCGAAGCTGCTCTGACAGCGATAAAAAACAACCCCCCGCCCGTCCTGCCAATTGAATCAGCAGGGATAGGCGAGGGGCCAACGCTCGCGTAATTGCCCACCTGGTCGTGGGACGGCCACCGCTATTCACTTTAATCGAACTTATGTTCTAATTCTACCCATCCACGGGGAATCTGTCAAGGGGATCACGCAGATCGTGTGATCTACAGGCAGCCAGCGGCAGGCTAGCCACCAGCCCCTACCCATCTCCCCGGTGACGATGTACAATCGGCCTGCCAAGATCCCAACCAACAAGGAACCGCCTGCCATGCCAAGCCTGCCCAACATCCCGTTGCCCCGCCGTGACGGCGTGATCGCGCTGCTGCTGTTCCTCGCTGCCTCATCGGTGTACTTTGCGACGATCACCGGCATCACCAGCAGCAACGACGGCAGTACCTTTGCCCATGTGCGGGCGCTGGTGGAAGACGGCACCATCGAGATCAGCCCCTACCTCGACCTGACCGAGAACCAGGACTACGCGCTCTACGATGGCCGCTATTATTCCGAGCGGCAGCCCGCCGCCGCCCTCGTCGCGGTGCCCTTCTATGCGCTCTCACGGATCATGCCCGCGCCCCCCGTCGAACTGCCCTCGCAGCATGATCGCGGCAACCCCGGCCTTCCTTACGCGGTGGCCTCGGCCTCCATTGCCGCCGGGATCGCGGTGGCGTGGTTCTACCTGCTGCTGCGCCGACACATGGGCATCAGCCAGCCGGGGGCGGTGCTAGCCGCCGTGACACTGGCCTTCGGCACGACGACATGGCGCTACGGCGCGGTGCTGTACTCACATGCGCTGGCGCAGCTATGCGTGGTGGGGGCCTTTCATCTGATCTTCACCGTGGACGATTCCGGGAGTCCGCGCCCGTGGCTGACCTTCTTTGCCTCCGCCCTGATCGGGTTGGCGTTCATGGCAGAGTATCACGCGGGGATATTCTCGGCGATTACCGGGATCGCGCTGACGGTGGTCGTCATCCCCAAAGCGATCAAGGGCCTGCAACGTGAGAACCGCCGACGCTGGATCGGGACGCTGGCCGGGCTGGCGCTCGGCGCCGGGATCATGGGGGCGTGGTTCATGTGGTACAACATGGCCCGCTTCCAGGCTCCTATCGCCTTTTCCTACAATTACCTCGACCCGGCCCGCTGGCCCGCCGAGCAGATCACGGTGGCGAACCAGTTCCAGGTGCCGCTTTCGGTGGGGCTGCCGGGCATGTTGTGGACCGACGGGCTGAATCAAGGCCTGTTCCTGCTGGCCCCCGCAGCACTGCTCGGTATCCCCGGCTTGTACTGGTGGTTCGCCGACCTGCGCCGCGAGGGCAAGCTGTGGCGCGGGCTGGTGATGATGGCCGTCTACGTGTTCAGCCTGCTGTTCTTCGCCACGTCGATCACGTACAACGCCTTTACCAACGACTCGCGCTATCTCGCCAGCTTCATGGCCCTGTGGTTCATCCCGGTGGCCGTGGCTATCGACCGCTACTTCCGCGCCCTCGATACCGGGCCGAAGCCCTTACTATCCCTGCTGATCTACGGCCTGATCGCGTGGTCGATCCGCAACCAGGCGTGGCACATCGTCTACAGCTGGAACTACAACTTCCACACCGGGCTGCTCCAGCCGCTGGCGATCAACCTCGACGTGCTGCGGCTCATGATCGTCGCGACGCTGTTCCGCAACGCCCCCAATTTGCCGGTGCTGTGGTCGCTGTACGGGGTTGCGGCGCTGATGATCGGTGGGGGGTGGTGGCTGCTGCGGCGGCGGCCAGCGTAGGTTTTTGCGGGGTGCAAGCACCTATAGGACTGACGCAGCACACCCCCCTCCAAATCCTCCACCAGGGATTGGGTCGTGAAAACGCGCCCGATCACCGCCCCAAAGACTCCAACCTCCCCCCACAACAGGGTTCGGTTTAGCAAATAGACCCTTAACCGAACCGTATTAAACCTACCCCAAACTCCACATAGACGTGAAATCCTGCCCCATCTACATAGATCACCTACTAACCCCATCCTGGAAAATAAAGCAAAGGCTGAAGAACGATTGTTGAACTCCGACCGCCCGCTTAACCCGGCAGGCCCGGCAGCGGGCAGCACCCGCGCGGATACCCTTGCCCTGTTCGGCCTGCTGATCGTGCTGGCCCTGGTGCTGGGGATCCCGGCCTTCCGGCACGCGCCGCAGGTGCCGGGGCAGATCGAGGTGCCGTACCAGCACAGCGGGGCCTTCCTGTACGCCGCCGACGGTGTGCCATCGGTGTATGAAAACGGCACCGCCCACACCGGCGAGCCGATCTTCTTCCGCGTCAGCAATAATGTGCAGGTCGGCTTTCAGTATGATCTCATTGCCGATCAGCACGGCCCGCTGACCGGGACCGTCGTGCTGAACGCCGAGGTCGCCAGCAACACCGGCTGGAGCCGGACCATCCCGCTGGCCCCTGAGACGGCCTTCGCCGGCCCCTCGGCCCGGGCAGAAGGCACGCTGCGATTGGATGAGGTCGAGGCCGTGATCGCCGCCTTCGAGGAGAGTACCGGGGCCAATGGACGGCTGTATACGCTGCGCATCAGGCCGCAGGTCACGGTGCTGGGCAGCGTGGCCGATCAGCCGGTGACGGATACCTTCACGCCCGAACTTGCCTTCCAGTTTGACGATGTGCAGATGTGGATACCGGACTCCGCCGAGACCCTCACCCACGTTGAGCAGGACCTCGCCGTGATGGTACCTGGCATCACCACAGGCACCATGAAAGTACTCGGCCTGGACCTCCCTGTACCGTTGGGCCGCATCATCGCGCTGCTGGCAAAACTGGGGATCTCGATTCTGCTCTTTATTGTCGGGTTGAAGCTGGATATGAAGCTCATCCGCAATCTGGGAGCTCTTGCGGTAACAATCGGTTTGGGGCAAATAATCCTGACGGTTGCTTTGGGGGCGGGCGTCTCCTTGTTGCTTGGTTTTTCTTATCAAACCGCCTTTATGATCGGCGTTGCCTTGGCGTTCTCCAGCACGATTATCATCATTAAGCTTTTATCCGATAAGCGTGAAATCGACTCCCTGCATGGCCGCATCGCACTGGGTGTGTTGATCGTTCAGGACTTG
>CAYMGV010000155.1:2448-5790 GCA_964390105.1 uncultured Anaerolineae bacterium | reverse complement strand
TCCAGACTATACCATCCCTGCTTTTATTCGTCCAATTTCGTTTGGCTGACTACTACGGTTGTTTCCAACCGGTTACCACTGTCGCAGGTAAAAGGGAAACGTGTCTACATCTGACGGGATGCAATAAGCATCTTCAAAGCACGAACGGAGAACCTAAGTACAGCTAACGTGCATCTATACCAACCTAGGATCGACCCTGGCACGAGAGTGACCCAGGGCGACGGAGCCATCATAGTACTCGTGGGAGTAACGCCCCATCAGGGAGCATGGGAAAGCCATGTACAGGGGGAAGGATGGCAGCTACTGAGATTTCTTTGGAAAGATGGAGATAGTCGGATGACCTCAACTCACAGATTTCTGGAAATCATGCACAAAGAAAGTGCAGTCAAAGTAGTGGAGAGCCGGATGAATTGAAAGGTTCACGTCCGGTTCGGAGGGAGGTAGTTGGAAAAGTGCCAACAGCACAATGCTGTTGGTAACTCGCTGGCTACCCACCCTACAGTGGCGTGTGTAGTTGAGGGATGACAAATCAGGGGCAGGTCGGGTTACCGGCCTGCCCCATCGAAGGGAGAAGGAGAACATGAACAGAACACAAAGCCGCAGGGTGACCATTCGACTGGATGAGATCGAGGACGCCGACCTGATCCAGTGGCTGGAGATGCAGCCGCGCCGCGGTCGCAGCGCCGCCATCCGCGGCCTGATGCGCACCAGCCTGGAAGCCGAACGTCGTAAGCTGGTGATTGATATCAATGCCATCCGGCACGCGGTCGCCGACGAGATTCGACAGGCGCTGAAGGGTGTTGCATTGCAGGTTGCCGGAGGCGAGGTGGAAACGGGGTCCAGCCAGGTTGAGCAGCAGTATGGCTCAAAGCTGGATAGGATGCTCGGTGGGCTGGGGGGCATGTGATGTATAATGGCTTAGAATATCGTTGTAAGACGATGATGATTGGAGTGTGATATGGTCGGTAACACATTTGAACAGGAACTGATGAACGTCATACGTGACCTCTCATCTGCACAGCAACAGGACGTGCTGAATTACGCTCGCACGGTTGGCAACCAGCCTAAGGGTACACCGGGTTCGGTGTTAATTGAGCGGGCCCGGACCATCAACTGGCCTAAGGAAGACCTTGAGGCGATGAAAGCTGCGATGGCAGACTGTGAGAGGATCGATTGGGATGAGTGGGAGTGAACTGCGCCTTCTGGATACCAACATCATATCAGCGATCCTTGATCAGGAAGAGGGTGTTCTTCATGCGGCGCAATCCATAGAAGCGATCATTCCGCTGACTGTGGTGGGTGAACTCTACTATGGGGCTTACAACTCAGGCCGAGTTGAGAAAAACCTGGAACGGCTGGCAGACTACCTTGCAGATGTGACCATCCTGCAACCCGACGCAGAGACAGCCCGGTACTACGGGCAGGTTCGCACCCAATTGCGAAAGAAGGGGCGGCCACTGCCGGAAAATGATGTCTGGATAGCAGGATATGCAGTTCAGCACCAGCTGACACTGGTAACCCGTGATGCTCACTTCAATGAAATAGATGGTCTCACGATTGAAAGCTGGTAGTTTTCGCCTCAAAGGCGATCCTCACTCCACACTGGATGGGGATCGCTGGAGTCTTGGTTCACATCCATCGGATAACCACCCCACCAACACCTACTCTAACCCGCATCTTGATCCCCCTCCATATTGCTGTACAATGGGGTGCAGTGACCTTCACATCACCCCCACCGGAGGATGCGCCATGAATGCTGCGACCAAAGCCCTGATCAAACGTCTCAAGGACCATGCTTGGGACAAGCAAGATCGAGAACTGAGTGACCTGATCGATGAACTTGAAGACCTCCTCAGCGAGACGCAAAGCGGGGGAGATTACGTGGGGGGTAACTCCACCACGGTTGGGGATATTTCTGGCAGTAAGGGCGTGGCAATCGGGAGCGGGAATAACGTCACCATAGACGAGAGTGAACGCTATTCCGAGACCACGTACAACATCAGTATCACTGAGTTAAAAGAGCAGGCCCGTGAAGAATTTGCCGTTGCTGCGGTAGATTACCCGGACATCGCGCCGCCGGTGTTTGAGGAAGCCCAGCAGATCGTCGTGGATGAGATCGTGCCGGAGGCCGCCAAAGGCGAGGAAGCAGACACGAGTTTCATCGAGGAGCGCATTCGTAACCTGGCACGGATGGGCCCCGATATCCTTAATGTGGCGACCAAGACGATGACCAACCCCGCTCTTGGGCTGGTTGAGGTGGTTCGCTTGGTCGCGAACAAAGTGCGTGCAGAAGAAGGCCTGGAACCCATCGAATAGAGAAGGATGCCGCATGACCGACCAACAAGACCTCGTCCAGCAGATCGAGGCGGCACTGGTCCGGTTTAAGGCCGGGGACGAAGTGGCGAAGCGTGATCTCGCTGACCTGTTTGGTGAGCTGAATATCGAGCTGCGTGACATCAGTGACTCGACCGGGGTGGCAGTGGGCAACAACATCCAGCAGATCATCATCCAGCAGGGCCTGACCCCGCAGGAGGTGATCGAGGTGATGCGCGCCTACATCCGTGAGCAGAAAAGCATCCCTGAGGCCCCGGCACGTGACCGCCCCGCTGGCCCGCGTAAGCATGCTTTCATCTCATACTCGCGGGCGGATGGCCTGACCCATGCCGAACGGCTGCATGCCGACCTTGAAGGGCAGGGGCGCGAGGTATGGCGCGACCTGCGCAAGCTGGAAGGCGACCGCGACTTCACCGCCGAGATCGAGCAGGCCATTGAAGCGGCCAGCCACGTGGTAATCGTCGTGACGCCGGATGTGAAGCGGGAAAACAGCTTCGTCCGGCTGGAGATCGCCTACGCGCTGATCAACAACATCCCGGTGATCCCGCTGCTGTTTGAGGGCGGGCATCGACCGATCACCATCATTAATCACACCTATGTGGACTTCCGGAAACCGTGGGATGCGGCCTTCCGGGAACTGCTGGGCAGGCTGGACACAGCCGACGACCGAACCACGGTGACCCCGGTGACCCGGCGTGACCGCGAGATCGCATATCTCGAAGGGGTGGCCCAGCAGCGGGTGTTCACCCGCTGGCGTGAGATTTACACTGACCTCGCAGCCGAGGCACAGGTCCGCGAGAGCAAGGTTGAGTTGACCGCGGCGGCCAAAGCCTTCTTCGGGATGGACCTCGAACATGACGTGTACGAGGAGATGGTGCATGAGATGCACCCCGAGGCTGCCCGCACCACCAAGGTCGAGGCCTTTGACGACCTGCGCGAGGCCATCCGCGAGAAACGCCGCGTGGCCCTGATCGGAGACCCCGGCGCGGGCAAGACCACCACGCTGGA
>CAYMGV010000155.1:0-2438 GCA_964390105.1 uncultured Anaerolineae bacterium | reverse complement strand
CGGCTGGCCGACGAACTGGCCGCCGACGCGGTGGACGACCCGGCTGCCCCGCTGCCGCTGTTCGTGCGGCTGGGTGGGTACGAGGGCGGCGGCTTTGCCCGCTTCCTTGATGAGGCGTTCTCCGGGCTGCCGCTGGGCGAGTACCTCGCCGGTGATCCGCGTGTCTTCCTGCTGCTGGACGGGCTGAACGAGATGCCGCCGGAGCACCGGGCTGACGTGGACGCCTGGCTGCCGGCCAACCCGAACGCCCCGGTGGTGGTGAGCTGCCGCACGCTCGATTACGTCGGCATGAAGCTGCCGCTGGCCCGGGTGGATGTATTGCCGCTCGATATTGACCGCCAGTACCTGTTCATCGGCAACTTCTTCGCGGCGGATGCGGACCAGCAGGCATTGTTCTGGGGGCTGGCCGGGCCGCAGAATGTGACTGTGTGGCAGTGGTTTAAGGAACAAAAAGAATCGTCTTTTCACCAATTCTGGCACGGTGAACCCGGTGATGAACCATATAAATGGGAGCTGGAAGAACACCGCCACTGGCGGCTTCGCAGCGAACTCACCCAGCACCGCCCCAACGATCTGCCCCGCGACCTGTTCGGCATGCTGGGCGTGACCAGCAACCCCTTCCTGCTCTCGATCACGGTGCGGCTGTACGCCACCAGCGGCGCGCCACCGGCCAACCGCGGTCAGCTGTTCGAGGGCTTCGTGCGCATGCTGTTCCGCGAGCGCGGCAAGCCTGCCGCCGCTGTACGCGGCCCGTGGGTGGATGAGGAGATTCAGAAGCGCGCGCTGGCGGCACTGGCCTACCGCATGCAGGATGAAGCGAAAACAACCATAGTCAATCGTGACTGGGCGCGGGCAACCATCGCACAGGCCGTACCCGGCGAGGATGCCGACCACCTGCTGTACCTCGCGGCCAGCGCCAGCATCATTGAGATGAACACCCGCGTACGCTTCACCCACCAGCTGCTGGGGGAGTACTTCGCCGCTTTCCAGATGGGTGAGGACATCAGGAACGGCGTAGGGGCGGAGAAATACTGGCCCGGCGAGCGCTGGTGGGAACAGACCGGCTGGGAGGAAACGGCGGTGCTGCTGGCCGGCATCACCCGTGATGATGCCGGTGAACTGGATGCCACACCGGTGGTGCGCTGGCTGACGCCGGTGCAGCCGCACCTCGCCTACCGCTGCGCCATTGAGAGCGGTGCCCACTGCGCTGACGAGACCCTGCAAACGCTCTACGAGGCCGAACCACCTGCGCGCATCGCCACATTGGCGAAGGTGCGCTGGGGTGAGATGCTGGCCGAAGCGGGCGATACGCGCCCCGGCGTGGGCGTAACGTTCACCCCTCTCCCCGGGGGAGAGGGGCCGGGGGTGAGGGCATTACCCGACATCGACTGGGTCGAAATCCCAGCCGGGCCATTCCTCTACCAGGCTGGCGAGCAGCGCGAGGAACCGACCTTTTACATGGCGCGTTACCCGGTGACATGGGCGCAGTACCAGGCCTTTGTCGATGCAGCAGATGGCTACCGAAACGCAGAGTGGTGGGCATACTCGGATGAGGCAAAAAGCTGGCGCGAGGAAAACCCACAGCCGCGGGACGCTCAATGGCCGGTCACCAACCGACCGCGGGAAACGGTGAGATGGTACGAAGCGGTGGCTTTTTGCCGCTGGCTGACCGAGGCCGCCCGCCGTGTGCCCGCGCTGCTGCCCCCCTCGCTGCGCGGTGAGGAGGGCTGGCTGATCACCCTGCCCACCGAATGGCAGTGGGAAAAAGCGGCGAAAGGCGGGCTGACCCTGCCGGGTGGCGAGCAGAACCCGCTGCCGGGCCGGGAATACCCGTGGGGCGCTGAATACATCCCAGGTTTTGCCAACATCGATGAAGTGGGCCGTGGCTCCGGGCCGTACTATCAGCGCCAGACGACCGCCGCAGGGATGTACCCGCAGGGGGCCAGCCCGTACGGGCTGCTGGACATGAGCGGCAACGTGCGGGAGTGGTGCCTCAACGAGTACAACACCCCGGAGAACACCGGCCTCGGCGGCAGCGAATGGCGGGTGGTGCGTGGCGGGTCCTGGGGCAGCCTTCAAGTCGGCGCGCGTGCCTCCAACCGCAACGGCAGCCTTCCGGTCGCCCGTAGCGGCAACCACGGTTTTCGTTTGGTTGTGGTGCCCCCATCATTGCAGGTGCGTTAGCACCTGGCCCTGATCACTGAACGGGTCGGCGAATGCCGACCCAAAAGGCCGCGCAGCGGCCCACCGGGAATCTCGCGCTCCGCGCGAGTCGCCCGAATCGGTTTTTGGGGTATGATGGAGGTGTAGGGGGCCTGTGTCGTGAGCCACGCCGCGCCGCCTGCGGGGGTTCCCGGCTGGAACCGGGTGGTGCGTGGCGGGTCCTGGGCGATGCGGGTTATCAGGGCATCGACAAGCGCCACCCGCGTGGGCACAGC
>CAYMGV010000154.1:0-5802 GCA_964390105.1 uncultured Anaerolineae bacterium | reverse complement strand
CGGCGCGGCCACCCACCCACCCGGCCTCGGGCCTGCCGATGTTTGACCTCCCGCCCGGACAGATCGAGGTGGGCGCGGGCGTTCATGGCGAGGCGGGCGTCTACCGTGGGGCGCATCTGCACGCGGACGATCTGATCGACCTGCTGGTTGAGCGGCTGATCGAGGACCTGAATCCGCTGCTGGAGGGCCGCGTCCTGAGCTTTCTGAACGGAGCCGGGGGCACTTCAGCGATGGAGCTGCATATCCTCAACCGGCGGGTTCACCAGGCGCTGCGTGAGCGCGGCCTGGAAGTGGCGGGCAGCGTGGTAGGCTCCTTCTTCACCACGCAGGAGATGGGCGGCTTCTCGCTCTCCCTGTATGCGGCAGATGCGGCCAGCCTGACCCTTTGGGATGCGCCCGCTCTCGGCCCGGCCTTCCGCTGGCCGCTGGCTGGCTAAGCAACGAACGGGACAGATTCAAGGAGTAGCAACATGCGCGACATCAGACGCCTCAAGGTGGGCTTAACCGGCCTGATGTGTACGCCCTTTCAAGGCGACAAGCAGGCTCAGTACAGCGAAAGTGCCGGGGGGCTGGACGCGCTGGCCGACCGGTTGGGCTTCGATCTGCACGTGGTGCCCGGTGGCATGTGGACGGCAGAGGACGCCCGCCGGGCCGCCGCTGAGCTTAAGGAATGGGGCGCGGATTTGATCCTGCTGCAAACCAGCTCCTTCGGCCCGGGCGAATTTCTGTACGAGTTCACGGCGCTGGATGCTCGTCTGGGTATCTGGGCCGTTCCAGAGGGGCCGCCTGCCGCGGGCGGCGGCCTGCCGCTGAACAGCTTCACCGCCGCCAATATGTATAACAGCATCGCCCGCCGCTTCCTGATGGGCTACCGTAAGCCGATCAAGTGGTTCTACGGGCGGCCCGGTAACCCGCTGCTGGATGAACGGCTGGCGGTGACAGTGCAGGCTCTGCGGGCCGCGATCCACCTGCCTGGCGCCCGGATCGGCTTGCTGGGCGGCGTGGCCCCTGGCTTCGACAACCTGATCATCGATGAGCGCATCCTCTACGAACGACTGGGTATCCGGGTGGCGCACGTGGAGTTCGATGAGGTGATCGCACGGGCTGAAGCCCAGCCCAGCGAACCGGCAGCGGAAGCTGCGACGGCCATTCGCGCCGGGGCGGCCCGCTTCGATGAGGGGCAGGCCCCGGCCCTGGAGAAGGCGGGCCGAGTGCTGGTGACCTATCAGCAGCTTGCTGAAGAACGGGGCCTCGATGCGTTGGCGGTCAGCTGCTGGCCGCGCTTCCAGTCCGATTACCATTTTGCCGTATGCAGCGTGATGGGCCAGTTGAACGAAGGCGGCCTGATCGCCGCCTGTGAGGGCGATGTGACCAGTGCCGCGGGGATGCTGGCCCTGCGCTACATGAGCGATGGTGAGGTTGTCACATTGATGGATCTCTCTGCTGTGGATGAGGCCGATCAGAGCGTGCTGATGTGGCACTGCGGGCCGACGGCCCCCTCGCTGGCCGACGAGCGGGGCGTGACGATGCAGTCGCTGTGGCTCTTTGACGGCTACGCCGGGGATGGCATTGGCCTGCACAACGATCTCGTACTGAAGCCGGGGCAGGCGACGACCTTCGGCTTCAGTACCGACTTTGAGCAGGTGTTGGTGCTGGAGGGCACGCTCGATAACAGCAAGCCTAGCTACGTGGGCAGCCGCGGCTGGTACCGGGACCTGCAACTGAACGGCGAGTCCATCGCGCTGGCTGACCTGATCGAGACACTGATAGCCAGCGGTTACCAGCATCACTACCCGCTGGCTTATGGTTCGCTGAGCCATGCCGCGCTCGAACTGGCCGCCTGGCTGGGCCTGCGGCCCATCGAGGCCCGCCGCTACCGGCCCTATCTGAACCCGCTGGGCTGAACGGTATGTTGGGCGATACCCTGACTTTGCTCACCGGAGCACGCCATACCGGCTATGCGTTGGCTGCGGCCCCGACAGCCGACCTGCCCGCCTGTGAGGCTCTGATTGAGGCCGCCGGAAAACGGCAGGCTCCGCTGCTGCTCGCCTGTCATCTTGAGCATTTGGGCCCACTGGATACGGCGGCAGGGCAGCGTTTTGTTGATGGGCTGTATGACCGGGCGCAGGCGGCCCCCGGACCAGTGGCCCTGCTGCTGGATGGCCTCAGTGAGGCCGATCAGGTGGGCTTAGCGCTGCATGGGGGCTTCAGCGCCGCCATTCTGCCCGATTACCTGCTGCCGAAGGCCGAATCGCTGGCCGGGCAAGCCGGGTTGGCACTGATCGCGGACGTAACCGGAGACGATCGGCTGACACCGGACTCGCAAACGCTGCACCGGGCTGCGGCTTTGCGTATCCACACGGGCAGCCCTCTGCCCGCGGCCACGCTGGAGACGGTCGTTCAGGCCGCTGACCTGCCGGTGATACTCAGGCCAACGGGTTTGCTCTCTGATGCGGAAGTGCAGCGCAGTGCGGCGCTGGGCTTGAGCGCCATCGACTGCGAGCCAGACCTGAACGCCACAGTGATGGTCGCGCTCCAGGGACTGACTCATGCCGATGACTTGCTCCACCTACGGGCAGAGGCGCTGGCTGCCGCACTCACCCGCTTCATCGATCTGGGCGGCAGCGGTGGTCAGGCCATACCTGCCCCCATCGATATCCCCGCGTATGCCCAGGCGCTGTTTGTGCAGGGGTACACCTGCGCTGAGGCCATTTTCCTGGCCTTCTCCGCAGCGGAGGACTACCCTTCGGCGGTGGCCCAGCGGGCCGCGGCTTCCTTCGTCGGGGGGATGGCGAACCAGGGTCTGACCTGCGGCACGCTGATCGGCGGGCTGATGGTGATTGGGGCACGGGAGGCCCACACTAACCCGCAGTATAAGCTGCCGCGCCGGGCCGCCCGTGCTCTTGCAGTTGAGCTGATCCAGTGGTATCAGTCTCAACAGGGCAGCACGAACTGTCGTGACCTGCTGCTGCTGGATCTCAGCGACCCGACCCAGGCCAGCCAGTTCAGCCGGGAGCAGCATTTCGGTGGGGTGTGCATGCCGCTGATGGGCCAAACCTGTGCCTGGCTGGTGGCACGCTTTAAGGCCACGCAGTCCAACCACGATCAACCGGTATAGTCACAGTTGAAAGGACGCTTCCATGATCGAAGTCAACCCCGACCTGAGCTTTTCAGGTGAGCGCTTCCGTGTGCTTTACAGCCTGCACAACCTGGATGAAGAAGATGCCCGCATGCTGGCGCACTTCATCTGCGTCGAGCAGACCGCTGAGTTCCCCTATGAGCTGATTCCCCCCGGCCCGATGCGCGACAATATCGTCGGGCAGATCGATACGCTGACGCCGTTGGGCGGACGTCGGTACGAGGCGCTGATCTCCTATGCGGTCGAGACCGCCGGTCATGACCTGGTGCAGTTGTTCAACGTGATCTTTGGCAACATCAGCTTTGTGGATGGCGTGCGGGTAGAGCGCGTTGAGTTCCCGTCCTTTACACTGGAGGGGTTCAAAGGGCCGCGCTTCGGGACGCAGGGCATCCGGGCACTACTGGGCATTGGGGACCGCCCGATGGTCAGCACGGCGCTCAAGCCGATGGGTCTCTCGGCAGCCCAGCTTGCCCAGATGGCCTATCGCTGTGCGCTGGGCGGTCTGGACCTGATCAAGGACGATCATGGCCTCTCCGACCAGACCTTCAGCCCATTCAGGGAGCGGATTGACCGCTGCGTGGAGGCTGTGGCGCGGGCCAACCAGGAGACGGGCTACCGCACCATGTACTTCGCTTGCATCAGCGGGCCGATGGACCAGTTTCATGAGAAGGTATCGTATGCGCGGGACGCCGGAGTCGATGGGCTGATGATCATGCCGGGCTTTGCCGGGATCGACACAATGCGGGTTGTCGCGGAGAATGATTCGATCGGCCTGCCGGTGATGTTTCACTCCGGCTTTTTAGGCTCCTTCCGTCGCAGCACAGAAAGCGGCCTCTCACCCCATGTGCTGCACGGTCAGCTCGCCCGGTTGGCCGGGGCCGATATCAGCATCTTTCCGCATTACGGGGGACGCTTCGCGCCGCCGCAATCGGAATGCCAGGCGGCCACCGATGGAACGCGGGTTCCGATGGACGGCCTGAAAGCTTGCCTGCCCTCGCCCGCCGGAGGTGTCCGGCCTGAGTCCTTCACTGAGATGCGTGAATTCTACGGCCATGACGTGGTTTTTCTGGTGGCGGGCAACCTGCACCGCCACGGGCCAGACCTCACCGCAAACAGCCGGGACTTTCGCGCCGCGGTGGAACAACTGGCCTGAGGTCACCCCGGTTTACCGTTATTCACTGCCTGCCATAGAGAAGGTATTATGATCAGCGAGCGTCTCAAACAGTCCCAGGAAATCGTGCGGCGTGACTTTTACCCGCACTTTGAATGGATCGAAAACGATCCTCCCGTCGTGGCGCAACCGGGTCGGCCCCTTTCGGAGAGCCGCATCGCCTACGTGACAAGCTGTGGGCTGTATCGCAAGGACACGCAGCTCCCCTTTGATGCCTACAACCATCTCGGCGATCCCTCCCTGCGCGAGCTGCATATCGATACGCCACCGGACCGGATCGACATCGCCCACACGCACTTCCGGCATGAATTCGCTGAGCAGGACTCGCGTATCCTGTTCCCGGTTGAGCACCTGCGGCAGATGGCCGAGGCAGGCCAGATCGGCGAGCTGTACCCCTGGGTGTACAGCTTCATGGGCTTCATGCCGGAACCGCGCCAGTTTATGGCCGAGGCCGCCCCGCGGCTGCTGGAGCGCTTCAAGCAAGAGCGGGTAGACGCGGTCCTGTTCACCCCCTGCTGAGTGACCTGCCAGCAGTCCGTGGGACTGCTTGCACGCTACTTCGAGGAAAACGGCCTGTTGAGCGTCTGCATCCTCTCCCGCGAGGACCTGGCCAAGGCGGTCAAGCCGCCGCGCACGCTGATCGCCCGCTTCCCTTACGGGGCACCGCTTGGCCCGCCGGGGGATGAGGAGATTCAGCGCGGCGTGCTGACCGAAGCCCTGGCCCTGCTGAGCGAAGTCGATGAGACGGCTATACTCCGGCAGTCAGGCTATCGTTGGCGTGGATCAGCTTCAACACGCTGATCTGGCTGATGACTCTCTGCCTCGGTAGAGCGGTTCTTCCGCAATTTCAGTACCTAAATTTCGCCCAGGTAGTGCCGTAGAAAGTGATGGATAATTCCGAAGTGCCTATAAAGATCTTCATGATGCGTTGCTGGTAAAAACCGAGATTCAAGGCGAAATAGTAATAAATCAAAGCGGTGAACTCGACTTTATCCATATCAAGCCGCGTAGCATAAAACATCCACGAGGCCATGCAAAACATCTGCCGAAATAGGAACAGGTCCGGTTTGAGCCTGGGACTGCACAAATTCCGTGTGGGTCCACAGGTAGCGACGGACGAACGCGATGACATCCGAGAAGGTGGCTTCGGATTTGGTGTACCAGGCCGCCGAGCGAACGGGCAAGGGGCTGTCCAGGGTGAGACGATGCGCCAGCAAGATGATAAACGAGAACAGGCCCAGCAACGCAGGGGTGGTGCGAGCAATAGCCAGGTCCGACCACTGACGCTGTGTTTCAAAGCCGAGATGCGCGCGGGCTTCCTCAAAGGTGACCTCAATGCCCCAGCGCATGATCACCCAGGCCAGGATTTGTTCGGGCGTGGCGTCCAGGTCGGTGGCGAAAAAGGCGGCGGGCAGCAGCTTACCCAACGGATCACGGACCAGGACCCAGCGCAGGGGCAGCGGGTCTTGACCGGGGGTGTACCACAAGGCTG
>CAYMGV010000153.1:0-5887 GCA_964390105.1 uncultured Anaerolineae bacterium | reverse complement strand
TTCTCTTGGCTCTCGCGCGGTTGTGTCCGCCCGAGGTAAAATGCAGTATAACATGCTCTTAACATCCCTGCAAGAGCAATTTTAAAATTGATCCTGCCTGATACGGGGGCCTGAATCCGGCTGCATTATATGCGATCCGCCCTGCGGTATAATCGGCATTATCCGCTTGATGCTTTTTATGATCAGCGATACAATGAACAGACTATGCGGGCATGGTGTAACGGTAACACATCAGCCTTCCAAGCTGTTGTTACGGGTTCGAGTCCCGTTGCCCGCTCTGCCCCATAATCTCTGACCGGGCCTGTAGCTCAGCGGTTAGAGCAGCCGGCTCATAACCGGTCGGTCGCAGGTTCGAATCCTGCCAGGCCCATAACCAAAGCCCCCTCTCTCTCCGGGGGCTTTTTGGCTGCCTGTCGTGCAAAACCATCTGCCTCAGATGTCTGATTGGTGCATCGCTTCTGACTATGCCCCCCTCAATCCAGCAAACAACTTTCTGAGAGTCTTCAAGCAGGACAGATATCCCGGTCTAGTCATGTCTGCTCAAAGCGCTGGCTTATGACGTGTTCGATCACCTGTGCTGACCACAAGTGACAAAACAGCACTAAAGATCACCAGCACATACAGCAGGTCAATCCAAGCATAGCTGGGGCTGAGTACCACCCTCAGGAGCGGCAAGAACGTCAGTAATTGAATCACTAGTACCCAGCGCGGGCGCAGGGCAAACAGGTACGGTACAGCCAGCCCATACAACAGCACAAATCGATAGCTGAGTGACCATGGCGTAACCAGGAACACAGCCGTTGTCACCAACAGCAAGCGCTCGATCAATTGCACATCAACGGGTTTTGTGTCATCGATATCCAGTTGATGCCATGCCCACAGCGTCACCCCGGTTACCCCAACTGCAAATGCAATCGGGATGATATAAGCCAGATTCAGAAAATCGGATGCCCACCAGATCGTTGTGAAGTACTCCGTCCCAAACACGGTCTCCGCGGGTGGTCGTAACTGCATGTTCTCAACCCAGCGCAGAGGCCACAGACCAAAGGCAAAAAACGACATCACTCCGACTGTGCCCGGCAGAATAAGGCTGTACAACCAGTCCCTGAGTTCCCATGTTTTCCATGATGCCCAGGCCAGAACCAGCGCGAAGGGCAGTGCATTGGGCGCACTAACAGTCAGGAGGATATAGCTGGCCCCCAACACCAGCGGCCACTTCCGTGTATAAGCAATCCAGGCAAACGCAGCCCCGAGTGCGTTGAAGGCTGTGATCTGGCCCCGGTAGCCTAAATCGACGAAATGGAGATTGACAATTGCAATCATCATCCCGACAACGCGATACAACCAGCCATCTACAAACGTCCGCACCGCCGCACCGATCATCAGCACTGATGCCACCCGCAGCACAAAAAGACCCGCATCAATTGGCAGCGATGTAAACGGCAGCAAAAGCCAGATCACCCATGGGGGATGGTAGAAACCAGTCGTTTGGGCATCATACAACAGCGTTTCTCCAGCCACATATAAGCGTCCTGCCGGGTAAAAGTGCAGGGTCCAGTCCACACTCTGACCCGGCATCCGCGCCAGGAACCAGGCAGCAGCCAGCCCCACAACACTGACACCCAGCCACCAGAGGAGTTCAGCCTGCATCGGTCTGATGGGCGGCGACAGCATCTTGTCGCCGCCCGTTTTTATGCCCTGCTTGCTGTAGCTCAATGACTGCATTGCATTGCTCCCTCATCATGATCGTGGATGATAAAAATAGCAGTATGAAGAGAGTAAACGATAAGAAACTTGAAACACAAAAGAGAGTAGATACTGCCTGACAACCAGAGTATGTCTGCAAACCGCTTTTCACCTCACCCCTTCCGCACCGCTGAAACGGTGCTCCCTCCCCGCGCCGAGGGCTTTTGTATAATATAGAGATTGATCCCACAATTAAAGACAGGACTTACAGTAGGGGTTTGATGCATCAACCCCCTACCCCATTGTGTTTTCAATAGCAAAGCCTCGGCAGAAGTTGATTGGCCCCTTTTTAAGGTGGGGGGTGTCATCTGTGTAAGTCCTAAAAGAGTCACTAATCGAATAACTGGCTACCTGGAGAGATATCCCATGTTATTGAACATACTTAAGATCGTTGCTGCAATAGCGACCGCTGTGGTAGGAGCCGCAGCGATGCTGAATCCAACAGGGATCAGCGGGTTTACCGGGCTGGACGTAATGGGTAATCCAAGAGGTATCACCGAGGTGAGAGCAGTTCTTGGGGCATTCTTTATTGGGCTGGGTCTTGCCCCGCTCATCTGGCGCTCGCAAGCCGAGCCGATGTACCTGATGCTGGGTTTTACCTACCTGGTGGTAGCAGGCGTCCGGCTGATCTCCATGTTTGTTGACGGATCCGTTGTTCAGTCAAACATCATCAGCATCGTATCAGAGATCGTCCTGGGAATCGTGCTGGTATGGCCCGCAATCAAATAGGGGGGTTTTGTTTGCCACAGCCGGTACTTTCCTCATGAAAACAGGCCCCCCAAAGGTGCCTGCAACCCAATCATGTCTTCTTGCGTACAGGGTATTGTGACACTTCACACAATCAGATGGACACGCAAAAGAGAGGTTAAGCATGACTGAACGGATTCTGGTTGCCTATGCAAGCAAGTACGGTGCCACGAAGGAGATCGCCGAGCGCGTTGCCGGGGTGTTGAAAGCCGAAGGCTGCTCCGTTGATCTGCTGGATGCCGGTGATGTGACCGATATCAGCGCATACCAGTACGTGGTGCTGGGCAGTGCCATGTACATTGGGCAGTGGCACAAACCTGCCATGAAGTTCCTCAAGCGGCATGTCGATGCGCTGGCGGCGAAAGAGGTCTGGACTTTTTGCAGTGGCCCCACCGAGGAAGGCGACCCGGCTGCCCTGCTGGATGACTGGAAACCATCCGACAAGTTGCAGGAACTGCTGGATCGCATCAAGCCGCACACCATGACGATCTTCGCGGGGGTGATGCAGGCTGAATCCATGAGCGGCTTTGACCGCTTCATCGTCAACAAGATCGGTGTCGAACAGGGTGACTACCGCGACTGGGATGCCATCGAAACATGGGCGCGTGAGGTTGCAGCGGCCATCAAGGCCAAGCAGACCATCTGACCCAATCCATCACATCACAGGCCCGCTCTGCTGAGCGGGCCTGTTTCTATCTCATTTTTCGATCTTCTGTACACGGCCCACCTGCCCATCTTCCAGCCGCACCTTGATACCGTGTGGATGCGTGGATGATTTCGTCAGGATATCCCTGACTACCCCTTTGGTCAGTTTGCCAGTACGCTGATCCTTTTTTAACACGATCCACGCCGTCATACCGGGTTTTATCTCACTGCGTTTGCGTCCATCGCTCATCATCTCAACCCTTTGGTTATTAACTACATACTATACCTACTATCTGCTGGCGCGCGGCTGTGGCACTATCTTATATATAATAGCGAACCGGCACAGATGGATGCAGGAGAGCAAGCCCAGGACCTCCTCGTGCTGAAAAGGACGCGGGTCGCTTGTTTTATCCTACTCAACTCCCGGAGGATTCCATGACAGTCGAAATTTCCCAACTCCCCAATGAACCGATTGTTGTTGCTACCATTTATGAACCGATTGACATGTCCGTAGACCCGCAGACCAATCGTGACAGGTGCAACACCATCGCTCAGCAAACCGACGGCCCCCTGTATCGCATCACGGATTTCAGTAACTTCAGCCTGACTTTCTCGCAGCTGGTCGTGGGCCTTGTTGAAGACATCAAGTTCAGCGAGGCAAACATCGTACACCTGATCGTCGGGTCGGGTGAGATGATGCAGATGCAGTTGGATGCGATCCGCCAGGAACAATATGGCGCCCACGATGTGCAACTCTTTGCCAGTGTCGATGACGCCATCGCCTACGCCAGGGATCAGATCGCAGGATAACCTGCCCGGCAGCCCATCCCCCTCAATATTGCCCAGGGCCGAACCCCATGATACCGGTTCGGCCTGTCAATTTTCGGCCTCATTGAGGTCGGCGGCCACGTCACGGTCGAAATTCATGGTGAGGTAATCGAAGGTTAAGGGCAGGGACAGCTCAACTTTATCGACAAACTGCAAACCGACCTCCACTTCACCCGGTATGCACGAAAGCAGGTGCCCGCCATGCTGGCGATCATCGGAGAGGAAGTGCAGATGCAGCCCCGGCACGTTCACCGATGCCATGAATGACGGCGTATAGAAACCCAGCAGCGTCCCGCTGATGTCCTCAAACTCAAAGACGGCCTGTTCCTTCGCTACTTCCACCAGCGGACGGTAGTTCTCCTGCTTGGGTACTGAGCGCACCTTGACGTGATGGAAGTGCCCGTCAATGCGGAGTGCGTAGCAAATGTTCTTCGAGAACAGCAGCCCTTCCAACTGGCGCAGAAACTCCTCGTATGTTGTAGTGCCAGGCAGCGAATCAACGGTATGGGCACTGAAGAACGTCACCCCGGCGAAGGGCGTCGCACCTTCATCGCTGACATGCTTCACGATGCCATCATTGGTGACCTGGTAGATTTCCCCTTCAAGGATGATCATCTCACCATCCAGTTGATCAAACGTCCCAATGCCGAAATCGCCGTATTCAAGCAGCTTTTTCAGCGGGAACTTCGCCTCGTAGACGCCCTCCACCAGCGCGTTGATCGGGGCGCACAGGTAGATGGGTGGTCGGACGGCTGGTGCGGCGGTCATTCAAGGTCCTCCCCCGGTAATTCCACGTCATCGGCTGGCAGGCCGTCAGGATACTCGGTCATGAGTTCTTCCATCTGCTCCGTGATCTCCTGCTCGATCTCGGCCATCAGCGACTCAATATGCGCGATCACCTCCTCCGGTGATCGTCTCGGTTTGGGATCTTCCTGTGTCATTCGTCGTGTCTCTCCTTCTTCATGGTTTCCCGCAAGCCACCCGCTGAAGCGGGTGGTCGTTGACTCAGCCCTGATCCATGCGGCCCAGCAATGCCGCCGCTTCCGCTGCAAGCGTCTCGATATGGTCGCGCAGGTCGGCAGCTTCATCGGAGGGCAGGCCGTCAAGGTTGGCCGATGCCGTCACCCGTGCTGATTGTATCGCCCCATACGCGATGTGCCCCGCCGAAACTGCATCGGGCCGTGCGGGGGGATGCACCCCCTCGATATGATCGGCCAGTATGCGGAGCAGCCGCACACCGCTTTCCAGCACATCGATGGGCACGGCAGCCGCCGCCCGGAACGCGGCCACGCGATCCTCTTTCGAGGCTTTCATCAAACCACGATAGGCCACCTCATCCTCCCTCACCAGCACCCCGGCATGCTGGCGAAGGTGGGCCAGCGTGGGCACCTGCCCGGCCAGCACCTCACGGCCCGCTTTGCGCCCGCTGAGGGCAAAGACCATCTCGCACAGGGCCGACGCGACCTCCAGCGTATGCGCCGATGCCGCCCCACCGCCCGGCACAGGTTCCGAGGAGGCCAGCCGTTCGATGAAATTACCGGATGCAGGCAGCGCCTCGATGCAGTCTTCAAGCACCTGCCCCGGTTCCAAATCCAGCTTGAGATGCCAGCCCGCCGTTGCCATCACGGCAGCACGCGGCATCAACCCGACCAGTTCCGTCTCCCGGACCGTCACCCCATAGTGCAGGGCTTCCGCATCGATCAGCGCCATCACGCGGTGGATCGGTGTTTTCGTCACATTCGTCAGATTCATGGAGACCTGCGCCTGCCCATCGACCAGTACGCCTATCGCCTTGACGTGCGGCAGCCCGCCGGACGATTCCCGTATCGCCCGCGCGATGCGTTTGGCGACCGTCACATCACTGGTATTGAGATAGGCATTGAACGCGACGAGATACGTTCGTGCGCCAACGGCCACCGCC
>CAYMGV010000152.1:0-5958 GCA_964390105.1 uncultured Anaerolineae bacterium | reverse complement strand
GTGCAGGGTGCCGGGCACCATGCCGAACTGCACCGGGCCGCTGGTCAGTGTACCGCCGGGGGCCAGCCAGCCCGCCAGCCACAGGTTAAACCCCAGTGATGCTGAAGTGCCGTCACCGCTGACGAACGGCTGCCCGGCCTCGACACGGCTGAAGTACCACACGATGAAGGTCCACTGCATTGAGCTGTTGTGTACCGCCATCAGCCCCGGCCCGATATCGGGGGCATCGCCCATGGCACGGCCCCAGTTATAGGCCGCACCGGGCGCAAAGCGTGAGCCGCGCGGCTCCGTGATCCAGTCCGGCCCGGCCTTCTCCGGCGCGGGCCGGTTGACGACCTGCTTCAGCGGCTGGCGCGGAGTCAGGGTGTTGGCGGGGGCCTCGAAAGTGCAGGCTGCCGCGCCGCCAGGGGCCACGCCCGCAAACCCGACACGTAACCCGGTCAGTTGAATCTCATGGTCGGCGGCGTTTTCCACCGTGATGCGCCGTTCCAGCACGCCATCGACGCTGGTGATGGTATCGTGCAGGCGCAGATCACCCAGCTTGATCACCACCGTCAGCGTGCCCCGTTCCAACTTGTGCGATTTATAGACCGGGTCGGCGTCCACGCGCTGCCCGGCCACATCAGCCGCCAGCACGTGCGGGCCACCTGTACTCGGTTGCAGGGCGTCGGGGCCGTCATCACGGCGCAGCCCCACGATACCCCCGGTTGAAGTGTCAATATCGAGGCTATACGCCCCGACCGCGACCGTCTCAAATGCCATGTTGAATTGCTCCCGTATCGTATGATAACGCAGAAGGCGGTACACAGAATCAAACCTGTGTTCCGCCCGGATGCTCAGAACCAGCCGATTGAATGACGGCTGACCCCGTGGTTAGTTGATGTTATGAGAATAGTGTAATGCGCCCGATGCGTGAAGTCAACAGCATAAACGGGTTGTAAGGCAGGGCAATTGCATTTAGGCCAAATTGTGTGATCTATTGCAGCCAGCACCCCCTGTTGAACCCATGGGGTTCAATCCGTCCCCCTTCGCAAGTGGGACAATTCAGAGTCCCAGGGTGGGAATGGGTTGAAAATGCTGTTTTTCCTTGTCGGACAACCCTTTTCGTCCCCCTTGGCAGGGGGACGGATGCCGGCAGCATAGCGGCGCGTAGCGGCGCTGCCTGCACAGGGGGTGCTAAATGCAATTGCCCTGCGGGTTGTAAGCCGGGGGATTTCCCCCTCTGCCACGCTACGGCAGCAGGTGGTGGGGCTTATCGATACAACGCTGGCTGCCAAGATGTGCCCGGCCAGCCCGCATTGCGTATTCCTGTATGAACTGCACACACTGCCCGCCGCGTTCCTCCAGCCGCCCGACAATGGCGCTGGTGGCACTGCCCCCCTCGACCGGGCGCAGGTTCGCATCGTAGACCAGCGCGGCAAACTCCAGTGAATCCCGGGCGCGGGCTTCGCGGATCATATCCTCCACCATCCGGGAAATCTGGTTGCCGGGGATACCCTCACGGAAAGCACGATCCGGGTCTACCATGAGTACCTGCGCTTCACCGTTCAGCATGATGATGCCAAACGGGTTGAACTCGCCCACCTCATCAAGCTGCATGATAGCGATATCAATTGCCATATCCAGCAGCAGGTCAAACTTTGAGCGTCCAGCACCACCGGCCTTACCTGCTTTCTTTTTACCCTTTGAACGGAACATGGGGTCTTCCTCCTCCCAGATAACCTGCAAACGATAATCGTGCCCGGAAAGCGTCACCTCACCAAACTGAAGGTCAGGCGCACTAGCGCGGATAAACGCCCTGACATCGGGCGGAGTCTTCAGGCCAAAGATCACGCCTGCCGGGGGGATCAACCCCGGGTGCGTGTAAGCATCAATACGCGGATAGCGCAGCCGCCATTCGCGTTCATGCTCCCAGGTCTGTGACTTGGTCCAGAACACCGTATCGACCAGGTGCTGGAGCTTGCCGGGGTCCTCCATGCTGATGTCCGGCAGCACCGCGCGATACATCACCGGGGCACAGGCAGGGCTGCATAACAGCATCGATTCAAGACGGTTGTACTTGATGACAAAACCACGATGGTCACCGGCATAGTGGCTCCACATCGTACTGGAGACTGGATCAAAGGAAAAGGAGATGCAGCCGCACCACGGGCTGCGCATCATGTAGACAAAGGCGAAGGCGGCATGAGCGTCCATCGCATCGGCTGGGCTGCGAAACGCCCCTTCCATGGGGTCGTTGATGGATGGCAGCGAGGCCGACCACAGCTTCTGCCCGGCAAAAAGATCGCGGGTGCGGTCGGGATGATCGGGGTCAAACGTGCGGTATTTGTAGAGGCTTTGTACCGCCGGGAAGGACAGTGAGATATCGTCTTTGTCCTTCCCGGCCCAGGCGTGCTGCCCCGCCACCATGCCCTGTTCGATACGGGCGCAGAGGTCCTCGTTCCACAAACCGGCCCAGTGCTGATGCTCCCGCGCATCGAGATCGGCCTGTGGGATCAGCGATGGATAAATGGGGTCAGGCGTGGTCATGTCACCCTCTTATGATGCAGGCGTCTTAACTACATCATAAGGGTTTTGACCACGCCTGTAAATGGTGTTGAGGTTGAGAGTTGCAGGCCACTTACGAGATCAGGCGCTTGTTCCAGTAGCGCAGCCCGGCATCGATCACGCCGTCGAGCCAGCGTTCATAGCGATCTGTGAGATAATCATGCTTTTCGGTATGGGTGATCTCAAACAGGGTACTGAGCGGCTCGATATCGTGTATCTTCCCTTCAAGGGACCAGAACGCGCAGGCAGAAGCCCCCATAATGCCACGCACCGACCGGCCTACCCCGTGGAACGATACCAACACATCGGTACGGACAGCGCCACTGCGGAGAATGAGCCTGACCCATGACGATTCAACAGAGAGGTTGGCGTAGTACTGAAGTTGTTTAGCCGTGTTGATAACCTGATAACGATAATAATAAGCAGACTTCTCATTATCAGAATCGGCGCTATCCACGCGGGTGAAGACCGGCAGGTCAAGTTCCAGGAATCGCATGCGGGTTTCTTTCCCTGTTTCTTTCAGCCGATCTCGCGTGAGATGGTGCAGGGCACGAGCCAGCACAATTGCGCGCTTGTTGGCCGTGCTGACCTCCTTCTGACGTCGCTCGGCCAACTGCCGGGCGATATCTGCGGGGGTCAGGCTGGCTTCATCCATGACCTCGGTGGAGAGGTCCAGCGCGGATTGGATCGCCCTGCGCTGAATCTCGCGGAACAGGGCCACCAGTGGGCCGAGGTCGCCCCGGTCGGCCTGCTCCAACGTGGTGATGTAACGGGTACGGTCGTCACGGGTGAGGATCAGCGGGAACAGGTGCGCCCGGATCAGCACGAGACTTGCCAGCAGGCGGGCCACCCGGCCATTGCCATCCTGGAACGGGTGAATCTGGGTGAAGCGGTGATGCAGCCATGCCGCCTCGATGGTGGCGGGGACATTCAACAGGTCATGCTCATGATGTAGCTCAACAAGCCGTTCCATCTGCGGACGAACCTGTAATGGCGGGCAGTATTCATGAACCAGACCATCGGGGCGCCGGGGGTTGTTGGGCCACTTCTTATACTCGCCGCGCAGCAGTTCGACCTGCACGCGCCGTCCAACATCGGTCATCCCTTCGGTGGTATCCTGGTGTCGCGTGATCGTCTGGTGTAGTTCACGGATATAGGATTCGGTCAGGGTGCGGCCACCCCGCACAAACTGAAACAACCCCTCAACGGCTTCGCGGTAATCCTCGATCAGGTCCACCACTTCGCTCGCCGGGCGGCTGACAGCCCCATGAGGGATCAATGCCTCGCGAATACCCTGCTCGACCAGCGTCTCGGTGACACCCTGATCGATGTCATACAGCCGTTCGATGACGCCAGCCTCAACCGCGATACTGCGCGACAAGCGGGCCTGAAATTCGCGGAAAGCGTCGGATTGGCGCAGGTCGTCGTACTGCTCATCCCACGTACTGATGAGCTGCTCAAAGGCTTCGTCGCGCAGGGTATCGGCCCAATCCGAGGGCAGATCGGTGATGGGCTGCCACTCATAGCCGCGATCTGTCATGGATGCACCTCCGGCCTGTTTCCTGTAGTCCCCCTATCTTACAGGCCTGCCCTCCTATCCGCCATCCTCTCGCAGATGTGACATATCGTTCCACAGTGCCAGCCGCACCCGTTCGGGGTAGACGACCAGTTCACTGACGGAGGTGTTGCCGACGAAGAAGCTGCGCCCGGCGTGGACCGGCAGGTCGAGCAGCGCCATCAGGAACATGCGGATCGAGCCGCCGTGCGAGACCAGCAGCAGCCGACCGCCCTCCGGGTATGCGGCCTTGACATCCCGCATGACATGCGCGGACCGCGCGAGGAAGTCATAGGTCGATTCGCCACCGGGCGGGGCGTAGGTGGCGTCATCCCAGCGCCGCCCCCAGCCGTCGGGGTCGGTCTTGAGGAGATCCGCGGCGGAGTGCCCCTCCCATTTGCCGAAGTTGCACTCGCGCAGGCGCTCATCCAGTTGGATGTCGATGCCGTGCGGCTCCGCGATGGCGCGGGCCGTCTCATGAGCGCGACCGAGGTCACTGGAGTAGATCGCGTCGAGGGTGTCGGATTCAAAACGGCGGGCCACCGCGCGCAGCTGCGACTGCCCGTTCTCGTTGAGCGGAATATCGGTGCAGCCCTGGATGCGGCCTTCGACATTCCAGTTGGTTTCGCCATGCCGGACAAAGATCAAATGCAGCGGGTTAGTCATCAAGCGTCCTCCTATGTGTTCCGACGCAGAGGATACCGAATCATAGGGCGCTTGGCGATGAATCCGCTTGGGACCAGGGTCTGTCTGCAAAGCCCGTCAAAACACCCGCCTGGCGCGTTTTTACCTCAACCCTCGGCTCATTGCACTCGCCGTTTCCCTTCTCCCCACGCAGCATTGAGATCATGCAGAAGATACGCGGTTGTACTGTGTATCCCCATCCTACTCCGCATCCACCAGCGCAAACAGCAGGATGCGCTCGTCGTCCACACCGACGGCGGCCAGCGTCTCACCAGGGGAGACGGCCAGCGAGACCGCACCGGCAGGGTCGCCCGGCAGATCAGCGGTAGCCAGCGGGCTGAGGTCGGTCCCGTCACGCAGGGTCAGGGTGCCAGCGGCATCCATCGTCAATAGCTGGGTGCCACCTGCCACGTAGACCACATCGATCAGCACGGTACCTTCGGCGGCACTCACGCCCAGCGGATCGCCATCCAGCCCATTCAGTAAGGTCAGGTTGGAGCTGCCGTCCTCGTAGGCTTCCAGCACGGACAGCGTGTTTCCATCCGGGCTGAAGGCCAGACCCCGGATCGAGGGGCCATCCGGGCGCGGGCCGTAAATACCGAGCGGCTCGCCGGTCCCCACGTCCCAGATCACAACGGTGCCATCATCGGAGCCGGAGGCCACGCGCGCGCCATCGTCAGACCATGCCAGCGCCACCACGGCTTCGGGATGGCCGGAGGCCTGCATCAGCACGGTGTCCCCGGCGTAATCATAGACGATCACGGCCTGGGCGCTGCTGTACGCCAGCAGCGGAGTCCCTGCCGGGCCAAACGCCAGCACGCCGACCGCCTCGCCATCCTCGGCAGCGGTCAGTGTCATGAATGGTTCTGCGCTATCGACGTTCTCCCACACCACGCGCTCACCCAGTGAGACCGCCCCGGAAACCAGCGCACCGCCCGGTTCAAGCTGAGTCGCGCTGGCAAGTTCCACCGGCGCAGATGTCTCACTCTGCACCGTGATCAGGGCCGGGTCGGTTACGTCATAAAGCGTGACGCGCTCGCCCAGTGCAGCCAGCAAACCGGGCGTCTCACGGGCGAAGGTCAGATCAAATGGAACAGCTCCCACGTCGGCCACGCGGCCAACCACATCCAGCGCGGCCCCGGTGAACCCGTCGGGCAAGGTCGCAGCGGCGG
>CAYMGV010000151.1:0-5959 GCA_964390105.1 uncultured Anaerolineae bacterium | reverse complement strand
CAGCCCGTCGGCGGGGTTGGGGCCGGATGACACATGCACCCCACCGTCGATCTCGCGGATCGTCAGCGGGTTGTTGTCGGGCGAATTGGTGCGCCCATCGACCTCCGGCGCGGCCCACAGGCGATGCCCGCCGTAGACGCGCCACGTATCGCCGCCCCTCTGGCCGAGGTCGGACTCCAGTTCCGCGAACAGGTTGGGGCCGCCCGGCCTGCCGCAGCGCATCACGCGCGGGCCAATCGAGGCCGGGATCACCAGTTCAAGCGAGTCGTTCGCCAGCCGGATCGCTTCCGGCCAGCCTTTGTAATCAATGAGTTCCATGTGTGTTTGCTCCTTCCTGCACTCTATTGTACTTGCAGTGGTGCCTGCCGCGCCGGACGTTTGTCATAGCTGAGAGGTGATGAAAGTGAGTAGCCAGGCGCACCCCGAACGGATTAGACTCAAGGTAACAATGGACAGGATGGTCTAGACAGCGTTGGGCGAACGCTCGTGCAATAGCTTCACTTGACAGGGCAATAGCGACCACATCACAGTGCGTCCGGGTTGCAACCAATAGACCGAATGAGCGCCGTGTCGTTCGCCACCTAGCTGATACCACCGATGAGGTGAAGCCCTCACCAGGGGGCACAGGCCGAAAGGCAGTCCCCTTTGTCCTGAGTTCATCAACCGCCGGAAGGTTTCCCTTCCGGCGGTTTTGTTATTGTGAGCCAGGTCTCGGCCTTCGCATCTTTTGCCGCAGCACACAAGCAGATTGCCCTGCCCCCTCCGCGATTTAGCATTGCTAATCGCGAACCAATACGGTATGATAATGTGCTTTGCGCGGCTGGCTCATTTCAGTCTGCGCGGATGGCAAACATATCACGGGCCGGATGGCCCGCTTTTGACGAGAACACAGGAGTATACGATGTCACGCAAATGCGATGTTACCGGCAAGGGTCCAACTTCGGGCCACAACATTTCCAAATCCAAGCACCACAGCAAGCGCAAGTACCTGGTCAACGTCACCAAGCGCAAGATTTATGTGCCTGAACTGGGCCGGTCGGTGACGCTCCGTGTCTCGGCCAAGGGCCTCAAGATCATCGACAAGGTCGGCCTGAACAACTACCTCAAGAAGACCGGGCGTTCCCTCAAGGATGTGATGTAGCCAGCCGTTCCCACCTGCTGCGTGGCATCATGGGGCCAGTCAACAGCAAGCGCGTACCGAGTAATCGGAGCGCGCTTTTTTTGTTGCAGGGCAGCCCACCGGTGCTGCCGGGGGCCTCTTGCCCCCTGCCGCCGCTCTGGCGCAATACCGTAATATATGGTATATAAGACAAATGTACTATCAGATTTGTGCCTGATAGCGTACATAATCAAGCACGAAAGTAGCTACCAGGGTACAATGGCTAGTGGTTGTACAGGGAGAATCCTGTACTCAGCCACACACACACCGAAAGGAAGACGAAACCATGCAATTCTATGACGTCAAAACCCGCTCCAAAGTTGAGATTGCTGACAGCAAGATCAAGAAGATCAAGATCACCCAGAAGAACGGGCAGGTCCGCTTCGCTTTCCGTGGTTACACGGATGACGACCGCAAGCTGACCAAGTTCTGCAGCAAGGGTGACTGGGACGCCGCCAGCTACCCGGAAGAGTAGACCTTTTCGGTTATCGTGGCCTTCGGGCCATTGGCCTCCGCTGATGCGGGGGCCTTTTTGATTCCACGCGCCCGCCTTACGTCTCTTTCCCCGCCGAACCGGGGGCCTTGGCCCGCCGACGCAGCCCCGCGGCAGCCTCAACCAGTTCGTTGAAGTACTCATCCTCGGTGACGCGCTCGATCTGGTAATCCACATACTCACGGTCGATCTCAACCGTCAGCCGCCGGATCACCTGCTCCGCCTGGCGCAGGCTTTCCTCGGCGCGGCGGAAGCGCTGCGCATTGAGGATGGCAATCGCGGCCTGCGTGCCGAACGCGGTCAGCAGCGGCATCAGGTCCGCCTGGAACAGGTTGGCAACGTGGCGATTATCGGCATACAGCACACCCACGCACGCGCCACCCAGCGCCAGCGGCACACACATGATCGAGCGCAGTTTGTTGCTCACCACACTGGACTGCCCCCGGAAGCGCTCATCAGCCTGCGCGTTGGTGGTAATGATCGGCATGTTGGTTTTGATGGCTTCGTCGATCACGCTGCGGCTGAGGCCCATCATATGATCGCCCACCGTTTCGTGATCCCAGTTGCGCGCGCCGCGCGTTTCCAACTGACGCTTTGAGTCGTACAGCATCAGGTAGGCACGTTCCGCCCCCGTGATCCCGATAATGGTATCCAGCGCATCCTCGACCACGTGCTCGACCTCCAGCGAGGCGTTGAGCAGCGTACTCATCTTGACAAGCTGCTCAAGCTGATCAAAACGGTCCTGCTGGCGTTTGGCCTCCAGCAGCGCCGCGTCGAGGTCGGCGTGCAGCGCGGTCTCGGCATTGATGATAGCCGGGGGCTTCTCGCCCAGCCCGGCCAACGCCTCATCGAGGGTTTTCAACCGGCCCTGTAGTGACTGTATTTTTTCCTGTAAGTTCGTCATGGTGTTTTACCTCACGCCCCCTGTCCCCCCGGTAAGCCCTTGCCACCCTGCGGGATCATCTCCGTACCGCCGGGTGTCTCCGCCAGCAGCGGCCCCGCGATGCGGATCAACGCGCGGACAGGCTCCAGTTGCAGTGACGCCTTGTGATCCTCACGGCTGCGCCACGCTTCCGTCACCCACACACGGTCGGAGTCCTGCACGTCGGCGCTGACCATGTACAGGTAGCACCCCTCAAACGTGCCGAGTACCTCGGCGGCTGCCAGCAAATGCCCGATCAACTCGTCCCGCTTGCCGGGAACCGCCTTCATACTGCCATGTAATCCAAACAACGTCCCGTCCTTTGTGATTCTGATCGCTGCATTGAGTGTACCATAACACGGGGTGGGGGGGCAGGGTCACAGCCAGGGAAGCGGGACAGTGTAAATGCGGCATTAAAAAAGATTACGATCCTGGAACCTATATGAAAATATAGGTTCAAAATGCCCCGGGTTGGTTACACTATCCATTATTAATCACAGGTATGGAGACGGTTAAAATTGGATAACTATATTCTGATTGTAGAAGACGACGAGGCAGTCGCGGATCTTTACAAAATCCGGCTGGAACTGGCCGGGTATAATGTCGAGGTGCAGACCAACGGCATTGATGCCATGAAACGTGTTCGGGTCGGGATTCCGCAGTTGATGCTGCTGGATATCATGATGCCGGGCATGAACGGGCTGGAACTCCTCTACCGCCTGCGTAAGAATGCCGCGACACGCAGCGTGCCGGTGGTCATTCTCTCTGCGCTGTATGAAAAACGGCTGGGCGACCTGCCCGGCGTGGTCCGTCACATGGTCAAAGGATCATTTACCTTGGAAGATCTGATAGCAACGGTGAAAAGCGCCATCGGGACGCCGCTGGAAGCGCGTGCCGCCCTGATGCAATAACCGTTCTCTTTCCTTGATGGTGGTTTGGGCAGAAAACCCGGTGGCAGCCTGCCGCCGGGTTTTCTTTTTTACAGGGCTTACTCCTGCTGGAACAGATGCACGTCGCGCTGCGGGAAGGGGATGCTGATGCCCTCGGCGTCGAAGCGCAGTTTGACGGCCTCGTGCATAGCGAAGTACACGCCCCAGTAATCCTCCACCTTGACATACGGACGCACCGCGAAGTTGACGCTGCTGTCGCCCAGTTCCAGCACCGCAACAGTCGGGGCCGGGTCATCCAGCACGCGGGCATCGGCGTTGACGAGTTCTTCCAGCACGCCCTTGGCCTTGAGCAGATCATCACCGTAACCGATGCCAAACACAAGGTCGAGCCGGATGTGGCCCTCGGCGGAGTAGTTGACGATCACGTCGGAGGTGACATTGTTGTTAGGGATGATGACGGTCTTGTTATCGAGCGTGATCAGGATCGTGTTGAAAATCTGAATTTCCTTGACGTGACCCAGCGTGCCCGCCAGCTCAACCAACTGCCCCACGCGGAACGGACGGAACAGCAGGATCAGTACGCCTGAGGCGAAGTTGGCGAGGGACCCCTGCAACGCCAGGCCAACCGCCAGCCCAGCCGCACCAAGCGCAGCCACCAGCGAAGTCGTCTCGACGCCCAGCCGGTCCAGTGCAGCCACCACGGCAAAAGCCAGGATCGCATAGAACAGCAGGTTCCGCCCGAACCCGACCAGCGTTTCATCAATGTTCGTTCGCTTGAGTGTGCGCTCCAGCAGGTTGGCAACCATCTTTGCCAGCCAGCGCCCCACGGCCAGGATCACGATGGCAAACAGGATGTTCAGGCCGGAGCTTAACGCAAAGCCCTGCATCGTCTCGATCAGGCTCGTAAATTGTTCGGGCATAACTCTAGTCTCCTAACTATTGCGATGTGGGTTTGAAAAAGCTAACCGGCACCATCATACATGCGATGTGGTGCCGGTCAAAATGAACCAGGGTTATTTAACTGGTTTTTAATGCAGTTGGGCTGTGCCTCCTGCAATGGGGGCGCTGAGATTACTCCCCGTTGACCTTCTCCAGCCGCAGCAGGTACGGCGTCAGCATCTTCGGCGTCAGCGCAAACGAGGCCAGTTCTTCAGCGGTCCACACATCCTTGCCATATTCATCGTAGTATTCATTGGTGATCAGGTCACGCAGGCGATAGCCAGCCCCGGCCTCGACCGGCAGATCGGCCAGCGGCAGCCCGAAACGATACGTGACACGCTCCGGGAACAGGCTGGCGACCGCCAGCACAACCGACTTATCATCACTGCGCAGATGCGCCCAGCAGCGTTCCGCAGGCGCAGGGTTGTCACTGGCGCGGTAGTGCCCCCCCGCGTCAATCGTCACCGCGTTGAAGTGGTGACGCCCGCGCCGCAGCACCGCGTGATCACGGCGGGCACCCAGCAGCCCGGAGAGAAAGTCATACTGCACCTCCTCCTGCCCTGCGAACAGCATCGGCGTGAACCCGCCAGCCACCAGCATCGCCAGCATGACGCGGCTGACCAGCGACCCGCGCCACGCATAGGCCGGGTCGGCGCGGGTGTCATGTGTCTCCGTAAAGCACACGCGCGGATACTCCGGCGGCATGACCGCCCAGTAATCACGCAGGTATTCGTTGAACTCGGTCGTGCTGATCACGTTTTCCGCCAGCGCATAGGCCATACCGTAGGGATGATAGTCGTTGCTGATCTCATGCGAGATGGCCCACAACGGCCCGAACAGCTCACAGTACAGCGCGGCCCCCGGCTTGATCGCCAGCAGGTCGCGGCGCAGGTCTTCCAGCAGCTTGACTGCGCCGAGGTTGGTGGCGCTGGCGTGGTAGGGAATCTCGCGGGACCAGTTGGGTTCCTTGCCGTGCGGCGCATCGACCCGGAAGCCGTCGATGTCGAATTCCCTGACCAGCCATGCGGCGTATCCTCGTACGAACTTCTGGTAATCGGGGTTGGCCCAGTCAAACGACCATGTATCGTTCCACCCGTGGGAGTGAACCTTCTCGCCATGTTCATCGCGGGCGTACCACTCAGCCTGCGCCTCGACATAGGCCGCTTCAAGCGCCGAGCCTTGCAGGACAAGGTCCACCAGCACCCGTACACCGAGCGCGTGCGCCGTTTCGACCAGCTCATGCAGCGCGGGTGCGCCACCAATCGTCTCATCGATGGCCTCGAAATCGAGGATGGCATACGGCGACCCGACACCGTCCCAGTTTTCGTCCCACGCGGCATCGCGCTTGTTGCGGTGCGGGTGAATCGGCATCAGGTACAGCGTATCGATCCCCATCTGCTGAATGCGACGCAGTTCACGGCGCAGGGCGTTGAACCCGCCAAACTGCCCCGGGTGAACCTCATACAGCGCGTTCCAGTCCTGCGCGGCGTCGAGGTCACCGTAGATGGGGGCGGTGACGCCTGCGCGCGTCAGGCCCTTGCGATACACACCGTACG
>CAYMGV010000150.1:0-6044 GCA_964390105.1 uncultured Anaerolineae bacterium | reverse complement strand
CTGCGCCAGCAGGGCGTCAGCGTGCCCAGCTCCAAGCGCACCACCCGCTCCAACCCGCGCCTGTTTCGTGGCAGCCCGTATCTTGACGATGACGAAGACCCCGGCACCCGGCCCATGCCGCGCGCGTGGTAGGTTTTTTGTGGCCGCCGGGGCAGTCGGGGCAGCGTATCCGTATTGATGCCGTGCGGATCACGTCGCGATGCCTACCACGTCCAGCGTTTCCGTCGCCCACTCAAACCGATCCCCCTCCATCGGCTCCCGGCCCAAATAGCGCCGCACCTCCGCCATCGGCACGATCAGGTCACCGTATCCGACGGTGATCAGCACGTCGTGACGCTCGGCGGGGTTGTGATGCATGGTCCAGTAGTTCTGCTCGGCAAGGCGCACGGCGTAGGAGTGATCCATCAGCGTACGGATTTCGCCGCTCCAGCGCGTGCGGAAGCCGGGCACTTCGGGCGGCGCGGTGGGCGGCTTGAGCAGCGGCTCCAGCAGATGCAGCCCGACCTGATCACCGGCGGCCAGCGCATCACCCACCATCAGGTCATCCATCAGGCGCAGCAGCAGGCCATCGGGCAGTTCGGCGATGAGGACGCGCGGATAGGCCACGGCCTCGTAGCCCGCCGCGTGGTTCTCGCGGATGGTGAGGGGGATCGGTGTGATGCTCATATGATCATTCTACACCGACCGGGGCGGATTCGCCGCCAGTTGTTGCCCCGCCCTGCTGCCCTGCTGTACTATCACAAGGGCACACCTTAAGCCGGGAAAGACCATCACACCGAGAGGAAGGCATCATTGACACAGGGCGATATCATCGGACTCGTTGCTTCCTATAGTTACGCCTTTGGCCTGCTGTTTATCGTTGAAGGGCTGGGCAAGCTGCTCAAATGGCCGCAGCATGTGACGCGCAAACTGATCCACGTCGGCGCGGGGATGTGGGTATGGGGCATCGTACTGCTGTTCGATACCTGGTATTACGGTGTGATCCCGTTTGCCACCTTCATCGTGCTGAACTACGTCTTCTACCGCTACCAGTTGTTCTCCCGGATGGACGCCGAGGACTCCTCACCCGGCACGGTCTACTTCGCCATCTCGATCACGATCCTGATGGGCCTGTTGTGGCGCACCGGCGGCGCACCCGATCATGTGGCGGTGGCGCTGGTGGGCATCATGGCGATGACGTGGGGCGACGCCATGGCAAACGCCTTCGGCATGGCCTACGGCAAGGATACCTACATCATCTTCGGGCATACGCGCTCATGGCAGGGCACGGCGGCTATGGTGATCTTCAGCTTCAGCGCCATGTTTCTTGTGCTGTGGCTGGTGCCGGGGTCGGCCATCAGCCCGGCCAGTGCCGCCATCGGGCCGATGAAGGCCGCCATCATGGCCGGGTTCGCCACCGTGATCGTCTCACTGGCGGAGGGGGTCTCCCCCGCCGGGCTGGATAACCTCGCGGTGCCGCTGCTGGGCAGCCTTGCGGTGTGGCTGTTGATGTTGTTGTAGGTGCGGCTGTGCCGCAGCGATAAGCGATTGGCAGTCAAGCAGCCGCTATACAGACTCAAAAAGCGGGCACCCCGGTCGATGGGATGCCCGCTTCGTGTTTTGATCTCCCGCTACTCCTTCGAGGGGGCGGAGCCGGACCGCGCCCCGGCGATGCTCATCGCGAAGGCCAGCGCACCGCCAAGCACCAGCAGCACGATGACGGCCACCGCGATCACCACGCCGACCTGCATCTCGTCTCCCGGGCTGGCTTCAGCCTCCTCGATCTCCACGTAGCGCACAAAGCCTTCCTCCAGCGCGGGGGCGGGCACTTCGTTCTCGACGGGGTCCAGGCTGCGCAGGTACATCACAATTGAACTGGCATCGTCATCGGTTAGGACGTTGTACTCCGGCCACGGCATCACCGCCAGCACGCGCCCACCAGGGCGGATGCCGGACCGGATGGCCCGTACGATCTCCTCGTCACGCCATGCGCCGATGCCGGTCTCCTCAGCGGGTGTGATATTGGCCCCGTAGGCGATGCCCCACGGCCCCTCATAGGGCTGCCCACCGGAGGGGCCAGCGGCTGCCAACGGCCCCCCGGTGGCCGGGTCCAGCGGCACATGGCAGTCATAGCAGGCCATCACATTGAGGACAAGGTACTCACCGCGTGCCAGGCTGGGGCCTTGCGGAGCCACAGCCGCACCGGTTGACGGCGGAAGCTGCGGCAGTTGGAGTTGGTCTGAGGGTAGAACCTGTTCACGCGGGGGGGCGGTTTCGTTTTCAATCGGCTCGATAGAACGCAGGTACGCGATCAGCGCGGCCATGTCGTCATCGGAATAGGCGTTGTACCACACATAGGGCATGATGGGGAACGACTGGTGCCCATCGGGTGAAATCCCGGTACGGATGGCGGCCTCCAGTTCCTCGTCGGTCCAGGCCCCGATATAGGCCGGGGTCAGGTTCTGGCTGTACACGATGCCCAGCGGGCCGAGGTCAAAGGGGCGGCCCCCGGCCAGCAGGTTATCGGGGTCCGGCAGGCCGTTTTCCAGCAGCGGCGAGTGACACTCGATGCAGGCCGAAATCCGGGCGAGGTACTCCCCGTGGGCGAGCAGGTCGCCGTCGGGTGTGTCCTCCTGGGCGGGGTCGGCGGCAAGGGTCGGGCCAGCCGCCGCGAGGGTCAGGCCCAGCAGCAGGGTCAGGGCGAGGCCCGCTATGTGATGTCGAGTCATGGTGAGGTGCCTCCTCTGTGTGGGCCGTGGGTTTACACCAGTTCCCTGAGCCGGTCCACGAAGTTCATCGGGTTGATGGGTTTGGCGAAGTACGCGGTAAACCCCGCGGCCTTCGCATCGGCGGCCACGCTGGCCGAGCCGTAAGCCGTCAGCGCGATAACCGGCAGGTGCCGGGTTTCCGGCGTGTTGCGGATCACGTCGAGCGTCTCCCAGCCGTTGCGCCCCGGCAGTGAGAGGTCCATCAACACCAGTGTGATGCCGTCATTTTTAGAGAGTATATCGAGCGCGCTGTCGCCATCGGTAGCCAGCACGACCTTCACACCATGATGATCGAGCAGTTCCTGGATCAGATACTGTGAATCGTCCTCGTCCTCTACCAGTAACACCAGCCAGTCGGATAATTCGGTCATGTGGGGTCCCTTCAGGTTCCTGTCGTGCGGCGGGTATGTTCGGCTTGTATCTTCTTGATCTCATCAATAAAGGTCAGCAGGTCGATGGGCTTGGAGATATAGCCATCGAAGCCTGCCGCCATCACCTTTTCACGGTCACCGGCCATCGCATGAGCCGTCAGTGCGATCACGCACAGACCTTTCCAGTCATCATGCTTGCGGAGCGCCTGGAGCATCTGCCAGCCGTCCATCCCCGGCATGGAGAGGTCCAGCAAAATGAGGGTTGGTGTCACCGTCTTAAGCTGCTCCAGCCCTTTGACACCGTTCTCGGCGGCATACACATCGGCCCCGTAGAAGGTCAGCATCCCTTCCGGCACACCGACGTTATCCGGCTCATCATCGACGATCAGCACCGTCCATGCTGCCACATCGCTGTGATCCTGGTTAAACATGGCTTATTCTCTCCTCCACCTGGACCCAATAGGGTTCGGTTTAGCAAAAAGAGTCCCTGTTTTGCCCCCACCCCGTAACGACGATGCCTCCTGCCAACGGTTGATCCCTGGCCGCAAGGGCGGATCATGCTGGTTTGAATACGCATTCCGCCGGAGGGGCCAGAAAATCACGGAGCGATTATCTGCGGGGTCAGGGGGTGGGGGTAAATAGACCCTTAACCGAACCATATTACACCTAGACCGTCTCCGGGAGCTTACCCGGCTTGAGTGGCAGGGTCACGGTGAAGGTGCTGCCTTCATTAACGGTGCTGCTCACCCGGACGCTGCCGCCCATCATCAGGCACAGGTTGCGCACGATAGACAGCCCCAGCCCGGTGCCGCCAAACTCGCGGCGTGACGTGTTATCCCCCTGCGAGAATTCATCGAAGATGGTTTCCTGTTTGTGTGATGCGATGCCGATGCCGGTATCCACCACCACGATCTGCCAGCGGTTATGGGGAGCCAACCGCAGCGTATAGGTCACTTGCCCCACCCGCGTAAATTTGATGGCGTTGGAGAGCAGGTTCAGGGCGATCTGGCGCAGACGGTCGGGATCGGCAACGATGACATCGGGCAGGTCCTCATCGACGTCCACCCGCAGTTCGATGCCCTTTTCATCGGCCAGCCCGCGCACCTGCTTCTCGGTATCCTGCACCCACGCCCGCAGGTCAAACGGCGTTTCGACCAGTTCCATGCGCCCCGCCTCGATCTTGGCAAGGTCGAGGATATCATTGATCAACAGCAGCAGGTGCTGGCCGTTGCGCAGCACGCGCCCGGTATAATCGGCCTGTTTGTCGCTCATTGGCCCGGCGATGCCGCCGGTCATCATCTGCGTGTAACCGATGATGGCATTGAGCGGCGTGCGCAGTTCGTGTGACATCGTAGCGAGGAAGGCGCTCTTGGTGCGGCTGGCTTCCAGCGCATCATCACGCGCCGATTCAAGGTCCTGCATGGCCTGTTCCAGCTCCGCCGTGCGGGCCTGCACCTGATCCTCAAGGTTGTGATACAGCCCTTCAAGCTGGCCGATCATCTGGTTGAAATCAGCATACAGGTCGGTGATCTCATCGCGGATGAAGGTCGGCGCGGCGTCGAGAGGCTTATCGAAATGCCCCCCGGCGACCTTGCGCGTGGTATCAGCGAGGGCTTGCAGCGGGCGCGTCATGTTGGCCGAGATGCCGATGCCGACCATCACGGCAAACAGCGTGATCACCAATGCCAGCGCGGCGATCACCGCCTGTATCTGTGAGCGCAGCGCGATCAGTTCGCCGGTTGAATTAGCGACCAGCAGTACACCCAGCTCACGGCTGCGGGAAACCAGCGTCACGGGCAGCAGGCGCTTTTGCACGGGCTGGTCATTGACCTCGTAGGCCAGCGTGACGCCCTGCCCGCGATTTTCGGGCAGGAGCAGGTCTTCCTGCAGGCGGCGTTCATAGCCGGAGGCCGGGTGAAGGGTGCTGGCTGCAATGGCGTTATCGCGCACGATCACCACATCGATATTCAGGATATCGGCGATAGCCTCGGCATAGGCGTCGTCAATGTACAGGGCCACCAGCACCGCCCCGGTGATGGCATTATCCGCATCACGTACGGGGGATACCCCGATGATGCGTGACCCCTGCGGGGCCAGTGCGATGGCGCTGCCCGGCACCCCGCGCGTCAGTGAATCCTGTACGAGATTGGCGATGGTCTGCTGAATGGACTGGCTGGCCTGGAAACGGCGGGCGCTCACCGGGCCGCCGTAGTACAGCGGCACGTCGCCCGGCTCAAAACCACTGTCGTAGTAGCTGAGTTCCTGCACATCCAGCTCGATGCGGCGCGGGTCCAGCAGGGCGGCGAGGTCTGCGGGGTCTTCGCTGCTGGCCCGGATTTCAGCCAGGCTTGCCACAAAGCTGGCGCTCAGCCGGGCCTGCTGCTCGGAGTTCTCGATATAGGCCAGCACTGATTCGGCACCCTGGGCCAGCCGCCGGTCGGCCTCAGCCTCCACCGCCGCGTTGATACGAGCCGTCGCCGCAGGCAGCAGCACGCCCAGCACCAGCAGCACGATGCCGAGGAAGGGCAGCAGCAGCTTCCAGCGGATACTGATATAGAGGTCGCGCAGGAATCTCATAGGCTCGCCTTCAGTGTGATCTTGCTCTGCATCAGCAACGGGCCTCATTGTGCGTTATTCCCGGGTCGTGTGCAAATAGATTGATGCATCATAACCGGGTACGTTAGCCATGAAATGGAGGGTGTCATCTGCGTAAGTCCTGTAGGTATTTCATGCGAGAGGCTCGCGGTCTTCGTCGTCTCCCTGCGGCCAGCAGGCGCACCTTGTCATAGGGTGACAGTTGAAGCAGTAACGCACGGGCTTCATCATAGAGGGTCATCATGGCCTGCGCTTCTACCCTGATTATATCCAAACGAGAATGTTGTTACCGCAGCTTCACGGCCCGCTGACGCACTCGACGCAGGACGCC
>CAYMGV010000149.1:0-6162 GCA_964390105.1 uncultured Anaerolineae bacterium | reverse complement strand
CTGATTTTGTGCCGCGCTTCCAGACCTCGACGGGCGAGTACCAACGGCTGACTTCCAGCCACATCGAGCGGCTGCGTAAGCTGGTGCAGGAGGGCGAGCCGCTCGCCGAACCTGCCCGCCAGCCGGTATCCGCCCCCGCCGCCGATTTCATCCCGCGCTTTAAGACCGGGACCGGCGAGATCGAGCGTTTTTCCGCCGAGAACATCGCCCGCATTGAGGGCATGGTACGCGCTGCCGCCAGCGTCGAAGGCACGGGCCTGCCCGCCGAACACATCGAGGTGGAGGACGAGCGCGGGGGCTGGCAGAAGGCCACCCCGGAGACGATCCGCCGCATCCGCGATCACTTGCAAAAAGCCACGCCGCCGCACGGCATGCCGCAGCCAATGGCTGAACCCGAACCTGACCCGGGGCCGGTGCAGTTCCGCAGCTCGACAGGGGAACTGCAGCCCATCACCGGGGAAACCATTGCCGGGATCGAGCAGGCCGTGGCTGCCTATGAACGTGGCGAGACCCCGCCGGATACCCCGGAGGATTGGGTACCCGCCTTTGTCACCTCGACCGGCGATTTTGAGCGCATGACGATGGAGGTCCTCGAACGGCTGGCCGAGGAGATGCGCGGCGAGCGTGCCGCCCGGCAGGGGGCCGCGATCCCGGCACCGAAAGTATCGCCCGATTACGACGATACGACCGGCAAGTACAGGCCGCTGTTGGTTGAGCAGCCGGGCGCTGCCGTGTTGGATGCCATGAGCGACGCCGATGACTGGCCGACCGGCACCTACGCACGCCTGCCCAGCGACGAGGAAGTGATCGAGGCCGATTGGGTGATCGAGATCGGTGAGACGATGGCCGCAGAGATTGAGCACATCCAGCAGCGCGAACGACAGGCTCGCAAGCGTGATCGTGAGCGCCACCACACCCCGCCATCGATCCAGTCCGCTGATTCTTCGGGGCCGCCGCGCCACTTCCGCACGCTGTATTACCTCGACCGCATACAGGCACGTGTGAGGCCGTGGCCGGTGGTTTTGGTGGCGCTGGCCCTGCTGGTGATCGGTGTGGTGGTGTTTGTCCCGCTGGCCCTGCCGGGCGGTGCCCTCGGCGACCTGCTGGGCAGCGGCGGGCCGGTGGTTGCCACCGCGACCCCGGCAGGCATCGAGACGCCGGGGGCCGTCGTTGTGCTGCCAGAACCGACTGCCGCCGTGGGCAGCGTCGGCGGGATGCTGGCCTTTGCCTCCGACCGCGATGGCAATTTTGAGATTTACATGCTGGATATCACGACCGCCGTATCGCTGCGGCTGACCAACAACCAGTTCGATGATCGCGAACCGGCGTGGTCGCCCGATGGGGGCCGTATCGCGTTTTCATCCTATCGTGATAACGCCTACAGCATCTACGTGATGAGTGCGGATGGCTCGAACCCGGTGCAGGTGACGGCCAACTCCAGCGCCATGGACCGCAGCCCGGCGTGGTCACCGGATGGGCAGTGGCTGGCCTTCAGCCGCGAGACGGCGGGTGGTGCGCAGATCATGCGGATGCCGGTGACCTGTCTGATCGATGAGCAGCCGGTCGCAACCTGTGAGGCCGCGCTGGAAGCCGTCACCGAACCCGGCTACGCGCTCGAAGCGGCATACAATGACGACAGCACGCGCATGGCCTATACTTCCGGCGAGTTTGCGGGCCTGCCTACCGCCGTCACGCTGGCCGATATGGACGGTCTCAACCCGGTCCCGCTGATTGGTTCCGGCACGACCGATTACAGCCCGGCATGGGCACCGACCACGGCACGGCTGGCGTTCGTCTCCAACCGCTCCGGTACGCCGGACCTGTGGATCATGGATGCCGATGGCGAGGGCGTGCGTCAGATCACGGCGGCAGGCAGCAACGACGTAGACCCGACATGGTCGCCGGATGGGACGCTGATCGCGTTTGCCACGGATCGCGGCGATGGGGATTTCGAGATCGTGATGATCGACCCCGACTGCGGCGGGGATTGCGAGGCATCGCTGGTGCAGATCACGGGCAATGACGCGGATGATATCACCCCGGCGTGGTGGGGGAACTAGGGGGAAGCTGTTAGCTTTTCACCTCACCCCTCCCGCGCAGCACGGCAGCATTGCTGCCTTTGCTGACGCTCCCTCCCCATGATACAAGAGGGGGACAGGGGGTGAGGAAAATGGCTGATGGCTTACAGCTAACTGCTTGAAAACCACAGGGGAAACGATTTGTTTAAGACCAACCGAGGTAATAAAACCTCGCGGCGGCTGATGCTGGGCGCGGGTGTGGTACTCTTTCTGGCAGGGCTGACGGCATGGGTCAGCCTGACCGGGATGTTTGACCGTGACCCGCGTTACGAGGGTGGCACCTGGTTCGATGAGGCAGGGGCGGCCTACAGCACCGAGCCGGTTCTCGCGGTGTGGCCCGACAAAACGGTGACGTATGCCATGAGCAACTGCCCGGCCACGTTGGATTGTGGGGCCGCGCAGGAGACGGTGCGGCGGGCCATGGCGGCGTGGGACGCCGCCTCCGGTATCTCGCTGGTGGAATCCGGTGGCGCGGATATCCTGATCAGTTGGCAGAGCGGGCAGTTTTACGCCGATGTCAGCTTCGATGGGCCGGGCGGCGTGCTGGCTTATGCCTTTCCGCCCTTTGATTGGAGTACCAATCGCGGGGATATCATCTTTGATGACGGCGAGACGTGGGTGGTGGGGGCCGCTGACGCAGACTATCCGCGCACGATTGACCTGTACACGGTCGCACTGCACGAGATCGGGCACGCGCTGGGCCTCAATCACTCCGACGACCCGCGCGCCCTGATGTACGCCTACTACGTGCCGGGGCGTTCCATTACCCCGCAGGACCTCGCGCTGATCCAGCAGGTCTACGGCCCACCTGGACCCGTCATCGTGCAGGGCGAGCCGGGGCAGGGGCAGGGTGCCGCCTCGACCGGCAGCGAGGCCCAATCCGTCACGCTGGATCACCTCAACCTGCGCAACGGCCCCTCGACGGATAACCCGATCCTGACCGTGATCCCGTACAACACGCAGGTTACGGTGCTGGGCTATGAGGGGGCATGGGCGCATGTCATCTACGATGGCGTTGAGGGCTGGGTGTACGGTGCCTACCTGATGACGGTCAACCCGTAAAGGGGGCGATATGAGTGTTGGCAGTATCATCCTGATCGTTGCCGGGTCACTGCTGGGTGCAGCGGCCTTCACGGTTTTCATGCTGTGGCTCACGATGACGATTATCAAACGCTCTGACGTGTATCGTGGTGCGGTGGATCGCTACCTTGAACACCCCGATATTACCCACCAGATCGGATCACCGGTGCGGGCCGGGATGTTTGTCAATGGCCGTATCAAGCGCACCGGGCAGGGTGGCTATGCCCGGCTCACGATCCCGGTGACTGGCTCGATGGGCAGCGGGATCATGGGGGTGGTTGCCCGGCGCGAGGACGGCGTATGGCACTACCAACAAGTGATCTTCCAGCCTGCCGAGGGTGAGGAATTCGATCTCACGCTCGACAGCTAGCGGCTGTTAAGGGCGGTGCCGGTACCAGGCCCTTCCTTGTGAGGGTCACGAAAGTTCCCGGCGCGCGTCAGGCATCCACAGGTGGGTATCGGGGTACAGGGTAGAGAATCCGACCCACCATTCACGCCGAACCAGGATCGGATTGCCGTGTTCATCAACCGCCCGCACTGCACCACCCGGCGTTACAGATAATGTGACGGTGGATGCCCCTACGGTGTCGGTCAGCGAGCCGGTTTCCATGAGTGACTCGATTGGATACGCCTTCGTGACGCCATCCATCGTGATGCCAGCTACTTCTGCGTGCGGATCGAGCCGACGGTCGAGGCGTGTCAGGCCGGGTGTGGTAAACCGGCGGGTCATCTGAAACATCTTATACATGCTATCCCGCTTCATGATGCCATCCGGTGCGCCCGGCGGGCCATCCATCAGCAGGGTGCCGGGGTTTTCTTCCCGGTACGCGCCCCATGTGGTGAGTTCAGCCGCAAGCATCTGCAACCGCTTCCCGCTCATTGGCCCAGCAAGACACTCCCCGGTATCCTGCTGCCACACACTGCCGGTTCTTTCATCAAGGATCACCATGTTGCGGTTCCACACACCGCCGACCTTGAAGGTCAGCGGCTGCCCATCGACCCGCCTGTCATAGGCGATGCCGCTGACGCACAGCGCACACCATGAGATCAGCACGGGGTGACCGTTGATCTCGTCGTTGATCAGATGATGCGGGATCAGCAGGCGCAGCGGGTAGGCGTGGTGCTCAAGTACCAGCACTTTGTCATCTGTATCGACCGCGCCGGGATCAGGGTGTGGGACGGTGCTATCTACAGCCCGGATGGCACGCCACGGCACCAGCACCCGGTAGGCAATCACCACGGACAGCAGCCAGGCAGCCGCCAGTATAATCGCAACAGGCAGGCGGGCATAGCTCAACCACAACACTACCCCGGCGGATATCGCGAGCAGCAGAGTTCGCTTGGCCTGCATGTGATGGAATAGGCCGGGGCCTAGCCACGGGAGGATGCTGCCTAACGCGGGCCAGATGACAGCGACCAGCATGGACACGGTTGCGATGGTGAGCATGATGATATGCATCGGGGTCTCCATTAGTTTCAGGACGTACATCTGCGAGAATTCAGGGTAGCTGCGTCAGCCCTGAATTGATCACATTGTATGAGATTTTTGAGGCAGTTGGGTTAAATTGAAGTTAAGCGCAGTATTCTTCTTAATGTTAGGGCTTACGCAGATGCCCCCCAATCCTCGTAAGCTCGGATTTTATGCCCCCGCAGGTGCAAGCACCTACTAAAAAGGGGGCAATCAACTTCTGCCGAGGCTTTGGTATTGAAAACACAATAGCCGGTGCAACCGCACCGGCTATTGTTACGTCCTGTGATTTTCCCGATATCAAGCCCCACCCATTATCCCGGTGCAGGAGGCGGTGCCTCCTGCCGGGGGTCATAGGGGCAGCGCCCCCTATTTGCTTCTCCCTATTGCTGACCACTGAGCGCGGCCAGTTCATCGCGGACGAGACGCACGACCAGCGCGTCGAGGTCCTCGACGGTGTAGGAGTCCTCGGAGACGCTGACATCGTCGCGGCCCGGTTCGCCGCCACTTTGCGGCTGGGACTGGTAAGTGAGGAACACGAAGTTCCCACCGGTGAACTGCGCCACCTGGCGGAAGATGTACTCGGCCTGGTTAGCGTAGAAATCTTCATCAAGGAAGGACGAGATCGGGATGATCTTGATGCCCATCGAGGCGGCGTTGACCATCTCCTGTGCGTAGTCGTAATCCTGTGAATAGTTGAGCTGCGGCGGGGCATCGGCAACAAGGAAGACGAGGCTGACGGTGTCCTCGACGCGCCATGACACGTCCCAGATGGCGCGGTGCAGCCCCTCGTTCATCGATTCGGGGGTGTCACCCCCACCAGCGGCCTGCACCCCTTGCAGGTCACGCTGGAAGGCCTGCACATCCCCGGTGAAGTCATAGACCTGCGTGACGTACAGGTCGCCCCGGTCACGGTAAGTGACCATGCCGAAGCGCACATCTGGCGAGGCGGGCAGGGCCTCGATCTGGGCCGAGATGCTGAGGATGTTCTCCTTGAGCTGGTCGATCTCGTCGGACATGCTGCCGGTGGCGTCGATCAGGAACATGATATCAAGCTGCACGGGCGGCTGTGATGATGGCACATCGAGCGTGATGGCCTGGATGCTGCGGTTCTCGCTGAGGTCCACGGTGGCGGAGGTGCTGCTTTGACCCTTGCTTACCACTACGTCGATGAGGTCACCCTGAACGCGGCTTGAATAGGCCAGCGGGTGGAAGTACACAATGCCGGTGGCGGGGGTGCGCAGCGAGGCCAGCAGGCGTTGGCCGCTGTAAAACTCAACAGTGGCCCCCAGCACGGGCAGGCCCTGCCCATTGGTCACCTGCAGGATGTGGCGCTGCGAGATGTCCACGTCATGCACGGTGTTCTCACCTACGAAACGCAGGTAGTCGAGGCGGTACTGAAGGTACTCATCAAACTGCTCATTGTCGTTGATCTCCCCGGCGCTGAGATCAGGCTGGAACTGTTGATCAGGGGCCTGCGTGGCCTGCGGCGGCGGCAGGACCTCGCCCGCGACGTCGTCAGAGCGCGTTTCAGCA
>CAYMGV010000148.1:0-6207 GCA_964390105.1 uncultured Anaerolineae bacterium | reverse complement strand
GGCGGCAGGTCACGGCCTTCCGGTTCGGCAGCGCCGGTGGGACCGGTGGCTTCGGTGGGGTCCGGCTCAGCCAGTTCCTCCGTCGGCGCGACCTCGGCAGCCTCCGTGGGAGCCTGCTCAATGGATGCCGCCGGTGGGATCGATGTCGGTTCAGGTACATCCGCGGCGGGGACGCATCCCACCAGCAGCACCCCGATGCCGACCATCACTGCGACAAGCGGCGTGATAACACGTTTCATTGGTATGTGTCTCCTGTTTAAACGTAAGCACTCCTGATAAGGATTGTAGCGGGCAATCGGCTTTTTTGATAACCGGCAGGCGGAAAGACAACACGCGGCCAGGAATCAAAAAGCCCGGCCTTATGGCCGGGCCTGTGGAGGAAAATCTTTACCCCCGTGTGACGCCAAATGCAGGTGCGCGGATGATGAAGCGGCGGCACAGCCGTTCATCACGCAGGCGTGTGACCAGCCGTCGGTCGAGATCATCGAAGGACTGTGAGGTCGTGATCACGGTAGGGAGTTGCGCCGTGTAGCGATGGTTGAACAACTGGTACAGCTTCTCACGCGCCCACGGCGTCGCGGATTCGGTGCCCAGGTCATCCAGTACCAGCAGCCCCGCCGATTTCACCTCGGCAAAGCGCTTGTCATACGAGACATTACTGCTGGGCGCATAGGCTGAACGCAGGTGGTCGAGCAGGTCGGGCACTGTGATGAACAACACCGCCTCGCCGCGCAGGGATCGCTCGTTGGCGATGGCAGCCGCAAGGTGCGTTTTGCCTGACCCATAATCGCCCATGATCAGCATCCAGCCCTGCGGCTCCTGGGCATAGTCATAAGCGGATTTAACGATCTTGTGCAGGCTTTCCTGTGCATCTCGCGGGATATCCTTGCGAAGCTCAAACGTCTCGAATGTCATCTCCTTGTACAGCCCGAGCGTATCGAGGTCGCTCTGGTTGGCCGCGACCCCACCCCGCCGGTAATCCAGCGCCGTGATCTCCACGACTTTGCTGAACTCAAAATCCTGTAATCGTGAGCGCAGCCGCATCTCCAACTGTTCTGGCGCAATGTTGGTGGTGATCACGGTAGGCAGCTTGGCGATATATCGGTAGTTCAATATCTGGTAGAGCTTCTCGACAGCCCACGCCGTTGGGCTTTCCGTGCCGAGGTCATCAAGGATCAGCAAGTCAGCAGTACGGATTTCCTCAAAGGTCTCGCCCTCATCTCCGGGTCTGAAGGCTGCCCGCAGATGATCGAGCAGGTCGGGCGCGGTAACGAAGATCACCTGCTTACCCTGTGTAATCTGCTGGTTGGCGATGGCCGCCGCGAGATGTGTCTTGCCACAACCAAAGCCACCGACCAGCGTGAGCCAGCCGCGCGGCTCGGTAGCAAAGGCCTGGGCCTGTTCAAACGCGGCGAGCAGGTTCTGGCGTTTTTCGGGGGTATTGCCCGTATCCGGCTCAAAGCTCTCGAAGGTCTTATCGGCAAGGTGATCCAGCCCGCCCGTGTGGCGCAGGCTGGCCTGCCGTGCCTCATTGACGTTACCCCTGAGACACTCACACGGGAATATCTTGCCGAAGTGGGCGTGTTCTGGCTCCACATCGTAACTTAAATAGCCTACCCCGCCGCAAATCTCGCAGTTGGGGTCACCGGCTCCATAGTGTTGGTCGGAAATCGGCATGGTCAATTCTCGAAGTCATCTCCATATTTGCCGAGGAATCGCTCCCAGCCTTCCTCGGGTGGTGCGCTGCTCCCTGTATCGATGCGCCCCTCGTTCTCCCAGCGTCTCAGGATGGCTTCGATATAGGGTAGTTTGCGCACGTTGGCCTTCACCGCGACCTGGATGGCATCTTCGATCCACACCAGCGGGTAGGCATTTTCAAGGTCGGCCAGCGCATCCGCGATCAGGGGGGTGAGCGGGCCGATGTTCTGCTCATACAGTGTGTACAGGCTGGGGCGCTCGACCTGTACCTCCAGCGGTTTCATTGGATGCATATCCGGCGTCCATGTGCCATCGGCCAGCCCCTTGACCAGTGCCCGGCCCCGTTCAGTATTGATGATGTACAGGCTCTCGCTTACATCGCCTAATTGCGCGACCACCTCGATCAGGGTGCCGCGCATCACGGCCCGTTCGAGGCCGTCACCGAGTGCCTGTAACCGCGCCTCATCGCGCGGGGCGAGGCCGTTCATGAAGCGCTGGTCAGCCAGGAAATCACGCTTGCGCAGGTAGATCACGTCGCTGTCGCGTTCCTGCATCTGCCACATGCAGTACAGCGTCACCTTAAGTTCGGCAAGGCTGTCAATGGCGGGCAGAAGCTCGCTGAAAAACAGCGCGGGCAGCCTGATCAGCCGCCCCTTCATCGGGAAACCACTGAACCCCTGCATTATTGCAGCTCGTCAAAATCGATGTTGCGCTTCACCCCGTCCTTGAACTGTGTCAATTGGGGGATGAACACCAGGTCGATAGTGCCCGTGGGGCCGTTGCGGTGCTTGGCGACGATCAGTTCAGCGCGGTTGCCCTCTGGCGTCTCCGGGTTGTAATACGCATCGCGATACAGGAACATCACGATATCGCTGTCCTGCTCAATCGAGCCCGACTCGCGCAAATCGGAGAGCATCGGGCGTTTGTCGGTACGCTGTTCCACCGCGCGGGAGAGCTGCGCAGCGGAGATGACCGGGACGTTGAGTTCACGCGCGAGCTGTTTGAGCGCGCGCGAGATGTACGAGATTTCCTGTACGCGGTTCTCGTTACGATAGGGTGTCGTCATGAGCTGGAGGTAGTCGATCATGATCAGATCCAGCCCGAATTCAAGATGCAGCCGCCGGGCCTTGGCGCGCAGGTCCGATGTACTAAGCGCTGGCGTATCGTCAAGGAAGATCGGCAGGTCACTGAGTTGATCCGTCGCTGCGATGAAACGCTGCCAGTCATAATCATCCAGCTTGCCCTGCCGCAGGCTGTTGGACGGGATGTTGGTCTCGGCACTGATGAGGCGCTGTACCATCTGGTCCTTGCCCATCTCAAGGCTGAAGAAGGCTGTGCGCTGCCCCGTCCGTGCCGCGTTGAGCATCACGGAGTTGAGCCACGCCGTTTTCCCCATACCGGGCCGCGCCGCGATGATCAGAAGGTCCGATTTTTGCAGGCCGCCCATCAGCTTGTCGAGGTCTTTGAACCCGGTCGGCACGCCCATCACTTCTTCCTGGTGATGGGCGAGGAAGTTGATGTGGTCGAAGTACTGACTGAGAACCTGCCGGATGGGCGAAACATCGTTGGTCAGCCGCCGCTCAGTGACCTCGAAGATAGCTTGTTCCGCCTGCCCGATCACCTCGTCAATGTCGGTTTCCTCAGAGTGTGCCACGCGCGCCACGCGCTGCGCGGCATCCAGCAGGCGGCGGCGCAGCGCCAGCCGCTCCACGATGCGCGCGTAGCCCTCGACGTTAAGCGAGGATGGCGTCTTGTTAACCAGGTTGAGCAGATAGGCGGCACCGCCTATCTCTGAGAGCCGCCCCATCTGTTCGAGTTCGTTGGTCAGCGTGAGGTATTCCAGCGGATCGCGTCGCTCGTGAAGCTGCAGCATGGCTTCCCATATCCACGAATGGCGGACGATGAAGAAATCATCACTTTGCAGGAAGGACATCACATCGAAGATGGCACCGGGGTTCAGCAGGATCGAACCGAGGACGGCTTCTTCAGCCTCGATGTTATGGGGGGCGAGTTGGTCGGTATCGTACGTATCGGGTGCAGTCATTGTTCCTGTGCCATAAAACCATCAGCGGGGCACCGGAGGCCCCGCCATGTCAACGCCGTGTTTACGGACTCAACCATCAGGATACAGGATTTTCGCGGCGCAGCGAATCGCGTCGTTAGTTTTCCTCGAAGTCATCGAGGTCCAGTGTATCCAGGAAATCCTTAAAAATGCTCAGGTCTTCACTGCTTTCGCCGGTATTGGGGTCATCCTTACCCGTGCTGGCGGTGGCCGAAGTTGGCTTCTCGATGGCGGTTTCATCCACCTCGTCCTCCGGCTCAATCCCGGCACGGTCCATTACGGCATCGGCCACATACAGCGGCACCTTGAGCCGCACGGCCAGCGCAATTGCATCGCTGGGCCGTGAATCGATCTCGATGACCTTGTCATCCATACGCACCTTGAGCGACGCATAGTACACATCATTACGCAGGTCATTGACGACGATATGCTCAACCTCACCGCCCAACTGCTGGATCACCTGCTTGAGCAGGTCGTGGGTCAGGGGGCGCGCAACCGGGGAATTTGCCAACTCGATGCGGATTGCCTCAGCCTCAAATGCACCGATCCAGATCGGCAGATAGCGGTCAGAATCCACATCCTTTAAGATCACCACCCGGTCCTGCGACATCAGGCTCACGCGGATGCTGTCAATTTCAACCTTAACCATGAACAACTCCTGTCATCCTCAGGTCATGAGGTGACGCGACTACGGGGACATACGCTCTTCAGGATGTCTTAGTATACCCACAGCTTTTCCCCTAAGACAACCTGTATATGATCGTATCACCTTGATCAACTCTTTGCAGATCGATGCTCGTAAAATAGCTCACGGGCGCACGGATGTGCTATCATTTAACTATGGTTGTTGGAGTTTGTCATATTGAATTAGATTTGCCGGGCGTTCACTCACTCAAGCAAAAGCGCAGTGTCCTCAAGAGTATCAAGGCAAACGCGCACAAGAAGTTTAATGTCTCTTGTGCTGAGGTTGGTCTGCATGATGCATGGGGTTCATCGACGCTGGGCGTGGCCGTCGTCTCGACGACACCCGCACATTGTGAGCAGGTGCTGGAGGCCGTGGTGCGCTGGATCGAGTTTCACCGCCCGGACGTACAGGTTGTAGATCATTATGTGGAAATCCTGCGCTGACATGGGGCAGCATAAAACGAGGGGAACATGAGCGAGCAATCCGATAAGACAGGCAAACCGAAAAAAACAAAGCAGGGCCGCAACTTCAACCGCATCCTGATTGGTATCGCAACTTTTGTTGTGCTGGGCCTGCTGATGGTGGTGGGCTACCTCATCATCGATACGGTGCTGCAGGTGCGCAGCACTGCCAGGGATGCCGTCAACCTGCCCAATGCAGTTGCTACCGATCTGGCCTCGCAGTTTAACCCGACTCCCACCATCTACGTTGACCCGGTAACGGTGGTGCGGCAGGTACAGAACGTCGCCCGGCTGGAGACCTCCATCTACACCATTGAGAAGGTTATCACCGCTGAAAGCGGCGAGGGGCCGCTGGGCTTCCTGTTCAGTGACCGCCTGCTGCTGGTTGCCAGCGGGCAGGTGATCGCCGGGGTGGACTTCGAACGGTTTAGCGAGGACGATATCCAGATCGCGGGGGATACGGCCTACATCACGCTGCCTGCCGCCGAGATTTTCGTCGCTGCGCTTAACAATGATGATACCTATATCTATGATCGTCAGACCGCGCCATTGGGTCAGCAGGTTGATCTCGAAACACTGGCCCGGCAGGCAGCGGAGGCCGCCATACTGGAGGCCGCCATCGAGGATGGTATCCTTGATGATGCGCAGCGCAACGCCGAGGTCTACCTCGAAAGTCTGATCGAGGCGCTTGGCGTCGAGAACGTGGTGTTTATCAATGGTACGCCCGCTCCCGATCAGGATCGCGGAGGTGAATAACGATGGTGGACTCGGTGGCCCGCGCGCGTGAGCTGCGCGACCAGTTGAACTACCACATCTATCGCTACCATGTACTTGATTCACCCGTCATCAGCGATGGGGAATATGACCGCCTGCTGAACGAACTAAAAGAGATCGAGGCCGCACAGCCCGAGCTGCTGACCCCGGACTCGCCCACTCAGCGGGTAGGCGCTCCTCCGCGTGACGACCTGCCGAAAGTGGCGCACCCGGCCCCGGTGCTGAGCCTGCAAAACGCCTTTGATGCGGATGATGTACGTGCATGGCGCGAGCGCATCGGGCGGCTGCTGGATGAAGGCACCGAATTCGATTACGTGGTTGAGCCTAAACTGGACGGCCTTTCCGTCATCCTGACCTATGAAAACGGCCTGTTTGTGCAGGGGGCCACGCGCGGCGATGGGCAAATCGGGGAAGACATCACGCCCAACCTGCGCACCATCAAGGCCCTGCCCCTGCGCATCCCCACCACCCCGGACGGCCCACCGCCCCCGGCGGGCCTCCTCTCCAGAACCCATTCTCGTTCATCC
>CAYMGV010000147.1:0-6299 GCA_964390105.1 uncultured Anaerolineae bacterium | reverse complement strand
AGCGGCACCCCAAACCCGCCGGGCGTGGCGTTGTGATCCACAAAGCGCAGCAGCCCCAGCGTCATGATCAACTGCAAAACGGCCACTGCACCAACCAGCACCCCGGCAAACCAGCCCGGCGCATAGTCATCCAATGCGGCCCACAGGCGATCCACCGCGTAGCCCACCAGCAGCAGCGCGGCAGGCACCGCCGGGACCAGGTAATGCGGCGTGACCGGCGTCCAGCCCGGCAGGAAGATCAGCACCGTGATCACGGCCCACGCCGTGATCACGGCATCATGACGCCAGTGCTGACGCCGACGCCACACCAGCAGAAACAGCCCGGCCAGCGCCAGCACCGGGACGACCTGGAACAAGGGATAGCCCACGGGCACCGATTCGAGGTAGCGTCCGAAGGCCTCCGGCCCGGCAAAAGAATGAATCTGCCCCCCTGCGATCAGCATCCACAGGAAGCGCAGGGCGTCGGCGCTGAGAGCCAGGCCGCCGCCGTCACCGCCCAGCGCGGCCAGCGCAGCGAGACTCAGCAGGCCCATTGAGCGCAGGCCCAGCATAAACGGGACGAGACTGATCAGGCCGATCCCGGCCCCGGTCAGCAGGGCGTACAAGGGCCGCTTTGCGTTGAGCAGGGCCAGCAGCACCATGACCGGGATCAGCACGACGCCCGCGTAATGGACCTGCACCGCCAGCGCCAGCAGCACCCACCCCGCGATCTGCCACCCCCGTCGATCCTCGCGGTAGCCCACCAGACCGGCATAGACCGCGCCGACCACGAACGGCATCAGCAGGTCCTGCGCCCACACCTTGCGGCTGAACAGGATCAGCCACGGCGACGCCGCGTACAGGACGCCCGCAAAGGTCGCGACACGGAGGCCAAACAGCCGCCGGGCCAGCGCCCACAGCAGTGCCGCGCCGATCACGTTGAGCAGCGCGGTCCATGCCACGGCGAGGGCCGGGTTTGGCCCGGCAAGGTACGGTACGGCATACAGCCACACCGCTACCGGGGTGTTGGGGAAGCCTACCGATGAGCCGATACCGACCAGCGCGAAGGTCTTGCCGCTCGCCATATCGAGGGCCAGCAGCGAGAGCGAGGCCTCATCCAGCTTGAACTCGGAAATGCCGGGTGCGAACAGGCGCGGCAGCGCCGCCAGCAGCACGACCAGGGTGCCGGTGATCAGGGCACGATATTGGGTGTTGCGTGTTGATGTCGTCATGGGGCTATGCTACCCCCGGCGTCGGGGCATGGCAAAATACTTCCGAGTGCGTTGGCCCCACATCCGCCGCTATTCCTCCAGCAGCAGCCAGTGGCTTTGATACGGGCCGATGTGGGTCTCGTAGGGGCCGTCAGTGACGGCGGGGAAGTTCTCCCCAGGGGCCAGCAGATTGATCACGTGGCAGCCCGCGTACTCCGTGATCATGACGCGCGAGATCAGCCAGTTATCGCTGACATTGTGGATCACCAGCACGGTTTCCCCGTCGTTCTCACGGATGAAAGTCAGCAGCGAGGGATGGATGTTATCGAGGAAGCGCGTGATGCCCAGCGAAAACAGGCGGCTGCGTGCGCGCCGGGCGTGGATCAGGCCGCGCATCTGGTGCAGCAGCGACCCCGGATCGTTTTCCTGCGCCTCGACGTTGATGGACTGGTAGCCAAAGGTCGGGTCATCAATAATGGGGGAATACAGCCGCGTCGAGGTCGCCTCGGAGAACCCGGCATTGACGCGGTCATCCCACTGCATCGGCGTGCGGACCCCGTCGCGGTCATCGAGCCAGATGTTATCGCCCATCCCGATCTCGTCGCCGTAGTACAGGATCGGGGAGCCGCGCAGCGAGAACAGGATGCGATGCGTCAGCATGATCTTGTCGAGGTTGTTATCCAGCAGCGGGGCCAGCCGCCGCCGGATACCAAGGTTGAGCCGCATGCGAGGGTTGGCCGCGTATTCCTGCCACATCCACTCGCGCTCCCCAGGGGTCACCATCTCCAGCGTCAGTTCATCATGATTACGCAGGAAGGTACACCACTGTGTGCCGGGCGGAATAGGCGGCGTTTCCTCCATGATCTGGCGCAGCTTCATCGTCTGACGTGAGCGCATCGCCATGAAGATGCGCGGCATCAGCGGGAAGTGGAACGCCATGTGGAACTCATCCCCCTCCCCGAAGTATTCCACCACATCGCTGGGCGGTTGGTTGGCCTCGCACAACATCATACCGTCGGGGTAATGGGCATCGAGGGCCGTCCGCATCTCCTTGAGGTAGTCGTGGGTTTCGGGCAGGTTCTCGTTGATGGTGCTATCGCGCTCGATCAGGTAGGGCACCGCATCGACACGGAAGCCGTCAATGCCACGTGACAGCCAGTACAGCATGATGTCGATCATCTCCTGCCGTACTTCGGGGTTGTCGTAGTTCAGGTCCGGCTGCGAGGAATAGAAGCGGTGCCAGTAGTATTGATCGGTGCCCTCGTCGTAGGCCCAGTTGGAGTCCTCGGTATCAAGGAAGATGATGCGCGTTTCCGGCCATTTCTCATCGGTATCAGACCACACGTACCAGCCCCGTTTGGCGTTGTCCTTGCTGGCGCGTGATTCGATGAACCACGGATGCTGATCCGACGTGTGATTGACGACCAGGTCAACGATCACACGCAGGCCGCGCTCATGAGCCTCATGCACCAGCCGGTCGAAGTCCTCGATGGTGCCGTAATCGTTGTGGATGTTGTAATAGTCGGCGATGTCGTAGCCATCATCCTTGAGCGGCGAGGGGTAGAAGGGAAGCAGCCAGATGCAATCCACGCCCAGCGACTTGATGTAATCCAGCTTCTCGATTACCCCGGCTATATCGCCATGCCCGTCTCCATCGTTGTCACGGTAGGCACGGATGTACAGCTCGTAGAATACAGCATCCAGGTACCAGGGCTGTTGGGTTTCAGACATCACCGGGCGGCCTTTCTCAATGCATGGGGCGGGTCAGGGTCGATCATCCTGTTGATTGTAACAGGTGATGGTGTAGAGGCAATGGGTTACGGAGAAGTTCTTGCAGAAACAATAGACAAGCCGGTATTGATGAGATACAATCATATGTGTAACCCTTCCCGTTAACAAATACCCAAACCAACCAACGAGAACCCCAATTGGATATTCTTTTTGACACTTCCAAACTCGAAGCTCTCGTTAATGATGACCGTAAACTGAAGAAAACCTATGGGCTGGAAGGTTTCAAGAAGATACGCCAGCGCCTGGATGACCTCTACGCATCAGGTACGCTTGAAGATATGAAGTACCTGCCCGGCAAAACTCATGAGCTAACGGGTGATCGGGCCGGGCAACTATCTTTGAGACTGCATGGAGGGTTCCGCCTGATCCTGATCCCGGAGGAAGATCCACCCCCTGCAAAAGACGATGGGGGGCTGGATTGGTCCCGTGTGACTGCTGTACGTGTATTGGAAATCGAGGATTATCATGGTTAGGAATCAGTACAAACCCACGTCCGTATCTCCTCCGGGTGATACCCTGCGAGAGCTGCTGGAAGAAAAGAATATGTCCCAGGCCGAACTGGCCGAACGCATGGGGCGGCCTCGCAAGACGATCAATGAGATCATCCAGGGGAAAACCGTCATCACCAGCGAGACAGCCCTGCAACTGGAGCATGTGCTGGGTTCACCGGCCAGCTTCTGGCTGCGACGCGAAAGCCATTACCGGGAGTACCTGGCACGGCTTAACGAGGCCGAGGACCTCACAGCGTATCTTGATTGGGTCGATCATTTCCCGCTGGATGAGATGGTGAAACTGGGCTGGCTGGATCGCAGCACAACGCCGCTCGATCAAATTCGGGCGATCCTGCGCTTCTTCAACATCTCTCACCCGGATCAGTGGCTGGTTATTGAATCGCGGCTCATTGCCCAGTACCGACAATCAGCAAGTGTAACAGCTGATCCTTATGCGATGGCCGCATGGTTGCAAATGGGCGAAATTCGTGCCGAGACCATTGAAACCGCCCCGTATCAGCGTGAGCGTTTCATGACCGCTTTGCACGAGATACGTACCCTCACCCTCTCCCGCCCTGAAGAAGCAATACCGCAATTACAGGAGCGGTGTGCAGAGTGCGGTGTCGCTTTCGTACTGCTGCCTGCGCTCAAACATACTGGTGTTTCCGGCGCGTCTCGCTGGCTGGTCAAAAAGGAAAAAGCTCTGATCCAGCTTACGCTACGCTATAAAACCAGCGATCAATTCTGGTTCTCGTTCTTCCATGAAGCTGCCCACATCCTGCTTCATCCCACCGTTTCGGGGTTTGTGGATTTCGAGGGGGAATCGAACCGGGAACATGAAGATGAGGCCAATCGATTCGCGGCTGCCCTGCTGATCGGCTCAGCGCATTGGGAGGAGTACATCGAGACGCTGCCCGGAAAGGGGCGGCACCCGTCACTTGATTCGATTGTTCAGTTTTCCGATAAAGTGGGCGTCCATCCGGGGATCGTCGTGGGGCGTTTACAGCATGAAGGGCATCTCCCCCATACACATGGCAATAAACTGAAAGCCGCGTTGTCATGGGATCAGCTATAAACTCCCCACACCCCGCGCCTCGCCGCGATCCACAAACACCAGCGCAACCAGCGCCAGGATCAAAAAGACCGGGGCACCCAGCATGATCACGCGGTAATCACCCCCCGCAGAATCGACCATGACCCCGTTGAGCAGCGGGGCCAGTGCCGCCGCCCCCTGTGAGGCGAGGTAATAGAACCCGGTGAAGGTGCCCAGCAGCGCGTCATCCTCGGCAATATCGACCATGGTGGGCAGCGCGTTCTCAAGGATCAGGGCGTAGGCCGCCCCGCTGACCGCCAGCGCCCCGACCGTCACCCCAACCTGCGGGTAGAAGTAGGCCGCCAGCAGTGCCAGCGCGAACAGCACCAGCCCAATCGACATGGTGCGCCGCCGCCCCAGCCGTGACCCGCCGATAAAGCCTGCCGGGATCGCAAACACGATAAACGCCCCCAGTGCCACGCTGAACAACTGCCCACTCGCTGATACCGTCAGCCCCAGCACCGTCACCGCGTAGCTGGAGAAGAACGTCTCCAGCGTGTTATACGCGATGTTCCATGCAAAAATGGCCGCCATCAGCGCGCTGATGGCACGATAGTATCCCCGGGGTATATCACGGATAATATGGAATGGGTTCGCGGCCAGCGAGAGGGAACCCTCAGCGGATGGCGGCGGCACACCTTCCTTGAGGCGGAGCACCAGCAGCCCACTGGTCATCACCAGCACAACCACACTGACCAGGAACGGCAGGCTGTGCTGCCGGTCAAACAGGGGGACCACCAGCAGCGTCGCGGTGAGGCCGCCCAGCCCCGCACCAATAAAATCAACGATGCCATTGGCCCGTGACCGCAGCGCCGACGGGGTCACATCAGAGAGCAGCGCCATCAGCGGCGTGCGGAACAGCGCCATGCCCAGCAGCACGCCGACCGCGCCGACCATCAGCATGATAAAAGGGGCCAGGTTGCCGGTTATTGTCCCGCTGTTTCCGGGCGAGACAAGGCCCACCGCCAGCGGGATCAGCAGCAGCGAGACCGCCGCCAACGGCATCCCGGCCAGCACGTAGGGCAGCCTGCGGCCCATGCGCGTGCGCGTGCGGTCACTCCACACGCCGATCAGCGGCAGCAGCACAATACCGGCCACGTTATCCAGCGCCATGATGACCCCGGTCAGCGTGGCGGAAAGACCGAAACCCGGCGGCAGCGGCGCGCTGGCCTGGAACGTGGCACGCCCTGATTGCAGGATCAGCGGCAGCAGGCTGTTATACACCAGCCATACAACAAACACACCCAGCCATGCCAGCCCGATCAGCAGCAGGGAACGCAGCGGCAGCCGATCCGCACGGCCCGCCGTCAAGTGGCATCCTGTGACTCAGGGGGATGTGGGTCGTTGCGCAGGTAGATCAGCCAGTACATCAGGCCAACCATCACGGCCCCGCCGATGATGTTGCCGATGGTGACCGGCAGCAGGTTGCGAACCAGGAATCCATACAGCGTGAGCTGCGGGAAATCCGCCGGTGCCGCGCTGATGCTGGCCCAGAAGGCCGGGGAGCCGTAGCGCTTGATCAGCAGGCCCGCCGGCATGAAGTACATATTCGCGATACTGTGTTCAAAGCCTGCGGCCACAAAGGCCGTGATCGGAAACAGGATGGCGAGGATGCGGTCGGTGGTGCTGCGTGCCGAGAAGGTCAGCCACACCGCGATACACACCAGCGCGTTACACAGCATACCGAGCGCGACCGCCTGCACAAAGCCCAGCCCGGCTTTCGCCTCGGCAATG
>CAYMGV010000146.1:1471-6309 GCA_964390105.1 uncultured Anaerolineae bacterium | reverse complement strand
CGCAGGCCACCTGTGAGGCCCTGCACGCCGCCACTACCGCCGCGACAAACCCCGTGTTTGCCGGCTGCCGCGCCGCGCAGATCACCTATGAAACCGACACCAACCACGGCATCAACGACGGGGTCGTGTGGCCGCCGGGATAAAAGGGGCCAGTCATGCGGCTGTGCCGCTAACAGGTACTCGGATTGGGGGGTGTCATCTGCGTAAGCAGGGGGTTTGATGCATCAAACCCCCTGCTACTGTGTTTTCAATACCAAAGCCTCGGCAGAAGTTTACCGCCCCCGGTACCAATCCACGGTATCCTTCAGCGCCTCCTCGATGGGCGTGGCCGTCATCCCGAAGGTCTCCTCGAAATCACTGGCATCGACCACGAAGGGCTGTGCAAACTGGTAGGCGGTTTCTTCCAACTCCCGCAGGATAGGCACAAAGCGCTTGAGCAGGTTAAACATAAACGGCGGCATCGTGCTGACCTTTGCCTCGACCCCGGCGGCCTCGGCAGCCTTCTCCGCGAACTGGCGCTGGGTCAGTACGGTGCCGGGCAGATGCCAGGCGCGGCCAAAGGCCGCCTCGCGGGAGCCGACCAGCGCCCGGCCAAAGTCATTGATGTAGTTCCACGTATGGGGCACATCCAGCGGGCCGATGAACTGCGCGGCCTTGCCATCCAGCAGAGCCGGGAAGACACGGTCGCCAGCGGCGGAAGACAGCACCCACGGCCCGAAGAAATCCGAGGCACGCCCCGCCGTCACCTGCACCTTGCCCGCCGCGTGTGCCTCGAAGGCGTACTCGGCCATCAGCGCACGGGCCTTGACCTTCTTACCAATGTGCTGGTAGGGCAGGCTTTCAGTCACCGGGCCATCGACCGGACCGTACATATACAGGTTGTCGCCCAAAATGAGTTTTGCCCCGGCCCGCGCGGCAGCATCGACCATGCCCGCCTGCATCGGCACGAATTCCTCCAGCCAGTTTTCATACGCGGGCTGGCTGCACTGGTAGATATGGGTGGCACCGTCAAACAGCCGGTCGAGGTCAGCGGGGCTGGTCAGGTCGCCCGTCATCCACTCGACTGATTCCGGCGCACCGGCCACGCGCCCCGACCGGTTGACCACCCGCGTCGGTTTACCTTGTGCCGTCAGCGCCTCGAATACGGATCGCCCCAGCGGACCTGCGCCTAATACAACATGAAGTTCCTGTGTCATTGGTTTCCTCTCTTGCTTGCGGTTCATTTTGTTAACTCATTGTACGCACATATTCCACATGTGTTGCATATTTGGTTGGACACCTGCCCTTTTTGGCGGGTCAGGCTGAATTGACTCCCCCGCCCCGCACCTGTAGGATCAGGATCAGCACACCACAGCACAAAAGGATCAAACACCATGAAGATCGGGGTACAGATTCCGCGCTTTCTGCCGGAGACTGCTGAACTGGCTGGCTGGCTGACGGAGATCGGGCAGGCTGCCGACGAGAACGGGTATCACAGCGTGTGGGTAATGGATCACTTCTTCCAGCTTGGCGGTTGGCTCGGCCCGGCGGAGGATCAGATGATGGAAGCCTACAGCACGCTGGGCTACCTTGCAGGCGTCACCGAGCGCGTGATGCTGGGCACGATGGTCACGGGCGTGATCTACCGCTACCCGGCGGTGTTGATCAAGACCGTCACCACGCTTGATGTACTCTCCGGTGGGCGCGCTTACTTCGGCATCGGGGCCGGGTGGTATGAGCATGAGAGCGTCAGCCTCGGCCTGCCCTTCCCCTCAATGAAGGAGCGCTTCGAGCGGCTGGAAGACATCCTGCGGCTGGCCCATCAGATGTGGCGCGGCGATACCAGCCGGTTCGAGGGCAGCCATGTCGATGCCAAGTACCCGTACTCCAACCCACAGCCGATCCAGGAGCCACACCCACCGATCCTCGTAGGAGGCAGCGGCGAGAAGAAAACGCTGCGCTTCGTGGCGCAATACGCGGATGCCTGTAACATCTTTGCCCATGACTTTGACGTTGCCCGCCACAAGCTCGATGTGCTGAAACGTCATTGCGAGGACGTGGGGCGCGATTACGGCGAGATCGAGAAGACGGCATTGTTTACGCTGGATTTCAACGAAGGCCAGATGAGCAATACCGATGCTATCGGTCAGATTAAGGAACTGGGTGAGATCGGGTTTGATACCGTGATCTGCAACATCAAGAGTCCGCATGATGGCGAGGAGATCGCCCGTATTGGCCGTGAGATCATCGCGGAGGTGTAGGCAGGGGTTTTACGAGGTGGCAGGTAAGGGAAAGTCGAGCACCGGGAAGCGCAGCACTTCTTCCCCGGCATCTGAACACGCTGAAGGCTAGGTGCCGATCACTTCCTCGATGGTCTGGACCAGCTTATCAAGCGTGAACTCGCCCTTGACCAGCCGCCGTTCGACGCCGGGCAGCGAGGACAACTGGCTCTCACTGAGGGCGGAGATCACGATCACGGGGACGATCTGGCGGGTGACACGGCGCAGCCGCATCAGGAACTCCAGCCCACTCATCTCCGGCATCATGATGTCCAGCAGGATCAGGTCCGGCGTGTGATCCAGCACCAGGTCCAGCCCTTCACGGCCATTGGTAGCTTTGCGCACCTCGAAGCCATGGAGAGTCAGGCCCGCCGCAAACAACTCGCGCGTGGCGGGGTCATCTTCTACGATCAGGAGCTGCTTACCCATATCTATCTTCCTGATACTGGTATCATGTTCATATCATACGACGATACCTCCAAAGCGGATCAAATGCATCAGCGGGCCTGCAAGATAGTACCGCAGGGCTATTCGCCTCATCTGAAGTTTAAACCCGGATACCGGCCCGTGGGCATAGGCGCTACAATAGGCAGCCCTGACATCAAGAAAGGACGCCCCCCTATGAGTACCGTCGCCGTGACCGGCTTTGAACCCTTCGGGGAAGTCACCATCAACCCCTCGCAGAAGATCATCGAGACGCTGGCTGCCGACGCAGACCCCGGTGTAATCGCCCGGGTGCTCCCCACCACTTTTAAGGAAGCCGGGCAGCGCATCGAGGCGCTGCTGCTTGAACACCGGCCTGCCTACCTGCTGATGCTGGGCGTCTCGGCCCGCCGCGACTGCATCGCGCTGGAACGTTTCGCGCTCAACATCAATGATGCCGTCCTCCCGGATAATGAAGGCCGCCTTGCCACCGGCCAGCCGATCCGGGAGGACGGCCCGGCGGCCTACCGGGGCACGCTGCCCCTCGATGCACTGTATGAAGCCGCCCTGCCGGGTGGCGCACCGCTGGCGTTCTCCAACTATGCCGGGGCCTACGTGTGCAACCATACCTTTTACTGCGCCCGTGATGCCGTCGAGCGGCATGGGCTGGCGACCGCGTGCGGGTTTGTCCATGTGCCGATGATGAGCGAGGCCGAGGGTCAGCCCGGCGCGGATACCGGCATCCCGTTTGCGTCGATGCTGGCGGCGGTGCGGGCCATGGTGCGGTATCTGCTTTCAGCGGAGCCGAGGTAGCCGTCAGCACAGGAGTCCAACTCACGACGAAAGTCATCTTCACAGCGGTTTAGTCTGCCCTTATAATAAGGAAACGGGGTCGCGCCCTCAGTCATCCAGATGGAGGCCACCATGCTAGCGTTAGATACCCTGCTGCTGTGCCTGTCCCTGATCCCCGGCGTTGCTGTTATCACTGCCTTGCTGGCGGCCCCACGCCGTCTCCGCCCCGATGCGGTTCACCTGATCATCCTGGTTAGCGCGGGCATGATCGGATTCTCGCTGATGGGCGCAGTAACGCTGATAGCCAACCTTGAGCCGGCCCGCATCATCTGGCCGCTGCTCAGCGCCATCACCTGGATCGGCGTGCTGGCGTTGGCCTGGCGTCATGAGAACAACCCGGCCCGCATCGGGTAAACGCCCCCGCAGAAGTTCGTGCCCCCTTCCCTCACCGGGAAGGGGTTTCTTTTTACCCGCACCTAATCTGACCTTAACCCTCCATAAAAGAAGTGTTCACAAACCGTACAGTTCATTAATAAGGCGCGATTTTCATGGCGTCAATTTCGTTTTTCCTTTTAGAATAGATTAGATCACGCAATTATCTGCATTTTATGTAGCATTTATCGGAAGGACAATAACCATGAAGAAATATCTTCCTTATGTTCTGCTGGGCACGGTTATCCTCATCTCGATCCTGCTGATCGGCCCGATGGGCCATGCGCAGGCTGGATGTGTTGAGACCAGCCCGGACAATCACGAGTGTACGGATAACCAGAACCGCAACATCAACACCGGCGACGGTAACGATACTGTCGATGTGGACAACGGCGCGACCACCCGCAACATCAGCACCGGCGATGGGGATGATACCGTCAACAACGACGGCAGCACCCGCAACATCAACGGCCAGGATGGCGACGACACCCTCACCAACGACGGCAGCGCCAACACCATCAGCGGCGGCGACGGTGATGACACCCTCACCAACAACGGCAGCGCCAACAACCTGAACGGCCAGGACGGCGACGACACCCTCACCAACAACGGCAGCGCCAACAACCTGAACGGCCAGAACGGTGACGACATCATCACCAACGACGGCACCGTGAACCGCAACATCAACGGCGGTAACCAGGACGACATCATCACCAACAACGGCACCGTCAACGGCACCGTGAACGGCGGCGGTGGCAACGACACCCTCACCAACAACGGCAGCGCCAACAACCTGAACGGCCAGAACGGTGACGACATCATCACCAACGACGGCACCGTGAACCGCAACATCAACGGCGGTAACCAGGACGACATCATCACCAACAACGGCACCGTCAACGGCACCGTGAACGGCGGCGGTGGCAACGACAC
>CAYMGV010000146.1:0-1371 GCA_964390105.1 uncultured Anaerolineae bacterium | reverse complement strand
AACGGCACCGTGAACGGCGGCGGTGGCAACGACACCCTCACCAACAACGGCACCGCCAACAACATCTCGGATAGTGGTGGCAACGACGACATCACCAACAACGGCACCGTCAACAACAACATCAACGCGGGCAATGGGCACGATACCGTCACCAACAACGGCTCGGCCAATAACGTCACCGGTGGTAACGGCAACGATACCCTCACCAACAACGGCACCGTAGATGGCAGCATCAGCGGGGGCCGCAACAATGACGAGATCACCAACTGCGGCACGGTGGGCGGCAACGTCAACGGCAACGATGGCCGCGACACCGTGACCATCTGCGGCGATGACGCCAGCGTCGAGGGTCGCATCAACGGCGGCAGCGGCAACGACACCCTCATCTTTGAGTTCAGCAGCACGGATCAGGATGAACTGGACGCCTTCGAGAACGCGCTGAACGCCGCCAACCCGACCCGTGACAGCGTCAACTGGCGTGACGAGGTATTCAACTGGGTCAACTTCGAGAAGCTCCAGTCTGTACTGTCCCTGCTGACCCTCATTGAGGTGACGAATGCAGGTGATGGGACGGGCGCAGTCGCCGTTCAGTCGGGGTCAATGCCCGCTGTCCTGATCGTGGACCCCAACCTGCTCAACAGCGACGTGATGCCGCTGGCCGGGCCGGATACCCCGGTGCTGATCAAGGTGCTGCTGGTCAACCGCTTTGGCCCGACATGGCTGAGCCTTGCGAGCCTCGGTGTGGACCCCGGCACCCCATTGACCGTGCAGTGTCTTGATGCCAATGGCAGTTGGGTCGATCACACCTCGCCTGATGAGCGGCTGGAAGATAACGGGGCCAAGCTGTTCGTCAACCTTCAGCAGCACGGCGTGTGCGGCGTCTTCACCGTCGATACCTGGGCCGACGATTACGACGGATAAGCCACCGGTAAGATCATGTTGAACACGGGCGAAGCCGGGCCGGGCTTCGCCCGTGTCCAGGACTGACGCAGTTGAACCCACTAGCTGCCACAGCACACCTGCTGCCACAGCACACCTGCTACCGACACCCCCCCCGCTTGACTTTTGATACCGTATCTTACAAAGAGGGGGTACGCCCGCATCACACCCGTGACTCCAACTCCTTGACCTGCACCCAGAAGGCCTGCTGCGGCTTGATCACGAGGATATCGACCGGGCCACCCACTGATTTGGGCCGCGTCTGGAAACGCATGGTGGCGGTTGTCACCTCGACGGCGTAACGGGCGTAGTCGATGGCATCCTGCAAGGTGAAGAACCCGAACTGCACCGGGAAATGCGGCACGACCTGCGGCGGGCCGTCCGGGCGCTTGACCTCAACCGGCATCAGCAGGCGGGTCAGCACATCGGTAA
>CAYMGV010000145.1:0-6309 GCA_964390105.1 uncultured Anaerolineae bacterium | reverse complement strand
GCTGCTCCTTCCAGTCCGGGGCGCGAAGCAACAGTTGCGCCGGCACCAGCGCGCGACGGTTGCGGTATTCGATCATCGCGGAATACGGCATCTGGTCGAGCGGGATCTTGAGTTCGCGGGCGAGGCGGGCCGCCGCCTCGATTACGACCTGCTTATTGAGTCCCCGGCGTGGCATCAGGCTTCCTCACCGAACTGACGCGCGGCCCGGTCGATGACCGCATCCAACGCGGCTCCCTGCCCTGCCATCATCGTATCGACCAGTGTAACGCCATCATCTTCCTTTACAAGATAGGTGTTCAACATCACCATTGCCCGCAGGAACATGATGTTCGAGGTCATGGCTCTGTGCTTCATCGCGGTGTCTCCTTTTGGGCATCGCCCTGTTTACAGGTTAAAACTAACTACAATAGTTTATATGCTAATTATATTAGTTTTGCAAATTTTCATATCAATTCTGTATTAAATTCTGTACATAGATACGCTTTTGTGCCTGAAAAAAGGATGGGACAGGGGACTAAGGTCCCCCATTTCGAGTTTTGCCATTGCGCTATTCATCAAGTTGTGTTAAGATACTTTTAACATGGTCTTAATCAAATGATCATGAAGTAAATGGTAACGGATTTTGAAGATAGGAGGTGCGAACATGGCACAGCATATACAGGAAGATATCCGCACTGTACTGATCGCACAGACACGCCGGGACAGCCAGATGGCACCCGCGACAATGGAATACCCACAGGCCGGACCCGCAAGCGGTACGGAAAAACCTCTGAGCTGCTACTGGTATCGTGAGATTGATGAGGCCAGCGGCGAGAGTACGCTCCGCCGTACCTGGTGGCATCAGCCCAATAACGAAGACTAAGGTCACCCCGGCTTGACGGGTTCTTCCCACAACCCCTCGTTTAATCCAAACGGGGGGCCTGCATCCTTCTCCCTCGCAGGGCGGTCTTCGGACCGCCCTTGTGTTTTGACAGAGACGCAGCCTTGAAAGTCACTGAAGGTCATCAGCATGCAGGCGGCCAGCACCCCGCAACAAGCGCAGCGTGCTAACCCTTTGCGGCCTCGCCCCCTACCCACATGGGTCATCCCCCGCTTGTGAACCCGGATCATCCCCGCAAAATGGGCGCTTTTTGCCCTTACCAAAGTACCCATCCGGGTTATTCACATCTGGCGAGCAGCTTGCTAAAATAACAACATGAACCCAACAAAGGGTTCAACACGGCAAACGGCAACACCAGTCACATGGGGAGTCCGAAATGGTTCAGAACATCAACAACCGGTCAGAAACAAAAATCGTCTCCATCGAAAAACCGCATGTCCCGGCGAACGCCGTCACCAGCCCGGTTGGGCTGGGCATTGGTCTTGGGATTGGGGTACTCTCCAACAATATGGCGATTGGCGTCGGTGTGGGTGTGGCGCTGGCCGCTGGCCTCGAATACGCGGCCAGGGTTGCCAACCGTCCCTAGAACCGGAGACCACATCTGTTTTGGTTTGCCAACGAGTGCCAGCCGTCTGACTCCTTTCGGCCTGGCCTCCGTTTCAGCAAGCACAGGGGGAAGGAAGGTCCGCTATGCGGGCCTTCTGGATTTTAAAGATTGCCAGGGTAGTAGCAAATAACACCCTCCCCGGATGGTCTTTCGCCCTGTTTCATCGTAGGATCCCCACATGGAACAACTCATCACCTTATTGAGGTGCCGTCGGTGCTGCTGCCATTGGCAGCATGATCGCACCCGGTATGGATCGCTTCATCACGGCGCTGGTGGAAGATGGGGTCGGTACGGTGGTCGATCAGATCGAGGCAATGCGCCAGTAAGACAACCCGGGCCGCCTGTGGTATAACAGACCCTACCCCACACGTACAGGAGGATGACCAATGCAGTGGTTTCTAGGTCCGGACCCCACGGGCGATCCCTTCACAACGCTTAATTCAGGCCATCAGATCGCGCTCAGCGTGCTGGTGCTGGTCAACATTGCCGCGCCGCTCATCCTGCGCCGGGCCGGGGAAGGGCCGCGCAAGGCCTTTCGCTACACGCTGGCGGCGCTGATGGCCCTCAACGAAATCATGCTGCATGGTTGGCTGATCGCCACCGGGCGCTGGACCCCGCAGGAAATGCTGCCCTTTCACCTGTGCGGGATGATCGTATGGCTCTGCGTCTATACGCTGGTGCGGGGCATCCCGCATCAATGGGTCTATGAAGTGCTGTTCCTGGCGGGGATCGGCGGGGCGATCCAGGGCGTCATGACGCCGCTGGTCCCCCCGTTCAACTTCCCGCATTTCCGCGCCATCACCGCCATGATCTCGCACGGCGGCATCATCACGACGGCGCTGTACTTCACCCGCATCGAGGGCTGGCGTCCGTACTGGCGCTCGATCCCGCATGTGCTGCTTGTGCTGATTGGGTACGCCATCGTGATCTTCCCGCTCAACCTGCTGCTGGGCAGCAATTACCTGTTCATCAACCGCAAGCCGCCGATTGACTCGCTGCTCAGCATCCTGCCTGACTGGCCGCTTTACCTGCCGATCCTGCTCGTGCTTGCTGCGTTGGTGTTCGTGATCCTGTACCTGCCGTTTGCCGTGCGGGATGGGATCAAGCGGTGAGGTTACACCCCCAGCCCCGCGCCCAGTGCCAGCAGCACGGAGAAGTACAGCGCAAGATTAGCCGTGCGGCCCAGTGATGGATTAAGCGCACGCCCCGTATCGGACCACACGCGGCGCGTGGCAATGACGGCCAGCGGCAGGGTAGCCAGCGGCAGCAGGCCCGCGTACCCGGTCCAACCCATGAGGACGAACAGCGGCAGCAGCAGATAGGATACGGCCAGCAGGATCGTGTACTCGATGCGTGCGCCACGCTCACCGAGGATGACGGCCAGCGTGTGCTTGCCGGTTTGGCTGTCGGTGGGGATATCACGCAGGTTATTGACAACGAGGATGGCGGTGATCAGCAGGCCCGGCGGCACGGCGGCCAGCAGCAGATGTGACGGCAGCGTCAGCGCCTGCACCCAGTAGGTGCCGCCCACGGCCACCCAGCCAAAGAAGAAAAACACGAACAGCTCCCCTAACCCGTTGGAGGCCAGCGGAAATGGCCCGCCGGAATAGGCCAGCGCCGCCAGTATCGAGGCCACCCCGATCACAAGCACCGGCCAGCCGCCCACAACAACGAGGTACACCCCGATCAGTACGACGGCCAGCAGCACCAATGCCAGCCCGCGCCGCATCTCATTCCCGGTCAGCAGGCCAAGTGCGGCGGCACGCGGCGGGCCGAGGCGGTCGGGCGTATCGATGCCGCGCTGGTGATCGAACAGGTCGTTGGCGATGTTCACGGCCACTTGCAGCAGCAGCGCCCCGGCCAGTGCGGCCAGCGCCGGGAAGGGCCGAAAGGCACCATCGGCAGCGGCAAAACCAACCCCGACCAACACCGGGGCCACGGCGGCGGGCAAGGTTTTGGGGCGGGCGGCAAGCTGCCACGCCTGCGCTTTACCGGGAGGGGATGCGGTGTCGGTCATCACTGATCCAGTGCATTTCAAAACAAAGGGCCAATTTGTGAAAGAGTATAGCGCGCAGGGCGCTGGCTTCAAGCAGCGATCCCCATGCGGGATAAGCCAGTTTCAGCATCAGGGCTTGCGCGGATGGGGGGGGTGTCACCTGCGTAAGCCCTGCGGTTTTATCCCGGTATGGACGGCCATCGTACCCAGCATGAAGGTCTTCCAGCGCACATCAATGAAGCCTGCGTCCGCCATGATCGCACCGAGTTCCCCCGGGGTGCGGAAGGCCTGCGTGGATTCAGGCAGGTAGGTATAGGCCGATGAATCCCCCGCGATCAACTTCCCCAGCGTCGGGATGCCGTATTTCAGATAGGCCACGATGAAGGGCTTGAGTACACCGCGCGGCGGCGAGGTTTCGAGGCAGATCACCCGTCCGCCGGGCTTCAGCACGCGGAACTGCTCGGAGAAGGCGCGTTCGACATCGATGACGTTGCGCACGAGGTAGCCGCTGGTCACCGCGTTGAAGGTGCCACGGGCAAAGGGCAGGTTCAGCGCATCAACGCCGGACCACAGCACCGTACCGCCCAGCGGGCGGGTTTGCCCAACACGCATCATCTCGACCGCAAAGTCGGCCCCCACCGCCGTGATCTGACCCTCAAGCTGGGCCAGACCCTCAAACGCGATATCGCCGGTGCCTGTCGCCACATCAAGCAGAACGTCGCCGGGCTGCAATGCGGCCTGCCCGATCACGTAGCGACGCCACACCCGGTCCCGCCCAAAGGTCATGAGGCGGTTCACCAGGTCGTAGCGCCCGGCGATGCGGTCAAACATGGTGCGCACGTATTCGGCGCGTTCGTGTCCTTGTAATTGGGCCATAAGGTTGCTTCCGCAAGGTACCGGTTAAGAGTCTGTTTGCCCCCACCTCCTGGCCCCGCAGATAATCGCTCCGCGATTTTCTGGCCCCTCCGGCGGAATGCGTATTCAAACCAGCATGATCCGCCCTTGCGTACAGGGATCAACCATTGGGAGGCAGCATCGTAGTTACGGGGTGGGGGCCAAATAGGGAATCTTTTTGCCAAGCCGAACCCTATTGACTCTAGCATACCACAACATACGCCGAATCTCAGCGTGCTGCACCCCTTGCGCATCAGGCTGACTCCGCAAAGATACAAGGGGCAGTCGAGACAAGGCCAGGATGGGGATGAAGTCCCCTATCCCCGCACCAGCACGATACCGGCAATGACCAGCACCACCGCGATCCCCTGCCTGATCGACAGGCGCTCGCCCAGCAGCGCGATGGTCAGCAGCCCCGCGATCAGGCTGTTGGCGGCGAAGATCGGCGAGATGAGGCTGGCCGGGCCGAGGCTCAGCGCCACCGAATACAACTGAAGCCCGCCGAACGAGAACACCCCCGCGATCAGCCCGATGCCCAGCCCTGCCCACGGGTGTTCGGTTGATGACAGGCGGTTGTTTCGGATGATGTCGCCGCTGAACCACACCACACCCAGCCCGTAGCCCACCGCCAGCAGCACCGAATCGGGCAGGCCCAGTGACCCTGTCACCTTGAGGCCGCCGTTGCGGGTGAAGAACAGCAGCACGGCCACCGCGATCAGGGCGTACCAGCGGCGGTCGGTGATGGTGAGGGATTCATCGGGGTCAATCGCCAGCAGCATCACCGCCACGCCGATCAGGCCGATGCCCAGCACCTGGTAAACCGCCAGCGATTCGTCATAGACCAGCACGCCCAGCAGCACCACCAGCACCGCGTTGCTGTTGATCAGCGGTGCGGACAGGCTGGCCGGGCCATACTCAAACGATTTCGCATACAGCAAATTGCCAAACACCGACCCCGCCCCGACGATCAGCCCGGCGATGATCACCACCGGCGAGATCGTCAGTGCGCCGCGTGCCGCCGCCGTGATCAGAAAGCCCAGCGTACCCGTCGTGTACAGGCCCAGCAGCATCCACGAATCGCTGCCCGGCCCGCCGCGCAGCACACCCAGCTTCATCCAGAAGATCGTCGAGCCGAACACCACCGCGCTCAGCACCGCGACCGGGAACCATGTCCATTCCATAGCGCGATATGGTAACTGATCTTTATGCGGGTTTCACCCCCATCTACAGCAGCGCCAGCGCCACCCCCATCAGCGCCGCGAGGATGCCGAGCAGCCAGAAGCGCTGCACGATCTGCGTCTCCGACCAACCGACCATCTCGAAGTGGTGGTGGATCGGCGTGCGTTTGAACGGGCGGATATCCTTGCCGAGGAAGCGCCGCGAAAACTGCGAGGACAGCACCTGCAGGATGACGGAGAGTGTCTCCGCAACGGGAATGACCGCGATGATGGGCAGGATCAGCCATTGGCCGGTCATCAATGCGACCGTGCCCAGCGTCGCGCCCAGTGCCAGCGACCCCGTATCACCCATGAACATCTGCGCGGGATGGGCGTTGTACCACAAAAACGCGAAGCAGGCCCCCACCATCACAAACACGAACTGCGTCAGGTAAACCTGACCCTGCATGATGGCGATCACACCGTAGGCGGCGAAGGCGCTGGCCGTGATGATGCCTGCCAGCCCGTCGAGGCCATCCGTCAGGTTGACGGCGTTGGAAAAGCCCACGATGATGACCATCGCCACCGGGATATACAGCAGGCCCATATCAATGGTGAAGGGGATGCCGGGGATGGCGACCGAGTGGATATCCAGCCCGAACTGGATCGCCAGTGTTGTTGCCAGTGCGCCGATCACCTGTAAACCGAACTTGACCCGCGCCGAGATGCCCTCCCCGGTGGCGACGTTGACCAGTCGACTGGCCTCGCCGACGAG
>CAYMGV010000144.1:0-6319 GCA_964390105.1 uncultured Anaerolineae bacterium | reverse complement strand
GGCGGTGCCTGTGCGGCGGGTTCGTCATCATCCAGCCCGGACAGCGCCCCGGTCTGCGGGACGAACTGCGTACCCCGCAGCACAGCCAACTGATCCTCGGCCCAGTCACGGGTGTAATCATCCTGTGCATATTTCAGTGAACGTTCCAGGCAGTCGATAGCCTGCGCCTTATCATCAACGACCTGGGACATAATGCCCCAGGCTTCGGCGTCAGCGGGCTGTTCACGCAGATACGCGGAAACAAGCGCGCGCGCTTCTGCTTCGCGCCCCTGTTCAGAGAGTTCAACGGCCTGTTGCAGCCTTGCGTCGGTCATAGTTGCCCTTCTCCTGGTATGGTGATGAGGGTTTGGGAGTCAGGGCCTCATCAGCCCCGGTAGTTTGATGGTGTTACTCTCAGTGTAAGGTATCACAGGGAGGGGGGATGGGCAAGTGATATAAAGGGGGCGCGGGTGCGGTTCATAAATCGCGCTCTGGCCTATCCCTTCGTTACCGGGTATACTCCCCTGTTGGCAGCATACAGGCTGCCCGTGGCACGAAACCAGGAGAACAAAACAGAACATGGCAGATACCGTAAAGAAAAACGTCGTGGTGACGTTGCAGTACAACCTGTACATCAACGACGATGAACTGCTCGAAGGCACCACCCCCGATGACCCGCTGATGTACCTGCACGGGCATGAGAACATCATCCCGGGGCTGGAAAAAGCGCTGGAGGGCATGAAGATCGGTGACACCAAGCGCGTCACCATCGCACCCGTCGATGGCTATGGTGCCCGTGACGAGGACGCCATCGAGACCATTGACCGGGGCGAACTCCCCCCCGACCTCGAACCGCATGTTGGCATGCAGCTTGAGGTGATGGATGAAGACGGCTGGGAAGAAGTCGTCGAGATCATCGAGGTGGATGAGGAGACCGTCACCATCGACTTCAATCACCCGCTGGCCGGGATCGACCTGACCTTCGAGGTCGAGATCACGGGCCTGCGCGACGCCGACGACACCGAGATCGACCACGGTCATGTCCATGTAGACGGCGGGCATGAGCATTAAGGCTTCGCGAGGAAGCCAGTAAGTCGCACCACACGACGCCGGGGGTGATCTTCAAGCTGATCACCCCCGGTGTTTGAGTCCTATCGATAGGTGCGGTGAAACGCGGTTTGCAGACACACTCCAGCGTATTGACCCTAGAAATCCGGGAACGCCTCGCTCACCGCCTGCGACACCGTCGACCAGATCGTGATCAGTTCATCAATACCCAGCGAGCGCAGCACCGTCTCGACCGGCCCAGGCACCGCCGCCGCAACCACGGTACGGAAGATCGCCCCTTCATCAAGCCGGATACGCAGCAGGCGCGTTAGCTCGTAGCCATCCAGTGACGGGGTCAGGTTGCCTTCCGAGATCAGCCCCACCGCGATGATGCCCATCATCGCCGCCGAGGAGACCGCCTCCTCATCCAGCCCGGCCATGTGCAGCACAAAGCGCGAGCGCCCGCGTATGGCCTCGACACGGGCGGCGTTGACGAGCGTCTCAAGGTCGCGTCCGTCCGCGCTGCCCATGAGGTGCAGCACCGAGATCGGCTTGAGGATGCGGGCTTCCGGCGGCACGATGATCTCCTGCCGGGCGTGCTGTTCCAACCAGATGGGCTTCACGGCACCCACATCATAGCGGGTTTTTTCGATATCCATAGTTCCAGCATTTCGTTAATGTGAAGTGGGCCACTCACCATGATTTCAGCGGATTTACCGGGCACCTGGTACTATACGTCGCCGGGCTTCTGCGGTATGCTTGAAGCCATGCGCAGGATCATTAAAGGAAGATGAATGACTACCATGAGTGAAATAACCCCTGGGATGTTGGTGAAAATCCTTGACCTTTCACGCAAGGCGACCCTTGCCAAACTGGGCGATGCCGACCCTGAAACCGTCATCCACCCTGGCTCCGGCTGGACTATTACGGATATCATCGGGCACATGGCTGACTGGGAAGCCGCGCTGCTTGACTCGGCACGGGCGGGCCTGCGTGGCGAAATACACCTGTTCCCCGGCATGGAGGATGTCACCAACAGGGAAGACTACGATCAACTGATGATCCGGACAGCGGCACGCCGACGTGCCACCATGCCGATGGACCATATCTTCGCCGACTGGCGCGAAACCCGCAGCAACTTTATCACGTTCGTTCAAACTGTAACCCCGGAGCAAATGACAGTCAACTTTACGCCGCCGTGGGGTGGCGACCCCGACTTCACCGTGCGCCGCGCGGTCGATGGGGCCATCCAGCATGAAGATGAACACCTCCACGAGATCATCGCTGAAGTCACCCGCAGGAAGAACGCCAAATGAGCGGCTATCACCCCGACATCGCCGCCCTGATCGAAGGGTTGGATCGTGAACGCCGCGTGACCGTGGCAGTGGTCGAGGCGCTGGCCCCTGGCCGCGTAGTCGATGAGCATGGCTGGACCGTGCGTGACCTGCTGGCCCATATCACGCTGTGGGAACAGGGCCTGCTGGCAGCGGCCAAAGCCGCGCTGCGTGACGAGCGCTACCTGCTGCCGGGTTACGATGAAGCCGGGTCCACTGATGCCTTCAATGACCAGCACCGTGACGAGAGCCGCCACCTGCCCATTGACCTGATCTGGGCCGACTGGGGGGCGATCCGGCACAGCTGGGTGCTGTTCCTCAAGCACCTCGACCCTGCCGAACTGGATCGGGCTGCCTACCTGCCCTCCCGCAACCCCACGCCGCGCAGCATCCGCTGGCTGGCCCAGCGTGCCATTGACCATGAGGTCGAACACCGGGAGGTGCTGGAAACGCACCTTACACCCTAAACGCCTGCACTGTGGTATCATGTCGGGCGGTGGGCAGCGCCTCACCACCCATCACCTTATGAAAAGCACAGGACCCACGCCATGATCGCATCAACACGCCGGGTACCCGGCCCGCAGTGGCTCGCCTGGATCGGCCTGCTCCTGCTGGGCTGGTGGTTTGGCCTGCACATCGCACAGGGCGACCTGCCCACCCTCATCACCCGCCATCTGCATGATGACGCCTTCTACTATTTCGAGATCGCCCATCGCCTCGGCCAGACCGGGCGCTCCACCTTCGACGGCACGATCCTCGCCAACGGCTATCATCCGCTGTGGATGGTAATCATCACACCGATCTTCCGCACCCTGCCGGACCTGCTCACGCCGCTGTACCAGATGCAGGCCATCAACCTGCTGATCCTGCTGATCGCCGCGACGCTGTTCGGGCGGCTGCTGCGCGCGCTGGGGGTCAGCCCGGCGGTATCGCTGGCAGCCAGCGCGCTCCTGTTCGCCAACCCGGCCTTCATTATCCAATCCATGAACGGCCTCGAAACCGCGCTGGTGATCATGCTGACGCTGGCGTGGCTCAACTGGCACGTCCGCATCACGCGGCAGGCGACCATCAGCGCCGGGGACGGCCTGACCTGGGGGGCGCTGGCGGCACTGGCCTTCCTCGCCCGCACCGATACCGCCCCGCTGATCGTGATCGGCGTCGTGATGCTGCTGGTCCGCTTCCGCCGAACCCTATGGCCGACCGTACGCGCCCTGATCCCCGGCGGGCTGCTGGCCGTGGTGATGGTGGCCCCGTGGCTGGGCTGGAACATGATCCACTTTGGCAGCCCCATCCAAAGCAGCGGTATGGCACTGACCGCGCTGGGCTACGCCGGGGAAACCCAACCGCTGTTGGGGCGGATCATCGCGAGTATGTCGCTGTGGCGCATCTTTGGCTATCATGCTGGCCTGACCGTGCCGTGGATACTGGCGGCGGGCGGCATCATTGGGCTGGCTGTGCTGCTCTCCCTGCGTGACAGCCTTGCATCTGCGCGTGACCTGCTGGCCCCGATCTGGCCCGTCATCCTGTGGGCACCCGCTTTTATCACCATGCACGCCGCGATCCGGCTCAGCGTGCGCCCGTGGTATTTCGTCTCGGTGGTGCCGCTGCTGATGATCGGGCTGGGCATCACGCTCGAACTGGCCTCACGCGCGATCAAGGCGCGGATGCCGGGCTGGGTCTCGACGCTGATCCTGCTGGCACTGGTGCCCGGCGCGTTGATCCCCGGCCTGATCTTCACCCAGTCCTACGGCGATCCTGATCAACTGGTGATGTACGAGGGCACACAATGGCTCGATCAGCACATGCCGGAAGGTCTCGCACTGGGGATACTGAACTCCGGCATCGCCGCTTACACGGTCGAGCGGCCTGTCGTCAACCTTGACGGCGTGGTCAACCATGAGGTGATCCCGTACCTCGTCGCCGGTAACGGCATTGATTATCTTGAGATGCGCGGCATCTGCTACGTGGGTGATTTCGCGGAATCGCTGGATATCGTGGCAGGCGATGACACACTGGCGGGGCGTGGTTTTGAGGTCATCCACAGCGAACCCGCCTTGCGCGGAAGGGCATGGCTGGCCTACACTGCGCAAGATGGCGCTGCATGGACGTGCCGGTGAGAGAGGCCAGGGGAAACGGCGAGTGCAACGAGCCGAGGGGTGAGCTAAAACGCAGTTTGCAGACACACGCTAAGCATGAGCAGCGGCTGCCGCCTGGCAGCGCGGACACTTATCCGTATGCGGCGTATAACAGTACTCCTGCTCTCCACCTGTCAAAGCACGCGCCCCGGACAGCTTCCCTGTAATCACCTCTGCAAGAAATGACAGGTGATCTGGCCGATTGTTGAGCGCCGGGATGTAGCTGAACGTCTCTCCGCCCGCCTCATGAAAGGTCTCCTGCCCCTCGATGGCGATCTCCTCCAGCGTTTCGAGGCAGTCCGTGGAGAACGACGGCGCGATCACCTGCACGTGTTTGACGCCCTCGCCCGGCAGCGCTTCGAACGTCTCATCAAGGTAGGGACGCAGCCACTCAACCGGACCCAGCCGTGACTGGAAGACCACCTGCCAGCGGTCACCGGGCAGGCCAAGTGCATAGGCCAGTCTGCTGGCCGTTAACTGGCACTGGCAGAAGTACGGGTCGCCGCCCGTGATGTAGCTTTGTGGTACGCCATGGAAGGAGATCAGCAGGCGGTCCGGCTGGCCGTGTTCGGCCCAGTGAGCGCGCACGGCACCGGCCAGCAGGTCGATATAACCGGGCTGGTCGTAGTGCTGGGTGATGAAGGTCAGGTCCGGGACCCAGCGCCACGTTTGCAGTGTCGAGGACACCGCATCCCACACCGACCCTACCGTCGTAGCAGAATACTGCGCAAACAGCGGCAGCACCACCACCCGGCGCACGTTGGCGGCCCGCAGGTTTTCCAGTGCGGATTGGATCGAGGGCTGGCCGTAGGTCATGCCGACCTCGACATGCAGCGGACCGTCAATGCGCCCGCGCAGATGACCGTGCAGGCCGTCCGCCAACTGCTTCGTGAACACCAGCAGCGGGGAGCCATCCTCGCGCCAGATCGAGGCATAAGCGCGGGCCGACTTCGCCGGGCGGGTGTTCAGCAGGATGCCATGCAGCACCGGCTGCCACAGCAGCCTGGGCAGTTCGACAATACGCCGGTCACTGAGGAACTGCGCGAGATAGGGTCGGACGGCCTGTTTGGTCGGGGCCTCGGGCGTGCCGAGGTTGGCAATAAGAACGCCGGTGGCGGGTGCGGTATGGGGGGCGGTAAATCCGGTATAGGGCATCGATGCAGTACCTTGTGAACGTGGCTCGAATGATATTTCCAGGCATTTTAGCAGGTTTTAGGAGATTTGTCAGTGGGATAGAGCCAGGGGGTGTCGTTCAATTTTCGTGGGCTAGGAAATGCCGGTGACTTACCGCGATTCCCGGAGTCAAGGCGTATCCGGCAAGCCCGCGATGTGGGGGCAAAGCCCCCACTACTCATTGATGCCTGCGATAAAGCCGCGCAGCAGGCGGTCGAAGCTGCCCCCCGTTTCGAGCGGGATGGCAAAGCCGCCCGCGATCTCCAGCGAGGTGAAGCCGTGAACGATGGCTCGCAGCCCCCGGATGATATGGATCGATTCGTCCCGTTCAAGTTGGTACGCTGAAAGTGCGCTGAGCAGGATCGAGATGATCGACTCGGAAGTCATCATCCAATCGAGGTCATCGGACGGCGGCGCGGGGATGACCAGCGGCGCGAGCGCCGGGTAGGTGAGGATGAAGGTACGGTAAGCGTAGCCGCAGGCCCGCAGCGCGTCGTCCCCGGAGCGCCCCACCAGCGCCTCACGCAGCGCCTCACGCAGCAGGCCGAGCGCGTGCAGGGTCAGATCACGGCGCAGGCCGTCCAGCCCGTCGATGTGGTTATACAGCGAGGGCGGCTTGACGCCCAGCGCGGCGGCGAGGTCGGCAAGAGT
>CAYMGV010000143.1:0-6519 GCA_964390105.1 uncultured Anaerolineae bacterium | reverse complement strand
GCGGAGATAGAGTCGCTGCGGCAGGGATAGCACCCTGTCAGGACCAGCGACCTAACCCGGCGCTTCTGTTATTGGGTAGAGTTATTGTATAATCAGATCAGTCACCGATTAATGGCCGAGAGGCGGGAGGATTCTATGAGCAAGTTCATGAACTTTCTGGCTGGCCTTCTGATCGGCGCTCTGGTCGGTTCCGTAGTGGCGCTGCTGTTCGCCCCGATGTCTGGTGACGACCTGCGCAATGAAGCGCAGTCACGTGCCAACACCATCCTTGACGATGTGAAATCCGCCGTTGAGGAAGAACGCAAACGCCTGGAAACCGAACTCGAAGCGCTGAAACGAGGCGAGATCGAAATCTCGTAAGCGAGGACAATCATCCTCTGCCAGAGCGAACGAGCGGCGGCGGCCCCAACGGGGTCGCCGTTTGCATTTTGTGTATCCTGCGAAAGCGCCGTGATGTCGCCCCATCTGGACCCTGACCTCTGATCCCTGGCTCCAGACAAGCTAGCCGCTTGGCATTGCTTACCCGGTGTTCTTCAACCCTGACGCAATACCGTTGACAGTAGCCAGGCAGGCGGTCAGCCGGTTCTCGTATTCCGGCGTGTCGGGGTCCAGTTTGCGCAGGTCACGCAGGATGGCGACCTGGATGAAGTTCAGCGGATCGACATACGGGTTACGGCGCTCAATAGAAACCTTCATTACAGTGCTGCTGCCGAGGATCGTTTCCTGTTCCTTGACCTGGTTGACCACCTCAATGGCCCGCTGGTGTTCACCGGAGATGGCGTTGAAGAACTGTTTGCGGATTTCCTCATCCTCGACGAGGTCATCGTACAGGTCCGCGATGCCCATATCTGCCTTGGCGATATCCAGTTCGGCGTTATCAACAATAGTGGTAAAGAACGTCCACTGGGTGTACATCTCACGCAGCAGGCGCAGGTTGCCATCCTCAATGGCGGCGGAGAACGCCGTACCGATTCCGTACCAGCTTGGGATGATGGCGCGGCTTTGCATCCATGAGAAAATCCACGGAATGGCACGGATTGATTCAAAGCCGCCTGCACGGCGCTTGGCCGGGCGCGACCCAATAGTCATCTGCGAGAGTTCATGGATTGGCGTGGCCTGGTTCCAGTAATCAAGGAACCCGTCAGTTTCGTAGACCATGGTGCGGTAAGTGCGCTCGCCGGTAGCGGCAAGCTCGGCCATCATCTCAAGCCAGTCGCCCTGCGGGGGCTGGCGGTTGTTGGTGCCGCTGGCGAACAGCATCGCATGCAGTACCTGGTTGAGATGCCGCCGACCGATCTCAGGATTGCTGTAACGATAAGCGATCACTTCACCCTGCTCCGTGATCTTCATGCGCCCCTGGCGCATGGTGACCGGTGGCTGTGAGAGGATCGAGTGGTTGGTCGGGCCGCCACCGCGCCCGATGCTCCCGCCACGCCCGTGGAACAATTCCGTAGTGACGCCGTAGCGGTTGCCGGTGGTGCAAAGCTGCTCCTGTGCTTTGTACAGCCCCCAGTTCGAGGCGAGGTAGCCGCCGTCCTTTGAACTGTCCGAATAGCCAAGCATGATCTGCTGGATCATGCCACGTTTCTGCAGGTGGGATCGATAGATAGGATTCTGATACAGCCACGCCATGATGTCCGGCGCGTTGCGCAGGTCCTCAACGGTCTCGAACAGCGGCACCACGTCGATATCATCCGCGATGCCAACCTCGACCGCGAACAGCAGCATGGTCAGCACGTCACTGGGGGCAGTACTCATGCTGGCGATGGCGCTGTCGATGACGCGTGACCCCCATTGGCTGTAGGCTTCCGGGATCATGCGCCATGTTGCAATGACCTCGTTGGTGACATCGGAGAAATCGGGCTTGGCCGGGAACATGGGGCGTTCGCTGGCGATCTCACGCATCAACAGGGACTGCTTCTCGGCTTCCGGCAGGTCGAGGTAGTTGGGCGCGATGCCGTAATGCCGGAACAACTCATCAATGGTGATAGCGTAGCGGCGGGCGTCCTCCCGGATATCAAGCGGTGTCAGGCGCAGGCCAAACAGCTTGACCTTCTGGATCAGCCGCCACAGTACACCATTGGCAACGCGCAGGCCGTGGTTTTCACGCAGGGAGCGATCCACCATCACCAGGTCCTTCAGCAGCGGGCCGGAACTGGGGTATTCATCGCGCTGGAGCTTACTGGCGATGCTGTGCATCTTGCGGCGATATATCTCACCGGGGTAGCACCCTGCGATCTCGGGGGCTGCGTCGGGGTCGTTTTCGATGTCCCTGCGTAGTTCGTCGGAGGCCCCGATCTCACTGAGAGATTGAGTCAGGTGCGCGTGCAAATAGCGGATGTCCTCACGGTAACAGGCGTTGGCGGCATCACGCAGCACCTTCAGCGCATTGATTGTCATATCACCGGTGACGTTGGGATTGCCGTCGCGGTCACCACCAATCCAGGAAGCAAAACGGATGATAGGGGGGATATCAGTCCAGTCTGCCTCCGGGTAGTGAGTCATCAGGGCAGCGCGGATTTCCTCGTAGATATCCACGGTAATGGACATAATGCGTGAGGTGATAAAATAGACACCGAAATCGATCTCATCAGCGATGGTGGGGCGGGCTTCACGGGTTGGCCGGGTATGCCACAGCTCTTCGACCTTCTCCGCGATGGCACTGCCCAGCTTGCGCGCCTCGCGGGGGGTCATACCGCTGCTGAACGCGGTCATATAATCAGCGATATTCTGGAGCTTGATCAGGACTTCCTTGCGTTTGGCCTCGGTGGGGTGGGCGGTGAGTACCAGCCGCACCTGCATCCGCTCCATTAATGCGCGGATATCCTCAGCGGTGCTGCCAGCGGCGTGCAGTGTCTCGATTGCGGCGGCCACCGACTCGGCCATGGACCCCTTCATCTCACGCTGGCGCAGGACACGGATACGTTCGAGGTCCTCGGCGATGTTAATGAGCTGGAAGTAATTACCAAAGGCTTTGGTAAGGATCATCTGATCCTCTTGCGAAGCGTCACGGGTGATGCGGGCCAGCGCACGCGCGGCGTCGGGATCACCGGCACGGCGGGCCTTAGCCACGGCACGCACCTCCTCAACGAGTTCAAAGGCGCGCTCACCGTGCTGCTCCCGAATGATCTGCCCCAGCAGATTGCCCAGGAACTTGATGTCCTGGCTCAATGCGCTGCCGCCGTTTTGGTTTGATTCGGTCATTGATTCCCCCCTTTTGTATCTCATGGTGTGATCCAAGTGTAGCGCGGATGGGTGCGTCTGTGCAGACGCACATGGATTCCGGCACAGATGCATCGGGTGATGAAGGGGATATTACCGGGGGTTTAGGGGTAAACACCGGCCCTGATTCATACTGAATCAGGGCCGGTGCAATCACGCTGCTGGCTGACCGTTAAACGCTAACTCATCGCTTCCATCTGGCGACGGCGCTTCTGATCCTTGCTGCGATCCTCGTTATTGAGGATACGCTTGCGGATACGCAGGCTCTGCGGCGTTACCTCGAGCAGCTCGTCTTCGGCAAGGAATTCGATGCAGGCATCGAGGCTGAGGTCACGCGGGGGCGTCAGGATGATGCCGTCCTCGGCAAAGCTGCGGCGGTGATTGGTGACGTGCTTGAGCTTCGCCACGTTGACCGCGAGATCATCGGGGCGGATATTCTCACCGACGACCATGCCTTCATAGACTTCCGCGCCCGGCCCGATGAACAGCGCACCGCGCTCCTGCGCCTGGTTGAGGCCGTAGCTGGTGGCGGTGCCATGTTCCCACGCGACAAGGCTGCCCAGCTTGCGGCCCGGTATCGCGCCTGAGAAGGGTTCATAGCTGTGCATGATGCTGTGCATCTGGCCCATGCCGCTGGTGGATGTGAGAAACTGCGAGCGGAAGCCCAGCAGGCCGCGTGTCGGGACGAGATAGGTCATCTCGGTGGTGCTGTTACGTGTACGCATGTGTTCCAGTTTACCCCGGCGCGCGCCGAGCAGCTCAACCACGGTGCCGACGTGTTCATCAGCGACCTCGATGGTGACTTCCTCGACCGGCTCCATGGCGGCTCCGGTTTCCCTGTCTGCGACAAAGATCACCTCCGGGCGGCTGACCTCGAACTCGTAGCCTTCGCGGCGCATCGTCTCGATCAGGATCGCGAGGTGCAGCTCACCGCGCCCGCTCACCACGAACTTCTCCGGGGTTTCCCCGTCCTCGACGCGCAGCGAGACGTTGGTCTTGATCTCGTCGTAGAGGCGCTGGCGCAGGCGTCGAGAGGTGCCCCAACCGCTGCGGCCCTCGCGCCCGGAAAATGGTGACGTATTAACGCCGAAGGTCATGCGGACGGTGGGCTGTTCCACGCGAATCGAGGGCAGTGGTGCCGTCACGGCGGGGGCGGCAATCGTATCGCTGATGAAAATCTCATCAATGCCGCAGAAGGCGATGATATCGCCTGCACTGGCCTCCTCGATCTCCTGCCGCTGGAGGTTATGATGGGTGAAGATGTACTCCAGCTTCTCGTTGGTGCGGGTGCCATCCTGCTGGATGCGTACGACGTTCATGCCGCGCGTCACGGTGCCGGAGCGCAGCCGCCCCACACCGATCTGGCCCTTGTAGTTGTCATAATCCAGCGTGGTGACGAGCAGCTTGGCCGGGCCGTCCTCGATGGTGGGCGGCGGCACTTCCTTCAGGATGGTCTCGAACAGCGGGGCGAGGTCGGCAGAAAGGTCATCGTGAGCCAACCCGGACACCCCGGTCAGGCCGATGGCGTATACCACCGGGAACTCGGCCTGTTCGTCGGTGGCACCCAGTTCAATGAACAGGTCAAAGGTCTCGTTGAGCACTTCTTCGGGGCGGGCGTGGTTGCGGTCCACCTTGTTGATGACCACGAGCACACGCAAGCCCAGTTCAAGTGCCTTGCGCAGTACGAAGCGCGTCTGCGGCATGGGGCCTTCCGCCGCGTCGATCAGCAGCAGGGCACCATCGACCATGTTCAGCACGCGCTCAACCTCGCCGCCAAAGTCGGCATGACCGGGCGTATCAACGATGTTGATCTTGTGATCACCCCATGTAACGGCGGTGTTCTTGGATAAGATCGTGATACCGCGCTCTTTTTCAAGATCGTTGGAGTCGAGGATGCGTTCCCCGGCGGAGTCGGCGTCACGAAAGACATTGGATTGTTTCAGCATACCGTCAACCAACGTCGTTTTGCCGTGGTCAACGTGAGCAATGATCGCGATATTACGGATATCGTCGCGGGTTTTTGTCACGGTTTTACATCCCCTCAATAACACACACTGAGGGCACGGATAGCCCGTGCCCTTGTTAGAACTGCCTGAATTATAGCGAACGGACGTTAAGGAAACGAACCTTACTATGCTACTCCCGTGATTCTGCATAGGTTTTGAAGGCTTCCATGCTTTTCTGCGTTTCCTTTGGGAAGTTCCCACGCATGAATATCGCCATGATCGCCATCAGACCACTAAAGCGGAACTCGTTTTCGGCTTGCCAGCGGGTGGTGTGCTCATCGAACACACCCATCGCTACACGTTTAAACCAGCGGTTGGTGGTGCCATTTTCCTTGATCTGCCCGCGTGGGCTGAGTAAGCCCGCACCGGGGGCCAGCATCTCACCGATCTGAAGCAGGTTGTTCTCGTCGCCGCCGGTGTCGTGCAGCAGCAGCAAGGTGAACTCCGGGCCGTCCTCGGCGGGTGGCTGGTAAACATGGATAAAATGGTCAATGGGTAATGTCATGGGTGGTTCTTCCTGTGATCGTATACGCATAGACCGTATCGAATCCGTGATGGATTTGCACCTGTATCGCATAAACATATAGACAACCGTTTATATGTTTGGTATGATGGGGCACAGACGGATACTCAAACCAACAGGATAAATCATTCTCTATGCCCACAGAGTCACTTGCCCCTGGAACCCGCTACAACATCGAAGGGCTGGATTGTGCCAACTGCGCGACGACACTCCAACAAGGCGTCGCCGGGCTGGCTGGCATCGATCAGGCCCATGTCGATTTTGCAACCGCGACGCTGACCGTTAGCGGTACGACCTCACCGGAGACGATCCGCAAGCGCGTCCGCGCAATGGGCTACCACGTCGCGGAGCCGGAAGCCGAGGCCAAACCCGAACCCGCTGAGACGGGCGGCGGGTTCTTCGCCTTCATGATGAAATCACCTTATAACCAGATGATCCTCGCGCTGGCGGCGCTGCTGCTGATCAGCCTGCCTGCTGCGCTGCTGATCGCGCGTACCCCCTTCATCAATGGGGCGCTGCTGACGCTGCATGTGTTGGTGGCAGCGTTGGCGGGTGGTCCGATTGTTTGGAAGGGCATCAAGTCGCTGTTCTATGCGAGGCGTGTCACCATCGAACTGCTGATGGGGATCGCCACGGTCGGCGCGCTCGCCATCGGCGAGACCGGCGAGGCCGCCACCGTGATCGTGCTGTTCGCTATCGGTGAGGCACTGGAAGGCTTCAGCGCTGACCGCGCCCGCGATGCCCTGCGCGGCCTGCTGGCGCTGCGCC
>CAYMGV010000142.1:0-6607 GCA_964390105.1 uncultured Anaerolineae bacterium | reverse complement strand
ACTAGTATTGGCTATACTGCGTTAAATGCAATTTAGGTGCCCAATGAGGTAGCCTGAGTAGTTACAAACTTTCAACAATTGATGACGGATTTTCAACAATTCAGGGATGAAGCAGATGCGCTATGGGATACCGCTTGAGCGCCCCCAAACTCGAATGCACCCCCCCCTCCTCCCCGACCTGACACCCATAGGCGTTTGGTGTACAATGAACTTCATCCGAGGGTGCGCAGACATGATCCGAATTTATCCAGGTACAAATCCTTATGGCTGATGACATTTTACAACGTGGAATTGCGGCTGTGCGGGCGGGCCAAACCGCCGAGGCCCGCCAACTGCTTGCCTCTGTAATCAAGCAGGATCCGCGCAACGAGACGGCGTGGCTGTGGATGAGTGCCGTTATGGCACGCACCGAGGACCGCATCAAGTGTTTGCAGCAGGTCCTCCAGATCAACCCGGCCAATCAGAGCGCCATCAAGGGCCTGCAGGCGCTCGGCATTGAGGCCGCACCACCACCGCCTGCCGACCCGGGAATCCCCTCGGCGGCGCAGCCTGTCTACGGCGTGCCGCGCACTTCCAAAGAGGCGATCATGGAGGCTCAGCGTCAGGCTGATTCCATTATCAAGGAGCTGCGCGAGGCCCAGAATCAAACGTATCTGAACCTGAAATGGGCGGCCCCGCAGGCCGAAGGCCGCACCCGCGCCGCCCGCATTCGCCTGCGCATCGACCCTATTTATATGATCATCGCGGCCTCGATCATTATCGTGATCATGATCGTATTCTTCGTGCGTACGATCTCCGGCATCTTTGAGGGTGCCCGCGTGGCTGCCCTGCCGCCCACCGAAACGCCCACCATCACGCCGACCTCGGCACCCACCATTACCCCGATCCCGACGCGCACGGCCCTGCCCGACCCCGATGTACTGCTGCCTGAACCCACCATTGCACCCGGCAACGCGCCGCGCGGAGATGTGGCGTTTGGCCTGACGCCCACCGCCGCCTACATCAGCACACCGCACCCATCCGCGCCGCGCTTCAATGAGGCGTACGAGGCCGTTCGGGCCGGGCGCTATGAGCAGGCACTCGACCTGATCGAGGAAGTCCGCGCCAATGGTTATGACTCGCCAGACAGCTACTATTATGAAGGGCTGGCTTTGCTGGGGCTGGGCGATGCTGGCGCGGCTCGTGTTGCATTTGATACCTGCCGCAACCTTGATGAGGACTTCGCCCCGGTCTATATCAGCATCGGCGATTTGCAGCGCGGTCGCGGGCAGGTCGAACAGGCGCGCGTCTCCTACGAAACCGCGCAGAACATCGATCCAATCTTGCTGGACAGCTATCTTGCACTGGCTGATCTGGCAATTTCCCAGGGCGATCTGAGTGCCGCAGAGGACCAGATCGAGGCGGCAAAGGACCTTGGCCGCTACACCTATAATGTCCGGCTGCTGGTCGCTGAAGGCCAGCTTGAACTGGCAAAGGGCAATTCTGGCCGCGCAGTTGCGATTGGCAACCTTGCGGTTTATATCGATCCTACCTCCGGCGATGCTGTCACACTGCTCAACGAAGCCCGATTGGAGATCGGCTCGGTGGAACGCGCCGTGATCTCACTGGAGGACTATCTCATCGACGTGAACCCCTCCAATGCGCAGGCATGGGCGCTGCTGGGCACTGCCTATGGTGAGCAGGGCCGCTTTGAGGATGGCTTCCAGGCGTACCAGCGCGCGTTACAGCTTTCCGAGAATTCGGTTGATGCGCTGCTGGCACGTGCGCGTTTCTACCTTGATTTGGCCGAGCCGGAACTGGCCTATGAGGATTACCAGGCCGTGCTGGCCGTGGAACCGAACAACCGCGAGGCGCTAGTAGGGATCACGGTGGCCGGGTTTGATGTCGAAGCCTTCGACGAGATTCTGACTGCCATCGACCAGCTTGAGGGGATCGACGGCTCCATTGGTAACGGGTTGGAGACCATCTACGTGCGGGCGCTGATGCAGGACGGGCAGTACGAGGAGACCATTACCCGCGCCACGCGCGTGCTGGGTCTTAACCTGCTCACAGAACAGCGTGCCATCGTGTTTGAAGCACGGGGGCGTGCCTACTATGAACTTGAGGAATACGACGAGGCATTGGGCGATTTCGAACAGGCTGTTGCACTGGAAGATACCGGCACCCGTCATTACTATCTCGGCCTGACCATGGCCGAACTTGGCCTGTATGATCGCGCCATCGCCGAACTGGAGTGGGTGCTGTTCTTTGACCAGTTCTTCGATTACCCGTTTGCCGATGATGCCCGTGTGGTACTTTCCGCGCAGTTGGCGGTACGTGAGCTGGCGAATGCCACGCCAACTCAGACGCCGACCATCACGCCGACTGCGACCGCCACGGCAACACCCACCATCACACCATCACCGACGGTGACCGCGTCACCGACCATCACGCCATCAGCGACCATCACACCATCGCCGACCATCACCCCCTCTGCAACCGCGACCAGCCCGGCCACGCCGACGCCGGTCTCAAACGGGGGCTGATCGTCAGGCTGACCGTACAGGCCCCGGAGTGTGCCGGGGCCTGTTTATTCAGGATAGTTACACTATGCCCGCTCACGATCCCGCTGCACCGGAAACGCTCGAAGGCGTGGTACAGCGTATTACCTTCTATAACGAGGAGAACGGTTACTGTGTGCTGCGCCTCGCGCCCACCTCGGCGATCAGCATGTGGGGTGAGACCGACACAAAGGGCTTTGTGACGGTCGTGGGTGTTGTGCCCGATGTGGTGCGCGGTGAAAACCTTTCACTGAACGGGACGTGGCAGACGCACAGCACCTATGGCAAGCAGTTCGCCGCCGAGAAGGTACTACGCAAGCCGCCCGCCTCGCTGGATGCCATCAAGCTCTACCTCGCCTCAGGCCGTTTCAAGGGCATCGGGCGCATCTATGCCGAGCGCATCGTCGAGACGTTTGGCGCGGAAACCCTCGCCATCCTCGACCATGACCCGCAGCGCCTGACGGAAGTCCCCGGCATCTCGGAGCGCAAGCTGCCCGCCATCATCAAGGGCTGGCAGGCGCAGAAGGATATCCAGGCTGTGATGCTGTTCCTGCAGGAGAACGGCGTATCGGGCAAGCTGGCCGAGAAAATCTACATGGCCTACGGCGATGAAGCCATCGACCGGGTACAGGAAGACCCCTACGCCCTTGCGCGGGACCTGTACGGTGTCGGCTTCCGTACCGCTGACCAGATCGCGCAGAACATGGGGCTTGAGCACAACCACCCGCGCCGTGTCGAGACCGGGGTAGTTTATGTGCTGGAGGAAGCCACCAATGACGGGCACCTCTACCTGCCAGGGGAGGAGGTCATTGCCCGCGCGGTGGAGCTGCTTGGGGTAACCACTATGGAGGTGCAGGCCGCCATTGAGCGGGCCGCTGCCGCGCAGTTGGTCATACTCGATGTGCTGCCGCCCGCCGAACCTGAAGCCGACCCGGTGCGGGCGGTATATCTGCCGATTTCGTATTACGCGGAACTCGGTATTGCGCGGCGTCTGATGCGCATGATCACCACAGACGGATCGCACATTAAAGCCAAAAGTGCGGCCTTCATTAAAGCCATGATCGAGAAGGTGTCCGGTGATTCTGCCGTTCCGCTGACCGATCAGCAAAAGGACGCGGTGGTCACCGCACTGACCAACAAGGTCAGCATCCTGACGGGTGGCCCGGGCACCGGCAAGACGACTACCCTGCGCGCGCTGATCCACACGCTGGATGCACTCAAGAAACAATACCGGTTGGCCTCCCCCACCGGGCGTGCCGCCAAGCGCCTCTCTGAGGCCACCGGACAGCCGGCCAGCACCATTCACCGCATGCTGGGCTATTCACCCGCCAACGGCTGGATGACCAACGATGAGAACCCGCTGCAGGCTGATATGGTCATTGTTGATGAATGCTCCATGATCGATGCGGTACTCGCCAATGCGCTGTTCCGTGCGCTCGACCCACGCACCCATCTGCTGCTGGTCGGTGATGTCGATCAGCTTCCGAGTGTCGGGGCGGGAGATGTGCTGCGCCAGTTGATCGCAGCGGGGGTGGTGGCCGTCACCCGGCTGGATGCTATCTTCCGGCAGGCCGAGGGCAGCACCATCATCTCGAATGCGCACCGCATCAATGCCGGGCAAATCCCGGTGGTACCGGATGCCGTGGAGGACTTTTTTCATTTCAAGATCAGTGACAATGCACCACGTGCCGCCGACCTCGTCGTTGATATCGTCAAATACCGTTTGCCGGAGCGGTTCAACCTCGACCCTGTAGAGGATATTCAGATCATTGTGCCAATGTACCGAGGCCCGGCGGGCGTTTCCAACCTTAACGAACGGCTGCAGGCGGCGCTGAACCCCGCTGGCCGCAAGGCCGAGCAAAGCATCGGCGGGGCGGTGTTCCGCGTGGGGGATAAGGTCATCCAGACCAGCAACAACTACGACAAGGACGTCTTCAACGGCGACGTAGGCCGTATCCGGGCCTTCAACAAAAAAGAGAACATCATGAAGGTGGCCTTTGATGACCGTTTCGTGGAATATGAATCAACCGAAGCCTATGAATTGATGCACGCCTACGCCATCACGGTACATCGCTCACAGGGCAGCGAATACCCCGTCGTGGTAATGCCGGTCATCACGCAGCATTACATGCTGCTTCAGCGCAACCTGCTCTATACGGCGATCACGCGCGCCCGGCAGATGGTGGTGATTGTCGGGTCCACTAAAGCGCTGGCGATGGCTGTCAACAACAATTCTGTTGCCCAGCGTTATACCGCACTGGCAGGCCGAGTGTACGAAATGAGTAAAGGATCGTAACTACTCAGGCGGGGATGAAGGGACGAGCGAGCGAAGCGGCGTGAAGAGCGGGGAGAACCTGCTGACCTTGTTTGCGAAGGGTGGAGATGTAACTGCGGATATCGCAGAAGATATGAGCACCGGAGCGGGTACGGAAGGTGCCGGAGACCTTCTGTTTGACCTTAATCATGCGCAGGTCACGCTCGGCAAGGTTGTTATCAAAGGGAACGCGAAAGTCATACATGAGAGCCAGGGTCTCGGCTTTATGGCGAGACAGACGGTCCAGGAGGTTCTTGGGGGGCGACTGTTTTTTGCGACCCCGGCGGCGCGGTAGGGGTATCACCGGGGGCGGATTAGCGTCAAAGCCAGCCTGAAGCAGGGCATCAAAGCGGGCTTCGTAATGCAGAAGTCGGTCAGGAGGCAGGGTCATGGCACCAGGTGTTAGAGCAACCTCATCTTTGATATCGACCAGCAAGCGGGCCATCTCATCGGCCCAGTCCTGCTGGTACTGCTCGGAAACAAAGCGGAGTTCGCGCAGATGGTGGGCGTTGCAGAGGGCATGAGAGCAGTTATCGAACTGGAAATAGGCGGGCAGGGCATCGTGAACAGCCCGGCCCTGGCAGGCTTCCAGCAGCCCAATCTCGCGCATGGCGGCCTGCCCTCGGCGCGGATGCACGGCATAATGGGTCAGGCGTTCATTGGAGAGCACATGCAGCCAGTTGAGCTTGCCCTCGACCCGCAGACCGCTTTCATCGGCATGAACCACGTCCGCCTGGATGAGCTGGTCCTTGATCTCCTCGTAGTGCGCCATGCTGGCATCATCGGCCCGGCGGAAGTCAGCCATGCTGGGCGGGGTGGAGAGGGCCTGATTTTCCGGCTCTGGGCTCAGGTCAAAGGAATTTCTTCGATCTACAGGATCTATTTACGTCCTTCAGTTCTTGCCAGCAAGTCGTATCTCTGCAACACTACCTGTTATTAAATCGTTACTACTCAGCCTGATTTTGTACTCAGATTTGCGATCTTGATTGACATTTTGGATTGTGTTCAGGTACAAAACATATGGCGTGAAGATCGTTCGATATCTCAAATTAGGCACAAAAAGTGGCCTGAGTAGTTACCATTCGAAATAGGGAGAAGGGATAAGTGTCCCCTTCCCCAGGGTAGGTTTAATGAACAAGGCGATGCCTAATCTGGCGATTAATAAGTCCTGCAATAGCGACCACGCGCGCGGTATGAGACTGGCGATGATGACGGTCGGCCTGGGTAATGCTCTGATAGCGGCGCATCCGACCAATAGAGTTCTCAACGATAATCCGGCGCTGCGAGAAGGCGGTGTTGTACAGGACATCTTCGGGTGGGCGGTCCTTGCCTCTCGGTTTGCGACGAGGTGCAGCGCCCAATGGATGAAGTTTGTCGATCCCGGTATATCCCAAGTCACCCATTCCCCCAACTCCTTCTGGCAGACGCGGCAGCAGCCCCGACTGTTCCAACAGCTTTATATCTGCTGTAGGTCCGGGCACGCTGTCCGACACATCAACCACCATGCCAGTCTGTTCATCAACTGCTACCTGGCTTTTCAAGGTATGCTGCTTCTTTTTACCGCTGTAGTAGCGTTTTTGCTCGTCTTTGTCGGGCGGACGCTGGACTTTCTGCTCAAAGCTGTCAATCACCACTATGATATCAGGCATGGCTTCCAACAGTTGGTCCAATCCGGGACGCCGTTTGCGTCCGGGGTCGGGCATACGCATTGTATCCCGTCCTGCCTGTTCCAGTACGGGCAGTGTGTGAGCGA
>CAYMGV010000141.1:0-6727 GCA_964390105.1 uncultured Anaerolineae bacterium | reverse complement strand
GCATCGCGCCTACGCGCAAAACGCGCATGCTGCCGCGCCGCTGGACACCGGGCCTGCCGGCCCCACAGGGTGTTACCGTCAAGCGTGACCTTGTCATCGGCCAGAATATCGAGAGCAACCAGCCCATCCGTGCCGATATCTGGATGCCGCCGCTCAGTGTACCGCGCACCGGCATGACCGTGATCTACTTCCATGGTTCCGGCTGGCATTATATGGGTAAAGACATGGGCACCCGCCCACTGCTGGCGCATCTCGCATCACAGGGCCATATCGTGATGGATGTCGCCTATACGCTGGCCCCCAAAGCACACTGGCGCAGCATGGTCCATGATGTCAAGCAGAGCATCGCATGGATGAAGGGATCGCATCTTGTCTACGAGATCAACCCCGACCGCATCGTGCTGATGGGAGGCTCGGCGGGCGCACACCTTGCGCTGCTGGCCGCCTATACCGCCGGTCAGGCCGACTGGCAGGATGGCATCAAAAGCGATACCTCCGTGCGTGCCGTGGTGGCCTACTATCCGCCCACCGATCTGTCGTTGTACGATCTCAACGACACGCAGATGGTCCCCGCTTCAACCTATGATAAACCGCTGACCCGCATGGAATCGGAGCTGCGTGAGAGCGGCTTCCTGCCGCCCGAAAGCCGCCTGATCCCGATCAACAGTTGGCTGCCGGATGTCATGGGATGTACCTTCGAGAACTGCCCCGATGAGTATCACGACGCCTCGCCGGTCAACCATATCGACAAGACCTGCCCACCCACCCTGATCCTGCACGGCACACATGACTGGCTGGTGCCGGAAGGCCACCCCCGTGCGCTGCACAACAAGCTTTGTGATGCTGAGGTGAAGTCGGTGCTGGTCGAGATACCGGGAGCGGACCACGGCTTCGATATGTTCGTACCGACACTCTCACCCTCGGCGCAGAGTGCCCTTTACGACGTTGAGCGGTTCCTTGCGCTGCTGCTTTAGCCGCGTAACAACCCTCGGCACACGCATGAGAAACGCATCCTTGTTACAGGCCAGCCGCAGGCTGACCGCTTGCATGGACACCTGGGCAGCAGTAGTATGAGATCAGACGTTTGTGACTGAGTGCAGGCTGCCAATGAACCCATCACCTGACCAGAACCCGATCCGGGTTGACGCCAGCTTAGAGAGCCTGGGTGTGCTCCGCCGTTACCTGCGGGAGCGGCTGCCCTACCTGGGCTTTGGTGAAGCGATCCTGTCGGGGGTACTCACCTCCGTCGATGAGGCCGCCACCAACATCGTGATCCATGGCTACCGGGAAAACGACATGAGCGGCTCGATTGAGATGGCTGTCGAGCGCGACAGCGATGTGCTGATTATCACCCTGACCGACCAGGCCCCACACTTTGACCCAACCCGCATCCATCAGCCAGATGTGAACGCCCCGTTGGAGTCCCGTTCACCGGGGGGGCTGGGCGTCTTTCTCATGCGTGAATTCATGGATGACATCACGTACCAGCCGCTGCCCAAAGGCAACCGGCTGATCCTGCGCAAGATCGCCCAGGCCGATTAGCTGGCCGGTCAACGCCCTGCCATTAATTCCCACGGGTCAATTGACTCCCTCACCGCCCCGCGTGTACCATAACCCTACTTAAATACTCGCAATTATGACCGGGAGTCGGTTCCATGAAACTTGGGCTGCGCTGGAAGTTCCTCATCATCTTCACGATCCTGTTCACTGCCGTCTTTGTCCTGTTCGCCATCACGACCTACAACCAGTTCTTTGATACCATCACGGAGTTGGAGGTCCAGAAACTGATGGCCGACAGCACCAACGTGATCATCGCGGCAGCCAGCGACATCGACGGCGGCGACCTGCGCCGCCTTGCTGATTTCCAGGACCCCACCGACCTCGCCTTCCGGGATATTGCCAGCCACTTCAGCAGCGTTCAGTCCGATTTCGACAACCTTGACGTGACCCTGTTTCTGTACTCCCCGCTGGGCGGCACTGACATCCTTTACCTGTACGACACCCTGGACGGCGGTGCTGAACTTGGCGAGACTGCGCACCTGGCCCGCAATGACCTGCGCCTGCTGGGTTTCACGGAAGTGGCACGCGGGGATGAGATCAGGATCGATGCACAGGGGCCGTACATCCGCGCGGTTGCGCCTATCTATGACCCGTATGATGGTGCGGTCGTGGGGGCAGTCGGTGCCGACATCAGCGCGGCGCGGCTGGTCGATGTGCAGGAACGCATAGGCAACGCCATTGTCACGACGTTTGCCGTTGCCTACCCGATCATGCTGATCGTGGTGTTCGTGATGACGGGCACCATCACCGCACCGCTGACCCGCCTCACCGATGCCGCTCGCTCGCTCGAATCCGAGGAGATCGAATACGATAAATCGATCCTGGCACGGGCCAGCAAGCGCCGCGACGAAGTCGGTACACTCGCACGCATCTTCGATGAGATGGCCGACGAAGTGCAGGCCCGCGAGGACCGGCTCAAACAGCAGGTCGCCCAGTTGAAGATCGAGATCGACCGCTCGCAGAAGGAACAGCAGGTGGAGAAGATCGTGGATAGTGATTACTTCAAGGAAATTGCGGCCTCGGCGTCAGCCCTGCGTGAACGCGCCAAATCGAAGCAGGGCACCGGCCCGCTTGAGATCGATGCAAAAGCTGCCGAAGATTTCCGCCGTGATGCGGGGCTGGATGACGCGGAAGCAGAGGAAGAAAACGGGAAGGACGACTCGGCCAGCAAGAAAGACGACAGGGACGACCCCCAAACCAAACCGATGTAGCAGCCGCCGGGCAAATACGGGCGGGGTCATCAGGTGGCCGCGCCTTAAAGCCCCTGCGGCTCCCCGAACGGCGTTCCCTCCGAGGGTGATACCTTCCTACAGCAGCCGCTGCACCACGCGCCGCCCGATAAACCCGCTTGCACCTGTAACGAGAACTGGGCCACTGATTGTCACCATCGCATGACTCCTCTTTACCCACATTGTATACCTATGACGCCCCGCGTGATAACATCACGCCGCCATGCGGTTGTCTCATAGTGGGCGAGGGTTCTGATCCACGTTAGACTTCCCCAAAGGCCACCGGGGCAGGTCACTTTGAATTTTCCGGGGACTAGTGACGGGGATTGACTTCAGCATAAATCTCCGTTACCACACCCGTTTTTTTTTGACACAAACCGTTTACACACGCTATCATGTATACTGACTTTATAAGACCGTTTTTAACCTAATTCCATGTGAACACCGTCCTGCGGAAATGCAAGCCATCTTCGGGCAGGGCGTTCATATTGCATCCATCCTCTACCCAGGAGACCGTGTATGGCAGACGCAACCGTCAATGCTCCGGCCCCAATGAACCGCCGTGAATTCCTCTTTTATATCTGGGGGGCTTCCATCGCACTGACGCTTGGCGGAACTGCGGGGATGCTGCTCTGGTTCTCTTACCCCCGCTTCCGCGAGGGTGAGTTTGGTGGCGAATTCATCCTGAACCCGGGCACCCTGCCCGCCGCAGGCATCGCACCGGAGGACCGCCCTGAAGGCCGTTTCTGGCTGGTCAACACCGCCTCTGGCGTACTCGCCATTTACAAGGTATGCCCGCACCTCGGCTGCCTGTACAAGTGGGTCCCTGCGAACGATCGATTTGAGTGTCCCTGCCACGGCTCCAAGTTCGAGAAGCAGGGTTCCTATATTGAAGGCCCGGCCCCACGTGGGCTTGACCGGTTTATCGTGTATGCCACGGACACGAATGGTAACGTGGTGGCCGAAACGAATGAAGACGGGGCACCGATGGAGGTCCCGGAAGGCGCGGTCGAAATCCGTGTCGATACCGGGCGGCGGGTCCTCGGACCGCCCCACGGTGAATAACTGCTAACTCCACCATCACCACCTTGTTGAGGAGACTGACTTCATGGAGTCGAATTTTGATGTAAGGGACTTCCCTGTAATCAAAGAAATCCGTGAGAAGGGCCTGGTCGGAGGCTCACTGGCAACGATTGATAATATCGTTGAGCGTGCTACGGCAGGCCTGAACATCGCTGATCTGCGTTCTATGCTGCGCGGCGACGCACCGCCGCGCCCCAACCCGCGCCTCAAGCCCCATGCTGATGGCTTCTGGCTGCACATGCGTCCCGGCTACTACAACACCGCCGTGACCGGCCTCTACCCCACCTTCCGGCTGGGTTGGCTGACCACGTACTTCTTCGCCTTTGAGCTGATCACCGGCATCTTCCTGATGGTGTTCTACACGCCATCTACGGAATACGCCTACCCGAACATGCTCTATCTGCTGAGCAACGTGCCGTTCGGCAAGTTCGTCCGTGACCTGCATCGTCTCGGCGCAGAAGCGATGGTGCTGTTCATTGCGCTGCACATGATCCGCACCTACATCACAGCATCCTATAAAAAGCCGCGCCAGTTCACATGGGTCACCGGTATGATCCTGCTGGTGTTGACGCTGTTCCTGAGCTTCACCGGCTACCTGCTCCCCTGGGACCAGCTCGCCTACTGGGCTGTGACCATTGGTGCCTCGATGGCCGAAGCCGCGCCGCCGCCCATCGTCGGGCAGTTTGCCAACATCCTGATGCGAGGCGGCCCTGATCTGGGGCAGTTGGGCCTGCTGCGCTTCTATATGGTCCATGTGATCGGCCTGCCTGTCCTCACCGCGATCTTCATCGGTGTGCATTATTACAAGGTCATCATCCACGGCCACAGCCTGCCACCTGAACTTGAGGAATCAGGCAAGGACAGCGCCAAGCGGGTACCGGTAGACAGCCGCAAATACTACCTGCCCGATATCCAGGCGAGCGAACTGCTGTGGATCGGCGTTGTGACCCTGATCCTGATCTTTGCGGTCACCTTCTTCTACAGCGCCCCGCTTGAGAACCACGCGAACCCGCTCAGTACGCCCTTCCATTCCGTCGCTCCGTGGTATTTCTACTGGGCACAGGGTCTGCTGAAACTGGGTGACAAGACCCTGATGGGCGTCATCATCCCGACCATCCTGCTGGTGATGTTCACCGTGATGCCGTACTTCGACCCCGGCCCGTATCGGTACTATGGCCGCCGTCGCTTTGCGCTGTCACTCTCCATGGTGTTTATCTACTTCATGATCATCTTTAGCTGGATGGGCACCCCGTTCTTCGCGGTGCAGTCTACCTATGACCAGGAGATCATGCATCACCTTGCGCCGACGGAAAAGCCCGGCGAAGTCAGGCATATCCCCTTCGATGAGCTGCAGGCTGCCATGGCCTATGGCGAACTCAATGTGGATACGTTTGAGGAGGTCGTGCCGCGCAGTACCGAGCTGTACGAGGTGCTGGACGTTTTCCGCGAAGAGATGGAATATGCCCGCGACCTCGCGCCGGAACGCGGGGGTCTCGGTGAAGAAGCGGCTGGCTTCTTCACCGTCACCCCGCTGCAACCGGACGTTGTCGCGATCACGCTGCGCATCGAATACGTTTCGCCGACCGATGGAACCCAAGTGGTGAACGAAGTTTACGTCCCCGTCCATCGCGACGCCTACATCGGGTCTGAGGAGTAATCAGCTTATGGCTGAGGAATCACACGAACTGAATGGAAACAATGGGTCGATGGGAACCCCGGTTAAGGACTTCTTCACCAGGAACCTTGCGCTGGAACAGCGCGGGCTGCTGGGCACCGTGATCTTCTTCATCACGATCCTGATGGTGGGCTGGTACGGCGTCAATGAACCGAACCGCCTCGGTAACTTCACCACCCAGTATGATGCCCGCCAGGTGATGCGCGGCGCGATCCTGTTCGAGGAAAACTGTACCGAGTGTCACGGGGCTGACGGCACCGGCCTGCCCAGCGTGGCCCCGGCACTCAATTACGAGGGTATGTTCAACGGGGAGCGCCTCGCCGAAGTGGGCTGGACGGGCACGCTGGAGGACTACGTCAAACTGACGATTGCCGCTGGCCGCCCGGTTGGCTCCGGCCAGTACGCCCAGGTCATGCCCACATGGGGCCAGGACTACGGCGGCCCCATGCGCGTTGACCAGGTCGAGGATGTGACCGCGTTTGTCATGAACTACGGTCTCCAGTGGGAAGAAGGCTATGAACCTGTGACGGATTTCATCCCGCCGACACCCACCCCGCTGCCCTATGACCCGGTTGGCACCGACGTGGCGACCGCGCTGCCGGTCGGCGCCCCCGCCCGGGGTGAAGCCATGTTCCTCGGTGACGCACCCGGCCCCGACGGTCAGAGCCTTGCCTGCCAGAGCTGCCACAGCATCGACGGCAGCGTGATGACCGGCCCGTCCATGCTGGGCGTCACTGACCGCGTGCCCGCTGGCTACGACAGCTTCGAGATTTATACTCACGAAGCCATCGTGCTGCCCTGCGATTACATCGCAGCAGGCTTCGAGGACGGTGGCTGCGTCATGCCGCAGAACTTCGGCACCCGCCTCGATGCCCAGTCACTGGCCGATATCATCGCCTACCTGCAGCAGTTAAACGGCCAGTAGACAAATCCCGGGTAACACCGCACAATAGGGGCACAGCCTAGGCTGTGCCCTTTTTTATGCCAGGAGAACGCCAGTTGAACCCCCTTGCATCGCGCCGCGATACGATAACGATCATCCTGTTGTGCGCCATCCTGCTGCTGGCCTATGCCCTGCGCGTCTACGGGCTGGACAACCATCGCATATGGTATGACGAACTCCATACATGGTTTGCGGCCAGCCAGCCGACCATGCGCGGCATTATCAGCGAGACCCCGC
>CAYMGV010000140.1:0-6743 GCA_964390105.1 uncultured Anaerolineae bacterium | reverse complement strand
GGACTGGGCCACGCGGGTACTCGCCACGACAAGCCCGTCGGCGGTGACCTGTGCAGCCTGCGCGGCGCGGCTGCCGGAGATGATGAACAGCGCGCCCAGCACCCCGGCCACAAGGATCGCCAGCACCGCAATACCGCCGATGATCAGCATCGGATTGATCCCGCCGCCGGACCCGTGTACCTCGGTGGGGGCCGATGCCTTGCCGGGCAGCACACCCTCACCGCCCTGTGTGGGCGCTGCGAGCGGCATCTCCAGCGGTGCGGTGTTTGGGTCCTCCCGGTCAATCGTCATCGTGCCGTGGGTATCCCCCCACACCAGCCGACCCGCCAGCGCGGCCACAAAGTCGTCCATGAGTTCGCTCGCCGTATCGTAGCGATGGGTGGGGTTCTTCGCCATGGCCTTGTTGAACACAAGCTGCAGGTCTTCGGGCGCATCAGGCCGGTACTGTGACAGCAGCGGCACCGGGTTCGCAACATGCGCCATGATCAGGCCAATAGGTGTTTCCGCGTCAAACGGGAGCTTGCCCGTCACCGCCTGGAACAGTGTCACGCCGAAGGCATAAATATCGATCTTTGGAGTCAGTGAATCAGGCTGCGCCATCTCCGGGGCCATGTAAGCCGGTGTGCCGACCAGCCCGCTGCCCGTCAGTTGGCCGGTGCCCTCGGTCAGCCGCGCGATGCCGAAGTCGGCCAGGTAGGCGTTGCCGGTGACATCCAGCATGATGTTAGCGGGCTTGAGGTCACGGTGGATGATGCCGCGCCCGTGGGCGTAATCCAACGCGGCAGCGACCTGCCCCATCAGCTTCGAGATGCGGTCGAGCGGCAGGTTGCCCCCCGCATCCCGGATCAGGTCCGAGAGCGATCCGCCATCAAGATAGGTCATCGCGATATAGGTCCAGCCGTCCTCATCGCCGTAATCATGTACGGGCAGGATGTGCGGATGGGTCAGGTTCGCGATGGTCTCGACCTCACGTTGAAAGCGTGCCAGGAAGGTCTTCTCATGGGTGAACTCCCTGGGCAGCACCTTGATCGCCACCTTGCGCTTCATGCCCGGCTGATCGGCGAGGAACACCGCCGCCATCCCCCCCCGACCCAGTTCGCGTTCAATGATGTATTTGCCACCCAGCGTGTGGCCGATTAATGCGTCCATGCTGTGCTGTCTACCCCTGTCCCTGGATTGTGCCCTACGGAGTATAGCGCGGAACGCGGTTCGGTGCTGACACCTCGCTGCGCGGGATTCTACCTCACCCCCGTGGCCCCCTCGGCGCGCGGCTGCGCGCTAGCGGACGCATGTCCGCCACGCGGCGTTCCGCCGCGCGAGGGGGCCTCCGTGCAGGGCTGGGTCAGCGAGAACCGGGCTAATGCCCGCTGACATCACCGATCTCGATCACATCGACCGGCACGCCTTCGATCTCACCCGGCACGTCTTCCTCACGGTTCTGCTGCCGGAAACGGACAAGGTCCAGCACCGAGAGCAGGATGCAGGCTTCATCGTCCTTGCGAGATGGTTCCCTGCGGTGCCCCACCCCGACACTGATCACGCCGGGGATCGACATCAGGTCGGTTTCATAACGCTGTTTAACATCACGAACCCGGTTCATTATGTCATCCGGGCTGAGGTCATAACCATCGTGATCGGCCATCATCATATCTCCTCCTATCTACGGCTTCCCTACCCTGATCATACAACAGTCACCGCTGTTGTGCCTGACGATCACCTGACCCCCGGCAGGTCACACACCTGGGTGCGTGCAACGGTCGATCAGCCGCGCTACCCTGTAAGCATCCTATACAGACATTACAAAAAGGACCATGTCATGGAATCACCTCATCGATCATTCCCCGCCCGGCTGGTACTGGCCGCCATCAACCTGTACGGCGTGGGCGTGGTGCTGTACCTGCTGCTGCGCCTGCTGACCGGCGAAGCCCTGTGGCCTGTCGCGCTGGCGAATGCCTTCACCCCGTGGCTGCTGATGCCGGGATTCGCGGTACTGATCACCGCCGCCCTGCTGCGCGACCGGCTGACGGGGGGCATCGGCGCGATCCCGGTGCTGGCTTTCGTGTGGCTGTATGGCGGCCTGCTGATCCCGCCCGCCGGGGTCGCCAGTGCAGAGGGGCATGCCCGCCTGCGCGTGATGGTTTACAACGTGGCCTATCACAGCACCGACCCCGACCTGCTGATCGAGACGGTGCTGAACCAGCACGCCGACATCGTCGGGTTCAATGAACTGGGAGCCGGCCAGGCTGATTTCCTTGATGCTGCGCTGGCTGATACCTACCCGTACCGCATCTTCTATCCTGGTGGCGTGCGCGGCAAGGGGCTGGTCAGCCAATACCCCATCGTTGAGGACAGCGGCCTGCTGTCCTTTAACACGGTGATGACACACCTGTTCACCACCATCGACGTGAACGGCCAGCCCGTGCGCCTCCTGATCGCACACCCGCCCCGGCCTGTGCTGCGCGGCGGCTTCTATCATTACCCCGCTGGCGTGATGGCCGATTTCGAGCGCCTGATCGCCGAGGCCACCACGGGCGGCCCGGCCATCCTGATGGGCGATTTCAACAGCACCGATCAGACCACGCAGTACAACATGGTCGTCGATGCCGGGCTGTCGGATTCCTTCCGCGAGGCGGGCTGGGGGCTGGGCCTCACCTACCCCCAGCGCCGCCTGCAGGCAGGCAGCATCAACCTGCCGCGTGCCGTCCGCATCGATTACATCTTCCACACCGATGACTTCACCGCCATCCATGCATGGGTCGGCCCGGATGGCGGCTCCGATCACCGCCCCATCCTCGCCGAACTGACGCTGAGACGATAAGACGGATCACGTATCCAGGCATCCGCAAAACCCAAAGTAGCGCCAAACGCAGGGGGTGCTTACAATACTGTTCAAGGGGGCAGCCATCATCACACATGCTGCCCATTTAAGTGTTGCAGGCATCGGGGCTGAGGGGGGCACCCCCTGACAAGGAGCTATATTGTGCTGAAGAAACTGATCCCGTTCGTCCTGTTTTTGATCGTGTTGCTGCTGGCGGCCTGTCGGCCTCCCGCGGCCACCCCCCCATCTCCTGACCGGGTCGAGACTGCCGAAGAACCCGAAGACAACGCCGCCGAAGACGGCATCACCCTGGTGTTGGGTGATATCTCCGATGACCCCGGCGAAGTGATCGAGGGGACTCAACCGCTGGCCGATTACCTTGCCGAACGCCTCGCGGATTACGGTATCACGGCGGGTTCCGTGCGCGTGGTAACCACCGCCGATGAGATGATCGATCTGCTCATCGACGGCGAGGTGGACCTCTACTTTGACAGCGTCTACCCGGCCACCCTCATCGCCGATGAGGCCGGTGCCACCCCCATTCTGCGCCGCTGGCGCTTTGGCGTGGGTGAGTACTACACCATCTTCTTCACCAGCAGGGACAGCACCATCGAATCGCTGGATGACCTTGAGGGGGGTATTATCAGCTTTGACCAGCCGTTCTCGACGTCCGGTTTCGCGGTGCCTGCCGCCTATCTGCTTGATCAGGGCTATGCACTCAACGGGCTGCAAACCTACAACGACCCGCCCGCCAACACCCCCATCAACTTCACCTTCAGTTACGATGACGAGAACACCATCCAGTGGGTGCTGCAGGGCCTTGTCGATGCCGGGGCCACTGACAGCGGCAGCTTTGCCTTTTACGCCGGGGACCTGCAGGATGAGTTCACCATCCTTGAGGAGACGGCCTCGGTGCCGCGCCAGGTCGTACTGGCCCGTGCCGGGATGGACCCCGGCCTGATCGAGGCCATCAAGGCCATCCTGATCGGCATGGATGAAACCGGGGACGGTCAGGCTGTGCTGGCAACCTTTGGAAATACTGACCAGTTCGACGAGTTCCCCGACGGTATCGATGCTGCGCTTGACCAGATGCGCGACATCCGCGATACCGTGCAGGATATCGACCTGCCCTAGTGTTAAATAGACAGGCCCCATCGCTCACACACCGCTGGGGCCTGCTGTTCGAACCAACGAAGCACAGAGAGCATCATGACCCGATTCAGATCATGGCTGCGGAACATCCCGCTGCTGACCAAACTCATCTTCCTCACCACGCTGATGGTCATCACCAGCACCGGCATTGTGACGGGCGTTTCCATCGTGCGCGAGCGCGCCAACTTCCGCGCGGGCCTGCGATCCGAGGCGGAACTGCTCCTCGAAACCCTGCCGCTGACCCTGCGTGACCCGCTGTATCTCATCCAGGTCGATGAGATCGCCGACGTGGCCGGGGTCCTCAGCGACGAAGCCAATATCACCGTGGTGCGCGTGTTTGACGCGCGCGGCGTGCCGCTGGTCGATACCAGCCGGGGCGGCACCATCATTACCACCACCATCGACCCTGTCGGGGCGGACCTCACCCGCCAGGCTCCCGAGGCGATCAGCGTGGAGTGGCTCACTGATGAACTGCTCGCTGGCCGGGCGGTATGGCTGGGTAATACCCCCATCGGCGCGGTGCAGATCGGCCTTTCGACGGCGGCCCTGCGCAGCCAGATCGTCAGGCTGACCGGGCAGAACCTCCTGATCGCCCTGGGATCGCTGGCGCTGGCCGTGGCCCTCACCATGCTGGTCACACGGACCATCACCACACCTATCAGTGAGCTGACCATCGTTGCCCGTGATATGGCAGGCGGCAATTATGAGCGCCGTGCCCGCCTGACCCGCCGCGATGAGATCGGGCAGTTAGGCGCTGCCTTTGACCAGATGGCCGCTGCCATCCAGAAACGCGACAGGGACCTGCGTGACCTCAACGCCGGGTTGGAGCAGAAGGTCGCACAGCGCACCGAGGAACTGCACAAGCAGAACAAAGAGCTGGAAAAGGCCCGCCAGCGTGCCGAGGAGGCCACCCGCCTCAAGAGTGAATTCCTCGCCTCGATGTCCCATGAACTGCGCACCCCGCTCAACGCCATTACCGGCTTCAGCCAGCTTCTGCTGGCGGGCACTTCCGGGGACCTCAACGCCAAGCAGGCCGAACGCATGGAGCGCGTGCTCGCCAACAGCAGCACCCTGCTCCAGTTGATCAACGACCTGCTCGACCTCTCCAAGATCGAGGCAGGGCACCTTGAGATCATCCCGGCCCCCTTCTCCATCCGGGAATGGGGCGCTGGCATTCAGCTTCAGCTTGAGGGGCTGGCCCAACACAAGAAGATCGGCTTCACCATCAACATCGCCGATGACCTGCCCCGGACCATCGAGGCCGACTCCGTGCGCCTCAAACAGATCGTCACCAACCTCATCTCGAACGCCATCAAGTTCACCTCCGAAGGCGGCGTGACGGTCAATGTACAGCGCCACAGCGCTGCCACATGGTCGATTGTGGTCCAGGATACCGGCATCGGCATCCCATCTCATGCGCTGGAATACATCTTCGATGAGTTCCGGCAGGTGGACGGCACCTGGAAGCGTGAACAGGGCGGCACCGGGCTGGGCCTCTCTATTGTGCGTAAGCTGGTGGTGGTGATGGGCGGCACCATCCACGTTAAGAGTAAGATCAATGAAGGCAGCACCTTTACCGTCATTTTGCCACTGAAGGAATATCAGCCGGGGAAGACGTCCAATGACACCGCCGCAAGAAGTTGAACGTCCCCCCCTATCGGCGGACATCCCCGCGACATGGTATGTGCTGATCGTTGACAGCGGGCCGGATAACCGCGCCGTCGCCGTGGACGCGTTCCGCATGGTTGGCGCACATGTACATGAGGCTGAGGACGATCTGCACGCCCTCTCCCGGCTGAAGGATCAGCCGGTGAACGTGGTGGTCACCGAGCTTGAGACAGGCACGCTCAGCGGCTTCGATCTGTTGGCCGCCATCCGCACGGACCCGGCCTGTAAGGGTCTTCCGGTGCTGGCACTGACCTCCCATGCGATGGCCTCCCACCAACAGCGCGTTGAAGAAGCGGGCTTTGATGGGTACATTAGTAAGCCGTACCGGCTTGACACTCTCATCGACTGCATGAAGGCTATTCTAAAGACCGCCACAGGAACAACATCATGAGTACCATCCTGATCATTGATGACGATGCAGACAGCCAGGACGTCCTCGCGGAAGCATTGAAGCTGCACCACCATCATGCCGATATACGGGTGGTGGGCGGCGGCCCCGAGGCGCTTGAAATCCTGCCGTATCTGCCTGATATCTGCCTGATCGTGATTGACCTTGCCATGCCGGGGATGGATGGCTGGAGCCTGTTCGAAGCCATCCGTGAGCAGCCGGGTTACAATGACATCCTGCTGGTTGCGATCACCGCCTATGGATCGCCGCGTGTGGCACAGCAGGCCGAGGATGCCGGTTTCAACGCGTATTTCGATAAGCCCATTGACATCTTTACCTTCGGGCGGCAGTTAGACGCCATTCAGCCCGGCTAAGGCCGCTGCCCCGGAACTGGAGAAACACCCATGTTTAAAGCTGAAAATCGTATGGATACCTATATCCTCGCCGCCATCGTGCTGATCACCGCCAGCCTGCTGACCATTGAGCCGATCCTCGGCGTGCTGGCTGGCCTGCTGCTGATGGCCGTCTACGGCACCGCCAAGGCCGCCATTGACCTTTACAAGGCGTTCTTCGTGAACGAAGATGAGAAGTAGGTGCGCGGCTGTGCCCCAGCGATAAGCTAATTCCGATCATCCGCCCATTGCAGGGCCGCCAGCAGGCGGTCCTCGTCATTTTGGGGCGGGCCAGCCAATGAGGTCTGGTGCCTGCGGGCCAGCG
>CAYMGV010000139.1:0-6833 GCA_964390105.1 uncultured Anaerolineae bacterium | reverse complement strand
GTCCTCTATGCGATTGAAGAGGCTTTCCCCGAATACACAGAAGACAAACCACGCAGACCCAGGAAGAAGCGGAAAACCCGCGCTGAAAAGGTGCACGATATCCTGACCGGCCTGGCACACGAAGAACTGGTAGACCTGCTGGAAGAGCTTGCCGCTGAGGATCGACAGATTGCCAATATGATCGTGGCTCGCTTCAGTGATGAAGGCGGCGATAAGAAGGCCTACATCCGGCTGGTTAAAGATGCCTTGAACATGGGCAAAGGCCAGTATGGATTCATCGACTACTACGGGTCTGGGCGGGCAGCGCGTGGCGTTCGAGACGTTCTTCAGCGTGCTGATGCCGATCTCACACAGCGCAGAGTGTTGCAGGCTATACCCGTCTACCAGGCAGTGATAGAAACGGTTGTGCCTGCCATAGCCCATGCCGATGATTCCAACGGCGAGCTGGGTGACTGCATCCGGTTCGGGCTTGCAGGGCTGGCAGAGGCATCCAAAAAACTGCCGCCCGACGAACAGCAAAAGCTGTTTGACTACTGCCTTGAAGAAGCGCCCAAAGAACCCTATGCAGGCTGGGACTGGGGCTGGGACCTGGCGCAGTTGGCGGCTGACCTGGTGACAACGGATTACCAGCGACAGCGGTTGGTTGATCGGCTGGATCAGATGGCGGCAAGACGCAAAGATGATGAAGCATACAGTGAGTGGTCATCCCGGTATGACTACGAACGGGCTGAGAGAATCAAACTGTCGGTGATTGACCGGCTGGATGATGACGCCACCAAGCTGGCATTTCTGGTGTCGCATGTGGAGATGGAACGATTCCGGGAGCACCTTGTGCGCCATCACATCCAGCGAGGCAGTCCGGATGAAGCCCGGCGGCTGTGCAATGAGTGGCTTGAGCAGCCCGAACCACGCTACAGGGGATTCCGATCCGTGTTTCTTGACCTGCTGCTGGAGATCGCCCGGCAGGAGAAACAGGAGGCCGAGATCGCGCGGTTGGCTGAAGCCCTGTTCTTCGATACCGGCCAGTTCAAGTATTACGATCTTCTGAAAGAAACGACACCCGACGCCGGATGGCCTGATGTCCGCAGCAGGTTGATTGCACAGGCTGATACCGCTCCTCGACACCATGGGCTGGTTCCTGAAATCTTTGTCCGGGAGGAGATGTGGCGGCAGCTGCTCAACCACATGGAAGGGGCGCATCGCCACAGCGTGGATCATTACCGGGAGCACCTGGAGCCGCGCTTCCCGGAAGAAGTCAGTGCGATCTATGAACGGATTGTATGGCAGATAATGAAGGAGAAGGCCGACCGTAAAGGGTACAAAGAAGCCTGCCGCTATATCCGGCGCATAAAGAAGCTTGACCAGGACAATCAAGCCAGTGCGCTGATTGAAGCTCTCCAGGCAAAATACAGCAACCGCCCGGCACTCCTCGATGAATTGAGCAAGCTATAACAGAACGCAGTATGTCAGCAATCAGCATTGGTTAGAAGACAAGCACCTTGTCCGAACTACTCGTCCAGTCTCCAAGCAGTTCCATTGAACCTTTTGTCACATTGTCGATGAACTGTTCAGGCTCGAACCCGCGAGCCTCGCTGCATGACCCTCAAGCGGCCACTTCACCGCGCTTTACCAGTGGTTTGAGCATCCTTTCCACGTTGTAGTAACCATCCGGCGTTTTTTGGCCTCGTCGAGCACACTGAACACCATCTCCGGTTAAGAATACCCGTACTGAGGTGTTCTCTCGTTTGACCAGTGTTAGGGCAAGTCGCAGTGCATTGTACGCCCGTTCATTTCCATACGGGCCATCGTTGATGATAATGAGAAAGGATTGCGAAGAATTGTCGGCGGACATTGAACTTCTCTTTAATCTAAGGATTACGCACTTGATAAACATCGAAAGTATACCACACTGCTTTCTGACCACCTAAAATTGTGCTGCCCACATTGTTGATAACTGCACTTCGGGATAGACCTGATGCTATTACAAGCGGTGTTTTGGTGTGTTTAGTATGCATTGAGCCTTGCTGGAGGCTCGAAATCTGACCACCTTACGCTTCTCGGTCTGATACGCTTGCGGTTGGCTGCCCAGGTTGCTCACGATCACCGATGGCGGCTTCTCTTCCACCCAGAACCTACCCAGATCGTTGATCCTCAGTCCTTCGCCGGTGATCAGCTTTTCCATAAGGACATCGATACTCATCCGCATCACTTCCTCAACCTGGGCGGCGGTCAGGGCAGAACGATCTTCTGGCGGCTGCTCCTTGAGGGCACGGTGTGTTGCCCTGGCCCACTGACGCAGGTTCATAAGGCTATCTCCAGATCACGCATTCCCAGGTCATGCCCATCCGGGCTGCGGTGCAGCTCATCCCGTTCCATAAAAAGGCCAGCATAATACAGCCTCAATAACCGGCGTTTCTCTTCCTCCTGCTCTAGCAGTTCGGCATGGGTTGGAATGCGCCTGCCGCGTTCCTGGATGCGCTCGACACGCTGCCGGTGTCTCTCGCTTTCTCCAGCCAACTCCTGATCCTGTTCCTGCCGGCGGGCAATCTCCATCCGCTTCTGATCTGCGTCCCGGCGGCTGCGCCGGTCTTCATTGATATAGCGGGCATACATCCGCAGTTCAGCCTGACGCTGCCGTGCTCGCTGGTTCCGTTTCTTACGCGATTTCTTCTTTCTTCGAGCAACCTGCTCTGCTTTGAGCAGCTGCATCACGTCACCCACGGCTCTGAGTTGGCGCATGCGCTCGTGCTTCTCACGATCTGGATAGCGTTCGCGTTCCAGCCGGGCATCGCGTTCAGCGATGATCTCCTGAGCACGTTCTTTACCTAATACCCGACCCAGTTCCTGCTCGAAGGTTTCTCCTGCTGTTCGGTGTAGATCCCGGATGTGGGGCCGCTTCACAATATGGTCGATCCGGCCCAGCTCTCCGGCTTCATCTACACAGATGGTTCCCGGCGTGATGACATGGCTGTGCACCATCTGCTCACCATCTTTAGAACGCTGCTTGTCATGCAGCACATAGGAATACTGGGCCTGGCCCCAGCCGTTGTCACTGTACCAACGTTCCACCGTTTTCTCAGTCACATCGCGGACGATCTCGAATCGCCGATCTTCCGGGACATGCTTCATAAGTTCAGGGTCTGGTGAGATCACCCAGGTACGTGCCAGCGTGCGTCTGCCCTGCCAGTCATACGCCTGATTGGTGATCTGGTGGTAGGTCTCACCCATTCCTTTGTCGATCCACCTGGTCTCACGATGCGCCGGTTTGATGTAGTCGCTCAGCCCATCCGGATACACCTGTTCTGTTCCCAGAAAAGCATCCCGGCGAATTGAGCCATCGCGGTATTGAAGGTAGCGAAGCAGGTTGCGAAACTGCTTGACCTGCCCGCGTTTCTTGAAGCCCAGGCTGACAATGATGGTTGGTTTAGGCATCTGGTGTATCCTTCCGCCGCTGGTCCTCATACTCGGCATCGTCTGTGGCAGAATCGATCCTCAGCCGGACTTTCCAACCTGCTTCCACCATGCGCTCCTCGGCAATTTTGAGGATGCTGCTGGCTGAGAAGTTCTTAGCCGTTTCCTCATCCATGTCGATCAGATTGACGGTCAAAACCGAAAACATCTCTGCCATCAGGATGGTGTTGAGTGTCTGATGCCAGGCTAACTCGCGGCGCAGGGCACGCACCTCTTCACGGAACCGCCCGGTGAAGTAACGGCGTGAACCGGCTATCTCGCCCTGGTTGTCAAGGTACTGCCGGATCGCCTCGCGGATCACTTCGGCGACCTGCCGGTCGGTCCCTGACAGCCTCATCAGATTGGCGTACATAGCAGAGGTCATGCGGACTGTGACATGTTTTTTCTTGAGAGATTCTTTTGATTTCGCCATGTCTTTAGAGTAGAACATGCGGTCTGTATCGTCAATGGTCGATATCGATACATATCGTTGAATGAGACACACCGGGATGGCTGGATTATCAGAGAAGGGTGGCTATGCGTGGTCGCTTAAAGGCCCTGTGGAACACACCGGAAAGGCTGGCTGCCCAGGAGGGGGTGGCAGGAAGGCCGCACCCTAATATCTTGCTACACGCGCCAGAAACGGACGTTTCGGTGGAGCCGCAGGCTCTAGGCGCGATGTAGAAAAGCCCGGCTCAAGGCCGGGCTGAGTGTCGTGGACACTCCTCTACGCGGTGCAGAAGTTTCACCTCTGTCAGCCTTAATCTATAATAAACAGTAACTACTCAGGCCACTTTTTGTGCTTAATTTGAGATATCGAACGATCTTCACGCCATATGTTTTGTACCTGAACACAATCCAAAATGTCAATCAAGATCGCAAATCTGAGTACAAAATCAGGCTGAGTAGTAACAATAAACAAGTCGATTATCATCTTACTACAAGGGAACTCCTTGATGAACAGTGACCTGACGTTTTTTACAAACGAACCTAATGCAAGCCTCCTGGATCGCTTCAAAACTACTTTGAAGGATGTACAGTATTTTGATGTTCTAGTAGGCTATTTTCGGACCAGTGGTTTTCACTTACTGCATGAGGCTATTTCGAATATTGAACATATTCGAATACTTGTAGGATTAAGCATAGACCGCAAAGCCTTCGAGATCATCGAATCTGTTGATGGACAAATGGAACTCCAGCTTGAAGCGACAAAAGTGACCAAACAGCAATTCTCTCAAGACGTTGCTGCAGAATTGGAGGTATCCCCTGATGACTATGTGACCGAACTCAGCATTCGCAAGTTCATTGAACTTATCCAGGTAGGTAAACTGGAAATAAAAGTCCATCCGTTACTACTCAGCCTGATTTTGTACTCAGATTTGCGATCTTGATTGACATTTTGGATTGTGTTCAGGTACAAAACATATGGCGTGAAGATCGTTCGATATCTCAAATTAGGCACAAAAAGTGGCCTGAGTAGTTACGATAAATCCAGATATCCATCCTGGACATTAGCAACACGTAAATAAGGAATTTCGATTGGTTCTGATATCTCTCGATTTCCAGATTTAGAGATTCCAGTTTGGACAAATGCTACCTCTGATAGCTTATGGCGCTTCCACCCATCCGGTAATCTACTCATCCAAACTCAACTCCCGCAGGTAGGCGGCCATGCGGTCTTCCACCGCGCCCAGTTCGGCCCGCAGCACATCATGCCGATTCATCGGTTTGCCCTTTCATCACTACGCTTCCCAGTCTTCCACCTGTAACCCCGGTACACGCCCAAATTCGCGGGTGTTGTGGGTCACAAGGGTCAGGCCGTGCGCCAGCGCTGTCGCTGCAATCAGCAGGTCATTACCTCCAATCGGTGTGCCCTGCCGTTCAAGGTCAGCGCGGATGTGACCGTAGTGGTGCGCAGCTCGGCTGTCAAAGGGCAGCACCACAAACCGCCGGAAGAACTCGTCCTGGATCTCACGGGAGCGCTGTGGCGTCTGGCTTTTCGCAGACCCGGTATACATCTCCGCCTGAACGATCGCACTCATGGCTATGTCAGCTTCCGGCATAGCCAGCAGGCGCTCGCGAATGGCGGGGGATCGCCCATTGATGAACCGAATACAGGTGTTGGTATCCAGCAGAACCTTCATCAGTCCACCGTATCCCGTTCGGTCAGCGGGGGCTGCGGTGGGCGCTCTATGAGATCATCGGCCAGAATGCCGTACATCCGCTCAATGAACGCTGACCAGTCCTCCGGCTGCTGCGGCGCAGCCTGTGCTTCAAGATCATCCAGCAGGTGGCGCAGCAGCAGCCACTTTTCGGTCGTGCCCAGTTGGTCAATGGCTTCAAGTGCAGATTGCAAAGTCGCCATAATACACCTCCACTCAGATGGTTCCCCTGATCATGATGCAGAGTGTCCCAACCTGCAAGGCAGATCGCTTACTCATCCAGCCCCAACTCCCGCAGGTAGGCGGCCATGCGGTCCTCAACCGCGCCCAGTTCGGCCCGCAGCGCCCGTATCTCGGCGTTGACCGCCGCCATATCCACCGGCGGCTCCGGCTCAAAGGTATCCACGTAACGCGGGATGTTGAGGTTAAAATCGTTCTCCTCAATCTCGGCAAGGCCCGCCCGGTAGCTGTACTTCTCCTCCTCCGCCCGCGCGCGGTACACCCGCTCGATGTGGTCGAGGTCGGCGGCGCGCAGCCGGTTCTGGTTGGTGCCCGCCTCGTACTCGCGGCTGGCATCGATGAACAGCACGTGGTCATCGGTGCGGTGCCGCCGGAAGACCAGGATCGACGCCGGGATGCCCGTACCGTAGAACAGGTTCTCCGGCAGGCCGATCACGGCGTCGAGCAGCCCCTCGCGGATCAGCGCCTCACGGATGCGGCCCTCGGCCCCACCCCGGAACAGCACGCCATGTGGCACGATCACGCCAACGCGGCCATTGCGCTCCGGCTCGGTGTAGGTGCTCTCCACCATGTGCAGCAGGAAGGCGTAATCGCCCCGACTCTTGGGCGGCACCCCGCGCCGGTAGCGGTTGTAGACCTTGTTGTCGTCGGCCTCGGCCTGCGCGTCCTCGTGCCCCCACTTCTTCAGCGAGAACGGCGGGTTCGCCACCACCACCTCGAAGCGTTTCAGGTCGCCGCCGGTCAGGTGGGTGGGGTTGGCCAGCGTATCCCCCCACGCGATGTTGCCACGGGTGATCTCAATGTTGTGGATGAACATGTTCATCATCGCCAGCGCCCACGTCGAGCCGTTCGATTCCTGCCCATACACGGCGTAGTCGTTGCTGCCCACCTGCTCCGTACAGCGGATCAGCAGCGAGCCGGAGCCACAGGCCGGGTCGTAGATCGCCTCGCCGGGCTGCGGGTCGAGCAGCCGCGCCAGCA
>CAYMGV010000138.1:0-7008 GCA_964390105.1 uncultured Anaerolineae bacterium | reverse complement strand
GGTGGGTTTGTCGCTGCGCGGCTGGCCGGCCATGCCGCTGACCGCGCACTGCGCACCGGGGTTGCTGCGGGGTCACTGGCCTGTACCACGCTGGGCGCACAAACCTCACTGCCGGATCAGGCTGCTGTTGAGGAGCTGCTGCAACGCGGCTGGTAAGTGTCATACAAATTGACGATAGAGATGATCGCAATTAAGGGTTAAGATGGTAAGTGTACCCATCATTTGGCCTGAACCTGCTGTGGTCGGCCCTGGTTGATACGCTTCAGCAATTCTATGGGGGAAGGATAATTGTGCTGCTGCATTTGCTGCCATTGATAGCATCGATGCTGCTCTCCCTTGCGGTGGGCATTTACATTATTCCTCGCAAGGAAACCGGCGTAAAGGCATTTGCGTTTGTCGCATTCTCACAGGCCGGCATTATTGCGTTGTACATCCTGGAGTTGATCTCCCCGACCCTGGGCGGGAAGGTCTTCTGGGATGACATGCAGTATGTGCCGTACTTCGTAGTGGGTGCCATGTATCTCGTGTTCGGCATCACCTATGCGACGGGGCCACTGCACCGCCCAAAGCGGGCTGCCATCGCGCTGTCCATCGTGCCCCTCATTGCCCTGACCCTGATCGCGCTCGACCCGTATACCGGCTTGTATCGCCCCGGGGGGGCCTTCCTCGTGCCGGGTGATCCGTTCGATGTACTGCTGTATGATTTCTCACCGTTGGCATGGCTGCTGACCTTGTACGTCAACCTCCAGGTATTCGCTGCCATTATCTATATCATGTTGAAGCTGTTTAACCTCTCGCCCACGTACCGGTTTTTCACGGGGGTGATCGCGTTCAGTATGCTGCTGCCCATGCTGTCCCAGTTCGTGGGGTTTTTGGGTTTGACAGCCCAAAGAGACCTTGCGCCCTATGCCTTTGGTATGGCAAACCTGCTGATCGGCTATGCCCTGTTACGCGGCAAACTGATCAACCTCAACCCGATAGCGCACAGCGTGGCATTTGAGAACATGCGCGATGTGAACCTGATCTTCAATGCGGAATGGCACCTGGTCGATTACAACCGGGTGGCTGCCAACCTGCTCACCAAAGCAGCACCGAATCCACTTGGGATGCCGATTGATGATCTGTGCAGGGACTATACCGATCAGATCGAGGAACTAAAGCAGTTGGCGGATGACGACACCGCCACCCCATTTGTGATCACAGATGGCAGGCAGCAGCATATCGAGTTGTTTGTTTCCCCCATCCGGGTACGTGGCAAAACGATGGGCTACTCGGTGATGATGCATGATATCAGTGACCGCGTTCGGCTTGAACAGGAACGCGCCGGGATGCTCGATCATCTCGATTCCTATGCGCACTCCGTGGCACATGACATCAAAAACCCGCTGAACACCCTCATGTGGGGCATCTACGAACTGACTCACGCTGACGAGAATAACCTTAGCCTGGAACGCCGTGCGGATATCCTCGCGGCGCTGGAGTACACCACCAACAAGGCCCTTGAGATCACGGAGAGTATGCTGCGGCTGGGCAGCATCCAGCACAACGCAGATATCCACACAACGCCGGTCCCCCTGCGGAAGTGCATCGAGGAGGCAGTGGGGCGGCTTGACCATGATGTGCAGGCGCTTAACGGGCAGATCATCATCCAGGACGGCGACTGGCCGGAGGTGCTTGGCTATCCATCATGGGTCGAGCAGGCCTGCCATAATCTGATTCACAACGCCCTCAAGTATGGCGGCATCCCGCCTGTGATCGAGATTAGCTGGGTACGCACGGCAGGGGGAATCCGCTGTAACATCAAAGACAACGGCCCCGGCCTGGCCGATGATCTGAAGGTCACCGTATTTGCCCCGTTCAAGCGCTTCTCAGAGCGCCCGGTCATGGGCCAGGGGCTGGGCCTCGCCATTGTTAAGCGGGTGATGGACCGTCTCGGCGGGCAGGTTGGCGTCGATGATGCCGACGGCGGCGGCGCGATCTTCTGGCTGGAACTGCCGGAGGCTGGCAAAGCCCCCAAAGCCAGGCCATTTGTGGCTGGGCACTAACTGCGCTCCGAACTGATCCGCACCCACTCACCGGGGTAATCGACCACCAGCCCGAACTTATCCACCTCGATGTCGGCATGGTACTCACCGGTGGCACTCTCATAGCGATAGCGATCACGCGGGAGGCGGGTGTACACCTGCTCGACGGGGATCAGTTCCAGCGTGGGCATGACCAGCCATACCGCCCGGACATGCGCCGTTTGGCGCGTCCGCAGTTTCAGGCGGCGGATCGGCAGGGTGTTGGTAGCCGGGGTCACCGCGAGGTCCACGTCGGTACAGCCGCGCAGCACCTTGATCTCAGGGCGGTCGTCGGCATCAATCCGATACCAGCGGTCGCCTGCCCCATGTGCCACCCGCAGCGACTGACGCTCCGCGCCGTACACCACATCGACCCCGAACTCCAGCGTCTGCCAGCCCTCATCGACCGCCACGCGGTAATAGACGCGCAGCGGGCGGTTGTTCAGTGTCGAGAGTACGGTGCCCTCGATGAACCAGTGTGGCCCATCGTTGGATTGAACCGGGTACAACAGGCAGTGGTCGTAGCCGGTGGGGCGCAGCGAGCGCCAGAGTATGGAGATCACGTTTTTTCGGCCTCAACAGGACTAATAGGCTGGCACACGGGCTGAAATTGACCGGGCGGCCACGCTAGACTCAGGCTACGGGGATGCGGCACAATCCCGCGGAGCACCCCCGGCCAACGTCAGACACAAGCCAAGAGGATAACCGATGAGTGCAGAAGACCTCAAAAACAAGGATGAAGCGTACTGGAAAGAACGCCTGACCCCGCAGCAGTATCGCATTCTGCGGCAAAAAGGCACCGAACCCGCCTTTACCGGCAGGTTCAATCAGCATAAGAAGGATGGCGTGTATGTGTGTGCCGGGTGCGGCGCGGCGCTGTTCTCCAGCGAGACCAAGTACAACAGCGGCAGCGGCTGGCCCAGCTTCTGGACCGCCCTTGACGAGGACCGTGTGCATCTTGAGGACGACACCAGCTTCGGCATGCGCCGCGTCGAGGTGACGTGTGTGGCCTGCGGCGGGCACCTCGGCCATGTCTTCGAGGATGGCCCGCAGCCGACCGGCCTGCGCTACTGCATCAACTCCGCGTCGCTGGATTTCAGGGACGGGGAATAACGGGGCGGCCTGGCGCGTTTGCCCCCACCGCCTGGCGCCGAGGGAGGGGGTCAGGCGGTGGGGGCAAACAGACTCTTAACCGAACCCTATTGACTCTAGCCGGGGAATACCCCGCACATACCGATGTGATCCACGCTGAATTGAAGTTTGCCATCACTGGTGCCAAAAACGCCCGTCACGCCGCTGGTGCTCCATGCACCGTTTACGCCCATGCACATCACGCTGAGGCCATCAGGTGAGTCGTAGCCGCAGTCACTGGGGTTCAGCCAGTGCGTGCCCGCCTCGTTGATCTGCAGCACACAGGTGAGATCGCCCCCGCTAAGGGGCAGGACATCCCCGGTGCCCGTGACGCCCAGCACCACCATCGGCGGCGCACCGGCTCCCGTGGGCGGGGCGGGCGTTTCCTCGTCACCCCCCGTCACCAGCAGCCGAACCTTATTGACGATCTCCTCGAAGTTGATCCAGTGGAAGACCCGCTCGCGCCATGTCACCGTGCCCGATCCAGGGCTGTTACTCCCATCGTTGAGGTCTTCGCTGAACTGATCGACCTCGGCCTGATCCTCGCTGGTGAAGTCAAAGATCAGGGTATCGGTGTTGCTGCCGCCGTTGATGTCATCCCCAACCTCGGCGTCACCGCACAGCGTCACGGTATCGTTGCCGCCCCCGGCGTTCAGGTCATCGCCCACGGAGCCGCAGTTGATGATCTCATCGTCGCCGTTCCCGCCGAGCAAGTCATCACCGATGCTGCCTTCATTGGTGATGTGGTCGTTGTGGTTCCCACCATCTACGTCCCCATCGACCTGGCCGTCGTTGAACAGCGTGTCGTTGTTGTTGCCGCCGTTGATGTCATCCTCATTGCCCCCGTTGCCGACACGCCCGTGATTGATGATGGTATCGTCGCCATTCAGACCCTCAAGGTCATTATAAACCTGTCCGCCTGCATTCTGGATGATCGTATCATCACCATCCTCCCCCCAGATGTCATTTGTCGAGGTCCCGTTATTGATGATGGTGTCATCCCCGTCACCCCCGCGTACCTCGCCGTTGTTTGTGGGCAGGTTCCACGTATCATTGTTGATCAGGGTGTCATCCCCATCATCCCCGAAGACCTCACCATCGTGAACGCCGTTGTTGATGATGGTATCGTTGTCATCGCCCCCGTGGATGTCGCCATCGTGGGTGCCCTCGTTGGTGATCGTATCGTTACCCCCGTTACCATTGACGGTCCCCGTGGAGCCATCGTTACAGGTGATGCCGTTATCATTGCCGTCCCCGGTATTGCCGGGATCGCAGCCAGCAGCGATGATGTGTGAACTCGGCAGCAGCACAACAAGGGCAAGGACAAGGACGATCCCGGCAGCGCCGATCAACCGACCGTGTTTTCTCATAGTGATTTCCTCCAGGATTTTTGATGAATTTACCCGTTACGGGAACTCATCACTCAGCATTGGCCCCTATGATTCATCATATCAGCCTAATCTAGACAGATTCTAAAAAGAAAGTACGATCCCGTGCCCACGCGCTGTTCTCAAACGGCATCGCAACCAGGTTATTACCACAAGCAAGCCAACCCGGCGGCAGATCGCCCCTGCCCCGTGACACCGCCCCCCTCCTCCACTATACTAGTCAGCGACGATTAACTATCACTTCGCAGCAAAGGGAAAGTGTGATGCCAAAAGCGTTTCTAATCGATATGGATGGCGTACTGGTGACCGGGGAGACGCCAATGCCCGGTGCACAGGAATTCATCGGGCGGCTGCGTGAGGCCGGGTGTCCGTTCACGGTGCTGACCAATAACTCGCGCTACACCCCGCGTGATCACCAGGCCCGCTTTGCCGCTATGGGCCTCGACATCCCCTCGGAATCGATCTTCACCTCCGCCGTTGCCACCGCCATCTTCCTCAACACGCAGCGCCCCAACTCGACGGCCTACACCATCGGCGAGGCCGGGTTGACCACCGCGCTGCATGACATCGGCTACGTACTGACTGAACACCACCCCGAATACGTGGTACTGGGCGAGACCAACTCCTACAACTTCAACTCGATCACGACCGCCATCCGCCTGATCGAGAAGGGTGCGCGCTTCATCGCCACCAACCCGGATGTTTCCGGCCCCGGTGAACAGGGCAAGGTGCCCGGCACAGGTGCAGTCGCGGCGCTGATCACGGCGGCCACCGGTGTTGACCCGTACTATGTCGGCAAGCCCAACCCGCTGATGATGCGTGCGGCCCTGCGCCAGATGGGGGCACACTCGGAGAACAGCACCATGATCGGGGACCGCATGGATACCGACATGGTCGCCGGGATCGAATCCGGGCTGGATACGATCCTGGTCCTCTCTGGCGTGACAACGCAGGATATCGTGGACCGCTACCCGTTCCGGCCCGGTCGCGTGGTCGGGTCGGTGGCGGAGATCAACCCGGCTGAACTACATTGACGCCGCCCCGCGAGACGCAAAACGGGGACCGCAGAGCGGTCCCCGCTGGTTGTGAGAAAGCCGATTTACTGGACGCTGAGCGTGAAATTCCCCTCGCTGAACATGTCAATACGGATGGTGTACGTGCCATCCATGGACAGCGTGGCTGTCAGCAGCGAGCTGTACCCACCGCCTCCATCGTCATCCTCAGCGATGACGTTGCCGTTGGGGTCGATCAACTTAATGCGCGGGTCAGAGTCACCGATGGCATCGGCGCGAATGGTGACCGTCTGCCCGGCAGTGCCGTAGAATTCCCAGTTGTGTGCCTCAAACAGCGTCGGGACATTGTCCTGCACTGAACTTCCCACTGAAATCTGACCGACATAGGTCGTATCGTAACTGTCTCCACCGGTCGGGGCATCCCCGTAATTGCCACCGCCGCCTGTCGAAATGCCGCCACCGCTTGCAAGGTCCGTGATGGATGAACAGGTACAGGCGGCGGTTGCCAGCAGCAGGGCCACCAGCGCGATGATCCAGATCCGTTTCTTCTTCATGCCGTTTATCGCTCCATTGTAAGGTGTTAATAAGTCTCTTGCAGTATCATCCAATTTGGGTCACAGGTCAAGCATGCAAAAGGTCCGGGGGTGTAGTCGTGGTTGGGGGAACACCCCCTATTCTTGCGAGCAGGTGCATAGCATTAGAGTGTGTCTGCAAGCCGCTTTTTACCGCACCGCTGAAGCGGTGCTCCCTCCCCTCTCCGTATAGCTTTGCGAAGCAATGCTGCGCGGAGAGGGGAAACGGCGAGTGCAATGAGCCGAGGGGTGAGGTAAAAAGCGGCAGGCGGGTGTTTTGACGGGCTTTGCAGACAGCCCCTGGCACCTACGGGGACGGATGCCGCGCAGCGAAGCTGCTGGCACAGGGGGGAAAGGCTGCCCCCAACCACGAATGCACCCAAAGGTCCGGGGGTGTAGTTCAATTCTGTGGGTAAACCAACCTCACCCCACGCTTCACCCATCCGTGGAAATACCCCACCTGCACCGATGCTACACCCGCTCGATGATCGCTGCCGTCGCCTGCCCGTGCCCGATGCACATCGTTTGCAAGCCCAGCGTCACGTCGCGGCGTTCCATCTCATGCAGCAGGGTGGTCATCAGCTTGGCCCCCGATGCGCCCAGCGGGTGCCCGTTGGCAATCGCGCCGCCGTTGACATTGACCTTCTCCAGCGGCACGCCGATCTCCTTCGACCATGCCAGCGGCACCGGGGCAAAGGCCTCGTTGACCTCGTACAGGTCGATATCAGCGGCAGTCAGCCCCGCCCGCTCAAGTGCCTTGCGGGTAGCCGGTATCGGTGCAGTGAGCATGATCACCGGGTCATCGGCCACTATGACGCGCGTCCGCACGCGGGCACGCGGG
>CAYMGV010000137.1:0-7064 GCA_964390105.1 uncultured Anaerolineae bacterium | reverse complement strand
TCCGGCGGAATGCGTATTCAAATAGGGAATCTTTTTGCTAAACCGAACCGTATTGACCCTAAGGTGAGGTTTGTGACGGTTTTGTTCTATAATGGTGGGTAGCTGACCTCGATACACTCGATGCAACAAAAGGTGAGAGCATGCTGGATCAACTGAACACCCCTGTACGGTTTTTGCACCGTATGCTGGGCGAGGATGTCCCGCTGGAGGATGTGCTGATAGCCTACCAGGATTACATGCTGGGGCCGGGGCAGGAAGTTTCGGATGCCGTGGACCGCATGGGGACGGTTCACTTGCAGATGTATGATGCCGTTGGTGAGCGCATTGACCGCATTCAGTATCCGCCGGAGTACTGGACGTTCCTGCATTCGGGCTACTGCGCCGGGACGATCTGGCGCTGTTTCGAGGGTCAGCAGGTGGCAAGCGTGCTGCCCTTCGTTTTGCTGGGCTACCTGACCTCCTTCATCGATCCCGGTGTGTTCTGCCCACACACGGTTTCGATGTCCACGGCGGTGCCGTTGAGCAAGTACGGCCAACCCGAACTGGTCGAGAAGTATCTGCCGCCGCTGCTGCGTGATGATGAACAGGTATGGCAGGGGGCGACGTGGATGACGGAAGTCGATGGCGGTTCTGACCTCGGTCGCGGTGTCATAACGGCAGCCCGTCACAGCGAAGACAGCCGCTACCTGCTGAGCGGGGACAAGTACTTCGCCAGCAACGCCCACGCCGAACTGGCCGTGGTGGCCGCCCGCCCGGAGGGTGCGGTTGAGGGGGTGCGCGGCGTGGCGCTGTTCCTTGTGCCGCGCTGGCGTGATGACGGCACGCTGAACCTGACCATCCGCCGCCTGAAAGACAAGATCGGCACGCGCTCCGTGCCCACCGGGGAGGTTGAACTGCGAGATGCCGAGGGCTATCTGCTTGGCCCGGCAGATAAGGGCATCTACCTGGTGCTGGAGGTCCTCAACATCTCGCGGGTAGCGAACAGCATAGGCAGTGTCGCCATTGCCCAGCGGGCCGTGGCGGATGCATGGGATTTCGGCGGCAGGCGTATCGCGTTTGGAAGACCTGTGCGTGAACACCCGCTGCTGCTCACCCAGTTCGAGGCGTACCGGGGCCGTATCGAGGCGGCCTTTGCGCTGGCCTGGGAGGCCGCCAACCTGCTTGATGAGGTGATCGACCTCAAGCCGCCCTACAATGACCGCTACCACTTGTTCCGGCTGGTGGCGCATCTCGCCAAGTACCATACTGCTGAACTGGCAAAGGATGCCGCTGCGTGGGCCATCGAGGCTTTCGGCGGGGTCGGCACGCTGGCTGAAAACCGCGTCGAACGCTGGCAGCGCGAGGCCATGATCCTCTCGATCTGGGAGGGATCGCCGCACCGCCAGATGCTCGACGGCATGGAGGTGATGGAGCGCAAGGGTGCCCATCACCTGCTGGCCGAACATCTCAAAGACTGCTGCGACCCTGACGGCCTCGACGCCCTGATCGTCCGTATTGATGCCCACCTTACACTACCACAGGAGGTCAAGGAGGGCGGCCTGCAAGCCGCCTTCGAGGAGCTGGCGGAGTTTACCGCCCGCGCCCTGCGTGCCCGCCTGCGCCGTGAGGCCGAGGGATAGAGATAAGGATATGTGGGGGCTCTGCCCCCACGCCCCCGGCAGGGATGATCATCCCTGCACCCGTACAATAGGGAATCGCTGAAAGCTGATGCTAACTGCTAACCGCTAACAGCCATTTTCGCAGCCGAGGCAAGCAAATGATCTACCACCTGGCCACCCGTAAAGACTGGAACGATGCGCTGGAGCAGGGTGCCTATACCGCAACCTCGCTGGAGGCGGAGGGTTTCATCCATTGTTCAACGGTGGATCAGATTCTGACGGTGGCAAACGCGTTTTATCTCGATGCCGTCGAGCCGCTGCTGCTGGGCATCGATGAGGAAGCGTGTACGGCACAGGTGCGGTGGGAGCCGCCCGCGCATCCATCCGCCTACAGCACCCCGGGGGAACTCGACGCCGCCGGACGCTTCCCGCACCTGTACGGCCCGCTCAACCCCGATGCCGTGGTCGAAGTGTGGGAGATGGTCAAAGGCGCGGATGGGCTGTACCGGCTGCCGGGGAGGGTGAGGTGAAATGTGTGTCGCAAAGGTGTTTTCACGTGCGTGATTCGCTACAATCAGCGGGACAATAACCGGGCACAGCCACACGGCGCAGCCACTAACCATATAAGTTTTATGTAACACGGCAGTTACAGGCAGGGCGCGCGCTTGCATGTAATGCCTCTTTTTATCGAATCCATGGGAGATAGTAATGGCACTGACCAAACAGCAAAAGCTGGATGCTTACAAGACCATGATGGTCATCCGGCGCTTCGAGGAAAAATGTGCCGAGCTATACGCAGCCGGAGATATCGGCGGGTTCCTGCACCTGTATATCGGGCAGGAAGCCATTGCGATAGCAGGCGCATACGCACGTAAGGAAAGCGACAACGTGATTACCGCCTATCGCGACCACGGGATCGCGCTGGCGGCAGGCATGGACCCCAAAAACGTGATGGCTGAGATGCTGGGCCGCAGCACCGGGACCAGTAAAGGCATGGGCGGTTCGATGCACCTTGCCGACAAGGACAAGCGCTTCTGGGGAGGCTGGGCTATCGTTGGTGGGCACCTGCCGCTGGCAGCGGGCCTGGCCTGGGCCGATCAATACCTGGGCCGTGATGGCGTCACGATGGCGCTGATGGGCGACGGCTCAACCAACATCGGCTACTTCCATGAATCGGTCAATCTTTCTGCCGTATGGAAGCTGCCCGTGGTGTGGGTAGTGGAGAACAACCAGTACGGTATGGGCACCGCCGTTGACCGCGCCTCCGCCGTCAACATGATTGAGAAGGGCAAGGGCTACGGCCTGCCGACCGCCAAGCTGGACGGGATGGACCTGATCAACCTGTATGATGGGTTCAGCAAGGCACTCAAGCACTGCCGTGCGGGCAAGGGCGCGTACTTCATCGAGGCGGAAACCTACCGTTTCCGTGGGCACTCGATGGGTGACCCCGAACGCTATCGCCCCAGTGAGGAAGTCGAATCGCGCAAGCAGGACGACCCCATCGCCCGTTGGGCAGGCGTGCTGATGGGCGATGATCTCGCCACGCAGGCCGAACTGGAACAGATGGAAAACGCCGCCGACGACATCATCGCTGATGCCGTTGAATTTGCCAGGAACAGCCCGCTGCCCGGCCCGGAGGTCTATGATTATGTCTACGCCGACTAACACCGCCGTTCGCGGTGAAACAAAGAAAATGAGCTATCGTGAGGCCGTCTCCGCCGCGTTGATGGAGGAGATGGACCGCGATGAAACCGTCGTCATCCTCGGTGAGGAAGTCGGCATATGGGGCGGCACCTATGCCGTTACCCGTGGTTTTTACGATAAATACGGCGAGGATCGTGTCCGTGATACCCCGATTGCCGAAATGGTGATCGTAGGTGCGGCGACCGGGGCGGCCATGAACGGCATGCGCCCGGTGGCGGAGATCATGACGATCAACTTCGCCTTCCTTGCGCTGGACGCGCTGGTCAACCATGCGGCAAAGGCGCACTTCATGTTCGGTGCTCAGTTTGATGTGCCGATGGTGGTGCGTACCACGACCGGCGGCGGGCGTCAGTTAGGGGCCACGCACTCGCACGCCCCCGAGGCCATCTTCGCGCACTTTCCGGGCCTGATCGTGGCGACGCCCGCCACGCCTGCTGATGCCAAGGGTATGCTGAAATCCGCTATCCGCAATAATAACCCGGTGTTGTTTGTGGAACACAGCACGCTGTACCAGGTGCGTGACGAGGTCCCGGTCGATACCGAGTACCTTGTGCCGCTGGGTCAATCCGAGGTCAAGCGTGAGGGCAGTGACGTGACCATCGTGGCGTACTCCAAAATGGTACAGCTCGCGCTGGAAGCCGCCGATATACTGGCGAAAGACGGCATCAGCGCCGAGGTGGTGGACCTGCGCACACTGCGCCCGCTTGATATCGAGCCGGTGCTGGAGAGCTTCAAGAAGACCAACCGCTGCGTGGTGGCCGAGGAAGGCTACCCGATGTTCAGCGTGGCCTCCGAGATCGCGGCCCAGATACAGGAGAACGCTTTCGACTGGATGGACGCGCCGATCAAGCGCGTCAACCAGCTCGATTACCCGCTGCCGTACTCCGCTCAACTGGAGCAGGCAGCCCTGCCGGATGCGGCCAAGATCGTCGCGGCGGTAAAGGAAATCGTATAAGATGCCCTCACCTTTGCGGTGAACGCATCCCCAGCACCTTGGTACCAACGATGAAAAGGGGCGAGACAGGGTAACCCTGCCTCGCCCCTGTGTACAGGTTTGCCCCCACCCCTGAACCCCGCCCCCACTGTTCACACAGCGTTGCTGTACTCTCGGAGGGAGGGGGCACCCTGCGTATTTGATCGTGGGGCAGGTGTTACCGTTGCCCAAAGCATTCGCCGGAAGGGCTGGGGATGGGGGCAAAGCGGGGGGTGAGGGAGAAGACGGGGGATCGCATCATGACACGCAAGCCGAACAAACCACGAAAACTATCAGACCTGCCGAAGCTGAAGGATTACGAGGGCAGTGGGCGCTTCGTTCCCGGCCCGGTCATCGTCCTGATCGTGCTGGCAGTGCTGGGGCTGGTGATTGGGTGGTTGGTGCTGGGCAGCCCGCTGCTGGGTCTGCTGCTGGGGTTGGTCATGGGCGGCGGCGTGATCATGGGGATGAGAAATAGCTAACAGCTAACAGCTAACAGCCAACAGCCAAAAGGATGTCAAATGCTAAAAACGGTAACCATGAAGTTTGGCGGCACATCGGTGGGCAGCACCGATGCGATCCGCAACCTGGTTAAGCTGGTGCGAGACACCAAAGAGGCCCACGCCGAGCAGGTCGTGGTGGTCGTCTCGGCGATGAGCGGTGTGACCAACATGCTGCAGGAGGGGCTGCTCTCAGCGGAGGGGGGTGACGCCGAAACCCATCGGATGCTCTCAAACCAACTGATGAAAAAGCATTGGGAGGCGGCCAGCGAGCTGCTGGCCGAAAGCACCGTTGACGGTGTGATGGATGAGATCGCGGATTTACTTGAGGAGTTCGTGCGCTTCTGTGACAGTGTGCAGGTCCTCGGTGAGGCCACCCCGCGCGTGCGGGATTACGTCATGAGCCTCGGCGAGCGTATGAGCGTGCGGCTGGTGGCGGCAGCACTCAGCGCGGCACGGGTGCCCGCCCAATGGGTCGAGTCCGCAACTATCGTCGTGACCGACGAGCATTTCCAGGACGCCTCGCCGTACCTCGATGAGACGCGCGAGAAGACCCGCGCCCGCCTGCTGCCGCTGCTGGAGGCGGACATCGTGCCGGTAGTGACAGGCTTCATCGGGCGGACACGTTCCGGCATTACCACGACGCTGGGGCGGGGCGGCTCCGATTACAGCGCGGGGCTGATCGGTGCCTGTGTTGATTCCGATGAAGTATGGATCTGGACCGATGTGGACGGTGTCATGAGCGCCGATCCACGCATTGTCAGGGATGCTCACACTATCGAGACACTGACCTACCGTGAGGTCAGCGAGCTGGCTTTCTACGGGGCCAAGGTGCTGCATCCCAAGACACTGCGCCCGCTGATTGATACCGGTATCCCGGTCCGGGTGAAGAACACCTTCAACCCGGATCATCCCGGCACCCTGATCGTTCCCCACATCGAGGGAGACCAGCGCCCGCTGAAATCGGTTACCGCGATCCGCAACGTTAGCATGGTGACGGTCGAGGGGCGTGGTATGCAGGGTATCCCCGGTGTGGCCGGGCGGACCTTCATGGCGGTCTCACGAACCGGGACCAGCGTGCTGATGATCTCGCAGTCGTCCTCGGAGCAGTCGATCTTCTTCGTTATCCCCGATGCCTCTGCTGAACAGGCCAAGACCGGCATCGAGGCGGAGTTCAGCGTCGAGATGGCCCGCCGTGATATTGATTCGGTGGAGATCAACGAGGATTTCTGCATCGTGACGGTGGTGGGCACGGGCATGCGCAACACACCGGGCGTTGCCGCCCGCATTTTCATGGCTCTCGGCGATGCCGGGGTCAACGTTCATGCCACGGCGCAGGGGTCCAGCGACTGCGGTATCTCGCTGGCGGTCAGTGAAGCACAGCTTGAGGATGCCCTGAAGGCCATTCACAGTGATGCGATTAACGGCTAATCAGCTATCAACTGAAAGCTAAAAAGGAGGGTTACCCATGACCAACAAAATTCCCGTGGCCGTGCTGGCCGCGACAGGGGCAGTAGGGCAGCGGTTCGTGAGTTTACTGGCGGATCATCCGTGGTTTGAACTGACGACGGTCACCGCCTCGGATCGCAGCGCGGGCAAGACTTACGCCGAGGCCGCCAATTGGGTCATCCCCGGTGATGTGCCCGCCGCCGCCGCCGACCTGACCGTGCAGGAAACCAACGCCGACCTCGGCGACGTGAAGATCGTATTCTCGGCGCTGCCGTCCGGCCCCGCGAAGGAGATCGAACCGGCGGTGGCGCAAGCCGGGTACGTGGTCTGTACCAACGCTTCGGCCTACCGCATGGACCCGCTGGTGCCGCTGCTGATCCCGGAGATCAACCCCGACCACATCGGCCTGATCGATGCGCAGAAGAAGGCGCGCGGCTGGGATGGTTATATCGTTGCTAACACCAACTGCTCGACCTCCGGCGTGATCTTCCCCATGAAGGCGCTGCATGATGCCTTCGGGCTGACGACCTCGCACATCGTCACGATGCAGGCCATCAGCGGCGCAGGCTACCCCGGCGTGCCCTCGCTGGATATCCTCGATAACATCATTCCCTACATCGGCAGCGAGGAGGATAAGGTGGAGACAGAGCCGCTCAAGCTGCTGGGGGTGCTGGCCGGGGATCACATTGAATTTGCCGGGATGACCATCAGCGCACAGACTAACCGCGTGCCGGTCATTGACGGGCACCTCGCGGCGATGTCGATGGGGTTCAAGACGCCGCCCACCGTCGAGGAGACCACCGAGGCGCTGCGGGCCTTCCGCGCGGTTGAGGGCGTGCG
>CAYMGV010000136.1:0-7119 GCA_964390105.1 uncultured Anaerolineae bacterium | reverse complement strand
CATGCCATCCGAATAGGGTGAGGCCAGCAGCGCGATCAGCGTGATCGCCAGCGCGATCCCCAATCCAACCAGCACCCAGCGCGCCCCGCGCTGACCCGGTGCCTCGGCCCCGGATACGAGGTCGGGTCGAGCCGCCAGTACAAACACGACCGCCGCCGCCGTGATCAGCCCCTCACCGATGCCGATCATGGCATGGACGCCCACCATCGCGGGCAGGGCAAAGCCCAGCGGTGAGGTACCCGACAGCGCCAGTTCAACCGCGGCAAAGGCCGCCGTCACCACCAGCGAGACCCAGCCCGCGGCAAAGGCTCCCGCCATCTGCCGACTGCGTGCGTCGGGCTTGCCCTTTGTGACCCACTTATGCACAAAATACCCCGTAAACGAGGTGATGATCCCCATGTTGATGATGTTCAGCCCCATGACCAGCAGGCCGCCATCCTGGAACAGCAGCGCCTGCACCGCCACCACCGTCGCGATGACCAGCAGCCCGGCCCACGGCCCCAGCAAAATCGCCGCCAGCGCCCCGCCCAGCAGGTGCCCGGACGTGCCCCCCGGGATCGTGAAGTTGATCATCTGCCCGGCAAAGATGGCCGCGGCCAGCACGCCCATCAGCGGGACCTGCTTCTCACCCAACTGCTCGCGGGTCTGGCGCAGCGCGATCCCGATCAGCACGACCGTGATCACCCATCCCAGTATCGCCAGCGGCGTCGAGAAGAATCCATCCGGCGCGTGCATCGCCACCGGCGCCGGGCTTACGTCATAGAGTGTTGGCATTGTTTGAACACCTTTCTATTTGTGGGGCGCTGCCCCACACCCCGGCAGGAGATGTCATCTCCTGCACCTGGTAAACTGAATTGATTCGATATCGGCACTGGTACAAATACCAGGAATATCCCATTAACCCGGTCCAGGAGGCGGTGCCTCCTGGTGGGGGTATGGGGGCGAAGCCCCCATAGACTTCTATTCCCGCCCGGCGCAGGCCGAGCAGACGCCATGCAGCACAAGATGATCGGCATCAGCATGAAAGCCGTACTGCGTTTCGAGTGCCTCGAACAGCACACGGAACGACGCAGGATCGACCTCAAGGTCTGTGCCGCAGACGGTGCAGTGCAGGTGATGATGATCGGGACGCCCGATGGCGATCTCGTACACGCGCTCATGGTCATGGGCCTGTGAGCAGGCCACGAGGCCCATCTCACAAAATGCCTCAACCGAGCGATACACGGTTGAAGGATCGATGTGGGAGTCAAGGGCCTGCACGCGGGTAAGGATATCATCCATGACAGCGTGCGGGCTGAGCGCACACACCGCATCGAGGATCACCTCGCGCTGTGGGGTCAACCTGCCGCCTTTTTCCCGGATGATTGCCGCGTAATCCACGGTGTGATGAGACATGGTCCACCTCCCTTATTGCAATTATTTGCAACAATACTATAAGGCAGGCTGGGGATGTTGTCAAGGGCGGGGCGTGGTGGGGTGGCGTGACGGGGGCAGGGCAACCGCATTAACTGAATAGTCACCGATTCCGGGCAAAAACCCCTACCCCACGCGCCACTCATACGATGGCACACGGACCTGCTCATCCTTGCCGGAACTCTTATAGACGTAGGTATCGGTCCAGGTACGGGCCACGGTGACGCGGTACGGCTGGCCGTTGACCTTGAATGACGCGGTCCAGTGGTCCTTGTCCTCGGCTTCAAGGCCGGTGAAGGCGGTATGATTGAGGTCGATAATGCCGCGCTGCTGGCCGAGGTAGAACTCCGCGATCTGCGCGGGCTGCGGCCATGAGGAGCGACCGCGGTACACCAGCGGCTTGAGCAACCCTTGTTCGAGGTCCGCCCAGAAGTCAGCAGCAGGGACGAGGTCGAGGCGACCGACAAAGACGCCCCACGGCAGCAGCGCCGCTGTCGCGGAAAAGCGGTGCCCGCCGATATGCGTGGACTGCCATGCGGCACGTCCCGCGACCTCGGCATGAGCGATGTAGGCCTTGCTGCCGTCGCGGGCACAGCAGGCGTCACGCTTGCCGTTGGTGCAGATCAGCAGGGTGGGGTCACTGGCCCCCTTCGATGGTGCTGCGGGGCCGTCGGCCAGCAGCTCGTCAAGGTCGATGGTCAGCAGGTCCTCATGAGTCTCAATCTCGTAATGAACCATGCGCGGTGCAGGGCCGTCCGTCAGGCTGATGAACACGTCGAGCGCGTTCCCGGTCCTGTGCTTGCGGTCCTGCTTGATAAACAGCAGGCGCGGGTCCTCAAAGCGCGGCAGGGCTTCACTGAGCCAGCCCTGTACCTGCGCGGGCAGGTCGTTATCCGTACCAGGGTGTGAGCGCCACTCCCCGGTATATTCGATGGCGATCCACGCCTTCGTGGCAAGGCCGGTGCCGTGCATCGGTTCATTGGCCCCGCGTGATACATCCGCACAGAAGGCGGGTGGTGTAGTCTGCTGTTCGGAACTCATGGGCGTGCCCTTTCTTGCGTCATGTTGCGGTCTCATCGACCAGGCATATTGATACTGGTGGGCAGTATACCATGTCCAGGGCAAGGTTTCGGGTGATATTGATCACATATCCGTCCGTCATATCCTCCAATATGTTGAAACTTGTGTTAAATCATTGTCATACACTGCACACATCTTTTATACTGGTCAGGTATCAGGATTGATCCGGTCCAACCACCTTCTGCGAGTAGCTATGAAACGCTTACATCTGGTTACGCTTGTTCTGCTCCTGCTGTTAGTTGCAGTTCTCCTGACGATATCGGTCGAGCCCGCCTATGCGGCAACGTTTGTCGTGGACAGCACCACCGACGCGGCGAACATCAACATCGGTGATGGGGTCTGTGTCGATACGCTGGGCAACTGTTCACTGCGGGCGGCAATACAGGAGGCCAACGCGCTGGGTGGTTCGCACACGATCACGCTGACCGGCGGGCAGACGTACACCATCGACATCACGGGCGCAGGTGAAGATGCCGCTGTGACCGGCGATCTTGATGTGACTGCGACCATCGCGATCAATGTAACCGGAGCCGGGGCGGCCATTATCGCGGGTGATATCAACTTCAATGACCGCCTGTTCGATGTGCAAGGCGGCGGTCAGCTCGACCTGAACAGCGGCATCACGGTGCAGAACAGCAACAGCCTGTCTACCATTCTCGACGGTGGCGGCATCAATGTGCGTTCGGGGGCCGAACTCAATACGACCGGCGTCACGATCCAGGCCAACCGCGCCGTGGCGGGCAACGCGCGCGGCGGTGGCATCTTCAATGCCGGGACGGCCTATCTCAGCAATACGGTCATCGCCAGCAACACCGCCAGCGGCACCACCTCTGAAGGATGTGGCATTTACAACGACACCCTCGGCACGTTGACACTGACCGCCGCCAGTGTGATCCGGGCACACCTGGGCTGTACCAATGGGGCTGGCCTGTACAACGCCGGGACGGCTACCCTTAATGCGGGGTCCTCGGTTGGCGCGGCCAGCCCAGGCGGCAACAGCGCCAGCAATAATGGCGGTGGCATCTACAACACCGGCACCCTGACGCTGGATAACGCCAGCGTGATCGGTAACAGCGCCACCAATCATGGCGGCGGCATCTGGAGCAACAACACGGTCACCATCAACAACAACGCCGCGATTGGTGTATCCGGTACACCCAACACGGCAGCCAGCGGTGGCGGTATCTGGGTCGAGGGTGGAACGGCGGCCATCAACTCGTCTTCGGTGAGCTATAACACCGCTTCCGGTACAGGCGGTGGTGGCATCTACCTTGTGGGCGATTTTCTCAACCTGACCTCTGCCCGTGTGACCTTTAACGCCGCAACCACCGGCGATGGCGGCAACATCTACCAGCAGGGCGGCCTCACTCAAGCCTCATCCCCTGAGATCACCGACGGCTACGCCACGGCTACCGGCGGTGAAGGCGGCAACCTGTACCTCACAGGGGGGACTTTCAACGCCTTTGATGGGTATATCAAGTATGGCCGCGCGGAAAGCGGCGGCGGGATCGCCATGTCAGGCGTTGGCCCCGCGCTGAATCTCCTGCGGGTACGCATGTATGATAACGATGCCACCACCAACGGCGGCTCGATCTACCAGATCGGCGGCGTCGCCGTGATCAACCGCAGCGTGATCACCACCAGCAATGCCGTCAACGGCGCGGGTATCTTCCAGGCTGGTGGCTCATCGACCGTCATCAACAGCACCTTTTCTGCTAACTATGCCGGTGACAACGGCGGGGCCATCTACATGGATGCTGCCGCCATTGGGCTGATCAACGTCACCGTCTATGATAACACTGCCGTTAACGGTGGGTCAGGGCTGTACGAATTTTCCACCTCATCGATCTCGGTTATCAACACCATCATCGGCGGCAACACCGGCGCGGCAGACTGTTTCTCGGTGGGCATGACATCACTGGGGAACAACCTGTTTGTCAGCGGCGGTGGCTGCAACACCACCGCCTCGGATCAGGTGGTCGCGAACCCGGCGGCGCTGCTGCTGGGGGCACTTTCGGGCGATGTTCACACACCGCTGGATAGCAGCCCGGCGCTGGATAACGCCGACGGCGCAACCTGCACCAGCCCGGCATCGACCAACAGCATCGATCAGCCGGGCAACGTGCGCACCACCACCTGCGATATCGGCGCGGTGGAGGCAACGCATCTGCTTGCTACGGATACACCCGTCCCGCCGACCAGTGCCCCGGTCGTGGTGCCTACCGAGACGGCATCGCCGACCCCGGTCACACCGACGGCAACCCGCGTCGTGATCCTGCGCGGCACCTCGACGCCGCGCCCGACGCTGACCTCGGCACCCACCGAAGAACCGACCAATACGGAAGAACCCACGGAGGCTCCCACCGACGAGCCGACCGCAGTAGCCCAGTTGGCCGCAACTGCCACCCCGGAAGCGCTCGTTGAGGTGGCGCTGGGCTGCCGGCTGGTGGAGCCCGAGGTGATGAGCGATGCTATGCTGGTCACGTACGGCGAATCCGGTGGTGAGGAAGACCCGCTCAACTGGATCATCTGCCCGGAGCCGCCTCAGTCAACCTGCTTCGGCATCGACCGTCCGCTGCCCGATGATGTGCAGGCCCGGCTGCGCGCCTCGCGTGCCTTCGACTGCACCGAGGACGGCGTGTGTACCGAGTATCGGTTTGAAGATGGCACCGAAGACGCAACCGTGTGTCTCGTCCCGGTGGAAAGCGGCATCAGCCCCGATACGGCAGCCTGCACCGACGGCTGTGCCGTCGCGCTGGATGGCAAGCTCAAGCCGGGGCAGGTGGCCGCCATCGCGTGTGTGCCTGCCGCCATTATCGCGGCCCTGATCGCGCTGCTTATCTTCCGCCGCCGCATGCAGCAGGAGGAAGACGGCACCACTGAGCAGGAACTCGCAGGCGGGCGCTGATGGCCGTGCTGGTCTGCCAGGACCTCAGCTATACCTATCCCGGCGGTCAGCGCGCGCTGGAAGGGGTCACGCTGCGCGTCGAACCCGGTGAGCGCGTGACGCTGCTGGGGCCAAACGGCGCGGGCAAATCGACACTGCTGCTGCACTTCAACGGCCTGATCGAACCCGGTGCGGGGCAGGTCGAGGTCAACGATCATCCACTCGATGCCCGCTCGATGGCGGCAGCCCGCGCCGCCGTCGGGCTGGTGTTCCAGGACCCCGACGATCAACTGTTCAATCTGCGTGTGTATGATGATGTGGCTTTCGGCCCGCTGCACATGGGCCTTGACCCCGCCGAAGTGCGCCAACGCGCGCTGGATGCGCTGGCGGCGGTTGGCATGGCTGATCACGCGGAGCGCGTTCCGTTTCACCTCAGCATGGGCCAGAAGAAGCGCGTGGCGCTGGCTACCGTGCTGAGTATGTCGCCCGCTGTGCTGGTACTGGATGAACCCACTGCCGGGCTGGACCCGCGCGGACGCCGTGAGCTGATCGACCTGCTGGCCGGGATGCCGCAGGCCCTCATCGCCGCCACCCACGACCTCGACTTTGCGCAGGCACTGTTTCCGCGTGCCGTCATCCTCGATGGGGGTCGGGTGGTCTATGACGGCCCCACGTCAGCCGCTCTCGACGACCGCGACCTGCTGCGCGCGCATGGGTTGGATTGAGGCGAATCTTTAATCATAGGACTTGCGCAGGTGACACCCCCCAAATCCTCGCAGAGCTTCGGATTTTACGCCCTCGCAGGTCAAAAGGGGGCAATCAACTTATGCCGAGGCGTTGGTATTGAAAACACAATGGTTCGGTAGGGGCTTGATGCATCAAACCCCTGCTGCGTAAGTCCTGTTTATATAACACACGCGTAACACCTGGCATACCCCACACACCCAACACAGGAGGACTTTCCCCATGAGCGATGTCTACATCATATCCGCCGTGCGAACTGCCGTGGGCAAACGTAAAGGCGTTTATAGTGAGACGCACCCGGTTCACCTCGCCGCGCCGGTGCTGGTTGAGGCCGCCAACCGCGCAAACATCGACCCCGGCCTGATCGAGGATGTGATCCTCGGCTGCGTCACCCCGGTGGGCGATCAGGGCGGCAACATCGCGCGGCTGACGGCGCTGCATGCGGGGTTCCCGGTTCATGTACCGGGCGTGCAGATCAACCGCATGTGTGGCTCCGGGCAGCAGGCCGTCCACTTCGCGGCGCAGGCCATCGCGGCGGGTGATATGGACCTCGTGCTGGCGGGTGGGGTCGAACACATGACGCGCGTCCCCATCGGCGCGGACTGGCCGGAGGGCGGCGTGCCGGGCTGGCCCTATGAATGGGTACACCAGGGCGTTTCTGCTGAGATGGTCGCTGAGAAGTGGGGCCTCACGCGCGATAACCTCGACGATTTGGCCTATGAGTCGCACCGGCGGGCGGCAGCAGCCACCGAGGCCGGGCACTTCGGGCGCGAGATCATGCCGATGACGGTGCAGCACGACGGTGCGACGGTGACCGTCACGGTCGATGAGGGGATTCGGTTCAATGCCGACCGTGCCAAAATGGGCGACCTGGCCCCGGCCTTCAGGGAGGGCGGCGTCGTAACGGCGGGCAACGCCTCGCAGATCAGCGATGGGGCGGCGGCGTTGGTGCTGGCCTCTCGGAAGGCGGTCGATCAGTATGGGCTGACCCCGCG
>CAYMGV010000135.1:0-7169 GCA_964390105.1 uncultured Anaerolineae bacterium | reverse complement strand
GTTCGATTGTTGGGTGCGCGCTTTTTAGTCATGGATTGCCGGGTCTTTAAAAAGGAGACCGGCGCAGGAGGTGGGGTCCAGGGGAGAGAGCCAGGCAACTCTACGGCACCCGAACGGATCGCCTTATGGCTGCTTCCTCTCGGACCTGACCAGGTTCGACGGCATTCGCCGCGTAGAACCCGACTCTCTCCCCTGGACCTCACAGCTCGGCATGGGGGTTGGTGAGCCAGCCGATCTGCGCCGTATTCAATATGGTATCGAATGGCGGCCCGGCTGTCAACGAAATCTCCGGGTAGGCCGGGTGGAGGTTCGACTCTCGTGGTCGCACCTGTCACACGGTTATGGTACGATGTGCGGCAGAGTTGAACCACCCCGGTAGAAGGGATTCGCTGCATCATGGCCGTCAAACGCATCTTCATCTCCTATGCCCGCGAGGATTTCGACCCCTACGTGACCACCCTGCGCGAACTGCTCACCGAGGCCGGGTTCGAGGTTTATCTTGACCAGGACCACATCCGGGGGGGGGATAACTGGTTCGATTGGATGAACGAGGCCGTGCGCAGCGCCGACCTGCTGCTGCTGTGCGTCTCCTCCCCGGCGCTCAACTCGCGCTTTGTGAGGATGGAATACCGCTACTTCATCCAGAAAGACAAGCCCCTGATCCCGGTCATCTGCCATGAGGTCGAAGACGACCGTATGCCCATCGAACTGATGCAGGTCCAGTGGGTTCCTTTTGCACAGCACGCCCGCCTGCTGAAGGAATTGAAGGCGCTGGTATAACCTCGAAAACACCCCCCCCCCATTGTGGCCTTTCCGCAGCCATATCGTCAGATGTTGGCCCGTAGCTTACCTGTGTTTTTTGCGTTATATCCGATAAGATCAGGTCGTAAACCAGCGACGCAGACTGCATCGCCATTGTGCTGTAATGCGACTCATCCGAATGCTGTGCGTATGTATTGACAGGAAGAACACCGCGCCGTTCCATCTTTTGTAAAGAACCAAACGCGGTGAGGAGTACAAAACATCATGAAAAAGCTAATCAACCAGATTGGTGCCCGTATTGTTGAGTTGTACATGAACTGGATGCTGGACCTTGACATCCGGCGTCACAGCGACATCCCGGCAGGCCCCAAGATTCTGATCGCCAACCACCCCACCACCACCGACCCCTTCTACATGCTCTCGCTGGTGCGTGAACCGGTCCATGTGCTGGTAGCCGAGATCGCCTTCAACGCCAAAGGCTTTGGCTCCTATCTGCATGCCGCGGGGCATATCCCGGTGATCGCCGGGCGGGGCCGTGAGGCCTTCGCCCAGGCCCGCCGTCTGCTCGATGAGGGCAAAACGGTCGGCATTTTTCCCGGTGGGTCACCCACCGGTATGCGTGATGCCGACGGGCGCAAACCCGCCACCGGCCCGGCACGCCTCGCCATGCTGACCGGTGCCCCCGTGGTCCCCATCGGCATTCATGTTGACCCTGACCGCATCCACTACCGCCAGGCCAATCATGGCAACATCAGCGATCAGGCCCGCTGGTACCTGCGTGGCCCTTATGCCATCACTGTCGGGGCACCGCTCAAGGTACTTGGCAGCGTCGAGGACCGCGCAGGCGTGCAAACCCTCTCACAGCGCCTCATGGATCGCATCAGCGCGCTGACCGAGGAGAGTGCCGCCCGTGCCCAGGCCCGCTGGGGTGAGACACGGGGCGGCCTGTTCAACAAGCGCAAGACCTCGCAGGAGTACAATCGCTAGGACAGGACTTTTTCGGGGCACGGCCCCCTGCACCGCAACAACGACGAGCCGGGCTTATGCCCGGCTCATGTGCTTTATTTCCACCCCCTCCTGCTTCGCGCAGCAAAACGGGAAGGATGAGGCGGAAATCTACAGCCCGTAGATGGCGCTGTACTTGGCGGCCAGGTAGCTCATGTAGGGGTCCGGGCTGAGGGCGCGGCCCGTAGCCCGCTCGACCAACTCCGGCAGCGTGAACTTGCCGCCGTGCTGCTGCACCTTCTCACCGAGCCATGCGCTGCTGGTGCCAAACTGCCCTTGCGCCCACTCCGCTTCGATACCCGGGTGATCGACCTGCATCGTCTCCCACAACTGCGCCGAGAAGATGCTGCCCAGCAGGTAGGTGGGGAAGTAGCCCATCGGCATCTGTGACCAGTGGATATCCTGTAGTACGCCATGCGCATCATCCGGCGGGGTGATGCCGAGATACTCCGCCATCTTCGCGCTCCACGCATCCGGCAGGTCTTTGACCTCCATCTCGCCGTTGATCAGGGCATGTTCCAGTTCAAAGCGCAGCATGATATGCATGCCGTAGGTGACCTCATCGGCCTCAATGCGGATGAAGCCCGGCTGCACGGCATTGAGCGCACCATAGAAGTCATCGAACGAGACCTGACCCAACGCATCCGGGAAGGCCGCCTGGTACTGCGGGAAGTAATGCGTCCAGAAGGCGCGGCTCAGGCCGATATGATTCTCATAGAAGCGCGACTGCGACTCGGCGGTGGACAGACCCGGCATCTCGATGCCGAGGCGCGGCAGCGCCGGGTTGACCTGCTGGAAGTGGATGGCGTGGCCGGTCTCATGAATGGTCGATGTGATGCACTCGCCCAGCTTGTCCGCCGAGATGCGCGTGGTCATGCGCACGTCCTGGAAGCCCGCGCCACCGGTGAAGGGATGCGTGCTGAGGTCGAGGCGGCCCTTCTCAAAATCAAAGCCCAGTGCCTCCGCGACCTGCTTACTGAGTTCATACTGCGTATCGACATCATACGCACGCGCCATGATGCCCGGATCGACGGCTTCGGTGCGTTCCGCGATGGCGGCGATCAGGTCCCTGAGCTGCGGCTTGATGCCATCAAACACGGTTTTGACGTACCCGGTGGTCAGGTCCGTCTCATAGAAATCGAGCAGCGCATCGTAGCGGTCGGCATAGCCCATATCAAGCCGTTCCGCGAGTTCCTTCTCGATGCCCAACAGCTTTTCGAGGTGCGGCTGGAACAGGCTGAAATCGGATTGTTCGCGGGCCTCACGCCATGTCTGCGTCGCCATGGCCGCCGTGCCGAGGAAGGCCATGTAAGTCTCGGTGGGGATGCGCACCATCTTCTGGAAGTCACGCCAGTTGACGCGGATTGTGCTGGCCTCGTCGGAGTCGAAGTCCCACTGATCAATCTCGCTGTTAAGGTCTTCCAGCAGGCCGCCGAGTTCCTCGTCGGTTGCCATGCGGTGCTGGATGCCGCCGATGGTGGTCAGTTGGCTGGCACGCAGTTCAGCGCCGCCGGGCGGCATCATGGTTTCCTGGTCCCAGCGCAGCAGACCCATTATGCTGCCTATGTCGTTGAGCGGAGCCAGCCTGGTTTTCAGTTTGGCAAGTTTGGGGTTCATTGATGTGTGTCCTTTTGTGGTGTTACCTCACCCCCTGCCGTCGCTGCGCGTTAAGAGGATGATTGGCAGAAGTAGGGGCACGATGCATCGTGCCCCTACAGGTTAAAGCCCATAAATCGCGCTGAAGCGATCCTTCAGATAAGCCATGTAGGGTTCCCAGCGCAGCGGCGTCCCGGTGGCACGCTCGCTGATCTCCGCCAGCGTGAACTTACGCCCGTGGCGGTGGATATGTTCGCGCTTCCATGCGAGGATGGCCTCGTACTCACCGCGCTCGACCTGATCCCACAGGTCCGGCAGGTCCTGCTCCATCGCTTCAAGAAGCTGCGCGGCGAAGATGCTGCCCAGCAGGTAATCGGGGAAATACCCGAAGTACCCCTGTGACCAGTGGACATCCTGCAAGACACCGTCGGAATCGGTGGTGGGGCGAATGCCGAGGTACTCCTCGATCTTGCTGTTCCACGCTTCAGGCAAGTCAGCGGCATCGAGACGCCCGCCGATCACGTCCTTCTCCAATTCATAGCGCACCATGATGTGCATGCCGTAGGTGACCTCGTCGGCCTCAACACGGATGAAGCTCGGCTCGACGTAGTTGAGCGCGCCGTGGAAGGTCTTGAGATCGACATCACCCAACGCCCCCGGGAAGGCCGCCTGCGCTTTGGGGTACCAGTAGGTCCAGAACGGCAGGCTGCGCCCGATCACGTTCTCGTAAAAGCGCGACTGGGACTCATGCACCGACATCGACGCACCTTCACCGACGCGATCCGGGTAGATGCCGAGGCGGTCCAGTGCCGGGCTGATGCCCTGCTCATACATGGCATGACCGGCCTCGTGGATCGTCCCCATCAGGCACGCTTGCAGGAAGTCCTCGTAGACACGGGTGGTAATGCGCACGTCATCCAGCGCAATCGAGATGCTGAACGGATGCGTGACGATATCGAGCCGCCCGTGATCGAAATCGTAGCCCAGTTTGGCGACCACCTCGCTGGAGAACGCAAGCTGTGCCTCCTTGGGATAGTGGCGGCGCAGCACAGCATCGCTGTTGCGGTCCCTGTTGGCCGCAATCCCCTTGATCAGCTCGACCAGTTCGGCACGCAGAGGCACGAACACCGCATCGATCTGCGCTGCGCTGTTGCCGGGATCATAATGATCGAGCATGGCATCGTAGGGGGCCATCTCCCCGGCGGCCAGCGCGCCAGCATACTCGCGGGCCAGCTCGATATTGCGCTCCAGGTAGGGCAAAAAGGCTTTGAAGTCGTTCTCACCACGGGCTTTCTGCCACGCATGCCCCGCCTTGCTGTGGGCCTCGGCCCGCGCGTTGACCAGTGCCGATGGCACGCGGGTCTGCTGATCCCAGGTCTTCTTTGCCACCTTGATGATGCGGGCTTCGTCGGAGTCGGCGTCAAGGCCCGTGACCTGCCCCGCGAGGTCTTCCAGCAGCGTACCGACCTCGTCACTGGTGAAGGTCTCATGGGCGATGGCGTGCAGAGTCGCGAGCTGCCGGGCGCGGGAGTCGCCCCCGCCTTCGGGCATGTAAGATTCCTGCTCCCATTCCAGCACATAAGCCGCCCCGATCAGGTCATCAACGCGGTTGAGGTGGGCCTTGAGTTGCTTGAGTTTTGCTTCCATTCGGCGTTCGTCCTGTATGGCTAGATGATTATCTATGTGAGGCTGCTCACAGTATAACCGATTTTTTGACAGGTGTCAGGTGCCCGGAGTGCGGGCAATCGCATTTAGCGGCAGTACGGTTCGGTTAAGAGCCTATTTGACTCCACCCCCATGATCCCGCAGATAATCGCTCCGCGATTTTCTGGCCCCTCCGGCGCAATGAATATTCACATCAGGATGATCTGCCCTTGCACCTCACCGTAATTCCGCGTATAACTTCCCTTACGCGGTGCAGCCCACTGACCTCACCACACACAGGAGTACAATTTCATTATGAGCGACAATCCGCCCATCACCGCCGACAGCGGTGCGCCAGAGACCCTCTCTTTCTGGACCAAAATGGCCTACGGCATCGGGGACTGGGGGCCAGCCCTCGTCGCCGGGATCAACGGCTTTTTCCTCAACGTCTTCCTTCTTGAAGTCGCGGGGCTGCGCCCGGCAGCGGTTGGCACCATCTTCCTGCTGGTTAAGATATGGGATGCCGTCAACGACCCGCTGATTGGCCGCTTGAGTGATAACACCAAATCACGCTGGGGCCGCCGCCGCCCGTGGCTGCTGTTTGGATCAATTCCGTTTGGGCTGGCGTTCTTCCTTTCGTATATCGTCCCTGATATATCGCCCACCGGGCTGTTCTGGTATTACCTTGTCGTGGCGCTGCTGCTTGATACCGGCTACACGGCCAGCAACGTACCGTATGCGGCCCTCACCCCGGAACTCACGCGTGACTATGATGAGCGCACGTCGCTCAATTCGTTCCGTTTTGGCTGGTCGATCCTTGGTGGGCTGGCCGCCATCCTGCTGCACAGTAACCTGATCGGCGTGTGGGACGACCCACGTACCGGCTACATGATCTCCGCTGCGATCTGGGCCGGGGTGATCATAGCCTCCAACGTCATCACCTTCTTCGGCGTCAAGGAGTACTACGTCGAGGAAAAGAGCAGCGAGAATGAGATGGGGTTCCTTAAAGGGCTGCGGATCGTGTTTGCGAACAAGGCCTTCGTGCTGGTGTGCCTGATCTATCTCACCTCATGGCTGGCTCTCCAATTCGTACAGAACAATATCCTGCTATGGCTGACCTACTACTTCGGCAGCACCGATATCTTCAACCTGCTGGTGCTGATCCTGCAGGTGTGTGCCTTTGGCTTCCTGTCACTGGGGACGCTGGTCAGCGCCCGCATCGGCAAGAAGAATACCTACTATGTCGGTATCGGTTTCTGGATGGTGGCTTCAGTGGCACTGTTCATTATCCCGCCCGGCCAGAACGCCCTCCTGCTCATTGCGGCTGTCGTCGCCAGCATTGGCGTTGGTACGGCCTACCTGATCCCGTGGTCGATGATGCCCGACGTCATCGAACTGGATGAACTGGAAACCGGGCAACGCCGTGAAGGCATTTACTACGGCTTCTTCGTCTTCCTGCAAAAGATGGGGCTGTCGCTGGCGCTGGCAATCGCCAACTACTCGCTGGAGTTGGCAGGCTATGTCAACCCGGAGATGGCGGGTGCGGTCACGGTTCAGAACGACAGCGTCGTGCTGCTGCTGCGGCTGTTTGTCTCAATTGTGCCGCTGGTGATCCTGGTCATCAGCCTGATCCTGGTGCGCTTCTACCCCATCACCCGCGAAAAACACGCGGAAATTCGCCTCCAGCTCGCCCAGCGCAAGCTGGCCGCCGGTGAGGCTGCCGTGGGTAAGTGATGAACGACCGGGGGGCCTTGCCCCCCGGTCCCCCCAGCAGGGGGTGAGGCAGAATGAATCAGTGATACACTGGGGATAGAGTAAAGGCTAGCAGCTAATCGCCAATCGCCAGAAAGCTAAATCCCAACGGAGTCCCCATGCCCGGCAAGCCGCAGCGCCCAAAGCCCCCCACCCCCACCATCACCGGGGATACCCCCGGCCCCATGGATAACCGCATCGTGGAGATGCGCGGCCTGTTTGATTTTGATAGCCCTACTGATGTGCTGTACTGGGATATCCTCGGTACGGTCGCTGGATCACACAAGACGAAGGGCCGTTCGATGGGCCGCACCGAGGACATCAAACTGATCTTCTCCGGCACGCTGCCCAACCCCGACGGCCAGCGCCATGCGGCGGTCCGCTCAGATGGCAGGCGTTTCGACCTCGGC
>CAYMGV010000134.1:0-7236 GCA_964390105.1 uncultured Anaerolineae bacterium | reverse complement strand
CTGATCCTGGGTGGGTACAACAACGGTTCAACCCAGAATTCGGAAACCGGGGCCGTTTGTTATGACAACATCAATGTCACGGAATCTGCTGCTACGCCCATAATGAGCGTAGGGTTTGACAGTGACACAGACGGGTTCTCGTACCAGGACAATGTATTTAGTTCCTTTGATGGTTCCGGGCCAAATGGTAATGCCAGTGGTGGCTGGAACAATAGCTGGGGGAGTACTGGCGGCGGCCTCCGGGTGCGGCTGACAGGGGCCAGCGATGATGCCAACGGTGGGTTTAACTATGCCTTCAACCTGGCGGAATCGCGGCACGTTCTTCTCACATTTGACTATCGGATCATTCAAGCCAACACAGAATCCCATGAGTATGGGTACGTGCTTGTCACAATTGACGGGGCCTATCGAGGCGATGGCGGGTCAAGCCCTGAAGCCTATGTGGTTCAGGCAAACAGCAATACCGGGTGGTCTACAGTGACGGTCGACCTGGGGACTTTGTCTGCCGGGGCACATACGCTGGCGATCGGTGGGTATAACAACGAAATGAGCTGGACTGACGAAAACTTCAGGATGTTCTTTGATAACGTCACGATGGAATAAGCCCGGCTGAGATAACTTGTAATGGAATGGCATCTGGTACGGTCTGATGCTACACTGGCCCACAGAAAACCCTGTTCCGAGATGGAGGCACATGATGGGCTTGAGTGGTCTGTTTGGCCGTGATGATGAGATCAGCAGTGATATAGGTACACCTGGGCCGGAAGAAGGTAGTTCCGGTGGTGGGTTGCCCAGCCTGAGCGCAGGGCAGCAGGTCCTGGCGGTGTTCGTCATGGTCCTGTTATGCGGCCTGATAGGTGCGTTGGCGTCGGTGGTGCTGTTCCGGCCTGATCCTCCGCCACTGGCACCCATCGAGGAACCGGTGCCCAACTACGCACAGCCAACCGCCCGTGAGGCCTATGTGCCCGCAGTCGAAGCGGCGCGAGGCCGGGACGCCGGGGCGCGGTTGATGACCGTGACTGGCCTGTGGTATCCGTCAATCGATACAGTTCAACTGGGCGCTGGACGAACCGGATGGACGTATTTCTTCTATCTGCCGTCAAACCGTGAGATGGCTGAGGTCGTCGTCGGGGAAAATGGGGCCGTCCGTGCCGTTGATACGACGACATGGATGACTATCCCGGCTCTCCTTGATGATGCCCGCTGGCAGGTAGATAGCGGTATTGCACTGGGCACATTCCAGCAGGAATGTGGAGACACGCTGTCAGGGACATCAAACTACTACGTCGAGGCGCGTTTCTCGACAGCAGTGGACAATGTCACCCTGGTGTGGGATTTGTCCGCCGTTGACCTTGATACAGGTGAAGTAGGGTGTGCAATACGTGTGGATGGGGTTACTGGTTTAGTGAGGTAAAATATGAGATGGCTCCAAGGCGCTCGTAAGCGTTTCGCACCGTCAACCAAACAAAACCGCAGGCAAAAGGGGCAAAGCCTGGCCGAGTTCACGCTGGTGCTGCCCGTACTGCTGGTGATTGTGGCTGGCGTGCTGGAGGTCAGCAACGCCCTGAACAACTATAACACGATCACCGCAGCGGCTCGCGAGGCCGCCCGCTTTGGTGCGGCTGGCGGTTCTGATGAAGGTATCGTCGATGTGGCCGCGCAGGCACTGGGCTATAACAGCCCGGCAGAAGCCAATGGCCGCCTTGAAGTGTGGGTGGTACGCCCGGTTGCAGATACCAGCCAAACCAACTGGTTCTGGCAGGGTGACACATCGCGAGCAACCTGGGGTGCCGCCTCACCCGCCTGTGCTTTCCCACAGGTTGCCGGGACGCCGACATGTGTGCTGACCGGCTTCCCCGGTGCGACGCCGTTAGCCACCATTGAGCGCATTCAGAATGCGCCGCGAACCGACGATACCTACGCCAGTGGCGTCACAGGCACACGCTTTGTGGCGGTATCGGTGTATTATCGCGCCGACTCGATCCTGAACCTGCCGTTCTTCGAGGTCGAGGATGTCTCGGGGTTTATCCCGATGGCGTCACAGGCCATCCTGCGGCAGGAGGTTGAGCAGTCTGCGATTTCCGGCCTTGAGGAAGGGTGCAGCCTGTACCCGATTGGCTATGACATCGATGTGACCGCCGACTCCGGTACACGGACGTTTGCCAATGCCCGCGAAGGTGACGTCTTCCGTGCTAACCGTGGGGATACCGGCTTCGAGTTCCTTGCCTGGCGCAACGTGACCCAGGCCGACCTGGTCGCATCAATGGCATCACCCAACAGCAAGGACCCCATCAGCGGGTATCTTGAACTGCCTGTAACCATTCCCCAGGACACATCAATTAACATTAATGATATGGTGGTACTCAGTGATGCCATCAACGTGGGGGCTGTCAGCACCGTCCTCGATGGGCACATGCAGCAGCCACTCAATGATAGTGGCGATCCTGTTGGTCAGCCGCGTGCGCTGCGCATCCTCGTCTTTGATGGCGGCGAACAGTACGAAGGTGGGTCGGGGCTGTACCAGGTGCAGGTGGCCGGGTTTGCGGTCGTTCGTATCTCTGATTATGACAGCACCGCTTTGAACTGGCTTGAAGTCGAATTCATCCGCTGGGACACCACGTGTGGTCAGGATATTCTCGGTAGTTGAGAAAGTAAAGGTAGTGGGGACCTATGAGTAAATTGATCAGGCGCAAGGCAAATAGCCTGCACGCTGCACTCAGTGATAAAAGTCCAGGGCAGATCATCCTGCTGCTGGCGCTGGCGATGATCGGGCTGTTGGTGGCAGGCGGTATTGCCGTCGATACCGGCATCATGTTCCTGCGTCGCGCCCAGCTTGCCCGGTCCGTCGATGCGGCGGCACTGGCTGGGGTGGTCGATCTCTATAAATACGGGGATGCCTCTGACGGGCTGGAAGCCGCCAATAATCGTGGTACCCAACTGTTGGGTGCCAACGGCATCACGCTGAGTGCGGCACCGGTCGAGTGCGACTCAGTGGACTGGACGACCGATGAATACTGTGGTACGCGTTCTGAAGGCAAGGTCCCCGGCTCGGTAGAGTACGAAGTGGTGGCCCGCTGGAATGCCGAAACGTACTTCATGCACCTTGTCGGGTTTGACAGTTTCCCGTTATGGGCATCGGCAAAAGCCCAGTACCTGCCGCTGGTCGATATCTACGCCAGCGATACGAGTGAATACGGCTATGTGCGTGCCAGCAACCAATCGGTGTTCGGCCCGGGGAGCTGCCCTAACTTCGGCGACCCCTATTCAACCGACACCCCGACCGATGGCGATTGGACCTACACCTACCGTGTTCGCATCCCGGAATCTTATATCACAGATTGGGCAGCAAACGGCTTTGCGGGTGATCCTGCCGTCCGGCTGGACATTCTTGACCCCGATACGGGCAGCCCGAACGTCAACACCGCAACGGTTTTTAACCCGCTGAATGATCAGGCGTATCCCAACATCAACGGAACCAGTAACGACCGTAAGGATGCCTCGCTGATCAATTTGAATACCAATGGCAGTATCGGCCCCAATGTGCCGCTAACCGACCGTATGCCGTTCTGGTTCATCCGCATCGATGAGAACCGCCGGGACACAGGATGTTCCGAGCCGGGTTCCTATACCGGGGATGTCAACACCCGTACAGTGTATCGTTTGTACTACTATCGTGAACTGCCCGACGGCACGACCGAGGAAGTTGACCTGGCTACCTATATCGGCAAGGCCGACTCCGATAACGGCGGGCTGTCATTCAACAACACCACCGTTCCCAATGCAGATTACACCGTTGGGGGTGAGGAAGCCCGCGCCACGGACCTCATGTGGGTCTCGCCGGGGGCACCTGCCGCTGAACGCCAGCCGGGTTATACCGGCGGTGCCGACCAGGGACCTGTCATAACAGATGGTATTTACGACCTGACCTCAGCCGCTGAGCCGCCCACGTACACCGAATCATGTACTGGCTTCCAGACCGCTAACCCCGACTGGGCAGCCCCGGCGGGCAACTGTGCGGGTGACGGTGACTTCATCGTGTACCTGAATGGGTCCAGTGACGAAGTCCCCGACATCGTGGTCCAGGAAGGTTCCAATATCCGTGACCTGTATCTTGACATACGCTCGGTTGCCGGTGGCTCCGAAAACGGCTTCGAACTCTGGGCCGGGCCGCCGCGTTCCGCCGATGCCGGGGACTACCTGTTCACCGCCCCCGCGAACGTGAACGCACGCCAGTACTACATGCGCCAACAGCATCAGCTTGGTAATAGTAACCTGCACAGTTCCTACGGTGTTGGCGTGTATGGTATCGGTCACCTGCCGATGAACTCTAACATCCCGGCTCGTGTTGAGCTGCCACTGGCCTATGTTGGCCCGCAGTTTGCCGGGCAGTTGTTCACCATCCGCGTGTTCGACCCCGACGGCACGTTCAATCCTTCTCGTGGGCCGACGGTGTTCTACCTTGATACGGTCTCCACGCGGGACTGGACGGCCTGTTTCGATGGGTCAAGTGTGGCTGCCGGTAACAGCACGGACTGTGAGGACTGGGGCGCGGATCGCACGCATCATCGCTACAATCCCGGCGCAACAGACCCGATCTATACGTACTGGTTTGCCAAGCGTAATGCCAGTGCGTGGAACGTGTACAGCTTCTATATTCCCAGCGAAGGCAACACCGACGCCATCAATGATGTGCCGTTTTACGGCGGGCGTCTGTTTGTCAGTTATGCCGGGGACAGCAACGATACTATCGTGTGGGACCTCATCGTGGATGCCCGCCCGGTCCTTATTCAGTAGCTGAATCTGATCAACCCGGTGCCCCGCCCCTCCTGTGGGTGGGGCACTTTGCTATACAGTGTCATACCGAGAGGTGGGCGCTTTCCTTTAGGCCTGATCTCTTGTATCATTTGCTTGCATATCAATGTATCGTATAATAACGAGGACGGGCGGTTTTCCGTTCGTCCTGTACTGATAATCATCATGACTGACCAAGTAACCAATCAGGAGATAGCACAATGAGTGCTGGCCGTGGCCGCCGTACAGGCTTGATTCTAATAGTCCTGATCCTGATCGTGCTGGTGATCGGTGTGGGTGCCATTTTCTTCCTCCAGGGTGTCCTGGGGAATGATGGCGGCACCGCCGACGCGCCGCAGCAGGATGTCGAACCTCCCACCCCAACCCCTCCGCCGACGATTGACATCATCGTGGCCGCCCGGGATATCCCGCGTGGCGCGCAGCTTACGGCCAATGACGTGACGATCTTGCGCTGGCCGATTCTGGCTGAAGCGCAGCCGCCGATTGACGTGCTGGTTGTGGATGATAACGCCGGGCTGGACCAGGTCGATGACCGTATCGCCCGTGTGGATATCATCTCCGGGCAGCCGGTCCTCGACTTCATGCTGACCCCGGGTGATCAGCCGACTGGCATCGGGGATGCGGGGTCTGATATATCTCTGCTCATCCCGTCGGGTTCGGTGATGATGACCATCCCGATTGACCGCCTCTCCGCTGCGGGCTACTCCCTGCGTGAGGGTGACCATGTCGATATCATGATGAGCTTCCAGTTCGTCGATGTGGATGAGGAATTCCAGTCTCTGCTGCCCAACGATGCGCTGCTGCTGACCAATGACCCCGAACTGGTTGCAGTGGGTCTCGGCAGCCTTCAGTATGCCAACGGTCGCCAGGAAGATGGCCCGTTTGGCAGCACGCTGATTGTCATGCCCTCGGCAGATTCCGGCGGGCAGATCGCACGGCAGGTCACCCAGCTTGTGATCGATAATGCCACTGTGATGCAGGTCGGCACGTTTGATTTGATCGACATCTACGAGCCTATCGTGATCACGCCTGCGCCGCCGCCCACACCTGACCCGGCTGCCGGTGAAACCGGTGAAACCGGTGAAGTGCAGCCAACACCGCTTCCCGTGATCGTTGAACCGGATATTATCTCGCTGGCCCTCAGCCGCCAGGATGCCCTTGTCCTGAAGTACGCCATTGAGCAGGGTGCAGATATCACGCTGGCGCTGCGCAGTGCGCTCGATAACAACGTCGAGGAAGTAAGTACCGACCCGGTCACCCTGGAATACGTCATCCAGTTCTATGACGTACAGGTGCCTACTGCACTGCCACAGGCCATCGTACCGGGTGATTTCTCACTCAACAGCGTGATCGATCAGGTCTTCAGTGGCGGCGATACTGGTGGCACCGAGAACTAATCGGTATAATCGCAGGTTGAACTGAAAGACATTTGCAGGAGGAACCCTGATGGCTGGTAAAAAAGGCGCTAAGAAAACGGTTGGTAAGGCCCGCAAGGGCGACGTGGTGAAGGCGGTAATGAAGCTGAGCTATGTCAAGAAGGATAACGGTGCCTACGCTCCGAAGTACGAGCGCATGGATGGAAACGCCGCGAACTAACTGTTTGAGAGCCAATCAAAAGGGCCCACATCACAACGTGGGCCCTTTTTGTGTTTCGGTATCAGCCCTCAGCCTACCGCGCAGCGAAGCCAACCTCACTGGCCCCTGGCCTCTTTTCCCTATCCCCCCGGCACATCCACCAACTGCACCCGGTCGATGACGGCCTGCGTCGATACGGCGTCCTTGGGTCCCCACAGGTCAAACACCAGCGTGATCTCGCGACCCCGGTATTCCCCCATCTCAAGGCGCACCTCAGCAAACGAGAGGGCATCGTCGTTGTGCGTCCACAGCGTACGCTGTGACGCCCCATCGATGACACGCAGGCGCAGCACTTGCCCAGCCTCCGGCATCCGGTAACTAAACAACAGCAGCGGGCTGGCAGCCTCTACCGGGATAGTTACCGTCACGGAGGCTGATGGTGCCCCCCACGGCCTGCGGTGCCCGCTGATGCTTAACATGGTGTCGTCATGATGGCTGACGATACCCACGTCCGGTTCGGCATTCCACGTCCAGCCCAGTGACCCCGTGTTGAAATCCCCATTGGGGATCAGGTTCTCGGTGGGCCGCACCGTCCATGTGACGGCAGTGGCCTGGTCATAGGTCAGTGTGACCGGCCCCGGATGCGCTTCACCGTGAGCGCCGCCGTCCACCACCTCGATCCCGTACTCACCCGCCAGCCGTTCGATGCGGATCACGCCGTACCCATCGGCGGTGGCACTGGCCCCATCGGCAAAACGAACAACCGCCCCGGCCACCGGCTGCCCCCGCACATCGATCACGCTGGCCGTCAGCCCGGCTTCCGCGACCTGCCGGCCTTGCGGACGAATC
>CAYMGV010000133.1:0-7297 GCA_964390105.1 uncultured Anaerolineae bacterium | reverse complement strand
AATGCCTATTCTTGAAGATCTTCCTTTACTCGGCCCCGGCAGGGTCGGCGGAACCGGCCTTCGACGAGGGCGAGGTGCGGGACCGCCGTAAGGCACTGGGCATCGAGAGTACTTACCATGTGGTCGATACCTGTGCCGCTGAGTTTGTGTCCTTTACGCCCTACATGTACAGCTCGTATGAGAGTGAGAGCGAAGCACCGCCCACCGACCGCGAGAAGGTGATCATCCTCGGCAGCGGGCCGAACCGCATCGGGCAGGGCATTGAGTTTGATTACTGCTGCGTCCACGCGGCCTTTGCCCTGCGTGATGCCGGGTACGAGGCCATCATGGTCAACTGCAACCCGGAAACGGTCAGCACGGACTATGACACCTCGGACCGGTTGTACTTCGAGCCGCTGGACATCGAGCATGTACTGACCATCTGCGAGCGCGAACAACCGCACGGCGTGATCGTGCAGTTTGGCGGGCAGACTCCGCTCAAGCTCTCGGCGGGCCTCAAGGCGGCAGGCGTGCCGATCCTCGGCACCAGCCCTGATTCGATTGACATCGCCGAGGACCGTGAGCGCTTCGTGGCGCTGGCGAAGGGGCTGGATATCCCGGTGCCTGAACACGGCATGGCGCACAGCATCGATCAGGCACGCGCCACCGCCGAGGCCATCGGCTACCCGGTCATCGTTCGGCCCTCCTACGTGCTGGGCGGGCGGGCCATGGCGATCGTCTACGGCGAGGAAGACCTTGTCGAGTATGTTGCTAACGCCTTTGAGGCCAACCCCGGCAACGCGATCCTGATCGACGAATACCTCGAAGATACCTACGAGGTTGATGTGGATGCCGTCTCAGACGGTGAGCGCGTGGTGATCGGCGGGGTGATGCAGCACATCGAGGAGGCGGGCGTCCACAGCGGGGACTCAGCCTGTGTGATCCCGCCTTATAAAATCTCGTTGTTTCATCTCTCCCACATCCGCGATTACACCGAGGCACTGGCCCGTGCGCTGGATGTCGTCGGGCTGATGAACGTGCAGTTTGCCATCAGGGATGATGTGGTGTACGTGCTGGAGGTCAACCCACGGGCCAGCCGCACGATCCCGTATGTCAGCAAGGCCACCGGCGTGCCAATGGCGAAGGTTGCGACGCGGGCGCTGATGGGTGAATCCCTGAAATCGCAGGGTTTGATCGAGGAACCGCGCGTGTACGGCTTCTTCGTCAAGGAGGCGGTGCTGCCCTTCCGGAAGTTCCTCGGTGTCGATGCACGGCTGGGGCCGGAGATGCGCAGCACCGGCGAGGTGATGGGCCACGCCAGCCGTTTCGGGGAGGCGTTTGCCAAGGCACAGCTTGCCGCTGGCGATGAACTGCCGCTTGAGGGGGCGGTGTTTATCAGCGTCAACGACTACGACAAGAGCGCCGCGCTGAAGGTCGCCAGGGACCTGCACACGATGGGCTTCACCATCATGGCGACGCGCGGCACCGCCGATTTCTTCGAGCGGACCGGGCTGCCCGTGACCTACGTCCCCAAGATCAACGAGAATGCCGACTACAACATCGTCACGCTGATGCGTGATGGCAAGGTCGATCTGATCATCAACACGCCGCTGGGCCGCATCGCGCACTCGGCAGGGATGGTGCTGCGCACCAATGCCGTCCGCTACGGCATCCCGATGACCACCACCCTCAGCGCTGCACAGGCCGCCGTGCTGGGCATCCGCCGCCTCAAACAGAAGGGCGTCTCGGTACGCAGTTTGCAGGCGCATTACCGGCTGACGGCGGAGGAGTAGATAAACAGGGGGAGAATGTGGGGCGCTGCCCCACACCCCGGCAGGGGCGGCGCGCCCCTGCACCGCGCTTTCTCATCAGGCTTTGCCTGATGAGGAGGTGTAAGATTATATCAATTGCTGATTGCCTGACACCTAAATAGGGATGCTATCGCAGGAGAATACGCGGTGAGAGGCGGGAGCGCGCAGCGCGGGTGGGGTGAGGTAAAAAGGGCCGAGTCACAGTGACTCGGCCCGGTTGATTCTACTGGGGTGAGGTGCCCTTTACGGGCGGATGGTGCCCGTGATCAGCAGGATGGCGCAGGAGAAGATCAGCACGTTGATGAACAGGAAGAAGGCCAGCACCATGCGCTGCATCGGCATCAGGCCGAACACCGCACCGGACGAGGCTACACCGGCCAGCGGCCCGCCATCCGCCATAAACCCGCCGCTCTCGTCATCTTCAAACTCAGCGGTCGAGGAGAACGCCGGTGAATCGCCAAAGCCGCCCGCACTGCTCAGCCAGTCCGAGTTGTCATCAACGCCCGGTGACGGCGAATCCAGCCCGGCAAAAGGGTCCTCTGCCTCGCCAGCACTCGCAAAAGGTGGGCCTGATGCAAACGGATCGTCATCACCCAGGCTCTCCGCCTCGAAGGGCGCGAACAAATCGTCGTCATCACTGGGGCCGCTATCAAATGCTGAGAAAATGTCGTCGCTCATTGGTATCCTCGCAGAAGTTGGGTGCCATCGGGATGCACGCCTAACAAAAGGGTAGACGACTACGGGCGTTCTGTCAATTCCAACCGTTATGAAATTCGACCCATTGGCCGTTCGCCGCACGGATGACACACAGCGACGGCCCGCCCGGCGCGGAGTCGAAATACAGGTAGCCGTTGCAGGAGCCACGCGCCCCCGCGCGGTATTGATCAACGGCCCAGTTGAGTTCGTCATCCGGGCCGGGGCGGTCAGTGTAAAAAGTGATGGAGAACTGGCCGGGCCGTGACAGTGTACCGATCACATCAGTCTCCGTGAAGCCGTTGCTGTAGGCATAGCGTGCCCGGACAGTCGAGATGACGGACCAGCAGGCATCGATCTTGACCTCCTGCATCCCGCCAACCTCACCGTAGCAGGTCCATTGCAATGCGTAAATCTCCGCCTGCGTCCACTCGATAATGGGCAGGTCATAAGTCTGGGTGGGGTTCAGCGCGGCGGTCGGGGTGCCTGCACCTGTGGTTTCTGCCGGAACAGGCGTACTCCCGGCAGGTGCGATCAGCGTTGGCGGGGGAAGCGGTGTCGGTGCGCCCGGTCGCAGGGTCAAAGTCGCGGTGGGGGCTTTGCCGGTTGTCTCAATGTCTTCGGGTGGTATCATGCCGCCGGGTTCCTCGGCAGCCCGTGGTGGGGCATCCAGTACAAAGGTCGTTGCCATGCCCAGCGCCCCCACCACGACCAGCAGCACCCCGGCACTCACCAGCAAAAAGCTGGCGCGGTTTCGCCGGGTGCTGGGTTCGATTTGGTGGGAAGGGGTGGGTGTTTCGGTCATGCTACTATTACTCGTAAAGCAATACGATCATTCAAGCATGGCTACCTTATCGTAAATAGACCCCACCTGCCAGCGAACCATCGTCGTTAAAACGCCAGTTCCTCGACGGTATCAAGGTCGAAATCAAAAGTGAAGTTGAACTCGTCGATATCAGCAGCCTCACTGAGGGGGGCGGCCTGCACGCCGCGCTCACACAGGGAGCGATAGACGCAGTAACCGCAGCGAGTCACATCTGCGGTTAGCGGCCACACCTCATCGGGGTCGCGCTCGTTGATCTCGCGGATCGTCTCCTCAAAGCGCGCCCGGTTGGCCTCATGCTGATCGGTGCTATACGAGAAGACCTCGACGTTGGCGGGCCGATTCGAGAACCAGTACACGAACGAGACCTGTTCGGGCCGGATGGGGCCGCCAAACAACGCCCTCCCAGCCTCGACCAGCACGTAGGGGTACACCAGCGTCTGCATGCGGCGGGCCAGCGTCTCGCGAGGCGGGTGGGCGCGGGTGGTCTTCCAATCGACGATGACAACCCGCTCGCCGGGGTCGATGGCTAGCATGTCGTAGCGGGCCAGCAAACGCCCCCCGGCAACGCCTGCCGACAACTGCACTTCAGGCAGGCGCTTCTCCGGCAGGCCGGGCGGCGGGCTTTTCAGGTAGGCATCCCACCACGCCGCGATCTCGGGGTCGGCGGGGGTCACCTGCTCGACCGGGATGCCCAGCAGGTGACGCTGTACCAGCAGGTGAAACTCGCTGCCCTTTTCCATCAGGCGTTCATGCTCCTCAATCGGTTCGGCCTGCACAGCGGGCCAGCGCTGACCCTGCACGTAACGAAGCTGAAAACGGCGGGCGCAGTCCATGTAATCCTGTAAACTGCCCTGGCTGAACTGGAAGTTGGATCGCAGCGTGGCAAGCGATTTGGTCTCCGCGGCGGGTTTGGAAGTGGCGGCATCCGCATCGATGGCTGCCTGCCAATGACTGAATGGGCTGGGTGTCGTCATGATTTCAGTTCCTTCTCCCAGAAACGATGCAGCGCTATCAGCGCCTGGGCGGGTTCGGCCTGCAGGCCGCGATCCCAGAAGCGGCCCATGTTCCACATCAGAATCAGGTCGCGCCGGGCGCGGGTGATGCCGACATACAGCAGCCGAAGCCGCTCCTGCGCATACTCAACGCGGGCCTTCAGTGAGGCGGCCCCCTCGTGGTACTCGTCGGCGCGCTTCTCCATCAGCAATTCAAGCTGGGCGCCGGTCTCGGCCTGGATGTTGAGCTCGTCACGGATGAACCAGCGCTCGCCGATATAGGAATCGCCGGTGCTGCCGGAGGGGAAGCTGTAGTTGTTGACCGACATCAGGTAGACGCGGTCCCATTCGAGACCCTTGGCGGCGTGCATGGTGGCGATGGTGACCTGGCCGGGCACCGGCTCATAGCCATCCCCGGCATCGTCGAAGCCGAGGAAGCGGCGCTGGTTATCAGCGATGACGCGCAGTTCCTGCGTGAGTTCGGGCAGGCGATAGTCGGTGTTGTTATCGGAGATGCCGCGCAGCACCACCGCGATCTTGTGGGCGAGGGCCAGATTGGTGGGGCTGGTGAACAGCTCCCCGGCCACGGTCAGCAGCAGTTGATCGACGGGGAGGAGCGTAGCCTCCAGCCACAGACGGACCTGCGCGCGGAACGCAGCGAGCATTTCCTCTAATGCGGGGTCGGGTTCGCCCTCTTTCCATTCGGGTCCCCAGCCGCCTTCGGGGCCGGGCCACAGGAAGTCCTCGGTGGCGGCCATGTTGTGCATGGCCTGGGCGATCTCCTCGCGCCGGGTGACGGCGGCCTCGTCATCCTCATCCCCTCCCACCAGCGGCCACCATACTTCGCGAAACAGGCGAGCAAGGGCGCGGCCATTAGTCGGCTCGGAGAGAAAGTCAAAGACGGCCTGCAGCTTGCCCGCCGCGTTTCGAGTGGCGGAGGTACTACGCAGGAGTTCCTCGTAGGGAATCTCAAGCTCCTTGAGCGCCTCCGCGACCTTGAAGCCGTGGGTGTTCTCCGGTACCAGTACCGCAACAGTCCAGTCCTTGTGATCGGGCAGCCACTTCTCCAGTGAGCGGGCCACGCGGTTGATCTCACGTTCGGGCGTGATGTTTTTCCCGGACTCCCAATCGATGTAGACCTGCCCGTTAGGCGGGTTGGGCTGCGGGTCACCGTGGCGGGTCGGGATGATGTCCTGCGGAAAGAAGGTATTGCTCAGATGGCTGACGTCCGGGGCGGTACGGCTCCAGCGGACCAGCTCATTGGCCAGGCGGATGATGGCGGGCGATGACCGGCCCGATTCCGGCAGCGGGTGGCTGTTGACGCCGTCCTCATGCTCGATGAAACCGCGCAGGATGTTGGCGTCAGCGGTGGTGAAGGTGGTGTAGATCGACTGGTTGGGGTCGCCAACGCGAACCCAGTTAGTATCGCTGGAGAGCGCACGCAGCATGTGATCCTGCGATTCGCTGCTGTCCTGCGCCTCGTCCTCAAGAATGTAGGGCCAGCGGCGCTGGAGGCGCTGGAGGAAGTCGGGGTCAAGCTCGAAGGCTTGCATCGCCAGCCGGATCAGGTCGTTGAAATCGACGGCCCCGCGATAGCCGAGGTTGCGCTGGTAAGCTTCGTAGAGGTCAATGCCGATGCCAGCAAGGATCAGCGGTTGACCGGCCTCGGCGAGTTTGGCGCGCATCTTGTCCGGCTCCCAGCCTTTGTCTTTTGCCAGCCGGATGGTGACGTTGGCGATGTCCTCGATCAGGCCGATGCCGTTGTTGCGCATGAAATACTGAACCTGGCGCGGGTCATCGACGTTATCGAACTTGCCGCCAACATATGGCAGCGCATCTTCCCAACTGGTACGGACCCAGTTCTCAGCCAGATCGGTTATGATGCCCGTGGCGACACGCTCATCGACGATATCAAAACTCTCGGACAGGCCGACGAGGCCGGGCCGCATACGGACGATATCATTCGCGAGGCCGTGCAGCGTGCGGACGCGGTAGCCGACGTAAGGCAGCAAGCCGCGCTCGGTGCGCAGCAGCTCGGCGATGCGCTTGCGGAAGGAGTTGACCGCCGAGTTGGTCAGCGTGACGATCAGCACTTCCTGTTCCTCGATGTCACCATCACCGCCTAACCGCTCGACCAGCTGGGCAGCGAGATAGGAAAGCGTGAAAGTCTTACCGGCACCAGGCACCGCCGCGACGCCCATCTTGCCGCCGCTGTAACCGACGACCTGCTGTTGTGAGTCACGCAGGGAGATGTCACTCATTCGGTCACCTCCTCAATGCCACCGGTTCGTTTGAGGATGCCCTGGAAGACGCGCAGCATCGGGCCGCGCTGCTCAAAGCCCTGTTCACCGAGGTCGCTGATACCGAGGTAAACATGATCCTCGCAGCGGCGCACCAGCCCGATCATCAGGCGGTACAGCATCTCCTGTTGGTGTTCGTACTCGTCGCGGTCAGTCCAGGTGCGGCCAAACGTCCAGTCGGGGGCCAGCACGTAAGGGTGCGTGAGCGGCTGGTCGAGGCGCTCCCACCAACCCACCGAACCGACATCCAGCCAGAACTGGTAGCGGGCGGAGCGGTTGCGCACCAGGAAGGTATAGGCCGGGACCATGTAAACGGCGTCGGCACCCTCATCCTGCCAGCTTGTGATGTACAGTGCGGCCAACAAGCCCTGCTGCACAATCGCGTAATAGCGTTTGCCAACCTCCAGCATGATACCGGAACTGGTGATGCCGCCGGGATAGAGCGCCTGCCGGAACTTCTGAGCTGATTCAACCAGTTCCGCGATGATGCGGCCTGCCTCGGGGTCATTATGGAAGCCATAGCCTTCCTGTGACAGCCGCTCCCCGAACAGGCGGTTAAACAGGTGATCAAGTGGGGCGGGGTCGGCGGCGCGGTACGCCATCAGCCATCCCCGCAGGGCCTCGTAGCTTTCGCCTGCCGCATAGGTGATGCGGGCCTGCATCTCCGGCCTGATCTTCTCAAACGGCGAGAGCGGC
>CAYMGV010000132.1:4262-7414 GCA_964390105.1 uncultured Anaerolineae bacterium | reverse complement strand
CCCGCTTCAGGCCCCCACCAAATCGGACCGCCGCGACAACCGGTTCAGCGTGTGGTCGTACCACGTTCAGCGCGACTGGCGCATCTTCCGGGCCAACCGCCTCGCCATGATGGGGCTGGCGCTGTTGGTGATCTTCGGCCTGATGGCGATCATCCATCCCATCCTGCTGGGCACGCCGATCATGCCGCGCGGCATGTATGACCCACAGGTGGGCTTTGACGCCTCGATCCAACCGTGGCCCTATGGCCCAACGCGCGGCCATCTGCTGGGCATCGATTCAATGGGGCGCGATAACCTGAGTGTGCTGCTGGCCTCGACCCGCCCCAGCTTTACGCTGGCCATCTCGGCCTCACTGACCATGGCGGTCGTCGCCACCCTGATCGCGGTGGTCTCGGCGTACTGGCGGGGTCCGCTGGATAGCGTGCTGAGCAACCTCTCCAATGCGCTGCTGGTGCTGCCCGTGCCCATCGTCATGGTGATCCTCGGCGCACGCTTCTACGCCGAGATCGGCACGCTGGAGTTCGGCCTGCTGTACGGCCTGCTAACCGGGGCCAGCAGCGCCGCCATCGTGCTGCGCGCACAGGCCCTCATCCTGATGAAGCGCCCCTTCATCGCGGCGGCGCGCGTTTCCGGGGCCGGGCCGTGGCACATCATCACGCGCCATCTGATCCCGCACCTGATGCCGCTGGTTCTCATCCACATGATGCTGACCGTCGCCGGGGCTGTCATCGCCGATGGCTTCATCGCTTTCCTCGGCCTGCGCACCGATATCCGCCTTAACTGGGGCACCATGGTCTACAACGCCATCGCGTTTACCGTGGTCAATCCCACCATCCCGTGGATCGCGCTGCTGGCCCCCACCCTCAGCCTGTCGGCCTTCTCCGCCGCGTTTTACTTCATCGCCCGTGGGCTGCATGACGTCGCTGACCCGAGGTTACAGGGGCGGTAACGGCCCCCCAACAACCGCCGCATGATACCCTTACCGGGTATAATCGGTCAGATTTGCCGGGGATGTGAAATCATTTGTTCAACAGGGTACAATCCTGCGTGCCAGCCTCACGGCTGGCCCTTGTTTGGTGTTTTCATGTGCTTCCGGGTGGGAATCTGCGCAGCCCACCTTCACAGATTGACTCTCACAACGATGGAGGATGACAGAAGATGGATATCGAACGGATAGCGCTGCCATGGGTATGGTGGCTGGCGCCGGCAGGCGCTGTCTTGGCGCTGATCGTGGCCGCGGTGTTTTACCGGGGTATCATGGCGCGCAGCGAGGGGAACGAGGAGATGATCGAGATCGCGCAGGCGGTCCGGGACGGCGCGATGGCATATCTCACCCGTCAATACCGCATCAGCGGGATCGTATTCGCGGTGCTGTTCGTGGTGTTCCTGGTGATGGCAATCCTGGGTGTGCAGAACCCGGTCGTACCGTTTGCCTTCCTGACGGGCGGATTCTTCTCCGCGCTGACAGGCTACATCGGCATGCGGACGGCAACCAATGCCTCCGCACGGACAGCCCAGGCCGCCAGTGAGAGCCTCAACAGCGGCCTCAACGTGGCGCTGCGCGCCGGTGCGATCATGGGCTTATCGGTGGTGGCATTCGTCATCATTGATTTCTCGTTCTGGTTCCTGATGATGTATTACGTCTTCCCCGGCTGGTTCCCCGATACCTTCCTCGGTGCGCCGAACCCGCTGGTCGTTGCCAACCCGCTGAGCGTGATCACCGCCTCGATGCTGGGTGGTGCGATGGGAGCCTCCCTGCAGGCGCTGTTTGCCCGCGTGGGTGGCGGCATCTACACCAAGGCTGCTGATGTCGGTGCCGACCTCGTCGGTAAGATCGAGGCAGGCATCCCGGAAGATGACCCGCGCAACCCCGCCACCATCGCTGACAACGTGGGGGACAATGTCGGTGATGTGGCCGGTATGGGTGCCGACCTGTACGAATCGTTTGCGGGGTCCATCCTCGCCACGGCGACGCTTGGCGTCGCAGCCGCAGCGCTGGCCGGGCCAGCGTTCTGGGGCAGCCAGTCCGAGATGATCGTCCAACTCCGTATGATCGCCGCACCGATGGGCGTGGTTGCCATTGGCATTGTATCCAGTATCCTGAGCCTGTTCGCGGTCCGTGCCAAGGATGAGGCCGACCAGGAAGACCTGATCAACGCGCTGAGCCGTGGTCATTACATCAGCGCGATGGGCGTGGCTTTGATCTCCCTGCCGCTGTTGTACATCCTCGACCTGCCGAACTTCATTTCCATCTGGGTATCCGTGGTGACCGGGCTGGTGGTCGGCATCGTGATCGGTAAATCAACCGAGTATTACACGTCGCACGCCTTCGAACCCACCCGTCAGATCGCGTCGCAGGCTGACACTTCACCGGCTACCGCCCTGATCGAAGGGCTGGCCGTGGGTATGGAATCGGGTGGTGTGCCGGTCGCCGTGATCGCGCTCGGCATCGCCACCAGCTTCTATGTGATGGGCGGCGCGGCCAACACCATGATGGGCCTGTACGGGGTCGGCATTGCTGCCGTAGCGATGCTCTCGACGCTGGGCTTCACGCTCGCCACCGATGCCTACGGTCCCATCGCCGACAATGCCGGTGGCAACGCCGAGATGGCCCACCTGCCCCCGGTTGTCCGTGAACGCACCGACGCGCTGGACGCGGTGGGCAATACCACCGCCGCCACCGGCAAGGGCTTTGCCATTGGCTCCGCCGCGCTGACCGCGCTGGCACTGCTGGCCGCTTATCTTGAGCAGATCCGCCTGAACCTGATCAACCTCGAAACGGTGACCGAGGTCATGCTGCCTAACGGCATCATGATGCAGGTGGCAACCATGCAGATCGAAGATTTCATCGTGTTTTACGATGCCAACCTGCTCAACCCGGCCATGCTGGTCGGCCTGTTTGCCGGTGCCGCAACCGCCTTTTACTTCTCTGCGATGACCATGCGCGCCGTTGGCCGTGCCGCCGGTGACATGGTGGCGGAGGTCCGCCGCCAGTTCAAGGCGATGCCGGGCATCCTGACCGGTGAGCAAAAACCCGATTACGCCCAGTGTGTCGAGATTTCCACCGCCAGCGCCCAGCGCGAGATGGTGGCCCCGGCCATTGTCGCCGTCGCGGTTCCTGTTGGTATCGGCGTGGTGTTCGGTGTGGCGGG
>CAYMGV010000132.1:0-4243 GCA_964390105.1 uncultured Anaerolineae bacterium | reverse complement strand
CCCACGCGCCGCCTGCGTTCGCCATCATGATGGCGAACGCAGGCGGCGCGTGGGATAACGCCAAGAAGTACATTGAGGCCGGTGAGCACGGCGGTAAAGGCTCCGAAGCCCATAAAGCCGCGGTTGTCGGCGATACCGTGGGTGACCCCTTCAAGGATACATCCGGCCCGGCCCTTAACATCCTGATCAAACTGATGTCGATGGTCTCCATCGTGTTCGCGGGCCTGATCACGCTGATCGGCCAGGGCCAGGGCTTGCTGATCGTGCTGCTCGAAATGGTGCAGTAAGCGCGGCCACAGCGCAGCAATGAACAATTCGCTGGCAGCGATGTTAGCACCCCCCAATCAAGTTGATTGGGGGGTGTTTCGGTTAAGAGTCTGTTTGCTAAATCGAACCGTATTGTGTTTAGCCTTCGTTGATACGATTCTAATGGTCGGCCATTATAATCAGAGATGAAGATGACGCAGCACAATAGAAAGGGACCCCCTATGATTACTGACCAAACCACACTGACTTTTTCCACTCGTATTGATATTGACGAGGATACCCGCACTCAGATCAACAACCTGCTCAACGCGGAACTGGCCGACCTCACCGACCTGTACAGCATGGTGAAGCATGCTCACTGGAACGTGAAAGGCATCCATTTTATTGAGCTTCATAACCTGTTTGACGAACAGGCCGAACGTATTGAGGGCATGATCGATCAGATCGCGGAGCGTATTACGCAGTTGGGCGGCTACGCCCACGGCACCGTCCGTATGGCTGCCGGGACCTCACGCATCACGGCGTGGCCGCTGGATGCGACCAACGGTGAGGAAATGCTGGAGGCACTGATCGAGCGCTGGGGCATGATGGCGAAACACACCCGCATTGCCAGTGCTGATGCTGCTGACCTCGGCGACACCGCCACAGAAGACCTGCTGATCGAGCTTCAGCGTGTGCTGGATAAGGACCTCTGGTTCCTGGAGGCACATCTCCAGGGCTAGCGCGTGTTAGCTTATTACACAGCACACACCCCCGCTCGCCTGGAGCGGGGGTGTGTTGTTGTTTTGATTAGCCTGCCTGACCGGCCCCTTCCTACAAACCCGGGCCAGCCCCCGGCGCGTTGAACGCGCTGTTAGACAGCACCTGGATGATGGCAGGGCCGTAACTGAGCAGCACGATGGCAATCGCGGCCAGCACCCACGGACGCCAGTCATCAAGGATGGCCGGGGTGTCTTCGGAGCCGTGCAGCGACTCGGCAATCGGTATATCGACCTGATCGTCTGCGGCCTGCTTAGCCATGAAAAACGTCCCAATGACGTTGGTAAAGTACAGCACCCCACTGACGAACAGCACCAGCCCACCCAGCCCGGTGAGCAGCATGGCCCCTTCGAGACCGCCAGCCAGCTTGTCGGCGGTATCCTGGAGCAGGGTATCAAAGTACGGTGCCACCGCGAACGGCACACGGCGCGGGGCACCCAGCAGGCCAGCCCAGTGCATGCCGCGACCGAACAGGATCATGCCGATGAACCATGTCCACGCCTGCGCCACACCGACGCTACGGCTGAACAGCTTACGCCCGGTGACGTACGGCAGCAGCCAGTACGTGATGCCCATGAAGCTCAGCGTGACGGCAGTCCCCAGCGTCAGGTGAAAGTGCCCCGGCACCCATGTCGTGTTATGCACCACGAGATTCAGGCTGTATGACGCGTTCACCGTGCCGGAAACACCACCAGCGGCGAAGATGATCATGGCGAACACCTGCGCGGCAAAGCTCGGATCGCCCCACGGCAGCTTCATGATCCAGCCACCCAGCCAGCGCCCCCCTCGCTTCTTCCCCGCGAACTCCAGCGAGGCCATCAGCGTGAAGGCCGTCATCAGCGAGGGCACGATCACGCCGTAGGTCAGCGCGGCGTGAATGGCCTTGAGGCCCTGCCCCACGCCGGGGTCGGTGAACTGGTGATGCAGCCCAACCGGCACCGACAGGATAATGAACAGCAGGAAGGCAAAGCGAGCCAGTGAGTCGCTGAACAGCTTGCCGCCCGCCTGGCGCGGGACGAGGCCGTACCATGAGGTGTAGGCCGGCAGCAGCCAGAAGTACACCAGCGGATGCCCGAAGAACCAGAACAGCGTACGCGCCAGAAGCGGGTTGGCTTCGGGGATGATACCCAGTGACCACGGGATCGCGATCACCAGCATTTCGATTGCCACACCGACCGTTGCCATATCCCACACAATCCACGTCGTGAGTACACCCACCACCGGGATCGGGGTCTTCTCGCCGGGGTTATCCTTACGCCACGCCAGCCACGTCATGTAGATGTTGGTGGAGTGCAGCCACGTGCCGATCACCACCAGCGTCAGGCCAACATAGTGATACCACGCAGCCTGCAGCGGCAGGTAGAAGGTATACAGCACCGACGCATTGCCGCTCAGGATCGCGAACGCCGCCATCGAAAGGCCCACCATCATCACGCCGAACGCCGCCCAGCTTAACCAGCGCACCTTCATCGGGCGCTCCAGTGAACGGGCCGTCAGTATCATCTGGAATCCACTGATGAAGAAGGTCGTCCACACCAGTGCGTTCAGCACGCCGTGGGCGGTCAGCCCCTGGTAATAGTTCTCATAGATGGGCATCGGGTACCAGTTCAGGTCAAGGCCGGGTATGACCTTGTCAACGTGTTCGAATGCCTGGAACACGCCCGGCAGTGACCCCAGTGCCAGTGCGATAAACGCGACCAGCATGTAGAGCAGCGCCAGGGTCTTTTCATTGCGGTAAATGTCGGCCTGGGTATCGGATGATCCCATGGAGGCTACAGCAGCCATCAGTTATCCCCCTCTGTTGAATCGTCTGTGGTGTCTTCCGCTTCCGGGGTGGCCTCTGCATCGGCGGTGTCGGCGGTGTCGGCGTCTTCCTCAGCGGGTTCTTCGGTCGGGGCCGGGGTTGGCGTCGGTTCAAGTTCCGGGTCATATACCTCGACAACACCCTCCATAATATGATGACTCCCGCCACAGTATTCGTGACAGTAGAACGGGTAGAAGCCCACATCATTGAAGGTATGATGAACCTCGCTGACCTGCCCTGGGATGACCATGACATTCAGGTTGGTATCAAACACCTTGAACCCGTGAATCACATCGGCGCTGGTGATCAGAAAGGTGACGTCTGCCCCCACCGGGACGCGCACGTTATCCGGCAGGAAGGAATACTGGCGGGCCACCATCACGACCTCGTAGCGACCGGGATAAATCTCGCGGACGCCGGGGCGCGAGAACAGCGGGTCAGCAGAAGTCCGTACATCCTCCGGATCCACCTGGTCAAACGCACCCGGCAGAGTCACGCCCAGCCCAAACACACTGAGCGCCACCAGGCCAGCAAACACAACCAGCATGGCGACCCCTAACCGGATGAAGTTTCTCTCGTACTTGTTGATATGCATCGGTGTTTACCTCCTCGCCAGCAGTTCCAGCACATAGACGGAACCCCATGCCAGGAAGAAAACGCCCAGGTACGCCAGCGTCAGCGTCCAGGCACCAGTTGGGGTAAAGTTCTCCTCGTCGAACTCAGGCTCGTCGTGATGAGTGTGTTCAGGTTGAGCCACGGCCTTCTCCTCCCGTTGCGTAAAAATTTCTACCTATTGTACCGCAAAAGTCTGTTAATCAAAGCCCGCAAAACCCCCATAGCAAGCCAGCATAACCGGGAGTTTACTTGGCCCTGCCGGTTTGCCCATAGTGCAGGGCGTCATGCCCCCCGTGTGACATTCATCATAAATCTCATACGATTTATCCACATTCAAAGCGTGGGTTATCGATCCTCCTCAAATGATTTGCGTGGGTTTCAGGCAGCAGGCGATACCGGGCGTCTTTCGTAATTGAAGGAACTCATCGATACTGTAGAACGTTCTATAAGTACAGAACGACAAACCAACGGGAGAAGAAGAACGATGAACCGCCGCATAAAATGGTTAACACTGGTACTGGGTATCCTGTTCGTGTCCCTCTGCGTAGCCGGGTGTGCTCCGAAGGCCGCCGAGGAACCGCAGAGTGAGCAAGTCGTCACCGGCACCACCGGAGAGGAGGCACCGGCCTCCAACCTCGATGAAAACGACGGTGGCTTTACGGAAGACTTCGACGCAGCCCCTGCCGAAGAAGAAATGGCCGAGCCTGACGCCGCTGCGCCTTCCTTCGAAATCGGTAGTGATAGCGACATGGCCGCCGATGCCCCGCCCGCTGCGGGCCTGGGCAGTGGCGAAGGTGC
>CAYMGV010000131.1:0-7462 GCA_964390105.1 uncultured Anaerolineae bacterium | reverse complement strand
ATCGACCCCGCCGCCCGTACTCACAGCGACCGCCCCAGCGACCGCCCCAGCGACCGCCCCAGCGACCGCGACGCACACCCCCACATCTTCACCTGCCACAACCGCCGCCCCCGTGACAACCACGCCGGGGCCTGCCCCCACCGAAAACCCGCTGACGGCGTGGTCCATCGAGGCGCTGACCGCCCGGACCTACGGCGAGGGCGACATCCTCGTTCGCGAGGTGCTGCCGCCTACCGGGCCGTTTTACCGCTACCTGGTTGAGTATCCCAGTGATGGCCTGACCGTGACCGGGCTGCTCAATGTGCCGACCTACGGCGAGCCACCGTACCCGGTCATCATTGTGCTGCATGGCTACATTCATCCCGATGACTACGAACCGGGCCTCGACTCGCGTGCGCTGGGTGATGAGTACGCCCTGCACGGCTACGCGGTTCTGATGCCGGATTTTCGGGGCTACAACGGCGCTGCGGGCGGCGGCAACCCGATGCGCATGCCCTACGTGGTCGATACCCTTAACGCGGTTGAAGCCCTTGATACACTTGACGTACTCGATCAGCACCGCGTCGGCCTGATCGGGCACTCAATGGGCGGTGGGGTGGCGGCGGGCGCTGCCGTGATCTCCGACCGGGTCGATGCGGTGGTGCTGTACGGGTCCATGCACGGCGATCAGGCCGCTAATTACCACCACATCCGCGAGACCTTCTCGCCCGGCTGGGCCGATTGGAGCGCCGGGCAGTGGGGCACCCCGGCGACCAACCCTGGCGGCTTCGCTGCCATCAGCGCCAGCACCTATTACGACCGAATCCGCGTCCCGGTGCAGATTCATCACGGCACCGCTGACGACCAGGTGCCGTACACGTGGGCGGTCGAGATGACCGAAGCCATGACCGCCGCCGGGGTCGATGTTACCCTCTATCCCTACGAGGATGGCCCTCACACCTTCCGCGCCGATCCGCTGGCCCGCCTGCTGACGGAGACGCTGGCTTTCTTCGATGCCGAGGTGATGGGGGAATAGGAAGAGGCATGGGGGCGCTGCCTCCCGCATCTGCGCAATGGAACCCTCTATTGAAAACACAATGGTTAGTAGGGGTTTGATGCATCAAACCCCTACTGCGTAAGTCCTGTCTTAACCGAACCGTATTGCCTCTAGCCCTTCATCAAAAACCCCAGCACGATGCTGTTAAACGCATCCTTCGCTTCCCAGAAGGAGGCATGGCCCGCGCCGGGCAGGATGTGCAGTTCCGAGTTGGGGAGCCGCTCCGCGATCAGGGCCGAGTAGTGAATCGGCTTGAGGATGTCCGCTTCGCCGACGATGACGCAGGCCGGGTGCGCGATCTCCGGCAGGCGGTCGGTTACATCGAGGCTGAGGAAACAGCGGCACAATTGATCCACCGAGGGCAGGTCGAGGGCCTGCGCTGCCGAAATACGGCCCAGCAGCAGGTCATACGAGGCCCCGAAGAAGGCCTCGCTGAAGTTCCAGTACCATGTCGTGCGGTAGAACGCCTCGTGATCGCCTGCCCCTGCCGATGCGATCCAGCTCTCAATGATGGCCTGTAGCTGCGGCTCAACTTGGCTGACGGAGTCGGCGATGACCAGTTTGTTACAGCGTTCGGGGTACATCAGCGCGAAGACCAGCGTCAGTTCCCCGCCGTAGGAGATGCCGCCGATGTCGGCCTGTGGGATATCGAGATGATCCAGCAGCGCGGCGAGGTCGTCGGCGTGCTGCTCCCATGTGTAAGCGGGGTCGCCCTCGGCCCACTTGCCGCTTTGCCCCTGCCCGCGCATGTCATACAGCAGCACGCGCAGATGCGGAGCCAGGGCGGGAAGTTGGTTGGCCCATGTCGAAGTCGATGCGATGACGCCGTTGTTCAGCACCAGCACGCGTTCGCCCTCGCCGTGGAGTTCGTAATACAGGTTGGTTCCGTTGACTGATACGGTGGGCATGGCTGTCCCCCTGGCCTTTCAGGTCGAAGACCTACGTCACAATCACGGCGTTCTTTTCCCCGTAGGGGTTCCCTTCGATGCGGTCGGCATCAAGATCCGTGTGCCAGCGTTCCCGGTCAATCACATAGCGGAACTGGTATTCCTCCCCGGCGGGCAGCCGAATCTCGACCTTCCACTTGCCGGATTTCAGGCGTACCATCGGGGTTTCCTCGGCATGCCAGTTGTTCCAGTCCCCGGCCACGCCGATGCTGTGTTTCGCGTCGGTATCGGCGGGCAGTTCAAACGTCACCTTACAGACTTCATTGTTGGACATGTACTTCTTTGTGATAGCCATGTGACAATCTCCTTAAAGTGACCCAAGTGTGTGTGTATTAACTGCTTACCAGTACCTTATCACAGGTTGCCAAGCGGCGTCTAGCCGGGATGAGCAGTAAGGTGTATTCGCGATTGGGGGCAGCCTTTCACCCCCTGTGCCAGTAGCTTCGCTGCGCGGTCATCCAGTAACGGCCCACCGTCACCGCACCGAAGGGGGCCGTATCGAAACCCGGCCCCATATCGTGAAAATACAGGAAGACTTCGTAACGGTCACGCAGGGCAAACCCGTTGACGTACAGGGCCGTTACAAGTGCGACGATGGGGGCCGCAAACGCGGCCTCGATGCGCCACGCGGGCCGATCTGATGCTGCCATGCTACTGCCGACGCCGGGGCCGGATCAGCAGCAGGACACCCAACAGCATCGCCAGTGACGGCCACACCCAGTCATACTCACCGGGGCCGCCTTTGCCGGTCCGCGCCTCGACGCGCCGGATGCGCAGCAGGCGGTAGTCGGTGGTTTTCTCTGCGAAGACGTCGTCGGGATCGGTGCGCGGGTCCATATCGCCGAAGGCGTAGGCCGCAAACCCGCTGGCGATCAGCACCTCGCGCAGCTTGGCGAGCGCCTCGGGGTCGGTCTCGGTGACGTCCATCGCGTCCCCGACCCACCAGCCATCCGGCAGCCACACCTCGATGCGGGGGCTTGCCATGATGTTTTTGTACCACTGCGTATTCTGGCCGAACCCGGCGGTGCAGTACACGTCACCATCAATGATGGTGTAGTTGACCGGCGTCTGGTAAACGGTGCCGCTGCTGCGCCCGGTATGGACCAGCACCATAATGCGGCCCATGCCGTCCGGCCAGACGTTGATCAGCTTGCCGAGGCCGAGCTTCCACATCGGCACCATGAGGTACTTGTTCATGTATTTGAAGCCCTGCCGCAGGGCTTCCAGCGTGGCCTGATCCTGTTGCATGTGCTCCCGTCCTTGTTGAGTGTAGGTTGTGTCGATCTCATTGTATGAAATGTCAGTTAACAGGGGATGTGAAGAGTCTCCCGACCGGGGACTCAAACGTCATGGTGTTGGACGCAAAACGGCCCATCTCGGCTATGCACGCGATGGGCCGTTATCAAGTTGCGTTGCGGGTTACTTGTGCAGCACCTTGTTGAATCGTTGCACCAGCAGCACCGTGATCCCAACCTGGTACACGATGCCGATCACCAGCGGCAGCCATGCCCCCGGCTGGCCCGCCTCCAGCATCCAGTAGGCCTTGAACGGCCAGTAGGTGGGCACCAGCCCAAACAGGTACTCCACCGGACCGCTGACAAAATACGCGAAGACCGGCAGCAGCAGCACGGCGCCCATCAGCTTCATCATGGCAAAGCCCTGTACCTTGTTCTCGGCGAAGCCTGCGAGGTACATGGTGAACATCGGGGCCAGCGGAGCCGCCGCCAGCGCTGACAGCGCCATGAGGCGCAGGTCCCACGCGCCGATCCCGGCCAGCGGGAACATGAAGAACACCACGATCACGCTCAGCAGGGTGGGCACCAGCAGCCGGTAGGCGATATAGGTGTTCAGTGACATGGGCGTGACCTGTAACACGGTCAGAGTCTGGTCGTCCTTTTCATCCAGCAGCAGGAAGCCGATCAGTACCGCCATTACCATTGGCGAGAGCGCGATTACGAAGTAGCCCATCACCACCGGGAAGTACGGTGTGAGGTCAAACCCCGACTGTTCCCGTATGGCAGCGGTCAGCGGCGGCAGTCCGAAGCGCAGCAGCATGGCGAGGATCAGTGGCAGCGCCAGCATCAGCATGTTCATGCCATCACGCTGGATTCCCCGTGCATCGACCGGGCCTAACGACCGTGCAGCCTTTGCGATATTCATCAGCTTTTTACCCCTTCCTTGCGGATCACGAAGCGGTGAAACGACCGTTGCGTGATGACAAACGCGACCCCGACCCACAGCGCCGAATACAGAACCCCGTAGATCAACTGCCACGCGGGCAGCGACTCAAAGGCGGCCTGCATCAGCACCAGCGGCCCCTGCAACGGGTGCAGGAACATCAGCGGCGTGCGCCACAGGTCGAAGTAATACAGCAGCGGCAGTGAAAACCCCATCGCCCACAGCGCCGAGGGCAGGATAAAGCTCGTGATCGAATCATAACGCGCCACGACGAAGAACCCATACAGCGCGTACATTGCCATCAGCAGCGCGATGCCCAGCAGCAGCAGCGGCCAGTTGAACCGGGCACCGGAGACGATCAGCACGATCACCAGTGTCTCGACCAGGGACAGCACCAGCAGCGACAGTACCTTGGAGAGCAGGTATTCACCCGGCCTCAGTGGTGAGACGATCTGCGCCTCCAGCGTGCCCTCGGCCTTCTCCAGCAGCACCAGCCCGGCCATGAAGTAAAAGGCGTTGATGATCAGGTTCTCCATGATGATCACCGGCCAGTACGCCGACCAGTCCATCGCCGGGAAGCGTGTCAGGATGATGACCAGTATCGCGGCGACAATGGCCGATACATAGTAAAACCCCTGCTTGAACTGAATCTGGATATCAATCCATGTGGTTGCAAGTACGCGCCTCATGCCAGTTCCCTCCCCGTCACCTCAATGAAGATCGACTCCAGTGAGGCCTCCTGCGTGTGCATGGTGCGCACGTTGCCGTCTTCGAGCAGATTGAGGAAGGACTGGTTCCCAGCCAGCCCGGCCAGCGCGAAGTCACGCGATTCGACCGTGCCGTTCTGCCCGTATTCGACGCGCACATCGGCCTTGCCGTATTGCAGCTTGAGGTCGGTTGGTGCATCGATCAGGCTGATGTGCCCATCGACGATGAACGCCACCCGGTCACACAGCTGATCGGCCACGGTCATATCATGCGTGGTCAGGAAGATGGTTTTCCCGGCGTCTTTCTGCGCCTTGATCAGTTCCTTGATGCGCCGCGCGTTGACCGGGTCCAGCCCGGCGGTCGGCTCATCGAGGAACAGCAGATCGGGTTGGTGCAGCAGCGCGCGCGCCACGCTCAGGCGGTTCTTCATGCCCTTGCTGAACTGCGAGACCAGTGTATACCCGTCCTCCTCCAGCCCGACCATCTTCAGCACGGCCCCCGGCTCCAGCGTTTCGCGCTCGTACAGCGACGCGAAGTAACCGAGATTCTCCAGCGCGCTCAGCTTGCTGTAGTGATAGGGCAGCTCAAAGCTGACGCCGATTTGCTCGTAGTAATCATAGCCCCACGCGTCGAGGCTTTTTCCCAGCACCTCGGCGCGACCCTTATAGCCTTGCAGCAGCCGGATCAGCACCTTTTGCGTGGTCGATTTGCCCGCGCCGCTGGGGCCGAGAAATCCGAGAATCTCTCCCTCATTGATGCTGAACGTCAGGTCCTGCACCGCCGGGGATGTGGTCCCGTCATACGTGTAACTCAGGTTTTCTACGGTGATCATGTAGTTAATGCCTTTACAGGTTGGTGAACATTGCCTGGCTGTCTTGGATATGCTTCACATGATAATTCCAATACCGCACTATTGTCACCGGGAACCAACGTGGGGGACATCCGAATTATTGAGGGGTAGACCCTCACCCCCTGTAATCCTCTCTGCGATCAGCGCTACGCTGTGAGGGGGGACAGGGGGTGGGGGCAAAGCAGCATTTGAGTTGATTTACGGATAGATACTAACCGCTAAAAAAGTTCCTCCAGCCGTGCGACGTGGCTCTCCATCACGGCAAAGGTGGCCTCGACCGCCGCCGGGGTGGTCAGGTCCACGCCTGCATCGCGCAGCGCATCGACGGCGTAGCGGCTGCCGCCGACCTTCAGGAACTTCTCAACGTAGCGTACCGCTGCGCCCTCATCCCCGGCGAGGATGGGCGCTGACAGCGCGTGCGCGCCGCTGATGCCGGTCGCATATTTGAAGGTGTAGAAGTTCATCCACAGGTGCAGGAAGGTCCCCCAGGTGATCCCGGCGCGTTCGCGGTCGAGGTCCATCACGCCGCCGTAGCCCTCCTCGAACAGGTCGGCCATGATGGCGTTGAGGTCGGCGGCATTGGGGTTTTTCCCGGCCTCGACGCGGCTGTGTACATCGAGTTCAAAGGCGGCCAGCATCGGCATGATGAAGAAGTAGCGGTGGAAGTTGTACATGGCTTCCTCCACCTGCCTGATCTGATAGGCGCGGTCATCGGCCTTGAGTTTGAACATATAGTCGCGCGTCATGGCCTGGTTGAAGTTGGAGGCCACCTCCGCCGCGAACAGGTTGTAGCGGCTGTAGGTTGGGCTTTGATACTTGCGCGAGAGGTAGGAGTGCATCGAGTGACCCAGTTCATGGGCCAGCGTACTCATGCTGAAGATGTCGCCATCATAGCTCATCATGATGAAGGGGTGCGTATCGTGCGAGCCGTTTGAGAACGCGCCCTGTCGCTTGCCGTGGTTGGGCATCACATCGACCCAGCGGTCTTCCATGCAGCCCTTGTGCAGCGCGTCGGTGTACTCGCTGCCCAGCGGGGCCAGCGCTGCCGTGATCCACTCGACCGCCTGCTCAAACGGGATCGGGATGTCCTCATCGATCAGCGGTGCCCAAGTATCATAGACATGCAGCTTATCGACGCCCAGCGCCTTTTTGCGCACGGCCCAGTAACGATGCCAGACGGGCAGGTTAGCACGGAAGGTGTTCAGCAGGTTGTGATACACGCTGGGTTCGATGTTATCGGGGTGCAGGGCGGCCTCCAGCGAGGTATTGAAGCCGCGCACCTGCGCCCGGAACCAGTCGCCCTTCACCGCCGTGATGTAGGTCTCGGTGAGGCTGTGCTGATGGGCGAGGTACTCATCGTAATAGCCCTCCCATGCCGATTGCCGCGCGACGCGGTCGCCGCTTTGCACCAGTGTACGATAGGATGCCTGTGCCAGGTCGAGCGGATTGCCCTCTGAATCCTGTGCGGGGGCGAAGGACATATCGGCGTTGGAGAGCTGCGAGTGAATCTGGCGCACCCCGGTGAACAGCGTCGAGGCCATGCCCATCACCTGCTCCACCTCGGCGGAACGGACGTGTGCCGCACCCCGGAACAGGTCATCGAGGTAATGGCCCAGTACGGCCAGCCGGGGTTCTTCGGCCATCCACTGCGCCAGCGTCTCCTTGCCGATGGCGAGCAGCGCCGGTGACACGAAGGCCACCGCACCCTGCAAGCGGGCCGAGAGGCCCGTCACCTGCCCGTAC
>CAYMGV010000130.1:0-7467 GCA_964390105.1 uncultured Anaerolineae bacterium | reverse complement strand
CCAGCGCGTAGACCACCGCCAGCGGCAGCACCGGCATCGGTGGACGCAGGCCGAAGATGATGTGCCGGAAGCCCTCGCCGCGCGCCAGCGACTGCGCCAGCGTGTTATACATGTAGGGGTCTTTCTGGTTGTAATCGTAGACGAACCCCGGTCGCACGCTGATGCGCAGGTAGTACACCACCCACAACACCAGCAGGCTCAGAGCGAAAAGTCCCAGGACCTGCCAGAAGTCCCGGCGCGATTGACTGCTCAAGATGGCGTTCCTTTTCGTGTCCATGCGGTTCCGTGTGCAGCCTCATCGACGCGGCAGCGCAGGCGTCAGACGGGAGGGCGCTGGTTACCTACCCCCCCGGCGTCGCAGACGGCACCGGGGTCTGATCCTCGGCGGCGGGCGTGGGCGTCCCGGTCTCATTCGGGATGGGCGACAGGGTCACGGTCGGCGTGATGACCTGGTCATCCACGGCAGGCCCACCCACATCCACGAAATCCACGGCGGTCACCATATCGCTGAGAAGCTGCCACGCCGTATCCAGATCGGCAAAGGCCAGGAACGGCGCATCGACCAGCGTGGCCTGTGCTTGCAGCAGGCGGTCGCGGGCTTCCGCCAGCGTGGCGGTGCTGGCCGCGTCAGCGGCAGAGGAGAGCGCCAGCGCTCCATCCAGCGACGTGATCGCCGTATCGAGGTGATCCCCGGCAAGGCCGGGGTTGTTCTCCGCCATACGCAGGCGCGCCACGGTGCTGGCCTGCCATGCCCGCATGATCAGCAGTTGGCGGTTATAGGCGTCAAAGGTGGCGGGGTTCGGCACGCGCGTTGAGATATACGACAGGCCGCCCTCGTACACATCAAGGTCATCCTGGAAGCCGTCCAGCACCTCGCCGATGTCCTCCACGGCGGCAAGCTGCGCGTCGATATCACCCTCAGCAGCCTGAAGCCGCCCTTCGGCATCAACAAGCTGGGCCTGCACCTCCGTGATGTGCCCTTGCAGTGCGTCGATCTGCTCCTGCTGCGCGTTCAACTCATCGACAGGCACAGCAAGCTCGGCCTCCAGCGCATCGATCTGCGCCTCCAGCGTCGCGATCTGGGCGGTGTTGGATTGTACCGGGCTGACCACCACGTTAAACAAATCCGGCCAGATGCTCACCAACCCCAGCGCCAGCAGGATGCCCAGCACCAGCACGGTCAGCCATGCCAGGATGCGTGAGATGGTCGAGCCAACTTCACGGATGGCAGCGGCCCGGGCCAACTGCACGGCGTTGCTCTGCGCCACCTCACCGCTGCCGGGCGGCGGCGGCACCTGCATCGGGGTCGGGTCGGCGGTGGGAGTCGCGTCCTGCGCTTCTTTAATGGGGGCGTCGTCAGTTGGTTCTTTTGCCATGGTTTGGCCCTCGTCTGATGTCGCTGTTGAGTTACGCAATGTAGTATACCACGGGTGGGCGGCTTCGCCGCGCTGTTCGTGTTAAGCGATCAGCAGTTACCAGGTACCTCCCTGAGACCTTTACCCCCTTTTTACGTACAACTATATATAACAGCAAAGACATCACAAGTGAGGATTTTATGTCCGAGAAGGAAAATCGCAGCAAGAGGAAACATCACGACAACGGCCCCAGCTTCATCATGCGCTGGCTGATCAACGCCGCCGCGATCTGGGCCGCTATCGAACTGGTCAACGGCATCACGCCGCTTCAAACCGGGGTCGAGAACATCCTGATCATCGCCCTGATCTTCGGGCTGGTCAACGCCCTGATCCGCCCCATCATCTTGTTCATGACCTGCCCGCTGATCATCCTGACGCTGGGGCTGGGCACGCTGCTGGTCAATACGGCGATGTTCGCGCTGGCGGGTGAGATCGGCGCACGGTTTGGCGTCGGCTTTACGGTGGCCGGGTTCTGGCCCGCCTTCTGGGGTGCGCTGGTGGTCAGCATCGTCAGTGCCGTGCTGAGTACGGTACTCGGCGAGAAGCGGAACTAGGGTCTGTCGGCAAAGCCCGTCAAATACCAGCCGGGCGCGGTTGACCTCACCCTCGGCTCATTGCCAACCTGCCCTGCAACGTGCTACGATGGTGCGCATAACTCCCGAAGTATGAGGTGATGGTAATGACCTATGCCGTTGAACTGTTCCTGGAAACCAGTGGAGAAACCGCCATCCGCGAGTTGTGGCAGGTACTCGCCGATGCCAGGCTCTCGACCAGCATGATCGATGTGCCCGTTCACCCACACATCACGCTGGGCGGTTGTGACAAACTGGACACCGTGGCCTACGAATCGGCCCTGCGCGGCTTTGCTGAACGTACCGGCCCCTTTGACCTCGAACTGGCCCAACTCGGCATGTTCCCGCAGGCGGGGGCGCTGTTCCTCGGCCCGGTCGTCTCGCGCACACTGATCGAGGTCCATCATGATTTCTACCGTCGATTTGCGTGGTACGCGGTCAAGCCGTGGAAGTACTACATGCGCGAGCATTGGGTGCCGCATGCCACACTGGCGGATAACATGTCACCTGCCGACCTGCCGCGCGCGGTCGAGGTGGTCATGGCGCACATCACCCTGCCGCTGTACGTCCGTATCGAGCGCGTCATGATGGTTGATATCGATACGGCAGACATCCTGTACGAATATCCACTCAAGGGTGAGACCCGGATCGAGAATCCGGTCGTTAACGACGAGTAGTTCAGACACCGATAAACAGCCGGGGACCATTGTATGCGGTCCCCGGTTTTGCTTTTTGATATTGCATCCCGGCGCATCCTTGAGTACGTTCAGGGATAGCACATACAGCAAAGAGGGAAACAGGATGACAAACAACTGGATGATTTACGGGGCCACAGGCTACACCGGTACGCTGACCGCCGAGGAAGCCGTCAAACGCGGGCACCGCCCCATACTGGCAGGACGCAGTGCCGAGAAGCTGCAACCCCTCGCGGAACGGCTTGGCCTCGACTGGGTCGCCGTCTCACTGGATGACGCCGACGGCCTGCGTCATGCGTTGCGGGGCGTTGACCTCGTCCTGAACGATGCCGGGCCGTTCTATTTCACCGCCCAACCGGTACAGGATGCCGCCGAGGAGACCGCCACCCATTACCTCGACATCACCGGGGAATACCCCATCTTTGAGATGACTTTCAAGCGGGATGCCCGCCTCAGGGAGAAGGGCATCGTGTTTATCCCCGGGGTGGGCTTCGATGTGGTGCCGACCGACTGCCTCGCGACGTATGTTGCGAACCAACTGCCGGGGGCTGTCTCGCTGGAGATCGCGTTTACCTCACTGGCAGGCATCAGCGCAGGCACCGCGCTGACCGGCGTGATGGGCATGGGCAGCGGGGCCTATCACGGCATTGTGCGGCGTGATGGTGAGCTGATCCCGTACCCGTTGGGCCACGGGGGGCGCTGGGTTCAGTTTGACCACGCCCGCCGCTACGTCATGCCCATCCCGTGGGGCGACCTCTCCACCGCCTACCGCAGCACCGGCATCCCGAACATCACCACTCACACGGCGATCAAGCCCGGCAATGCCCGTCTGATCCGGTTGGGCATGGGCCTGGTCACCACGCTGATGACCATCAAGCCCGTCAACCGGGCCATCGCCAATTACATCAAGCGCAACATCACCGGCCCTGACGACGCGCAGCGTCAGACCGCACGCTCGCACATCTGGGCAAAGGCCACCGATGCGGACGGAAACAGCGCCGAGGCATGGCTGAATACCGTGGAGGGGTACCGCCTGACCGCTGAGGCCAGCGTCATGGCGGTTGAGCGTGTACTGACCGGCGGTATCAGTGGGGCACTGACCCCGGCGCAGGCTTTCGGCGCGGATTTTGTCCTCGATGTGGAGACGACGGTGCGCTATGACGAGTTGGGATCGTAGAAGTCGGGGGAAAGCTGCGGCTTCACCGCTTATCACCTGACCCCCGTTATAAAACTCTAACCGCAAAACCTTGCGGGGATCGAACAAAGGTTCTATTCTATGCAAGATGAGTGGTGGCAGGGCTGTTACTTGCCCGTGGATGAGATGCGCAGCAGTGACTGGATACGCTTCCACATCTCCTGCCCAGGGGCGGCATGCTTGCGCAGCCGTGAGGCCCACACCAGCATATCACCGATAAGACCCGCCGTGAATGCGCCGAACAGCGCGTGATCGATGTGGACATCATGTTCGCTGCGGGCGGGTTCGCCGCTGTTCCGCTCCAGTTCCGAAAAGCGCAGGCCCGTGGCGCTGGCATGCATCTTGAACAGGTAGATGGTGCGGGCATCCCCGGCAACAAGGGCGTAGTCGTCCGGCTCCGTAAAGCCGACGAACTCCCACTTTAAACCGGGGTTGGGGATGGCATACGGCTTGAGGGCAGCGGTCAACTGCTCCATCGGCAGCAGCAGGTCGGTGCCGCCAAAGGCGCGAAAGGCATCGTGATCGAGCAGCGTGGACCCGGTATGATGTACCAGCAGGTTGAGAACCTCGGCATAGGGCACGGTGCGGTGTGCGTCGATGACCGCGAAGGTGTTAAAGATCGGCTCCCATGCATCGGCAATAAAGGTCAGGTCACGCATCAGGTCGAGCGCAGCCTGCTCACCCTGCTCTGAGGCGACCTGCCCCATTAGTTTGGTGGTCAGTTCGCGGTCAATGACGAGGTCCTCCTGTGCGGAGAGCATCGTCGAGCCAAGTGCAACCAGCACACGCTGTACGGCAGCATTGTCCATCCCACCCGCAATCGCCAGCAGGCTGAGGATATGGGCAAGGGATTGGATTTTAGCTTCCTGCGAGGATATGTCAGCCATGGTCAGCACCCTGTTGCAGTCTCATGACTCATTGTAACCTGATGGGCATGGGCGGGCAAAGGGCGGCCAGGAATAGGGGATAGTCGATGGCACGCTCAAGACGTGAATATCTCAAGGTCATTTGTACCGAATGTGGTGCCCGGCGCGTCAAGGCGCACGTAAGCCCTGACCGCGCGCTGATCGTGTGCGAATCATGTGGCGAGACGGTGTTCAGCTACTACCGCGACGTCGAGCGCCAGCGCCAGGGCGAGGTGCCCCATCCACGGGAGGATGCCTTTTTCCTCAGGCTTGTGGAGCGCGACCTGCGCCAGCAGGTCACCCCGGCGGCGCAGGTCGTCTTTGAATACCTGCGCCGCTACAGGCGGGACTACGGGTACGCCCCCACCCTGCGCGAGATCAAACACAACGCGGGGTTTTCCAGCGCCAGCATCGTGCGGCGGCTGCTCATTGAGCTTGAAGACGCCGACCTGATCGAGCGGGATTATGGGGTGGCACGGGGGATTCGGATCAAAGAGGTGGGGTAGCGGGCCCGGCACCCGGATCAGGGTCTGGCGCTGCTTTCTTGGTATCACATGCAGCACCCTCCGTGCCGCGCAGCTTTGCTGGCGGCATCCGCCTCCCTTAAAAAGGAGGCAATCTTGAGTCTACCTTGATTGCTAGTTCAGCATTAGTCTTCAATTTCAGCAGACCCGGCTATCGTGACTACACACAGCAGACTCGTTCCCGGCTGCTGCCACCTGTGTGGTGATCCGGCAGCAGACCGGCGTTATACTCCGGGGTGATGATGGCGATTCCTATCGCCCTGGACCCCGGAAAGGACCCCGATGAGCGACCATCCCAACCCCACACCCGGCGAGCCGCAGGTCGTCGTCATCCGCGATGGACGCGGCCAGCCCGCGCCGCGCTATATGATCGGGCTGCTGCTGCTGATCGCGGCGTCGTTTGCGTTGGGTATCTGGCTGGCCTCAACCGGCCTGCTGGCTCCCGACCCCGACGACGCCCCGCGTCCGCCCGATTATGCCGAAACCATCGCCGCACCGTAGGGATGCTGTAACCATGTCGCCTGATTCCAGCAGATCCACGCCCCACCCCGACCTCGTCATCTACGACGGCGACTGCGGCATCTGCCAGTGGTCCGCCGATTTCGGCACGGCACAGGCCCGTGGACGCCTGCGCTACGTCCCCGCGCAGCTTGCCGACCTCGACCGCTATGGTATCAGCCGCGAGGACGCGGCGGAGTCCGTGTACTTCATACGTGTATCGGATGGGCAGGTATGGAAGACGGCGGGGGCGGTCTTCGAGCAGATGAAACGAATGCGGTTTCCGTTTAACGTGATGGGGCATATCGGGGCGTTGCTTCCGGTGCGGCTGCTGTTTGAGCCGGTGTACCGCTGGGTCGCAGCGAACCGCACCGCCATCTCGACGCGGTTCGGGTTGACGGCGTGTGTGGTGGAGGAATCACCATGAAAAACCGCCTGACGGCCCCCGTCACCCTGCTGCTGGCCTATGCCGCGACCCGCATCAGTGGGCTGCTGACCTTCCCGGTCTTCATTGATGAAGCCTTTCACATCAGTTGGGCGTGGGACCTGTGGGCACTGCATCCGTTCAGCGGCTTCCCGGATGGCAAAGGGTTGATTAGCGTGGTGCTGGCCCCCTTCTACCCGCTCAACGCCGGGCTGTGGGTCGGACGCTACAGCGTGGCCCTGCTGGGCGTGCTGGCCTTCGCGATGCTGCTGGCCCTCGGCAGACGATTTCTCAGTGATCGCGCGGCGCTGATCGGCGGGCTGCTGGTGACGCTGACCCCCACCCTGTTCTTCTTCGACCGCCTTGCACTGGCCGATACCGCCGCCGCGCACCTGCTGGTGATCAGCGCGGGGGTGACCAGCCGCGCCATCGAGAAGCGCGCCCCCGGCTGGATGATGGCCGCATCGGGTCTGCTGGCGCTGACCGGGCTGGTCAAACTCTCGATGCTGTTCGTCTTCGGCGTACCACTGCTGATCTGGCTGGCCCTTGACCGCACGCACGCGGGCCTGCCGCGCATGGTCATGATCACGGCGGGTGCGGTGTGCCTCGCCGGGGGCATCTATGCGGCGGCGTGGCTGGGCATCGGCTCGATTGGCGTGGGGAATGCCAGCCGCTTCGCATCAGCAGAAACTGCCGGGATGCTGGGCCGCATAGGGGCAAACGCCGGGGCGCTGTTTGTCTATAATCACGGCTATGATGGCCTGCTGCTGCTGACCGGGTTTGCCGCGTCTGTTGGGTTCACGCTGACCCACCGCCGACCTGCCCCGATCCTGCTGCTGGTGCTGGGCGTCGGGCCGGTACTTGGCTTCTGGCTGGTTTCCAGCTACTTTGTGTACCGTTATTACGTGGTGGGGCTGGCCTTCGTGCTGCTGCTGACGGGCGGCATGCTCGACTCTATCACCAGCCAAGATTCCCCAACCGTGCTGCGCGTGGGCGGGGGGGTAGTTCTGCTCCTGATGCTGATCACGCCTGCCCGCTTCCTTTCCCGCTATGCCACTGCGCCCGCCGAACTTACCCTGCCGGGCCGTGACCAGGTCGATTTCATCGAGGGGAATACCGCCGGGTTCGGGCTGGCCGGTGCCGCCGCCGACCTGCGGATCGCCAGTGATGAGACAAGCCTGCGGCTGCTGTGCCCGGCGGTGATTACCTGTGACCGCATGGCCGTCTACCTGCCGGGCG
>CAYMGV010000129.1:0-7504 GCA_964390105.1 uncultured Anaerolineae bacterium | reverse complement strand
GGCGGTCCGCATCACGGGGGGCATCGGGGGCCGCATGCTGTTTGGCGGCCAGTTGATCGGCCTCCTTCTGCATGGTTTCGGCCTCCTGGCTGAGCTTGCGCAGGTTGCGCTTCTTCCAGCGCTCAAGGTTTTTGTAGGCCTTCTGCTCATCCTTCTGGCGTGCTTGCAGTTCCTGCTCCCAGCGGCGCAGCGCCATGACGCTGGCGGCATTGCCTTTGGGCCGCGTCGAGGAATCGTGCTGCCACTCGCCGACACGTGCCATAGCCTTCTGGTATTCACGGTAGGCATCGCTGGCATACACCCGGCGACGGATGGTTTCCTGCAGGTGATTCAATCCACCCAGCACGCGCTGATGCTGGTTAAGCGCAGCGCGATAAATGGGGCCGCCCGTGGCGGCCTGCTGTGCTGCGGCGAGGTCATACTCGGCCCGCCGGAGCAAATCCTGTGATTCGGCGAGTGCGGCATGGGCACGGTCCATGCGGTCCTTGTGCTGCGCAAGTTCGCCCTCAAACCGGGCACGCAGGTTAGCCCGCTGTGCGGTGATATGGTTGCGGAGCGCTTCACGGCGTTCCTGTAAATAGTCGGTCATACTCAAGCCCCACACTATGTATTGATGAATCCCAGCTTACCGGATCGTGTGTTACACGTCCAGCAAAGGCAGTGGGATATAAGTCATTGATTAGGGAAATTTCATAATCAGGACTTACGCAGTAGGGGTTTGATGCATCAAACCCCTACCCCTCGAACAGCAGCGCAAACACGGGCCATGCCAGCCAGAAGGCGGCCAGCAGTGCGCCGAGGAACAAGAGCAGGGAGAACCACGCCAGCCGGTGCGTCAGGCGGGCGCGCTCAGTGCGGGCGGTGAGCCATGCCAGCCCCAGCATGCCGACGGGCAGCCCGGCCAGGAAGATGAACGGTATCACCAGCCGGGCTTCCGGTTGATCACCGGCCCCGGCGATGGCAATCCACCACACGATGCACATCAGCAGCACCAGCAGGGCCGCCAGCAGGGTGGCGGCGAGTAGTGCCGTGGGCCGGTGGAACGGTGGCCGACCGCCGGGCGGGGCGGTCACAGCAGCGTCTCGACCACGGGCAGGCGGATGGCGGACGGATGTTCCGCATCGAGGTAAATGGTCTGCACGGCGGGCTGCATCTCGACGGCGGTCAGCAGCGGCTCGCCGGTGCCGGGGTTGATCGAGACCCGTGGATACGCGCCGCTGCACACCTGCACACGGATGCTGTGCCCCGGCTTGAAGGTGACGGCGGTCGGCCACAGGTCAAACTCCAGCCGCAGCAGCCCCTCGATACTGGGCGTCACCCTGGCCGGGCTGACACGGAACAGGCCATCGGCGAGGTTGGTGGAGGTGCCATCAGGGGCAACGTCACACATCCGCACGAAGAAATCGGTAAAAGGCAGGGATGACGACACGGCGAGTTCGGCTACAGGCACGCCGATCACGGTCAGCGGCTTTTCGAGCGGCGGCGTGGTGAAGGTCAGCACATCGTCACGGGCTTCGAGCGGGCGGTTATCGACCCGACCGGCATGCGGGCTGAGGTAAGCCCCGCCCAGCGAGGGGGTTGGGTCGGCGGGGTCGTAGATATAGGTGACGGGCAGCGCCCCGGCTGCAGGCTGGACATGGGTCAGCACGCCGCCCGCCTGTAAATAGTAGCGCTGATTGTGGCCCACCGGCGGCCATTCAGTACAGGATTCCCAGCGTTCAATGCCCATCACATAGATATGAACCGGCTTCTCACGCGGGGGCGGGCCGCCCTTGAGGTGATGGTCAAACCATGCCAGCGCCTCGCGCAGTTCGCGGCCACCGTCGGTATTGAGGTGCGTCCACGGGCCGATGGTCAGGTGCGGGTTACGCCCCTCGGCCTGCAGCATGGTGAACTCGCGGACCTGCTGATCGAGGAAGGTATCGTACCAGCCGCCGATGAAATGGGCGGGCGTGGTGACATCGCGGACACGGTTACTGTGATCGGAGGGACCCCATACCGGGTCACGGGCGGGGTCGTCATGGCGCATCCAGTCGCGGAACCACGGCACCTTGCAGCCGACGGCCTGCTCATCGACCTTCTCAAGTGGCAGATGGCGCACGGCCTTATTCAGAAACGGCTTCTGCAGATGCGGGATCGCGCGGCGCAGGCGGTTGATGAACCCGCGCGGGGTCGGGCCATCGAGACCGTCCACGGTGATCAGCCAGCTTGTGGCCCCGGCCAGCGCAAAGGCACCGCCGGAGGGTCGGCGCGAGGGGCGGAAGGTGCTGGCGGTGAACGAGGGCACCATCGCATGGACGCGGCCCCGCATGCTGGTGACGATGGCCCACTGGCAGTAGCCGGGATAGCTGCTGCCGTACAGCCCCAGCTTACCGTTAAACCACGCCTGCCCGTGAATCCAGCTTACGACAGCGGAACCATCGCGGGCTTCGTTGATATAGGGCACGAACTCGCCATCGGAGCCAAACCGGCCACGCACGCTTTGCAGGATCACATGATAGCCCTGCCCGGCGATCAGGCGGGCGGTGGTGCTGGTGATGGGGCCAACCGGCAGATCGGAGCGCATGCCGTAGGGCGTGCGGATCAGGATCGCAGGGTAATCCCCCGGTGCCTCCGGCTGGTAATGGGCGGTGGTCAGCGTCACCCCCATCGAGACGGGGATACGGATGCCCTCCTCAACGGTGACGGGTACCCTGCTTGATTTAAGGCCGTACTGCCGGGAGAAAATCGAGGCCAGCATTAAGCCCTCCTGTGATGAGAGATGGTCTTACTCCCCTATTGTGCAGGCATTTTAAGGGAAGCTCAACTGTTTTGAAGGAATACTAACCTGTGATGGCCCACGGCATCGACTATTGACTCACCCGCTGTCAGCCATCCGCCGTCTGATGCCTGACCCTCTCTTAACCCGAATTTAAGTGAGGCTTAACAGGAGCGATCCGCGCATTTGCCAGACTGGAAACGGACGCCCGTCACAGGGGGGTGATCCGCTTGTATGTCTCAAATGAGGAGAACCTCGAATGCGATTCGGAACAGTGGCGGTGCCGGTACACTCGCTGGTGACACCGGGTGCCAACCCCGCCCAGCTTGCTTCGGAACTGCTGACGATCAGCCATGCCAGCCTGGCGCGCCGCACGGCGGAGCGCGGTTTCCAGACCCTTGAGATCAACACCGACCTCGGCTTCTGGGTGCCGGGGCTGTTCCAGCCGCGCGCCATCCGCCGCCTGAACCAGCTCAAGCACCACATGGACCTCAGCTACACGGTTCACCTGCCGTTCTGGTCACTGGAGCTGTCCTCGCCCGATGACAACGTGCGTGCTGCCGCCGTCAAAACCACGGTCGAGTACATCCAGAAGACCCTGCCGCTGGAGCCGGAAGTGTTCGTGTTCCACGGCACCGGCTCGATGGCGTCGGACTTCCACATGATGGGCCTGACCGGCATCAAGCGCACCCTCATCCTTGACCAGTTCCAGAAGGCCGCCAGCAAGTCGATCAAGAAGATTCTCAAGAAGTCCGGCATCTGGAACCGGCGGCTTGCCATTGAGAACATTGACTTCCCTTTCAGCCGCACATGGGCACTGGCCGAGCAGCACGACCTGAGCTTCACCTTCGATGTCGGGCACTGCCTGGCCGGGTTCAGCGATGACGACCGCGAGCATCATTACAGCGTGGCGGAAGTCTTCGATACGGTGCTGCCGCGCCTTGCGGAGATTCACCTGCATGACAGCCCCAATGCCTCGCTGGCCGCCCCGGCATGGGACCAGGATCACGTGGCACTGGGGCACGGTGACCTCGACGTGAAAGCCCTGCTGGGGCGTATCGCGGACTCCGGGTGGGATGGCCCCATTGTGCTTGAATTGATGGACATCAACGAGGCGCTCGAATCGATGGCCCTGATCAACGGTATCCTCACGCCGCAGCCGGAATCGATGCGCGTGGTGGCCTGACGCACACGCGGCGGTTTCGCTGTCGGGGGTCGTTCTGCCGGGGGGGTGGGACGGCTCTCTTTTTATGTGGCCCTGTGTACATCCTCCCTCGCCCGAACCCCCTGCCTGTTGTACACTGTAAACAGAAACTCAACCCTGTGATCAACCGAAAGGTAAAGCAACGTGGAATCTGCCTATCTCATCATTGGGGCGGCTGTGCTGGGCACGCTGGTCCTGATCGTCTTCATCGTGCTGGCGATCAACAATCACCGGGCCGCGCAGCCCAGATCATGGACACCGCCGGAACAGGCCGAAGAGTCGATGAGCTATGACGCCACAGCGGAGCCGATGCCCGCACCCACGCGTGAGGCTGCGGCCTCCCCTTTTGGCCGCGTCGCAACCGGTTCACCAAGCGCCAATATCCCCGGCCAACCGGCCAGCGGCGGCCTGGGGCTGCTGGGCGGCGTGATCTTCCTGGCAGCTTTCGGGCTGGTGGGGCTGGGCCTGATGGGAGCCGTGATCTTCCAGGGCGTGCGGCTTGTCTCCAGCAGCAGTTGGCCGACCACCGAGGGCCGCGTGCTGAGTTCCCACGTGGACAGCTACGTGGACAGCGAAGGCGACACGATGTACAGCGCCGAAGTGTACTACGAGTATATCGTCGGCGGGGCCACCTACCGGGGCGACCTGATCCGCTTTGGCAGCAACAGCGGCAGCACCAGCGCCCGACGTTCGCAGCAGCGCATCGTGGACAACTACCCCGTCGGTGCTTCGATCCTCGTCTACTACAACCCCGATGACCCCACCGACGCCGTGCTGGAACGCAAACTGAGCTTTGGTATCATCCTGATGGCCTTCATGGGGCTGACGTTTGGCGGTGTTGGTATCGGCGTAGGCGGCAGTGCGCTGCTGAAAACCCTGCGCGGCAGCGCGTAACATGCGCCCGGCCCAAAAAACGGGGGTTATTCTGTATTGATCGCCCCCTTGACCTGTGTTTTACTATCCTCATACGTTCGATTGAGTCACGAAGCATGAGGCTGTCAACCCGGCCCATTCGATTTACACAGCCAGCTTCATGCCCGTGATAAACAGGTCATCGTGTTGCCATGAACCCTCAATGGTCTTTTGACCCCATTGTGATCCCGCTGTTTGCATCTGCCCTGAGCGCCCTGGTGCTGGTGGTACTGGGTATACACCGCTGGAAAAACCGGCTGGGGCGGCTGTTCACGCTGCTGATGGCCTGCATTTCCACCTGGTCATTTACCACGGGCGTTGAAATGCTCTCCGCAAACATGACGGTACGCCTGCTGATCGATGATGCCGCCCTGATCGCCATCGTGTTTGTCCCGGTTCTGTGGCTGCTGCTGGTACTGGAATTTACCGGGCACTTCCTCAGCATCCGGTGGGGCCAGTACCTGCTGCTGATCGTGCCCATCGCCACTAACATCATCATCTGGACGAACCCCCTGCATGGTGCCTGGCGCGGCACCCCCAGCCTTGACCTGGCAACGGCCTCCTTCCCCATCACCCTGTACAACTACAACTGGTGGTTTTATTACGTTCATGCACCTTACAGCTACCTTGTGATCGTGGCGGGGCTGCTGCTGCTCCTGCTGTCCCCTTCGATACGCGACGAACCGCACCGGTCAGCCGGGCGTTTGATCCTGCTGGCAGGGCTGCTGCCCGCTATCACCGATGTGCTGTATGTGCTGAACCTCTCCCCTATCCGGCACTTCAACGTCACGCCGATGACCTTTGTCCTGTCAGGGATCATCACCGGCTGGGCCATCATTCGTACGAACTTTATCGGCTTTTACCCCATCGCACGGGACCTCGTCGTAGATAACATGGAGGACCTCGTCCTCATCCTCAATCAGCATATGCAGGTGCTGGATATGAACCCGGCAGCCAGCGACACACTCTCGCTGGAGCGCACCCGGCACATTGGCAAGCCGCTGGAAGCCCTGCTGCCGGATCACCCGCATCTGACCGCCCTGATCCAGGCGAGGCAGAGCGGCCACCATGACGTATGGATCAACAAGGGCGCTGTGCAGCGTTGGTACGATCTGCGTGTCTCGCCCATCAACCGGCATGGTAAGCCATCCGGTCGGCTGGTTATCATGCGGGATATTGATGACCAAAAACGCGCTGAACGCGAACGTGAGCGCCTGATCGAGGAACTCAATGCGTACAGTTATACCGTGGCACACGACATTAAAAGCCCCATCAGTGCAGTCACCGGGTATGCCGATATGATCGAGATAGCCATCCAGGACGATGACATGGAAGCGCTTGCGGCCCACAGCAAAATGATCTCAACAGCCAGCCATAAGCTCATCCGGATCGTGGATGACCTGCTGCTGCTGGCCCAGACCCGCCATGAGAGCGATGTCCCCCGGCATCCGCTCGATATGGCAGCCATCGTCACGACCTCGCTCAAACGCATCCAGCCGTCTATCCAGCATTATGATGCCGAGGTCATCCTGCCGGAACACTGGCCGGTGGCACAGGGCTATGACGGCTGGGTTGAGGAGATATGGGTCAACCTGATCGAAAACGCTGCCAAGTACGGCGGCAGCCCACCACACATTGAACTGGGTGCGGAGCCGCAGGATGAGATGGTCCGGTACTGGGTGCGGGATCACGGCCCCGGCATCCCGGATGAAAAGATGAGCCAGCTTTTCACACCCTTTGAGCAAATCGAAACAGGTGCCACCAACGGCCACGGGCTGGGCCTCTCGATTGTGCGGCGCATTGTGGGCCGGTTGGGCGGTGAAGTGTGGGCCAGTTCCCCACCGGATGGCGGAACGTGCTTCTCGTTTACCCTGCCCGCTGTGATACAGCCAGGGCGTTAAAAGAACAACCGCGAGATTGGCAAGGGGGTACCAATCTCGCGGTGTGGTAACTATCTCGCATACTGGCAAGCCAGCCTGCAAGGGACCACCAAATCAATCAAAGGTGCCGGGTAGTGTCATGGCACGATGGGTATATTAAGCAACCTGTAATGTAACGTATTGGATTATATAGAGTTAAAGACCCAATTTCCAAATCATTTTACTATCATAAAGCACCTTCCCTCGTGGCACACCTATACAACTCCATAGTTTTCCGGGAGATACCGGGATAAATCCACAGATACAGGATAGGGCTTACCCTACTGTCCCGCCAGCCTGTCACTTTACGGGGACCGCCCCCCCGCGGCACCCTGATTCTGCCCCCCGATGATGCGTGGACTCTCGACGCGCGTTAGACTCAGTCCGGTATCGATGACTCTGTGTGGGGGCGCTGCCCCATAGGCATTAAGGAAACCAAATGAGCGAGACACCAGGCAAGACGCCGGGCACGGGAGAACATCCGCTGTGGGGGCGGCTGGCAGACGCAGCGAAAGAACAGGTCAACCGCGACGGACTCGACCGCGTGGTGGAGGCCGTGCGCGGCGTGATGACGATACAGGATGTGACGGTGGATTGGCAGAACTACCCGCTGCGCGTGCGCGGGGCACTGACCCTGCCCGCCGAGGAGGCGTTTGCCCGGCTGCGGCCTGCGTTCGAGGCACAGGGGTTCACGCCCCGCCTGACCCGCAT
>CAYMGV010000128.1:5982-7700 GCA_964390105.1 uncultured Anaerolineae bacterium | reverse complement strand
CTGACGACGGCGCTGCGCCGTCCGCTGGTGGGCACGCTGCTCTATACCACCTTCTTCTTTGGCATGGCTTTCACGATGCTGCAAACCATCTTCACGCTGTACGCGCTGCGCCGCTTCGGGCTGGATGAACTGCAAAACGCCCTGATCCTGACCTTCGTCGGCGTGCTGTCGGTGGTGGTGCAGGGCGGCCTGATCGGCCCGCTGACCAAGCGGTTCAGCGAGTTCAGCCTGATCGTGGTCTCGATTGGTGTGATGGCGGTCGGCCTGCTGACCTGGGCCTTCGCGCCCAGCGTGGCGGTCGTACTGATCTCACTGGTGCCTATCGCGGCATCGGGCGGTGTGATGAACGTCGTGCTGCGCTCGACGATCACCAAGGTCGTCGACCCCGGCGAGGTGGGCGGTATACTCGGTATCCAGGCGGCGTCGGAAAGCCTGACGAGGGCCATCGGCCCCGTGCTGGGTGGCTGGCTGATCGGTACGTTTGGCACCAGCGCGCCGGGCGTGGTCGGTGCCGCTATCCTGCTGATCATGTGGCCCTTCGTGTGGCGCCAGGCCGAGCGCGGCCAGCAGGCCATCGCGGCTAATAATGCGCAGGCTGAGCCTGCGGTGGGGAGATAACCTCACCCCTCCCGCAAGCAGAGAGGGGCCGTGGTTCCCCGGTGTCGGGGAGCCGCCACACCAGCACGATATCCGCTGGTGGCCCCCTGCGCTTTCGGAAAGATAGAGGGGGTGAGGTCAAAGCTTATCGCTAAAAGCTCTACCCAAAGGATACCCATGACCTACTTCGGTGTACTGCTGCGTTTCATCCTCCCGGCCCTCGTCCTGGTGGGCGGCCTGCTGTGGCGGGATCACAGGCAGGGGCGGGCCATGCCGCCCACCCTGCGCGGTCGCAGCCCGTGGCCGATCATGGCCGGGCTGATCGTCGTGGCGGTCGTGTGGACGACCCCATGGGATAACTACCTCGTCGCAACGCAGGTATGGGGTTACCTGCCCGACCGCGTGGTGGGTATCTTCCTGGGATGGGTGCCGCTGGAGGAATACACCTTCTTCGTCGTGCAGACGGCATTGAGCAGCATGGTGGTGATGTGGCTGGCTCCGCGCCTGCCTGCCCCGGTGCAGCGCATCGAGGAGAATGCCGCCGCCCGCTGGATGGGGAGCGTCTTCGTCGGGGTGCTGTGGCTGGGTGCGCTGCTCATCCTGCTGCTGGGCTGGGTTCCGGGCCGCTATCTCGCCCTGATCCTGATCTGGCTGCTGCCGCCGGTGCTGATCCAGGCCGCCTTCGGCATGGAGATCATCACGCATCACGGCAGGCTGGTACTCACCGCCATTACGGTCACAACCGCGTACCTGTGGCTGGTCGATTACGTCGCGATTGCCAGCGGCGCATGGGTTATCAGCGAGATACAGACCACCGGGATCAAACTGGGCGGCGTGCTGCCCATCGAGGAGATGGCCTTCTTCCTCGTCACCAACGTCCTGATCACCTTCGGCATGGTGCTGGTGATGGCCGTCGAGAGCCAGCGCCGCGCCGAGGGCCTGCCGCTGCTGGGCCGCATCGCGGGGCACACACGGCTGGATCCGCTGTAGTGTATTAACGGGATTGCATTCAGTCTTTACCGATCAGTACAATTACTTTGGTTTTGCGCACGGACCAGTGGGAGATGGGATGTCAGTACCTACCGCGAGCGAGTATATGCAGCGCCTTGAAGACGCCTACG
>CAYMGV010000128.1:0-5972 GCA_964390105.1 uncultured Anaerolineae bacterium | reverse complement strand
AGCACTCCGCCTCGTTCTACTTCAGCAGCGGCCTGCTGCCCACCGAGAAGCGCCGCGCCGTGCGGGCGCTTTATGCCTTCTGCCGCGCCTCGGATGAACTGGTCGATGCGGCCATCCCGCGTGCGGATGAACTGCGCGGTGCCCGGCTGCACGCGCTCGACTGTTGGCAGGACGAACTCTCCCGCCCCGCCGATGAGCAGACCAACCCGATCCTGCTGGCATGGACCCATACCCGCGAACGCTACAACATCCCCGTGCGCTACAGCATCGACCTGCTCGATGGCATGCGCATGGACCTTGAGCAGCATACCTACGAGACCTTCGATGATCTGTGGGGCTACTGCTACCGCGCGGCCTCGGTGGTGGGCATCAACAGTATGTACATCACCGGCTACGAGAACCGCCCGGAGACCTTCCGCAAGGCCGAACTGCTGGGCGTGGCCTTACAGCTCACCAACATCCTGCGTGATGTCGGTGAGGACGTCGAACGCGGGCGCATCTACCTCCCTCTTGAGGACCTCGACCGCTTCGGTGTCACCGAGGCTGACCTGCAAGAAGGCCGCCTCACCGACGGCTACCGCGCGTTGATGGCATACCAGGTTGAGCGGACGCACTTGCTGTACGAGGATGCGTGGCCCGGCATCGCGCTGCTGGACCCCGACGGCAGGCTCGCCATTGCCGCCGCTGCCGAGGTGTACCGCGCCATCCTGCCCCGTATCGAGGCCAACGCCTACGACAACTTCACCCGGCGCGCCTATGTGCCCACGTGGACCAAGCTCAGTATACTGCCCGCCATCTGGTGGCGCGTGCGCAACCTGCCTGAAGCGCACAGTCCATCGAGCCTCAAGCCGGATGCTGAACTGCGCTCATTCGGGATTTACGCGCGGTATCATTAGCGTGTGTCTGCAAACCGCTTTTCACCTCCCCCCACTTGACGTTATCATTAGCAGACTGAACCTGATCTCTCACGTGGAGACACCATGCGATCCCCCAACGCGGAATTCCGGGCAGGGGTCAAGGCCCAACTCCCCATCCTGCTGGGCATTATGCCTTTTGGCCTGATCTACGGCGTGCTGGCCCTCGATGCGGGCCTCTCACCCTTTGCCGCCTTCAGCATGTCATGGGTGGTATTTGCCGGGTCGGCGCAGTTCATCGCCGCCGGGCTGTTTGCTGCCGGGGCACCGATCCCGGTGCTGGTGCTGACCACCTTCGTTGTCAACCTGCGCCACATGCTGTACAGCGCATCGATGGCCCCCTACCTCAAGCACCTGCCCCCGCGCTGGAAATGGGGCATTGCCTACCTGCTCACCGATGAAGTCTACGCCACCATAATCACCCGCTACCGTGACCCCATCGACGGGCCGGAGGCGCATCACAACCGCCACTGGTTCGCGCTGGGCGCGGGCCTGACGCTGTGGTCCTCATGGCAGGGGTCAACGCTGGTGGGGGTGTGGCTGGGCGCATTGATCCCGGAGAGTCTCGGGCTGGATTTCACGCTGGCGCTGATGTTCATCGCATTGGTGATACCCACCCTCAGCGACCGGCCCAGCGTGGCGGCGGCGGTGGTCGCCGGGGGCATGGGGATGGCACTCAACGGGCTGCCCTATAACCTCGGCCTGATCGCGGCGGTACTGATCGGCGTGGTGGTTGGGCTGCTGCTGGAAGATCACCTGCCCACGCGCCGGGGCGAGGAGGTACACGCCTGATGCCGTCTCTCAACCCTTCCTACGTGTGGATCGCCTTCATCGGCATGATGGTTGTGACCTTCGGCGTGCGTCTGTCCGTGATCGCACTGCTCAAGCCCGATGCCGAGCTGCCGCTCAACGTGCGGCGCGCACTGCGCTACGTGCCCCCCGCCGTACTGACCGCCATCATTACCCCGCAGGTGGTCATGCCCGGTGGCACGCTCGACCTCAACCCGCTGGGCAACGTCCGCATCATCGCCGCCGCCGTCGCGACGCTGGTGGCATGGAAGACGCACAACACCCTGCTGACCATCGCGGCGGGTATGGTCGTGCTGTGGGGGCTGATGGCGCTGGTGTAGGGGGGAGAGGAAATTACACCTGGACTTTTGTTCTATAGTGTGGTATTCTCCCCACATACGATTAGATGTGAGGTTGATATGCTACGCTACATAGATCTTTTTGCTGGCTGTGGTGGTCTATCGCTTGGCCTTGAACGAGCAGGCTTTGAACTGTTGTTATCTATTGAGAAATCAGACATGGCCGCAGAGACTTTTTACCATAATTTCATTCAACCTATTTCAGCGCCATCTGAATGGCAGAATTACCTCCAATTTACCCTGTCTAAGCAAGTGAAATCCAAGCTCGCAGTGAATACCGTCAAAGCTGTCCTAGAGGATATTCACTCAGTCGATTACCTTGTGAATCAACCAGTCGATTTAGTTGCGGGAGGGCCGCCTTGCCAAGGATTTTCCCTAGCAGGGCGAAGGATTCCGGGGGATGCGCGTAATGAATTGCCGTGGCATTTCTTGGCATTTGTAGCATTAACCAAACCAAAAGCCGTTATTATGGAAAACGTGCTTGGCATCAACAGGAACTACAAAAAGTTCAACGAAGATGCTCCTTTTGACCAACTGCGAAAAGCATTGCAAGGCGAATTTGATCTTGAGCAGGCAATCGCCGAAGGAAATGTTGATCTGAATCTGCCCAAAGGGCTTTCTTGGAACCTTGAATACGAAGTCCAACCTGTAGAGCTAAATGCTATGCACTTCGGGGTACCGCAGCATCGGCCAAGAGCCTTATTAATTGCGCTTCGACGAGACATTGCAGAGCAACACAGCTTCGCAGGTACAGATGTTGCCTGGAAATCCGAATACGGGAAGCATGGAGATTCCGAAATACCTTATGTCGTTCCAAAGCCTCAAACATACGATGGTCAAGTCCTTACAGTAGGTGATGCATTAATCGACATTGATGACGATGGCTACGTCACTAGTTCAAATGACTACAAAGATGAATGGTCTTATGCTTATGAAATGCGTACAGAGACTGATTGGATTCCGCCTCAGTTTCGAGGCATGCGGGAAGCCCCCAATTCATTACCGAATCACAATCTGCGGAGACACTCTGAACGTATAGTCGAACGTTTTAGACTTTACCAGTACTTCCATACGGCTGGCATTTCACCAAATACTATTAATATCCCGGCATCAAGTAACGGCAACAAGTCCGCAGTGCGTGATGAGCTATTTGAGCGCCTTGAAAATGCACCTTTACCAGCAATAAGCTCAGATGAAGAGGTAATAGCAAATAGCATTGATGAACTGATCGACAAGATCATCGAATTAAAAACTAAGAAGCACAGTCAAAGGGCGCTTGACTGGAACAAACCATCACCGACTGTTATGAGTTTAGCTGACGATTACGTTCATCCGCGTATACCAAGAACGTTAACAGTTAGAGAAATGGCTCGTTTCCAATCTTTTCCTGATACCTTTGAATTCAGGAGCAAAGAAACAACAGGCTCCCATCGTCGGCGCATTGAGGTGCCCCAATACACCCAAGTCGGTAATGCGGTCCCGCCAAAACTCGCATACAGCCTTGGGCAACATCTTCGAAATCTGCTCATAAACCTGTAGGTGGAGTTTTGTGATAGTATTGGCAGTGCGTATTCAGCGGGCATTTTTCGCAATTTGGATTTCTCGCTGTACACACGAGTCCGCCTAGATCGAGTATTGCCCAATTCAAGTGTAACGGGGACTCCGCTTGTTGAAGTAATCTGCGGGAAAGGGTTTGCAGATACGAATCGTCACGAATATCAGCAAAGTTTCTTGGCCCGAATACTCGCTCAAGAACACGAGCCATGTTGACATCCATTAGCGGGACAGGTTCTTGGTTGAAACTGACCAATATGGCGTTTGCTATGTATTGACCTATTGCTGGAAGATTCTCAAGATCGACACGATTGATAGGTAAGCGCCCACCATTTGCCATGATGGTTGAGGCCAGTGATTTCAGAGCCAGTGACTTTTGCCTCCATAAGCCTAGTGGTCTCAAATCTTCTTGAAGTTCATCAACTCTAGTGTTAGCTATTACGCTCCATGTACTGTATTTCCTCAAAAAATCCTCGTAGTGACGCACCACGCTTTCAGCTCTAGTTCGCTGTAGTAAAATTTCGGCAATCACAACTTCATAAGGAGTCCGGTCAGGCTCTCGCCAAGGGAAGCTCCGCCCATGCGCTTCGTACCACCCCATCAATTCCTCGTTAAACCAATCGATGCGATTAAGTACAAAATCATCCAGCTGGTAGTCAAGTTTAGGTTGACGGCGCATATAAACAGATCAACTTCTTTGCTCACGGGAAATTAGTCATTTTCAGCATTAAACGATTTCACCTTCTTCCAGGTATGATACTACATAGTGCGTAACTCCAAGAAGCAGGGAAATCATGCGCCAATTCAATAACACTGAAATCCAACGGATGCGATATCTAACAGCGAAGGGTTTTCATCTCACGTATTTGCAACCAACTGAAACAGGCCTCACCAAGTCCATCATGGATGCAACACAAATCGTGCGAGACTATTTTGAGTTACACGAGTTCCACTTCTATGATGAGCAGTTACAAGGCACCTCCCATAAGCGCATTGTTACTGCGTTCTTTGTAGCCCATGATGGCCTTGTTTCTACAAAGGCATCTTTATATAGACCTGAAACAAAACAGGGTGATCCTCGTATCTGGTTTTACGAGCTGAAGTCTTATGCTCAACCTGGTGACATTCTTGCTGTTCACTTTAGCTATGCCGAACAGAGTCTTTTCATATTTAATCTGACTCGTACCTCGATTGAGGAGCTACCAGGGAATATGCTCCCGGTACCCGAAATTGATCCGGTCAACCAGACGGCGCAAGAGCTATTAGGCAAGATTCGAAATGCGGCATCAAACAAGCTGATACCATCAGTTCGCCATGGTGATACAGGTATTGGTGCGACGCTGGAAGGAATACTTGGTATTCCAATCAACTCAAGCAAAGGACCGGATTACAAAGGCATTGAAATAAAAACTCATAGAGCCACTGGTAGAAGACAGAACACACGGCAAACCCTGTTTGCCCGCGTACCTGATTGGGATATCAGCCCGCTAAAAAGCAGCACAGAGATTCTTGAGCATTTTGGATACTTCCGGGATGGCAAATATAGATTAAACTGCACCATATCAGCAGTCGATTTTAATACGCAGGGATTGCGCTTCCGAGTGGATGAATCTGAGAATACCCTGGTGGAGTACTCAAACACTAGTTTTGGCGATGTGGCAAAGTGGCGAATTGAAAAGCTCAAGAAAGCACTGCGACAAAAACACAGCGCCACTTTTTGGGTTGAAGCAGAAACAGTTACTCAAGATGATCAAGAGTATTTCAGGTTCACAAGTGTGGTCTACACCCGATCCCCGTACATTGAACAAACAATTCCGTTACTCGGACAAGGAATCATTACGATGGATCATCTAATCTCACGACGCCCAGAACAGGCCTCGGCACACGAAAGAGGACCATTATTTAAAATTGGCCCTCAAGATATGGACCTCCTGTTCCCACCTGGAGAGACTTGGATGATCCAAGAGTAAGGCAGAGTGACGGCCTACTATGATTTCATGGCCTTAGCATCTCCTACTCCACATCCCACACGGTGACGGCCCCACTCCCCGATCCCGCCGCCAGCCGCGACCCCTCGGCGTTGAAGGCCAGCACGGTGGCAAAGGCCCCCTCCGCCGTCAGCCGACCCCGCAGCTCGTCATAAAAGGGTGCCCACAGCCACACCGCCCCCGAGTCATCGGCGACGGCGAGGGTGGTATCAGCGGGGCTGAAGGCCAGCGCCGTGATCCCGCCCGTGCCTGCGTTGACCGTCACCGGATGGGCGAGATCATCCAGATCAAACAGGGAGACCTGCCCCGTCTCATCGCCCACCGCCAGCCACTCGCCGTCGGCGCCGATCGCCTGGCCGAAGTGACCC
>CAYMGV010000127.1:0-7703 GCA_964390105.1 uncultured Anaerolineae bacterium | reverse complement strand
TTCATGTTGTGTTCAACCAGCATCACGGTCTTGTCACCGGTGTCCTGGATGTCCTTGATCAGCGCGATCAACTCCGGCACCTGCTCGGCGGCCATGCCTGCGGTCGGTTCGTCCAGCATGAGGACATCGGGGTCAGGTGCGAGGATCATGCCCAGTTCCAGCTTACGCTGGTCACCATGAGCCAGTGTACGGGCTGGATGCTCCAGCCTGCTGGCAAGCCCAACCTTTTCGGCGACCTCAGCAGCGCGATCCAGGTCCGAAGCAAAGGCTTTATGAGATTGCCAGACTTTGAAGTTATTGCTGCCCAGCGCCTGCACCGAAAGCCGGATGTTCTCCAGCACGGTCAGATTGGGGAAGATGTTGGTGATCTGGAAGGAGCGGCCAATGCCAAAATGCGCGGTGCGGTGCATCGGTTCTTTGGTGATATCCCTGCCCCGGTACTTGACCTGCCCACTGGTGGCGGACAGATAGCCGCTTACGATGTTAAAGAAGGTGGTTTTGCCTGCACCATTTGGCCCAATGATCGAATGCAGTGTATTCGCTTTGACCTGAATACTGACATCGTTCACCGCAACCAGCGCGCCAAACTCCTTACGGACGTCGTGCGTCTCAATGATGATCTCGTCGGTCATCCGCAGCTCCCGCAGCTTCACTGTCGAGTAAATAATGGTGATGAAACCCGGTAAAGGCCGGGTGAGAGGTTGGTCACCTCACGGCTGTGGCGAACGTGGTATTCGCCCTACCCGTCAGGGGATCACCCTGAACAGAGGGGCAACGGCACCGTTGGCACCGTCGCCCCTGTTGTTAAGCCCGGTTTAGCCGGACACCCTGGGGGCTATTCGCCGCTCAGTGAGCCAACGGGCAGTTCGCCGCAGCGGTCCACGTAGTCACCTTCGAGCAGGCATGGGACATCCGGGCGGTTGGTCGCAACCAAGGTGTAGAAGTCAAAGTCGGGTGAGTCGAGGTTCTCAAGGGTCACGATGTACATGTCCTGGATCGCGACGTGGTCCTCAGGACGGATGTAGATGGTGCCCTTCGGGCCTTCGAACTCAGCGCCTTCCATGGCTGCGATCAGGCCGTCAGTGCTGAGTTCTTCAGCATTGGTCAGGCCGTAGACCAGCAGCAGAGCGGCGTTCATGCCGTCCGCGTCGAACAGGTCGGGCGGGACAGAGGCATCGGCCAGGGTCTTCTCAACGAGCCAGTCATTGATGGCGTTGTCAGGTGCGGAGTAGTGATACAGGATACCACTGGTGGCACCCACATTATTGCCGAAGAATACCGGCATCAGCGCATTATCAATGAAAGCGGAACCCATGGCCATTTGATCGTTCACGCCGAGGTCCGCAGCAGCCTGCTGCAGGGAGATGAAGCCGCTGCCAGCCCAGGTCACGAGGTATGCCTCAGCACCGCTGGCGAGGATTTCTTCCATGTACGGGGTGAACTCGGTGGTATCAGCCGGGGCATAGATGTCATCTGCAACGAACTCGCCACCATACAGGCTGCAAGCATCACGGAAAGCATCAGCCCCACCATAACCGAAGGAGTAGTCCGGTGCGATCTGCACGAACGTGCTGTAGTCCTCGACCAGGTACTGGCACAGGTTCACAGCGTCCTGGTAGTTGTTACGGCTGGTACGGAAGGTGTACTCATTGAAGTTGATACCGGTGATGTCGTTAGCGGCGGCGGGGGCCACGATCAGGGGCAGCTCGTTCTCACGGGCCAGCTCCTGCAGGGTAGCGGTAGCGCCGGAGCTGACGGTACCAACCAGCACGCTCACACCCTCAACGTCGATCAGTTCACGCGCAACGGTTGCGGTTGTTTCGGCATTGCTCTGATCGTCCTTAATGTACACTTCGATGACCCATTCATCGGTTGAGAACACGTACTCTGAGTTCTCAGAGACAACTTCAGGGGCCACGCCAAGCGCATACTCAAGGCCGTTCAGGAAACCGCGCTGCATCATGGTGCCATAGATAGCCAGGCCGCCGGTCTGGTCGGTGATGAGACCTACCTTAACCGTGGTCGGCTCCATGGCCTCTTCTTCGACCGGTTCTTCTTCGACCGGTTCTTCTTCGACCGGTTCTTCCACGACCGGTTCTTCTTCGACCGGTTCTTCCACGACGGGTGCTGCGGTCGGCTCAGGAGCCGGGGTGCAGGCTGCCAGCACAAATGTCACCAGCAGAACCAGTACCAGTGCGAAAACAAATTTCTTCTTCAATGCAATGTCCTCCTTACAGGTTTCGGAAGTAATGAAGACCCAAGCGGTCTTCCTGCATCGGGCGGTTGCGTTACCCACCCCGAATGCACTGTGTGATCAAAACGCCCTTATTTGATATGGGCGTGGAACACCTTATTAAACTCAGCAGGCTTCTCGATGAACGGCGTGTGGCCCGTTTCCTCGATAACGACCTCCTTGTAGGAGCCGCCTGCCTCGCTGTATTTCTCCAGCACGGCGCGTGCCTGGCCCAGCATCGGCTGCGGCGGGAAGACGTCCATGCCCGGCCAGCCGGGGACGAGGTCCATTGAGCCAAGCGTGCCCATGTCAAAGAAAGATGTATCGGAAACGATCTGGTCATCACTGCCACGGACCCACAGCACCGGGACTTTGTTCTCGGCTTCGTAGAGGTGCTTGACGGGTTTCAGGTACTTCGGTGACAGCGCGTTGATCGGCCCCCACTTGCCGGGCGCGACGTTCGGCCAGTTCCCGGAGGCGGTCATATCGCCGGGATAGGCATCCTCGCCGATATGCTCGGAAAGCAGGGAGCTTAGCAGGTCTTCCTCGCGTTCGGGGCGGAACGGCGGCTTCCAGTAGAAGGCGTTCATCACCACGCGGGGCGATGCCTGCGGGTTGTCCTCGCTGCGGTCCCCGGCTGCGATCAGCTTCGGGAAATCGGGGTTGACGATGCCGCCGCCAGACCCGGCGAAGTCATCGTACATCGGGGTGCCTTCGAGGTCCTTGGTACCACCAAAGCCAAACGGCGAAGCCGGATCGACCAGGGTGACACTCAGGAGACGGTCAGAGTAGTCCATCATCACGCGCCACAACACCGACCCCCCCATCGAGTGGCCGGCAGCGTGGCACTTCTCTATGCCCATCTCGTCCAGCAGTGCGGCGATGTCATCGGCCCAATCGGCCATGCCGCGCGTGGCATCGATCTTCTTGCTGGGGTCAGCCCCACCATAGCCGCGCTGGTCAAAGGCGATCCCCCGGTAGCCTTCCGGCAGGCCGAGCATGATCTCCTCCCAGAAGGTCGAGGTTGAGGCGTTCCCATGCACAAAAAGCACCGGGATACCCTCATCAGGGCCGGTGGTCAAAACGCGAGATGATATGCGTTTGGTGGTTATCTGATGTTCAGTAACCCCAGGTAAAGTTGGAATGCTCACCACAATTGCTCCTCTGCTAAGTGATACAGACAGACAAACGGCACAATAGACCGCACTGGAGTCTTGCTTTCGTGGTTCGGCTTTTGATTTGTGCTTAAAGATGACACATGAGTAAGTCGTGTCGTCGGAGAAGGGCAGAGCGGTGTGCCAAATGGTGACCCAAAACTGTGTGTGTGCTTGTGCCACGTTCTCCGAGGATAATCGTAGTTTATGATCGTTACACAGTAGTTACAGCTCACACAAAATCAGGAGGATTACCCACAGGGATATCACCGTCGCCCAGGATGTCTTCATACAACTGAACGGTTTTCGCGGAGGGTGGCGCGTCCAGTTCCTCACGCAGGGTATCAATTGCCCGCTGGTAAACACGCAGCGCCTGCGGACGGTTGCCCGTCATGGCATAGGCGGTCATCTGCATCCGATAGGCCGTCTCCCAGCAGTTATCAACCACCATCATATGGTTCGCGACTTCGATCACTTCCTGCCAGCGATCTTGCCCGGCTAGCTGCACCGTAACACGGTCAGCGGTTCGCAGGAACAACTCACGCAGGCGCGTGCGCTCGCGTGACCACCAGTCCTCGTACGGGAACTCATCGAGGTAATCGCCCTGGTACAGCGCCAGCGCCTGCTGATACAGGTCAAAGGCGGCGGCGGGATCATCACGGTAGCGTGCGTCACCCTCTGATACATATGCCAGGAACTGGTCCACATCAAGGGTGATGTCGGCCTCGGGGCGCAGGGCATACAGGCTGCCTTTGCGCACCACAAACGAGGACGGCTCTCCTCGCCCGCGATCCGGTTCGAGCGCGTTATACAACGCGTTGAGCGCGACCTTGAAACTCTGGTTGGCACTGTCAGCCATCTGTTCCGGCCATAGCATAGCCCATACTTTTTCACGGTCCATCATCTGGCGACGCCATGTCACAAACAGCAGGAACAACTGGCGGGCCTTCTCACGCTGCCACTCGCTTGATTCCATCTCCTTATCGCCGCGCCACACGCGCAGCGCACCAAGCGTCTGGATGCGAAGCTGATAACCGGGGTGACGTTCCAGCTTGCCAAGATCGAGCGCGTGCAGCAGGCGGTCAGCATAGCCCGCGTGGATGTCTTCGGAACGTGCCCACAACAACAGCGGCACGACCCGGCGCGGGTCGGGTGGCCCCATCAGCGTGCGCCGCAGGAACAGGTAATCGTAACCATGATCCTCGGCAAGACTGAACAGCTCGTCAAGGCCACGACGCAGGTGAGCCTCATCACCGGAGCTGTACCATAACAGGCACAGCCACAGCAGCACCCCGGCCCGCCCATAGCTGTCGCTGACTTTGCGGAAACCGTGGTCGGCCTCGGTGAGCCAGCGCACGGCGGCCTCGCCCTGATCGGCCAGCACATACGATGCCCCCAGGGCAGCACGCATGTGATAGTCGATCCAGTCGTCACCCACCTGCTCTATGATGCGCAATCCCTCCTCCGCGATCTCCTCAGCCTCGGAGAGCAGGCCCCGATAGCCATAGGCACGGCACAGCCCCCAGTGCGCCTCGACTTTAAGCCGTACCACGGAAAGGCTGTCACTGATGCCGATGGCACGCTCAAAACACTTGAGCGCTTCCTCGAAATGCTCGCCCTCCATCAACAATGCAGCGTGGCCCTGCCGCATACAGCCCACCGCCGTTACAAACAGTGAATCAAGTGCCTTGCCGCGTTCGATGCCGCGTTTGGCGTTCTCATACGCCTGCTCCGCAAGACCCTGGTAAGACTGGATCAGCGAGAGCAGCAGATGTGTCTCACGATGAGAGCGAGGCCGCAGCACCGGTGCATCGAGTTCAGCAGCGGCACGAGCCTCAAGGATGGTCACAGCCTCATCAAGACGCCCGGTGCGCAGCAGTACCCGCACATCGAGATCGTCGATGCCATGCCCACCATCACGCAGGGCATTGGCCTGCGCCTGCAGGGTTTCGGCCTCGGCGCTTTGCCCCCGGTTAAGCTGATTCTCAGCCAGCATGTCGAGCAGGTCCGCCTGTGATTCGCGGTCGTCCTGCCCATCAAGAAGGCGCAGCGCTTCACGCAGGGGCGCTTCAGCGCGAGCAGGATTGACGGTATCAAGATAGATGCGGGCCTGCCCCTGCAACGCGCGGGCGGCTTCCATCATGTGCCCGCGAATCCGGCCCCGTTCCTCGGCCTGCCGGTACCACGCCAACGCCTCCGGAAAGCGGCTGCGCAGGCGTGACATATCGCCGTGGTAGATCAGCAGGGCGGGTTCCTCGGCCATGATGTCACCGGGCAGTTCGGCCAGCCACGTTTCAAGCTGCTCCAGCCGCCCGGCCTGGATCATTGCACGACCTATGCGCGTCAGGATGGTCGCCGCCTGGCGCGGCTGCCCGGCACTCAGCCAGTGGTTGATTGATTCTTCATCCTCACCGCGTAGACGGTGACATTCTGCTGCACGTTGATGTAGTTCACGCCGCTGACCCGCATCAACGCGGGCCAGCAGAAATTCACGGAACAGGTGATGGTAGCGGATGCGCCCATCACCCAATTCAACGACAAACAACCCTTCCCGGATGAGTCCCTGGATGATATAGGCACTGTTATCGGCGCGGCGCAGGCAATCACACAGGGCTGCATCCAGTGCGCGCAGCACCGATGTATCCAGCAAAAATGCCTGCACGGTATTGGGCTGGCGAGCCAGGACTTCCTGCGCGAGATAGGCGAATAAGTCATCCTTGAGGCCGCTGAAGCGGCCCAATGTCTCCGGCAGCGCATTGAGTTCGTGCTGCTCATGTATGCCCTGCCACACCAATTGAATGGCGATAGCCCAGCCCTCGGTTTGTTCGGCCAGCAGTGTGATCTGCTCCTCGTTGAGCGGCAGGTCAAACTGCTCCTCGAACAACTGCGCGATCTCACCGGAGGTAAAGGCCAATTCCTCCTCGCTGATCTCCAGCACCTCGTTGCGCACACGCATCGAAACCAGCCCGCTGAGTTCGAGCGGGGAGCGCGTTGCCAGTACAATGTGGAGGTTGGCGGGGGCGTGCTTGACCAGCCGGTCCAGCATCTCGACCCCGGCGGGGATATCCTCGGCAAGATGGGCATCATCCAGCACAAACAGGATCGGCGGGTCTGGTTTGAGCGTGGTCAGTTCGTTGATCAGTGCATCGAGGACAGGCCCCCACGGCAGATCAGGCGCGTGGTCCTCCCATGTTTCGAGCGCAGCCAATGGCCCATCGCCAAGGCCCGGCAGCACGCTGTAAAAACTATACACAAGGTAACTGAGGAAGGGCAGTGCAGCGGTATCTTCCTCATCGAGGTGATACCACACCAGCACTGGCACTTCATCTTTGAGGGCGGCCAGCGCCGTGCTTTTACCATAACCGGCGTTGCCGTGGACCAGTGTCAGGCGATAATCCAATGCCTCGCGCAGGCGCGCTGTCAGACGCCCCCTGATCACCGATTTAGCCGGACGCCGGGGCGGCGTCAGCTTGGTCCTGATAATCACATCCGCTATGTGCAAGGCCAGCCTCCTTCAGGCGGGCGTGTGAAGATCACAGGTCTGTGTGACGGGGTATCCCTAGTGTAAATCATTGGTAAGGTTCCGTCCAGTACCGGGGAGAGCGGAATTTGCTATCGAAATCAGGCGATGTCGATGTCGATGCCACTGAGGCCCAGCGCCAGCGCCGTACCACCAAAGGCCAGCTTCATGAGCTGATCGGTGAGGTCATCAATGGCATACGGCATGTCGTTCTCCAGCCACCATGAGATGACCCCCACAAACGCCGACCCGACAAACTGCACGGCGAGGTCCAGATCAACGGGGTGGCCGGTGGTGCGTCCACTGTACGTGACCATCCAGCCCAGCGCCACCTGTTCGATATAGCTCTGCACGCGCGCCATGTAGGATGGTACGCCAGTGCGTCCCAGCATCGAACGGTAAAACCCCGGGTTCTGCGCGATGTGCGCCAGCACCACCGCGACGATCTCACGCGGGCGCATGGTGTTCTCATCACGATGAGTGGGTGGCGGTGGGATGATCTCGCCCAGCATGTCATCGAACACATCGTCGAGCAGTTCGGTTTTATCCGTATAGTGCAGGTAAAAGGTGGCGCGATTCAACCCGGCGTGGTCGGTGATCTCACCGATGGTCAGCGAATCAAAGTCGCGTTCCTCCACCAGATCGCGCAGCGCACCACGCAGCAGCGCACGGGTTCGGCGCACGCGGCGGTCCAGGTTCTGTTCTTTCTTCGACATTTTTTCCGATCCTGTCGCTTAATCAACAAGGAAGGGTAATTTCCCATTGCAATGAAAGCCTCTTGTGATATCCTTAATTT
>CAYMGV010000126.1:0-7736 GCA_964390105.1 uncultured Anaerolineae bacterium | reverse complement strand
ACGCCGCTGGGTCGCATGGGCGAGCCGGAAGATATCGCCAATGCGTACCTGTTCCTGGCCTCCGATGAGGCGAGCTTCATCACCGGGCAGGTGCTGTCCGTTGACGGTGGTCTCGTCGTCGGGACATAACACCCGGCATCCATAACAAGGCAGAGGAAAGGTGCTGTGCTGGCTTTCAGCACCCCCTTTCCTCTTTTGTTTCCATGAGAAAGGAGCGCATACATGCACGCAGCGGACCTCATGACCCATCGGGCCCGTTTGACCCCTGACCGGGAGGCGCTGCTCGACCTGCATACGGGCCTGCGTTATACCTACCGCCAGCTCAACGAGCGAGCCAATCGCGCTGCCAATTTACTGCGTGAACTGGGCGTCGGTCACGGCGATCACATCTCGATCCTGGCACAGAACGGCGTTGTCTATGTTGACCTGCTGTACGGTGTCGCCAAGATCGGGGCGGTGCTGGCCCCGCTGAACTGGCGGCTGGTCGCCCGGGAGTTGGAATACATCATCAATGATTGTGCGCCGAAGGTGCTGCTGGTGGGCCCGGGGTATGTCGATCTGTGGGCGGAGCTTTCCGAACTGGCCGCAGTCAAACCCGTCGTGTTGACGCTGGAGGATGGCGCCATACCGGGCACGAAGGCATACGAGGCACTGCTCGAAGCAGCCTCCCCGGCGGAGCCGGATCGCCCCGCTGAACTGGACCCACACGGCGAAGATACGCACTGCATCCTGTACACCTCCGGCACGACCGGTAAGCCCAAGGGCGCACTGCTGCCGCAGCGCCAGGTGTATGGTAACTGCGTCAACACCGTGGTGAGCTGGGGCCTGACCGAGCATGATGTATCGCCCATATTGACGCCGCTGTTTCACGCAGGTGGGTTGTTCGCCTTCCTGACTCCGCTGCTGTTCGTGGGGGGGCGTGTGCTGCTGGGGCGGACCTTCGATCCCGCCGATTCATTACGGCTGATCGTCGAGGAGAAGTGTACGGTGATCCTCGGCGTGCCGACGCTGTTCCAGATGTGGAAAGAAACCGATTACTTCGATGAGGCCGATTTCAGCCATGTCCACTTCTTCATCAGCGGCGGCGCACCCTGCCCGCCCTCGCTGATGGATGAGTGGCGCTCCGAAAAAGGTGTGGTGTTCCGCCAGGGGTATGGGTTGACCGAGGTCGGCACGAACTGCTTCTCGATGACGGATGAAGACTCGGTGCCCAGGACGGGGTACGTTGGCAGGCCGATCTTTAACACCGAGATGAAGCTGATTAACCCTGAAACCGGTGAAACCGTCCCGCACAATACGCCCGGCGAACTGCTGATCAAGGGTGCAACCGTCTGCAAGGGCTATCTGAATCGTCCCGAAGCCACCGCTGAATCGCTGGTGGATGGCTGGTTCCACACCGGTGATACCGCCGAGTACGACGAGGATGGGTTCTACCGCATCATTGGACGTTACAAGGACATGATCAAGAGTGGTGGTGAGAACATCTACGCCGCCGAGGTGGAGGCTGTCTTCCGGGAGCACCCCGCCGTGGCCGATGCCGCCCTGATCGGTATGCCGCATGAGAAATGGGGCGAGGTCGGCTTGATGATTGTGTTGTGTGAAAAGGGGCAGGCCGTCACCGAGGACGACGTAAAAGCGCATTGTGGTGACCGGCTGGCCCGCTTCAAGATTCCGAAGAAGATCATCTTTGCTGAAACTTTGCCGTATTCACCCTATGGTAAGGTAGTTAAGGCCGTCCTGCGGGAGCAGTATCTCTGATCAAGAGACCCGCCTGATGGAGATGCCGCCCCGGTGCGGCGGGAAGGAAAAACAAATGCCTCTCGTAAAAGTCAACGGTATTCAGATTGGATATGAGATTGCAGGGGATGGCCCCCCGATGGTGCTGATCAGCGGGTTGGGCTACAGCCGCTGGCAGTGGCGTCTCATGGTGCCGCACCTCGCGAAGTCCTATCGCGTGCTGACCTTTGACAATCGCGGCAGTGGTGAGACTGACAAGCCGGAAGGCCCATATAGTGCCGCCATGCTGGCCGAAGACCTCGCCGAGCTGCTGGAAGTGCTGGAGATGACCCCGGCAATCGTGCTGGGTCATTCGATGGGCGGATTCATAGCCCAGCAGTTAGCCCTCACCCGCCCGGAACTGGTCAGCAAACTGGTGCTGGCTTCGACCAACTTCGGTGGGCCGAATCATATCCCGGTAACCCCGGAAGCCATGAAGGTCCTCACCGATACCGATACGGACCCGGTGACCCGTGTTCGCAACGGGGCGGCCATCGCATTTGCGCCCGGTTTTGCTGAGGCCAACTCCGATCTGCTCGATGAGATCGTGCAGTACCGGCTAAGTATGCCCGTCCCACCCGAGGCCTACAATGCCCAGATGCAGATCGGGCTGAGTCTGATGAGCGCGGACGCGGCCTTCGAGAACAAACTGCCTGATATGGAAATCCCCACGCTGATCTTCTTTGGTGAGTATGACATCGTGGTGCCGGTCGATAACGCGCATCTGCTGGCCGAACTGCTGCCTAACAGTGAACTCATGATCCTGGAGAACACCGGGCATCTGTTCCCACTGGAGGCCCCGGAGCGGGCCGCCGTTGCCATGATAGACGGCCTCGCCCAGCTTTAGGAATGACCTCACCCCCTGTCCCCTTCCGGTGGATTTGACCCCGGAATCAAGGATCTTTTTCAACGGGGGATCTACGGCCCCTCTCTGTAAACGGAGAGGGGCGGGAGCGCGCAGCTAGCTATGCTTTGCATCGCTGTGGCGCGGGTGGGGTGAGGTGAAAAGGTAAACCCAATGCCAACGAACCGCGATCATAGAGGACGATCCATGACACGATACGCACAAATCACCGCAACGGGACGCTACATCCCTGAAAAAGTGCTGACCAATGACGACATGAATGAGATGCTGGGGCAGAACGTGGGCGACTGGCTGGTGGAGAACGTCGGCATTGAGCAGCGTCACGTCATGGCCGAGGATCAAGCCACCTCCGATATGTTGGTGGCCTCGGCGCGGCAGGCCCTTGAGCGTGCAGGCCTCACCCCCGCTGATCTCGACCTGATCATCGTGGCGACCGATACGCCAGACTATATCAGCCCGGCGACCTCGTCGGTGGTGCAGGCCAAACTGGGCGCGGACAATGCCGGGACCTATGACATCAACGCGGCCTGCGCGGCGTGGGTCACGGGCCTCGATATGGCTGCTCGCTACATCATCACCGACTCCGATTACCAGCATATCCTCGTTGCCGGGGGTTACGGTATGACGAAGTTCATCGACTGGACCGACAAATACACCTGCACGTTGTTTGCCGATGGTGCGGCTTCGGCCATCATCAGCGCCGGGGATGAACCCGGCTTTCTCGCCAGTAAGCTGATGGCGGTGGGCGAGTATCACGACGCGCTGGGCATCTATACCGGCGGCACCTATCGGCCCGCCACCCCCGACAACATCGCCGAGGATGGCAAGCCTACCGTGCGCTTTGTGCGCAAGTTCCCGGCCACCTTCAACAGTGATAACTGGCCCCCGCTGATAGCGGAAACGCTCGAAAAGGCTGGCGGCCTGACCTACGATGACGTCGATTTCTACTTGTTTACCCAGCTCAACCTGCGCACCATCGAATTTGTGATGGAAGCCATGAACCAGCCCATGACCAAGACCCACTGGATCATGGACAAATGGGGCTACCTCGGCTCGGCCTGTGTGCCTGCCGCACTTGATGACGCTGTCACGACGGGCAAAGGCCCCAAACCCGGCGATACCGTGGTCTTCTGTGCCACCGGCGGCGGCATGGCAATGGCGGCATCGGTGTGGAAGTGGAACAAATAGCTAACTGCTAACCGCTTGCGACTGCAAGGAGTATCCTATGTACATCGGAGATTATCTCGGACGGCGCGAACTCTACACGCCGGATAAACTCGCCATCATTGATGCAGGCAAGGACCCGGAACTGCGCCTGACCTATCGCGAGTGGAACCAGCGCGTCAACAGGCTGGCAAACTGGCTGAAGGAGGAAGCGGGCATCGAGAAGGGGGATCGCGTTGCGATTCTCGCGCGGGATGGCATCGAACACCTTGACACGTTCTTTGCCTGCGGCAAACTGGGGGCGATACACACCGCGCTCAACTGGCGGCTGCACTGGCGCGAACTGTTGTACCTGGTTGATCTGACCACACCGACCGTGCTGATCTACTCTGATGATTTCAAGGATGCAGTTGCCAGCCTCAAGGCCGAGAGCGACGGCAGGAACGCCGCGATCAGCAGGTATCTGCACATCGAGGGCGATGGCGTGCCCGGCAGCATACACTTCGAGACGGCTCTACAAAGCGCGGATGCTGCCCCTGTCCATTGTGAGACGCTGGAGAAAGAGGATACGGCCTGCCTGATCTTCACCGGGGGCACCACGGGCCTGCCCAAGGGCGCTATGATCAGCCACCGCATGATCGCCTGGAACGTGGTGAACACCGTAATTCATGACGTGCAGCACGATGATATCTACCTCAATGTCTTCCCGTTGTTCCATGCGGGCGGCCTGTTTGCCTATACCTCCTCGCAGGTGGTGTTTGGCAACACCACGGTGCTGACCCGTCAGTTCGACCCCGGTCAGATACTGGAGTTGATCGAGCGTGAGAAGGTCACGGTGTTTGCCGGTGTACCGACCATGTACCAGGTGATGATGACTCATCCCAACTTTGAGAAGGCGGACCTGCACAGTCTGCGCTTCTGCACCAGCGGTGGCGCACCGCTGCCTGTCCCGGTGGTTGAGTTCTACACCGAGAAGAAGAACATCAAGTTCAAGCAGGGCTTTGGCATGACGGAGTTTGGCCCCGGGCTGTTTGCCCTCGCCCCCGAAGATGCCATTCGTAAGGCGGGCAGCATCGGGCGCCCCAATTACTTCATTGATGCACGCGTCGTCGATGCCGACAACCAGCCGGTTGGCCCCAACGAGATCGGTGAGCTGGTCCTCAAGGGGCCGAGCATGTGCTCCGGTTACTTCAACAATCCGGAAGCCACTGCCAACGTCGTTGATGATGAGGGCTTCTTCCACACCGGCGACCTGGTGAAGCATGACGAGGAGTTCTACTTCTACGTGATGGATCGCAAGAAGGATATGTTTATCTCCGGCGGGGAGAACGTCTACCCCAACGAGATCGAGGCTGTACTGTACCGTCACCCCGCCATCGGTATGTGTGCCGTGATCGGTGTGCCGGATGAGAAGTGGGGTGAGGTCGGCAAAGCCTGCATCGTACTGAAGGAAGGCCAGTCCGCCGACCCCGACGCGCTGATCGACTATATGAAGGACAACCTCGCGGGCTATAAGGTGCCGCGTTCGGTCGAGATTATGGATGCGCTGCCGCTCTCCGGTATGGGTAAAATCCTCAAGCGTGAACTCCGCGAGATGTTCGTGACGGAGTAGAAGGGAAAACCTCACCTGCCCGGCTTCGAGACGTAATCCTGCTGGTTGGGTATGAGAATACCCTGCAAAGACAGGCCCAAAATTGCAGGGTGTTCCCCTCCCTCCGCGTCAGATAGACTGAAGACCTATCTGCGCTGTGGGGGAGGGTGGGGGTAATCCCCTTGTAACCAATTTGCTACACCGCCCCGGTATCCTATAACCACATGCATACAACAACGTGAACCCGCCATCGCCAGGCGCAGAACAACCATAACCATGCTTCTATCGCAACGGCACAGGCAGACCGTGCCAGAATCCAGGAGAGTACACCATGGGTAGTAAAAAACTAGGGCGCGGCGTGGCCGTCGTCGGGACGGGCATGAGCAACTTCGGGGCCTTCCCCACGACCACCAGCCGCGACCTGTTCGTCGAGTCCTACAAGGATCTCAGGACGAATGTCGAGAAGGGTTTTGACCCGCGCGAGATCGAGGCGCTGTATCTCGGTAACTTCTCCAGTGACCTGTTCGAGAACCAGGCTCATCTCGCCCCGATTATGGCCGATGCCATCGGTCTGACCGGTATCCCGGCCACCCGCATCGAAGACGCCTGCGCCAGCGCCGGGGTTGCTCTTGCACAGGGCGTCATGGCGATTGCCTCTGGCATGTTCGATGTGGTGCTGGTTGGCGGCGTCGAACACATGACCGCGCTGCCTACTGCCGGGGTCACCGATGTACTGGCGACCGCTGGCGACGCCCTCTACGAGATCCCGATGGGCTTCACCTTCCCCGGTTTCTATGCCGCCATGGCAACCGCCTACATGCACAAATACGGAGCGACCCCGGAACACCTGATGAACGTCGCCATCAAGAACCACGAAAATGGCGCACTCAACCCGCGCGCGCAGTTCAACGTCACTATTCCCGGCTGGATGGAAGGCCGTAAGGCATCCGCCGCGAAGAAGGGCAAGCCGGTCCCGCAGTGGGAAACCGTGATGGACTTCCTGCATGACGATCGTGGCAATCCCATGATCGCATGGCCGCTGCGCCTGTTTGACTGCTCGCCAATTACCGATGGTTCCGCCATGATCCTGCTGACCAGTGAGGAACGCGCGAAGGATTTCACCGATGACCCGGTTTATGTCATTGGGTCCGCGCAGGCCAGCGATGCGCCGCTGCATGACCGCCTCGACCTGACCGCCATTACAGCGGCAGAAGTGGCCGGTAAGCGTGCCTATGAGATGGCAGGCGTCACCGCTGGGGATATCCGCATCGCTGAGGTTCATGACTGCTTCACCATCGCCGAGATCGTCGCCACCGAGGACCTCGGCATCTTCCCGCGAGGCGAGGGCTTCAAGGCCGCTGAGGATGGCATGACAGCCCGCGACGGTGCCCGCCCCGTTAACACGTCCGGCGGCCTCAAATCGAAGGGCCACCCGGTCGGCGCGACGGGCGTTGCGCAGGCTGTGGAAGTCGTCACACAGATGCGCGGTAAGGCTGGCGAGCGCCAGGTCGCGGGCGATGTTCCGCTGGCCCTGACCCACAACGTCGGCGGCACCGGCTCGACCGCCGTTGTCCACATTTTTGAGCGCCGCTAGGCCGCAACCACAGGAGAATAAGCATCATGAGTGACGAGATCACCGTTCACGCCTTTTATGAGTATCTTGCTGATGGCAAGCTGATGGCCTCCTACTGCGCCGAAAGCGACGCCCTGTACCTGCCGCCGCGTGCTGTGTGCCCCAAGACCCACAGCACCGAGATGGAATGGCGTGAGGTGTCAGGTAAGGGGAAGCTGGCGGCTTTCACCGCCGTCTATATCGGCCCCACCTTCATGAACGAGCAGGGCTTCGACCGCAACAACCCCTATGTGACCGGCGTTGTCGAGCTGGACGAAGGCGTCATGATCAGCGCCCGCATCACCGGCGTCGATGCCGCTAACCCCGAGTCCATCGAGATCGGCACGCCGCTTACCCTCGATATCCAGACGCTGGGCGAGGGCGACGAGGCCAAGCCGATGCTGGCCTTTAAGGCCGGGTAATGGGGGAATCCCTGTAACCGGATAGATCAGAACAGCGGATACGGTTTCGTATCCGCTGTTTGTGTTTGGGGGATGTCTATTGCCCCCCACCTATCTCACGCGCTACGATCACCGTATGGAAACCAAACACAACGAACAACACGCACGCGCAGGCGCAGCGCTAAACCGTACCGTGACACGCCTCGACCGCCTGATCAAGGCGGCACAAGCTGGCGCGGACCGCCTCTCGAACGGGCGGCTGGCCGCCCTGCTGGGCGGTGTCCCGGCGGCGCTGCTGCTGGGGGTGCTGCTTCACCCGGCGCTGCT
>CAYMGV010000125.1:0-7759 GCA_964390105.1 uncultured Anaerolineae bacterium | reverse complement strand
GCAGTCCGGGGCGCGTATCCTGCCGATGGGCTTTGAGGGTGCGGAGCAGGTGATGCCGGAGTTGAACAAGTTCAAACGCGGGTATATCCACGTGCGGATTGGCAAACCGTTCGGGCCGTTCACCAGCAGCAAAAAGGGCCGCGCTCGCCGCGCCGAACTGAACGAGATCGGCGATGAGATTATGGCGCATATCGCGGACCTGCTGCCGCCGGAGAAGCGCGGCATGTATTCCGCTGACCCCGACCTGCGTGCCGAGGCCGAGAAAGTCGCAGCATACCCGTGGGATGGCCTGACCGAGCAGCAGATCATCGATGGCGAGATACACCGTCATTAGCGTGTTTTCCAGGGGCGCGTCTCCTTTTTGACGATCCGGTGTTATGACTACCGAAACAACCCGCATAGGCGGCACCTGCCATGAAATCTGAATAAGGATAAATCATCATGTCAACCTCACCAGTATCGAAATCCTCCAACCGTGAAAAATGGAGTTGGTACTTCTACGACTTTGGAAACTCCGGCTATGCCGCCGTCGTGCTGCTGGCCGTTTACTCCGCCTATTTTGAGGGCGCTGTCGTTAGCGGCCCGGGCGTGCAGCCCGGTGACGGCACGCTGTTGTGGAGCCGTGCGGTCTCCATCGCGATGCTGGTGGTTGCGGTAACCGCCCCCTTCCTCGGCGCGATTGCCGACTATGCCGGGGCCAAAAAGAAGTTCCTGGCGATCTTCACCGGCCTCTCGGTAATCTTCACTGCGATGTTGTTCTTCGTCCGACCGGGGACCATCTTCATCGGGATGCTGTTTTTCATCTTCGCCGAGATCGGCTATCGCGGTGCGCAGGTCTTTTATAACGCCCTGCTGCCGGATATCGCCCACCAGGATGAAATGGCGAAGATTTCCGGTAACGGCTGGGCCTTCGGTTCACTGGGGGGCATCATCTGCCTGTTGATCGTGCTGGCCTTCATCCTGCTCGTCGGTGGGGAACTGGTCACGCGCATTTCGTTCCTGATCACGGCGGTGTTCTTCGCCGTATCAACTATCCCGCTGTTCCTGTGGCTGAAGGAACGCAGCGAGCCGCAGAAGCTCCCCAAAGACAAGAACTTCATGGTGGTGGCGATTGACCGCCTCAAAACCACTATCGCCGCCGTGCGTAACTACCGCGAATTCATCAAGTTCATGATCTCCTTTCTGATCTACAATGACGGCATCATCATGGCGCTGAACTTCGCGGCCATCTTCGGCGCGATCATGTTCGGTATGGGGCAGCAGCAGCTCATCATCTTCATGATCGTCGTGCAGGCCACGAGTATTGCTGGCGCGTGGGTGTTAGGGATGGTGGCAGATAAATTCGATGCCAAGCGCGGCATCATGATCTCACTGGTAATGATGGCGATCCTCGTGACCTGGATCGTGTTCAGCCGCACGTTGGTTGAGTTCTACATCATCGGTGCGCTGGCCGGGTTTGCGCTGACCGGGGTACAGTCGGTGAGCCGTACCATGGTCGGCCTGATGGCCCCTGAGGGCAAGAGCGCGGAGTTCTACAGTTTCCAGGCGGTGGCTGGCCGCAGTTCATCCTTCATCGGCCCGTTTGTGTACGGATCGGTGGCGGCTTTTGCTGCCCGCCGGGCACTCTCCAGCGGCATGACCGCCGTGGCCGCCGAGATGCTCAGCCAGCGTGCTGCCATGGCCTCCATCGCGGTTTTCCTGGTGGTTGGTATGGGCTTGCTGCTGACGGTTAACGAACAGCACGGTCGTGTCATGGCCCGCAATGACATGCCCACCGAACCGGCCACCGCCGGTAAGTAACACGGCGCTGTAACCCTGTGGTTCAACCCCACGGACCCGGCATCAATGCCGGGTCCGTGTTGATCCTCTTGCCGGATATCCCCCAAAGGGGTATTTGAGCCATCCTCCACATCCCGCTATACTCCCCCTCATGGGAACACTCTACATTGTCCCGACTCCGATTGGGAACCTGGAAGATATCACACTGCGTGCCCTCCGCATTCTGAAGGAGGTCGCGCTGATAGCCGCCGAGGACACCCGTACCACCGGGCGTCTGCTGGCGCATTTCGGGATCGAGACATCGCAGATCAGCTACCATGAACATAACAAGATCGCTCGGCTGGACCGCATCCTTTCTGCGCTCAACGCGGGCGATGTGGCGCTGGTTTCCGATGCGGGGACGCCGGGCCTCTCTGACCCCGGCTATGAGTTGGTCGTCGCTGCTGTTGAGGCAGGCTACGAAGTTACACCACTGCCGGGGGCTAGTGCGCTGGTGCCCGCGCTGGTGGCGTCGGGCCTGCCCACCGACAGCTTCACCTACCTCGGCTTCCTGCCGCGCAAGGCTGTGGCTCGACGCGCCGTGCTGGACAGCATCAGCCTTGAGCCGCGCACCATGGTGATGTATGAGGCCCCGCACCGTCTGATCGCGACGCTGACCGCCATCCACTCCGTGATGGGGGATCGCCACGTCGTTGTCGCCCGGGAACTGACCAAGCTCCACGAGGAAATCTGGCGCGGGCCATGTCTCGAAGCCATCGAAGCCTTCACCGAGGCGGGCGTGCGCGGCGAGATCGTGCTGGTCGTGGCCGGGTACCAGGCCAGTGAACGACCCATCTGGTCCGCGGACGAGGTCCGGGCTGCCTTTGCGGAACACCTCGCAGCGGGGGAGGCACGCGCCGCCGCGGCCAAATCCGTCGCCGCCGATTCGGGTTGGTCCCGCCGCGACGTTTATAATCTCGATACTCCCTGATCTGCCGCGCGGACCTGCTCCAACTTAGGACTTAAGCAGATACCCCCATCCTTGCAAGCCCGGATTTTACGCCCCCCGCAGGTGCAAGCACCTATCAGAAGGAGGCAATCAACTTTTGCCGAGGCTTTGCTATTGAACAATGGTTCAGTAGGGGTTTGATGCAGTAGGGGGTTGATGCATCAACCCCCTACTGCGTAAGTCCCTATATTTGTTGAAGAACAACCTGGCATTGTCGCCGCCCTGGCAACGGGGGGGAGGTCATTCCGGTGGTATCCCGTCATGATGCCGCCCCACGCGCTCCTAGACGCCAGCACGGCCCCGCGTTACAATCCTGCGCGTTATCCCCGCCCTTACGCGGGCGGCCTGAGCGCTGAAAAAAGAGGACGACTATTGAAGACGAAAGCCCTGATCACCGGGGGTGCCGGGTTTATCGGCAGCCATCTCTCTGAAAGCCTGCTCGAACGCGGCTACGACGTCACCATCATTGATGACCTCTCCACCGGGCGTTTCGAGAATATCGCGCACCTTGAGGGGAACCCGAACTTCCATTATGCGCTGGAGACGATCACCAATGAAGGCGTGATGGATCGCCTCGTCAGTGAATCGGACGTGCTGTTTCACCTCGCGGCAGCGGTCGGTGTTGACCTGATCGTTCGTGACCCGATCCACACCATCGAGACCAACGTGATGGGCTCGCACGTCGTACTTCAGATCGCGCGGCGCTACCGCCGTAAGGTGCTGATGGCCTCCACCTCGGAGATTTACGGCAAGAGTATCAAGACGCCCTTCTCTGAGGATGACGACCGCATCCAGGGTTCAACCACCAAATCACGCTGGGCCTATGCCACCAGCAAGGCTCTCGATGAGTTCATGGCGCTGGCCTATTATAAGCAGGTCGGCCTGCCCGTCGTGGTATTCCGGCTGTTCAACACGGTCGGTCCGCGCCAGTCCGGGCAGTACGGCATGGTGATCCCGCGCTTCGTCCAGAAGGCGCTGGCCGGGGAACCCATCGAGGTGTACGGGACGGGCAAGCAGACGCGCTGCTTCTGCAATGTCACTGACGTGGTGCGTGCGGTTTCCGATCTGGCCGAGACCCCCGACGTGCTGGGGCAGGTCTACAACATCGGCTCCGAGGAGGAAGTGACCATCCTCCAGCTTGCCGAGCGCATCAAAGAGCGTGCGGGCAGTTCCTCCGAGATCAAGCTGATCACCTACGAGGAAGCCTACGACTCAGGCTTTGAGGATATGCAGCGCCGTGTGCCCGATATCCGCAAGATCAATGCCGCCATTGGCTGGACGCCCACCCGGGACCTCAACACCACCATTGACGAGGTCATCGCCTATCACCGTGCCCGGTAATTTGTTTCGATATGTTCGGTGAGTGTCAATGTCCGTTGTATGGGATACTCACCTTCAGCACCACGGAAAGAACCCAGGATGACCAAAGAAATCTTACTGAACAAGATCAACAACAATGACGCAACCATCGGCGTGATCGGCGTGGGCTATGTCGGCCTGCCGCTGGCCGTCGAGTTTGCCGAGGCGGGCTACTGCGTCACCGGCTTCGATGTCAACGAGGAGAAAGCCGCGCTGCTCAATAAAGGCGAGAGCTACATCCTCGATATCCCCTCCGACCGCCTGGAGAAAGCCGTCAAGTTGGGCTGCTTCGAGGCCACTACCGAGTTTCCCCGCATCGCGGAGATGGACGTGGTGATCATCTGCGTGCCGACCCCGCTGCGCAAAACGCGCGACCCGGACATGAGCTTCGTTATCGCTGCGACCGAGGAAGTGGCGAAGTACGCCACCTCTGGCACCCTGATCGTGCTGGAAAGCACCACCTATCCCGGCACCACCGACGAGCTGATCGTGCCGCGCCTGGCGGGCAACGGCTTCACCGTCGGGGAAGACGTGTTCATTTGCTTCTCACCGGAGCGCGTGGACCCCGGCAACCCGGTCTACGGTATCCGCAACACGCCCAAGGTCATCGGTGGTGTAACCCCGTCCTGCCTTGAGATAGGCCTCGCGATCTACGGCAAGGCCATCGATACGCTGGTGCCGGTTGAATCGACCCGCGCCGCCGAGATGGTCAAGCTGCTGGAGAACACCTTCCGCGCGGTCAATATCGGGCTGGTCAACGAGATGGCGATCATGTGCGATAAACTCGATGTCAACGTCTGGGAGGTCATCGACGCGGCGGCCAGCAAACCCTTCGGCTTCATGACCTTCTACCCCGGCCCCGGCCTCGGCGGGCACTGCATCCCCATCGACCCACTGTACCTGAGCTGGAAGCTCAAGACGCTCAATTACAATGCCCGCTTCATCGATCTGGCCTCCGAGATCAACAGCGACATGCCCAATTACGTCATCGAGAAGGTGGTGAATGGCCTCAACGATGATGAGAAGTCGGTACGTGGCTCGAAGGTGCTGGTGCTGGGCGTGGCCTATAAACCCGATATCGACGACCTGCGCGAAAGCCCGGCCCTCGATGTGATCCGCCTGCTGGAGGAGCGCGGCGCAGTGGTCAGCTATCATGATCCGCACGTCCCGGACCTCTCGCACGAGTCGATCCCGCTGCAAAGCCTCGACCTGTCCGATGACCTGCTGGCCGGGGCGGACTGCGTGGTGATCGTCACCAACCACAAGGCCACCAACTGGCAGCAGATCGCCGATCACGCCAAACTGGTCATCGACTGCCGCAACGCGCTCCGGGAGATCGAGAACCCCTCGTCGCGGGTGATACTGCTGTAGGGTGCAGACACTCATCTCTGCACTTAGCGAGGGGGGCGAAGGGGCAACAGGGGGTGCTGATACCATGGATCTACTCATGATCAGCGGCGATACAGCACTCGTGGAGGGGCAGGACGGCCCTTTCTATGAGCTGCTGCGCCGCTTTTCCACTTACTGGGATCACATCGACGTGATCACCCCACGCCCGGCCTCGGTTGCTCGCACGGAGGTTTTCGGCAACGTGACACTGCACCCGGCCTCGCTGCCGCGCCTGCTCCAGCCGTGGCACATCGTCCGGGCCGGACGCCGCATCTTCGACGCTCATCCCGTCGATCTGGTCGTGTCGCATGACTTCGGCTTCATGTACAACGGGGTCGGTGCCCGGCTGCTGACCGCCCGCCGCTCCATCCCGCTGATCAGCGAGCTGCATCATGTTGAGGGCTATCCACGTGCCGTCACCCGCCGCGAGTATTTGTACTATGCCATTGCGACGGGGTACATCAAACGTGCCCACCGCTATGTGGCGGGCTTCCGCGTCGTCAACCACACCGAGATGCCGCTGCTGCTGCGCACGCTGGGTGTGCCCGCCGACCTGATCCTTGAACTGCCCTCACTTTACATTGATTACGATACCTTTTGCCCCATGCCCGGTGTCCCCGTTCAATACGATGCGCTGTTCGTCGGCAGGCTGGCCCCCAACAAGGGCCTGTTCACGCTGCTCGATGCAGCCCGTCTCGTCACAAGGGATCACCCCGGCTTCACGCTGGCGATCCGGGGCGATGGCCCGCTGCACGACGCCCTGATCGCCGGTATCGAGTCACGGGGATTAACCGAAAACGTCGTGTGGCTCGACCGTGTCCCCGGCTTCGCCGCGCTGGCCCGGCTCTACAACAGCGCTCGCATGCTGATCTGTGCCTCCACCGCCGAGGGCGGCCCGCGCGTCACCGTCGAGGCGATGGCCTGCGGCACCCCCGTCATCTCGACCCCCGTGGGCATTATGCCGGACCTCATCACCCACGGGCAGAGCGGCCTGCTGTTTCACTGGGATGCCGGGGAACTGGCCGGGTACATCGGCCAACTGCTGACCGATGACGCCCTGCATGATCGACTCAGCGCGGGCGGGCGCGAGGCCGTGGCGAGCTTCTCTGCTGAGGAGACTGTCCGCGCCTATGCCGAAGCCTATCGCGATATAGCCAATATTGCCGCCATCGCCCGGAAGGGGGCCAGCTAATGCGCGTTGCCATGATGGTTCAGCTCATCGACGAGGAGGATTGGCTGCGCGGCTTTATCGTGACATGGGTGCGCCGCCTTGCCGCACGGGTCGATCACCTCGATGTAATCACGCTGGAGGATCGCGGCGCGGACCTGCCGGATAATGTTACCGTCCACTCAATGGGCAAGGAACACGGCCACGGTCGGCTGCGTGAACTGCTGGCCTTCTTGCGCATCCTGCGGCAGGTAGCGCCCACCGTGGATGTCCTGTTCAGCCACATGACCCCGCGCTATACGTGGTTGGCTGCGCCCTTTGCGGCGTGGCTCAAACGCCCGCAGGTGATGTGGTTCGTCCACCGGCAGGTTTCCGCCGAACTACGCCTCGCCTACTGGACCACCGACCGCATCGTCACCGCCTCCGGTGAGAGCTTCTCCCTGCCTGATACCGCTGGTAAAGTCCGTGTCCTGGGTCATGGCATCGATACAACGGTGTTTGCCCCGCGTGCGGGTGAGGCCCCGGCGGGGCGCGTGATCCTGTACGTCGGGCGGCTGGCCCCCATCAAAAACCAGGATGTCGTGATCGAGGCCTTTGCCCGGCTGGTCAAGCGCCCCGGTTTCGATGACGTGCGGCTGGCATTGGCCGGGGCGGACATGCCGCCGTCCGGGGCGTCAAGAAGCTTTTGGGCCGCTGATGGGCCGACGGGCGGGGAGATCCCGACCCCCGGCCGGGTCGCATGCGCAGCGCCTCTGGCAGCTTGCTCTGCTTGCGGGATTCTGCGCTTGCGAAGTGCGATGAAGCCGGGCCGCGCTGCAGCGCCCCTTCGCGGTCTTGGGTGGGCTTGAGCAGTCGGGGTGCGACGCCCGAGAAGGCGCTGCGCTCGACCGTTCACCCACAGGTTCTGCGAAGCTGGTGCCGCTCCGCACGGTGCAGCCTGCGCCGCCGTGGACGTGTCGAGCGACGTGGGTGAGCGATTTTTCCTTGATCGGTCGTACTACCCGCCCGATGTCTACAGGGGACGACGGAGGGCGCCATGGCGAAATCGACCGTGACACAGGTTGCTGAACTTGACC
>CAYMGV010000124.1:0-7762 GCA_964390105.1 uncultured Anaerolineae bacterium | reverse complement strand
AAGCCGCCGCCGTGGCAGGGAGCTGGATCGAGGGCAGTACCGCCCCCGGCGCGACAGTGGGCGTGATGGCGCTGGATGCGCTCGGCACACAGACCTCGCGCGATCTGCTGGCCTACAACGGTACGCTGCAGCCCGGCCTGCGGGCGGCCTATCAGCGTGGCGATGGATCGTGGTGGGTAGCAGAGCATGTCCCGGATGTGCTGGTCCTGCCCGATGGAATCGACCTGAACGGCTATGTCCCCGCCCAGGATGACTGGTTTAATGCGACGTACCGGGCGGTGCAGGTTGTGCAGGGCGATCCCACGCTGACCATTTACCAGCAGACGGCCCAGCCTGCTGAATTAACGGACTACGTCGTGAACCTGGTCCGTTTCCCATCGGGGCCGACACTGAACCGCATCAGCACCGATTTTGAACTCGATCCATTGACGACCAGCGGCGGGGTCGGGCGGATGCGCATCGAGTGGGTGATCGAGAGCGAAGTCCAGCCGACTACCTATGCGGGTGTGCGGATTATTCATCGTGATGGCACGGTAGCCAGCATCGCGACACGACCGCTGACCATTGAGGACTGGCCGCGTCGTGAGTTGATCACGACGTATCACAGCGTGCCGCTGCCTGCCACGGCCCCGCCGGGGCTGTATGAAGTGCAGGTGGGGCTGGGGGCGGACCCCTTCAACCTCAATTGGCAGACCGTGACAAACGCCAAGCTGCCCTTTGAGCAGACAGTGTTCCTCGGGGCACTCTCCGGGCTGCAGGCCGATTTCGGCGAGATTGCGGCCAGTGGCTACCGTATCGCACGCACCGAGGCCGGGATCGAGGTGCTGCTGATGTGGGGGGCGACGACCGCGCCGACCGTGGATTATCGCGTGTTCGTGCAGCTTCGCGACGCGGTGGGCAGTGTGATTGAGACGGTGGTGACGGAGCCGTATGAGGGGGCCTATCCCACCTCGACCTGGTCAGTGGGGGAGCAGGTAGCGGAAACGTACATCCTGGACGGTGGGCTGCCACCCGGCACGTACCAGGTCTACATCGGCCTGCTGGACCCCGCCGACGAGCGGGTATTGACGCTGGATGGACGGGATGCGGTGCTGGTCGCGCCGCTGGTGATTTCGGAATGAACCTCGCCCCGCGCGGAGACGGGGGCCGGGGGTGAGGTAGAATCGGCGGCTGCCGTGGCTTATTTTGCAATCAGAATGTGAGAGAAGAGTGTATGACAGAGCAGGTCTTTCAGCTTTCTGAGGAAGCGGTAAAAGCGATAAATAACGATCTCATGACGCAGATCAGGGCGTTGAGCTGGGGGTTACCGGCCATCGCCGCGATCATCGGGATCGGGATCGGCGTGCTGGGGTTTCTGTCATGGCGGGCGATTATCCTTACATACATCGTGATATTCATCATCCAGGTGCTGTTGATGGCGAACTACCTGCGCATCCAGGAAGAATCATGGGAATCGCTGCGAATTATCCTGACCGACGATGGCGTCCGACGGGAGGAAGCCGGGCGCAGGCCCATCGAAATCAGCAGGGATGAAATCGTGGAGGTACACGACCTCGACGACGGGCCGCTGGTGATCGCGTATGATGGCGGGCGTAAGATGCTCGGGGTCCCGCGTGAGCTGGATGGCTTCGAGACGGTGCGTGAGGTTGTGCTGGGCTGGGTTGGGGCACAGGCATGATCCGCCGCAGCGTCATCCGTTCCGCGATGATAGCCCTGCTGCTGGCCGGATGTGCAGCGGCCCCGGCTGTATTGAGTGAGGATGCGGCCACCATCGAGCCGTCGCCCACGGGGACCGGGGCACCGACCGCCACGGTCACGCTAACTGCCACCGGGACTCTGGCCCCCACGCCAACCGATACGCCGACCCCGGCCCCGGTTGGGCCAGAGCGCTACCCTGAAACCATCAACCCGCTGACGGGCCTCCCGGTCAATGACCCGGCGCTGTTGGCGCGGCGTCCACTGCTGATCAAGATCAGCAATGCACCGCCCATCGTGCGGCCGCAGAGCGGCCTGGGTGCCGCCGATATTCTGATCGAGGTCTATGCCGAGGGCGGCTGGACACGCTTCGCCGGGCTGTTCTACAGCGAGGATGCTGATCACATCGGGTCGGTGCGGTCAGGCCGGTTGATCGACCTGCAGCTTGCGCAGTCCTTCGATGCGATCTTCGTGTTTTCGGGGGCATCGAACGGCGTGATCGACACGGTGCGCGCGTCGCCGCTGTATCCATATAACACCATCTCGCCGCAGTTTGGCTATGGCGAGCCGTACTTCGTGCGTGCCCCCCGTGCCGAACTTCCCTACGAGCATACGCTGTTCACCAGTACCGGGGCGCTGAGGCAGTGGCTGGCCGAACAGAATGTGCGTGAGCAGCCGTCGTTCAGTACGCCGGGGCTGCTGTTTGATCAGAATACCGCGCCGGGCGGTTACCCCGCCAGCTACGCCCGCATCGATTACTGGCAGACGGCAGCCGAATGGCGCTATAACGCGGTGTCGGGGCGCTGGCTGCGCTGGACGGATGGTATCCCACATACCGACGCGCTGACCGGCGAGCAGATCGGCTTTGAAAACGTGATCGTGCTGCAAGCCTATCACGAAGAACGGGTGCTGTTCGAGGAGAAGTACTTCGGTGAGGAAACATCGTGGTATGTCGAACTTCAGGGCGAGGGGCCGGTCACGATCCTGCGTGATGGCATCGCTTATGACGGGCGCTGGGTGCGCGAGAACCCCGGCGACCTGATCACGTACTACAATACCGGCGGCGAGCCGCTGGCGCTCAAGCCGGGCCGGACGTTCATCCAGGTCATCAGTTCCCCGGCGGGGCCGTATCTGCGCACCGGTCCGGAGGAATTGGTGGTCAGGCCGTGATGGTGGCTGGTATGATCAGGATTGATTTAAACCGTATCATGATTGGGCAGGAGGTTGGATTACCTATGAATCGGGATGTCAGTATCGGCCCGGATTTTTCTGTATATCGGTTGCTTGAACGCGTGCAGGAACAAAGCCTGCTGCGCAGCCGCCGGACGATGTCGCTGGTCAGTTACGAGATCGAGAATGTCACCATTGTGGATGGTGCCAGTAACATCATCTTCGCGGGGTTCCAGTTCTTCAGCAAATTTGTCCCGCAGATCGAGCGCTACCGCAAGCTGGCAGCCAACGCCGACACCATCTTTGTGTTCGGTGTGCCAGATATCACCCCGCCCCCCATGGACAAGGTCACGTACATCTATCTGAAAGCGACCGACCAGCTTGCCCGTGAGTGGTTCCTTGTTTCGGTAGGGCCGGAGTATGAGAGCGCGCTGGCTACCGAGGAGATCACGGAGTTCGGCACGTTTGACGATCTGCGGCAGTTTAACGGTATCTGGACGTTTGATCCGGATATGATCCACATCCTGTATGACTGGATTTCCAGCGCCATCGACATGAAGACCAGCTTCAAGCCGAATACCGACATCAACCAGCAGTTCATGATGATGGGGCGTACGCTGCGGCGGCTGACCAAACGGCTTGATGGGCCGAATGTTGCGATGGCCCCGGAACCGGAGACGGAGGATCCGGGCTGGATCGAAGCGCCGGACCTCGCGGCGGAGGTGGCGCTGGTCGGGAAGAACGACCTTGAAGCCGGGCTGTCCTGATGCTTTCCCCGCACCCATAGGCGTGAAGGTGCGGATATGGCGAAGCTGATATTCCCTCGATGCGCTATGTAAAAGGACAAGACCATCCCATGCCTTTTGATATGAGCTTCTTCCATGATCTGCCTGTGCTGGAACTGGATCGTCTGCGGATGCGGCCCTTCCGGGTTGAGGATGCAGCGGATGTGTATCGATACACCAGTGACCCGCGCGTGACGGCATATATGACATGGGAGCCACACCCTGATGAGGGTACAACCGAGACATTCATCCGGCATCTGATCGCGGCGGGGAAGGCGGGGCAACCGACGCCGTGGGCGTTGGAGGACCGCGTACAGCGCCGGGTGATCGGCTCGTGCGGGTTCGGGGAGATCAGCCCGGGAAATTGGCGTGGCTCGATAGGCTACGTACTCTCCCCCGATTACTGGAGCGGTGGTTATATGACTGAAGCGGTACGCGGGCTGGTGGCCTGCGCGTTTGAGCAAATGGGCCTGAACCGCGTGGCCGCCTACTGTGTGACCGGCAATACCGGGTCGGCGCGGGTGGCGGAAAAGGCCGGGATGCGGCTTGAAGGGCGGCTGCGGTCGCATGTCTTCATTGGCGGAGGGTGGTATGATCAATACATCTATGCGATCACAAGGTCTGATTACCTGTCGACGAGAGAAGGGAACTAATGAGAGTTGCTGTCTTCAGCACCAAACCGTATGATCGTGAGTTCCTGGATGAGGCCAACGCCCACGGCGGGCATGACCTGATGTTCTATGATGCCCGGCTGACCTTCGAGACGGCACCGTTGGCGCAGACCTGCCCGGCGGTGTGTGCGTTTGTCAACGATGACCTGAGCGAACGTGTGCTGAACCGCCTTTCGGAGGGCGGCACCGTGGTCATTGCGATGCGCAGCGCGGGGTTCAACAACGTCGATCTGGAGGCGGCCAAACGGCTGGGTATGGTGGTGGTACGTGTCCCGGCGTACTCACCGTATGCGGTGGCGGAGCATACGCTGGGGCTGATCCTCGGCCTGAACCGTAAGGTTCACCGGGCGTATAACCGCGTGCGTGAGGGCAACTTCGCGCTGGAGGGGCTGCTGGGCTTTGATCTGCATGGCCGTACCGCCGGGGTGATCGGTACTGGCAAGATTGGCCGGGTCACAGCCGGCATCCTGCGCGGCTTTGGCATGGAGGTGCTGGCCTATGACCCCTATCCGCACCCGGAGATCGAGGCGATGGGCGGGCGCTATGTCGAGCTGGATGAGCTGCTGGCGAACGCCTGCATCGTCACGCTGCACTGCCCGCTGACCCCCGAAACCTATCACCTGATCGATGCGGAGGCGCTGGGTAAGATGTGCCACGGTGCCATGCTGATCAACACCAGCCGCGGCGCGCTGATCGATGCGGAGGCCGCTATCGACGCACTTAAGAGTGGTCAGTTAGGGGCGCTGGGGCTGGATGTATACGAGGAGGAGGCCGACCTGTTCTTCGAGGACCTGAGCAGCACCGTCATCCAGGATGACGTATTCGCGCGGCTGCTGACCTTCCCCAACGTGTTGATCACCGGGCACCAGGCCTTCTTTACCGAGGAAGCGCTGACCGCCATCGCCACCACGACGATCAACAACCTTTCAGCGCTGGATTCTGCCCGGGGCGATGTGGAACAACTGCCGGAGGAGATCAAGGGGAATGTGGTGAGGTAGCGGTTAGCCGTTAGCTTAGGGCTGATCCCCTGCGGATGAATCCTGTTTTAACAGATTTGCCCCCCATTATCATAAGGGGGGCGTTTTGTTGGTCATAATAAACGAAATTTTTGGCATTACGCTAAAAGCTAGTATCCCAACTCCTGCGCCAGCTTTTCGGCGTCGCTGACCATCTCATCGAGGATGGCAAGGCCCTGGTCCCAGAAGCCGGGGTCCTTGAGGTCAACGCCCAGCGGCTTGACGATCTCATGCGGCCAGTCGGAGCCACCCGCACGCAGCATCTCGATATAACCATCGGCAAAGCCTGCCCCGACAGACTGGTAACGCGCATAGAGCGCCAGCACCAGCAGTTCGCCGTAGGCATAGGCGTACACGTAGCCGGGCACGCCGATGAAGTGCGGGATGTAGCTCCACCAGATGCCGTAGTTATCGGTCAGGGTGACACTGCCCTCGAACATGGCCTCCTGCGTTTCCATCCAGTATTTGTTGAGGTCATCAACGGCCAGTTCACCCTGCTCACGGCGGTGGGTATGGATGCGGCCCTCGAAGCGGTTCATGGCGGTTTGGCGGAACACGGTGGCAAACGAGCTTTCGAGCTTGCCCGTTAGCATGCCGAGCCGCATCCTGGGGTCATCCTCCTGGAGCAGCAGGTCCTGGAAGATCAGCATCTCACCGAAGACCGAGGCGGTCTCGGCGGTGGTCAGCGGGGTATCGGAAAGCAGCAGGCCCTGTTCACGGGCGAGGTACTGGTGGATGCCGTGGCCCAGTTCATGCGCCAGCGTCTCGACATCGCGCAGGCGGCCTTCGTAGTTCATGAGCACGTAGGGATTCTTGCCGGGGGCACTGGGCATCGAGTAGGCACCGCCGCGCTTGCCGGGACGCACCGGGCCGTCGATCCAGTTCTTCTCGAAGAAGTGGCTGGCGATCTCGGCCATGTCCTCGCTGAAGCGGGCGTAGCCGCCCAGGACGATGTTCCGGGCCTCGGACCATGTCACGAACTTGTCGGCGTCGGGCAGGGGGGCGTAGCGGTCGTAATCGAACAGCTCGTCATAGCCCAGCAGGTTAGCCTTGAGCTTGTAGTAGCGGGCGACGATGTCGTAGCGCCCGGTGATGGCCTCAACCATCGACTCGACCGAGGCATCATCGACCTCGTTCGCCATGTTGCGGGAGCTAACCCACGTCGGGTAGCTGCGCAGGCGGTCGGTACTGGCCTTATCGGCGAGAATGGTGTTGAAGATGTAGCCGGTAATGTGCAGGTTGTCACGCAGGCCCGCTGTGATCGATTCCTGCGCGGCCTTGCGGGTTTCGCGCTCCGGCGAGTACAACTGGTTGAGGATGGCCTCCAGCGGGACCTGCTCACCCTGCCATTCGTAGCGGATGTGACTGTGAAGCTGATCAAACAGGCGATCCCATGCCTGCGCACCGGTGACGGACTTTTCGGCGAGGATGCGTTCTTCGGGTTCGGTGAGCAGGAAGGGTTTACGGTGTTCCTGCACCTCGATCCAGTGGCGGTACCCGGCCAGTTCATCAGCAGCCAGCCACGCCTTGATCTGCTCGGCGGGGGCGTTGGCGAGTTCGAGATCGACAAAGACAAGCGCCTGCTGAAGCTGCGAGTTCTGCTCGTTGGCCTTCATCAGCAGGGCACCACGGGCGGCGTCGCCGGTGTCGATGGACCAGTACAACTGGGCATAGACGGCGGCATTGAAACCCAGTTCCACGATGCCCTCGTACTCCTCGATCATGGCATGCAGGTCAGCGGGGCTGAGGTCCGCGATCCTGCCCTTGTAGTGGGTGGCAAGTGCCTCGGCGCGTGCGTGGGCGGCCTTGAGGTCGGCATCGATCCGGGGGTCATCGTGCCCACTGTAGTAGATGGTCAGGTCCCACGCGATGTCTTCCGCGCCCGTGCCAGGACGTTTGGCGGTTTGGCTCATGGTTGATGTTCCCTCTGTTGTGGTGAGTGCATTGTGTCTATTTTAGCGCATTCCGGGGCATACTACCCCCACCCCCACAGCTCGCTGGTTTGCTTTGCAAACTTCACTCACGGAGGGAGGGGGAACCTGCGGCGGAAATGATACTCGGTTCGATGCGCTCTATCGCAGGTGGGGTGAGGTAGAAGGAGGACATTCCATCAATGCAAGTAGCTAAAGAGGTTCCACTATCTGCCCGGATAGCGCTCATAGGTGCGCTGGTTCTAATCGGTGGCGTGATCGGATTGATCGCGCTGGGCTTCACCGACCCCGTCCCGCCCGGTGACCTGATCATCGATCTGACACCGGTTGAGGTCATCACGCCCGGAACCGAACTGCCCGTGAGGCTGCCCGTACCCGGCACGGTTGAGGTCGATCTGCGGCGCGAGGCGGGCGGCGTCACGACGCGCTGCGGGCTGACCGTGGGCGATGATCCGGCAGCCCGGCTGTGGATCAAAGGCGAGGACTACCCCGGG
>CAYMGV010000123.1:0-7894 GCA_964390105.1 uncultured Anaerolineae bacterium | reverse complement strand
CCACTATTGTGTTTTCAATAGCAAAGCCTCGGCAGAAGTTGATTGCCCCCTTTTTCAAGGGGGGTGTCATCTGCATAAGCCCTAACTGGAATTGTAATGACCGGCCCCCGCTGTGCAAGTCAGCCCCAGGGGGGGCAAACTGAACCGGCCTGGATCGGTCAGCGACGGCTTATTTACGCAAACTAAATTGTTATGTTGTAAACTATCCGCAGGATGGTTGGTTTAGGGGTAATAATATGAATGAATTGTTCGCGCCCGGTGACGGTACGATTTTGTTGGTCGATGACACGCCTGAAAATCTTGGCGTCCTGTCCGATATGCTGGAAACCGCTGGCTACACCGTTCAGCGTGCCGACAGCGGGCAGGCCGCCCTTGAAAGCATCCACAAAAAACCGCCTGACCTGATCCTGCTTGATATCATGATGCCCGGCATGACGGGCTTCGAGGTGTGCGAAAAGCTCAAGGCCGATGAAACCACCGAAGCGATCCCGGTGATCTTCATCAGCGCCCTTAATGACATCCGCGACCGCATCAACGCCTTTAACGTAGGTGGCGTCGATTATATCGCCAAGCCGTTTTTTGTGCAGGAAGTGCTGGCCCGCGTCCGCACCCACCTTGCGCTGCGCTCCGCACGCCGTGCCCTTGAAGAAAAACTGAGCGAAGTCCAGATTCAAAACGAGGAACTGGACGCCTTCGCTCACACCGTCGCCCATGACCTCAAAAACCCGATCACCATCCTGTCGGGCTACCTGGAGTTCCTCCGGCTTGACATGGAGACTATCGCCACGGACGAGCAGGTTGAGTTCCTGGCAGCAATTGACCGCTCCGTCAACAAGATGCGTAACATCGTCGAGGAACTGCTGCTGCTGGCTGGCATCCGCAAACAGGATATTATCGTCACCAATTTCGCTATGGACGACGTGACCAGGGACGCGCTGACGCGCGTCTCAAACCTCATTAAGCAGAAGGATGCCATCATCCACCAGCCTGAAAGCTGGCCGGAAGTGCAGGGACACCCGGCCTGGATCGAGGAAGTATGGGTCAATTACCTGAGCAATGCCATCAAGTATGGCGGTCAGCCGCCGCACTTGTGGCTCGGCTGGGCTGCGCTTGATGATGGCCGGATTCACTTCTGGGTACGTGATAACGGCAAGGGCATCAGCGCGGACAAGCTCGACGGCCTGTTTACGCCCTTCGAGCGGCTGGATCAGGCCAAGACAGAAGGATACGGCCTTGGCCTTTCCATCGTGCTGCGCATCATTGAGAAACTCAACGGTGAGGTGACGATCAGCAGCGAGATCGGCGTCGGCAGCACCTTTGGCTTCATCCTGCCCAGCCACGCCGGGGAGTCACCGCCGGTAAGGCAACCGCCGCCCCTGTGATCTGCATCGGCCCGGATACCCCAGCCGAGACGGCACTGCACCTGCGCAGCTACTGCTCGTCCTGCCCCGCGCCAGGGTCACGATAGCCGCGCAGGATGCGGCGGGCCTTGGCAACATCGGCCTCGTATTTCAACAGCACCGTGAGCGTGTTCTCCAGCGTGGCGCGGTCCAGCCGCTGGGCGTTGAGCGTCACCAGCGCGCGTGCCCAGTCCAGCGTCTCACTAACCGACGGGTTCTTCCTGAGGTCCATACGGCGCAGGTTCTGCACAGCTTCCACGGCCTGCTCAGCGAGACCGGGCGCAAGGCCGGGCACCTTCATCTGCACGATCTGGAGTTCCTCGCTGACGTTGGGGTAATCGATGTGCAGGTACAGGCAGCGCCGCTTGAGCGCCTCGGAAAGCTCGCGGGTATTGTTGGAGGTCAGGAACACCGCCGGGTGATGTACCGCGCTGATCGTGCCGATCTCCGGCACCGTCACCTGGAAATCACTCAGCACTTCCAGCAGGAAGGCCTCAAACTCGGCATCGGCGCGGTCGATCTCGTCAATGAGCAGCACCACGGGTTCATCAGCGCTGATGGCACGCAGCAGCGGACGGGCCAGCAGGAAGCGATCGGAGAAGAACACGTCCTCCTCGTCGGCGAGGCGGTCGGCGGCTTCACTGAGCGTGGCGGCATCGGCCAGCACGTCGGAGAGTTTGTCACGCAGAAGCTGGGTATAGAGCATCTGCTTGGCGTATTCCCACTCGTAAAGGGCCTTGCTCTCGTCCAGCCCCTCGTAACACTGCAAACGGATCAAGGGCTTGCCCGTCGCGGCGGCCACGGCCTTACTCAGCTCGGTTTTACCCACGCCCGCCGGGCCTTCCAGCAGCAGCGGCTTACCGAGCTTCGCCGCAAGATACACGACCGTGGCGATCTCCTCGGTGGGGATGTATTCCTGCCCGACAAGGGCTTCCTTAACGTTCATGACCGAATCAAACATCACCGTCTCCGTCCCTGTTTAACCCATCAGTACGAGTACCCAGAGCATACCACAGGGCGGAAGTCAATGCGCATCGGTCATTTGGGCTGGTTTGATGGGGCAACACGAAACCTGCCGCTGAGGAAGCGGCAGGTACAGGGGAAAGCCAGGCGACCGGTTCATGGTGCTGCCGGGTAACGAGGCGCTACGAGAAGATTTCCCAGACGGGCTGACCGTCGAGAATGCGCTGCAACTGATCAGGAAAGATATCGGCGTCCAGCGGCTTGCCGAGGAAGCCATCAAACCCGGCGCGGCGCGCCATCTCGATCTCGCTGACGTGCACGCTGTAGGCGATGATCGGCACCCCGGCGAGTGAGTCCCTCTCACGCAGCTTTTCGATCAGCTTGAAGCCGTTGCCGGTCGGGAATTCGAGGTCGAGGAAGACGAGGTCAAACGGACCTTCATTTTCGAGTACATCGTTGACGGTGGTAATCAGCTCAATGGCGGCGTAGCTGACGCCTTCGTTCTCAAGCAGCATGCCCAGCACATTGATGTTGGACCGGTTGTCATCGATGATTAAAACATGTGTCATTGCGTTCTCCAGGGATGTATGTGAGCCTGACTCAGCCAGGCGTGTTCAGCCACATGGTGTCACCCTCCATGATGGCTTTCAACTGGGCGGGGAAAATCTCTGCATCAATGGGTTTCGGGATGTACGCGGACAGCCCGGCGGCCTTCGCACGCGGTATCTCGATGGCGGCGTCGGAGGCAGATACCATGACGATGGGCACCTCATCCAGCTCTGGCACCATACGAAGTTCCGCAAAGATATCATACCCGGTATAGCCGTTCGGGAACATGAGGTCGAGCAGGATCATATCCAGCGGCAGGTGGTTGATCACGGTGGTCAGTGCGGTAGCGGGCAAGCCCCAGCGCTCGAACCACAGGCGAGCGCCCTCCGCAGACAGGATCATATCGGTCAGCGTGCGATTGCGCATGTCATCCTCGATGTAGACGATGCGTTTCCCCTCCAGGATCACCAGGTTTTCCCTCTCATTATACGTCAGCGTACTCATGTGATCTGCCATATCTCAGCACCCGCCTGAATCTGCTCAATCACATCCGGGAAGCGGTCCATGTTAATCGGCTTGCCGATGACACCGTCAAACCCGGCAGCGCGTAACCGGGCGACCTCCTCGTTCATCACGCTGGCCGTCAGCGCGTAGACCTTCTCCTGGCTGAACTGTGGATGCGACCGTAACTGCTGGAGCATCTCAAAGCCGCTGATGGGCCGCATGTGGATATCGAGTAAAAAAACATCGGGCGGCGGATTGAGCATCTCGACCCGCGCCATGAAATCGGTACTGTCTTCAAAAATGGTAAAGCGGGTGATGCCCATCAGGTCTTTCATGAATAGGGTCATCACCTCACGGCTAAGACGGTCATCTTCAACATACAGGTAATTCAGGTCAGACAAGCGCACCCTCCTCGACGACTTCCGGCTCGCCGGTATCTATCTTCGCCACGATGGGTAATGTGAAGGTAAACCGGGCACCCTTCCCCTCGACGGACTCCAGTGTCATCTCGCCGCCATGGGCAGCCACAAGGCTCTTGGAGATAGGCAGGCCCAGCCCGGTACCACCGGCATGCCTGATGCCGGTCTCGGTCTGGATGAACGGCTCGAAGATCGATTCCTGCTGATGGGCGGGAATGCCCTTCCCGGTATCGCTAATGACGAATCGCACATGGTCGCTGGTATGGCTGGCACTGAGGGTAATGGTGCCCTCATCCGTGAACTTGGCGGCGTTGGAAAGCAGGTTGAGCAGCACCTGCTGTACGCGGCGCTGGTCGGCGGTCATCAGCGGCAGGTCCGGATCAATCTCACGGACCAGCCGGACGGGCTTATCCTTGATCAGGCTTTCGATCGTGGCAGTCACGTTATCAATAATGGTATTGATGCTGATGTCTTCTTCAATGAACAGGGTCAACATGCCGCTCTGGATTTTGCTGACATCCAGCACGTCGTTGATCAGCGCCAGCAGATGTTCACCACTGGCAACGACTTCGCCCAGGGTGGTCTCCTGCCGCTCATTGACCGGCCCGAGAATGCCCTTGCGCATGACCTTGGTGAAGTTGATGATGGCGTTGAGCGGCGTGCGCAGTTCATGGCTCATCGAGGCGAGGAACTGTGATTTCATCTGGCTGGCTTCCTCCGCCTTCTCCAGCGCGACGGCCAGTTCCTCGGTGCGCTGCTGGACCCGCTGTTCCAGCGTGGCGTTCACCAACCGCACCTGCTGCTCATTGTCGCGGGCACGCTGGCGGCTGGCTTCGAGCGTCAAGATGAGCACGTAGGTGATCACGGATACAACGACGGTGCCGGCCCAGATGTTAAACAGACTGCCGATTGAGCTGGTGCCCGGCGGGTACGCTGCTGACTCCAGGCCGCCGTAGCGCCAGGTAATGGCTTCCGCCAGCAGCACCAGCCCGGTAAAGGCGACGACTCCCCGCCGCCCCAGCAGCAGCCCGGCGATGATCACCGGGATCAGGATAGCGGTGATGGTGGTATCACGGATGCCGCCCCCGGTATAGGCAATGGCCGTGATGATCACAAGGGCCATGGTGGGCAGAAAGATCGACGGGAGCCGCAGGCGGCCAGCCCGGAAGATCACGTAGACAATGGCGGTCAATACAGTGGCAACCGCCAGCCCGATGGCAGGCAGGGTCTCCTGCTGCGTGGCGGCGAGGAGGCCCCCTGCCATGGACCCGGCGATAATGATCAGTATGACGTGGTTGATGATCGCCGCACGCTGATCCATATCCGGGTCATCAAAGCGTGGGGGACCCATTAATTTTGCTGATAGTGCTGACATGCGTGTCGTCCTCCTGAAACCTCATTTACGGCTGAGTGTAATATGAAACCGGCAACCGATAACCTATTAGTTCATATAGGTAACAGGACTGTTAGAACACATGCTGACGGTCGATCTACGAGGCACACCATCGCCGCGATCTCCCCGGCCCTTTCCTCCGCGCGGAAGAATCCTGTAAGCCGTTCGTCCAGGCTGTGGTTTAAAGCGTCTTGCCGGGTGCTTTTGCCGCTGAAGCGAATGCTGTACAATAGACATTCTGAGGCAAGTGACGCCCGGACCCCCTTATCAACGCAACCGGCCACCGTGGAGAAGACAGCAGCATGCAAAACCTCGCCGGACAGGAACTCAAAGGATACACCCTCCAGGAACAGATCGGCACTGGCGGATTCGGCAGCGTGTACCGCGCCGAACAGCCTGCCATTGGCCGTGAAGTTGCCATCAAGATTATCCTCCCACAGTACGCTAACCATCCCGATTTCATCCGCCGTTTTGAGGCGGAAGCCCAGCTTGTCGCCCGGCTGGAACATCCCTTCATCGTGCCGCTGTATGACTACTGGCGCGACCCGGACGGTGCCTATCTTGTTATGCGCTTCCTGCGTGGTGGCACCCTGAAAGACGGTCTCACCGAGCGCCCGTGGACACTCGATGAGACGGCAGGTATGCTCGATCAGGTAGCGCAGGCGCTGGCCGTGGCCCATCGCTCCAAGGTCGTCCACCGTGATATGAAGCCCGAAAACGTCATGCTCGATGAGGACGGCAACGCCTTCCTGACCGACTTCGGCATCGCCAAGCAGCTCAAGCAGGATGAGGCCATGAACCTCACGACCGAAGGGTCGATCATGGGGTCCCCGGCTTACATCTCCCCGGAGCAGATCAACGGTGAGGAGATCACGCCCGCCACCGATATTTACAGCCTCGGTATCATGACCTATGAGATGCTGGCGGGGGAACTGCCGTTCAAGACGCCGGAACTGGGCAAGGTGCTGCTGATGCACCTGCGTGACCCCATACCCGATATTACTACCATCAACCCCGACCTCCCCAAGACCGTCGATGCCGTCCTCCAGCGGGCCACCGCCAAGGACCCGGCAGCACGGTATCAGAATGCCATTGCAATGGCCTCGGCCTTCCGCCGCGCGGTGACCGGCTCCGGCGATGTGACCGGGACCCAGTCGCTGCGCCGCGCGGATATCAGCACCGACGAGCGCGAACGCGCCGCCATGACACCCACCAACCTCGACCTGCCGGAGCCGGTTAACCCGTACAAGGGCCTGCGGCCCTTCGAGGAAGCCGACGCCGATGATTTCTTCGGGCGGGATGCCCTGATCCAGCAGCTTCTCGATCACCTCGGTGACGAGGACAGTGAGAACTTCATGGCCGTCATCGGGCCAAGCGGCTCCGGTAAATCCAGCGCAGTTAAGGCTGGCCTTGTGCCCGCCCTGCGTGAAGGCAGGCTGCCCAACTCCGACCAGTGGTTCCTTGTCGAGATGGTGCCCGGTGCGCACCCCGTCGAGGAGCTTGAAGCCGCGCTGCTGCGCGTGGCCGTTAACCCGCCGGAGAGCCTCATGTCGCAGCTTGAAAGCGACGAGCGCGGCCTTGTGCGGGCCATCAAGCGCGTGCTGCCCGCCGACGAAACCATCGAGATCGGCCTGTTCGTGGACCAGTTCGAGGAGGTCTTCACGCAGGTCGAAAGAGAGGAGGAGCGCAAGCACTTCCTGGACCTGCTGGCGACCGCCGCCAGTGAGCCGCGCAGCCGCCTGCGCATCATCATTACCCTGCGTGCCGACTTCTACGACCGCCCGCTGCAATACGGGCGCTTCGGCCAGATCGTGCGCGATAATACCCAGATCGTGCTGCCGCTGAACGAAGAGGAACTGGCCGCCTCGATCACGGGGCCGGCGGATCGTGTTGGGGTTGGCTTCGAGCCGGAACTGGTGGCCGCCATCGTGCAGGACGTCAGCGACCAGCCCGGTATGCTGCCCCTGCTCCAGTACGCCCTGACTGAACTGTTCGAGCAGCGTGAAGGCCGTCAACTGACACTGCCGGCCTACCAGGAGGCGGGCGGCGTGCGCGGGGCACTGGCCCGACGCGCCGAACAGCTTTACGAATACCTCTCCGAGGAAGCACAGGAAGCGGCCCGCCAGATGTTCCTGCGGCTGGTGACGCTGGGTGAAGGCACCGACGACACCCGCCGCCGCGCCCTGCTCTCTGAACTCACCGGTCTCGGCAAGTCGATGGAGAGCGTCATCAACGCCTACGGGCGGGCCCGCCTGCTGACCTTTGACCGTGACAGCGAAACCCGCGAGCCGACCGTCGAGGTGGCACATGAGGCCCTCATCCGCGAGTGGGGCCGCCTGCGTGAGTGGCTCGACCGCTCCCGCGATGATGTCCGCCAGCAGCGCCGACTCGCTAACGCCGTCCACGAGTGGCAGGTATCCGGCAAGGACCCCAGTTTTCTCGCACGCGGCTTCCGGCTGGTGCAGCTTGAGGAATGGGCCACCAGCACCGAGTTTGCCCTCAACCCCGATGAACGCGCCTATATTGATGCCGCCATCGCCCGCCGTGAGGAGGAGCAGGCCGCCGAAAAAGCCCGGCAGGAACGGGAGGCCGCGCTCGAACGGCGCAGCCGCCAGGTGCTGACCGCGCTGGTGAATCAGGGCTTCAACGTGCGCGGCTTCGCGGAA
>CAYMGV010000122.1:0-7989 GCA_964390105.1 uncultured Anaerolineae bacterium | reverse complement strand
TGCGTGGTTTGTCTTCTGTGTATTCGGGGAAAGCCTCTTCAATCGCATAGAGGACTGCTGCGATGTGTTTGCAGTATGGTCCCCAGTCATACGGACAGGTACATTCACAAAAGAGTGCACCCTTTGCATCCTGCTCAATGACTACCTCGTAGACCTCAGTTCCTTCAACCTGGGCCGACCAGCGCCCGTCACCATCTTCTTCCAGGTCAACTACCTGACCGCTGCGAAAGTAGCTTCTACCTCGGTCCAGGATGGTATCATCAATGACTGTTTTGAAGTTTGCCAGGGTCAGTATCATGGTCTCTACAAGACGTTCAGGTCCCACCAGCAAAATCGTTGATAGGTTTGATAGTTACGCCAGATGATCTGGCAGCCTGTTCCTGTTTTGCATCCACAGTGATCAGAGGATAGCGGAGATGGGCAGCCATCGCAATGTAGACAGAATCATATATTGGCAGGTGGTGATCAAGACCGATCCGCAGGGCACTTGAGAAAAGTTCACTGACTGGTGTTACTTGAAGAGGCAGCACCACCAGGTCATGAATCAGTCGAAGTGCCTGTTCCTCCGGCAGCCCGCTGAAACGAACCTGTTTCCACAGCACATTTACGCATTCCAGGAGGCAAAACTCAGGCACCCAGAGTTCATCTCTGGAGTCAGCCAGGCCGCCAAAAAGTAGCTTGACATGAGCAGAGTGTGTATCTGTGATCAGGCGCTGGATGACAACACTCGCATCAACCACATAAGCTGTCACCGGTCACGATCCTCCCGGAGGAGTTCAAGGGTGCTCGGTGAACCTGCCGGCGGTGTCCACATGTTACGCTCAATGGAATCGAGCACTTCCTGTGTCGTTCGCGAATCACGTGGACGAGGCCACGTTTTCAACTGCTCGTTGATCATGTTCCTGATGACTTCGCGGAGTTCGCGCATCGTCAAATCTGCTACTCGATCTGCTGCCATACTCAAATTCTCCTACCAGCACATTAACGCTGCCCTGATTTTACCCTACTTTTCCTCGGTGAGTTGCTGAAGTGTCTGAATCGCCGTGCGTGTCCGGGTGATATGGTCAATGATCGTCAACCGGTTCATCAGCACGTGCAGCATCAGAAAGGCCATGGTAATGAACAGCCCTATTGTACAGAGAGCTACAACCACACCGGCGATGAACTGCCATTGACCTAAATCGACGATCAACTGACCCAACAGCGTTGATCCACCACCAACAAACAAGAGAAAAGCGGCAAACGCCAACTGGCGCTGAGCCTTGAAATCCGCGGCGTCGTTCTCCATCCGCCGGTCGTATTCATTGAGTGCATGCAGCGCAAAGGCATAATGAACCTGCTGCGGCCTATGTTCAAACTGTTCGACCAGAGCGGCCAATGTTGCTCTATCTGACTGACCAGCCCTCGCCGGTTTGCTCACCACAACCTGCTGAACGGCTTCATCCTGTGCGATACGCCGGGCTGGCTTGAAATGCTCAAGTACAGCCCTCTCCAATTCTGGTATCAGGTCTCGTGACCATTTGGCAACGGTCGAGTCGTCAAAGGTGGGGCCAATACCCGTTTTTCGCTCCTCAAAACGCTGGATGAACGTCTGGAGGGCTGCTTCTTGAAACGGCTCCAAAGCCGGCATTTCTAACCCTGATCCGTGATTAAAGGCATCACGCAGCACTGCCCGGCGAGCCGCTATGGAACCAAACAGCAAGGTAGCCACCACATCTGGTCGATTCTCCATTACAGGGAGAACCTGCTGCACCATGTTTGGTGCTGAACTGCCTGCATCAATCGCAGCCGCATAGCGCAGCACAAACGCGATATACCGGCACTGGTCAGTAACCGTTTGAAGCTGCTGGTTGCCAAAATACTGAAAAATGAAATCGATCAACCAGCGATGCCATTCATCCGAGTAAGGGCTGTCGATCCCGGCTGGACACTCCAGTGTTGCATTGAACAACCGCCTGATCTCGTCATCATCCAGGCTGGTGAAGGTTGCATTGAACGCTCTTGTCGTCATTAACGCTGCTGCCCCTGTCACAGGAAATTTGCAGGAAAAACAGAGGAAATCAAATTTCCTGTAAATTTCGTCTCTTTTTCCTATGAGAACATGCGAGCTGCGGTTATCCTGATTTTATAATGATGATGACCACGCCGGGCATCACCGGGGATGTCGTAAGTCACCAGCAGCATCTCAGCGGCTCCGGTACGGGCGATACTTGCCGGGGTCATTTGCCCGGATGGCGGCAGCCAGCAGCCGTGCCTGCTGACGCGAGAGATCGCCCCGGCGCTGCCCGGCACCACCATCGATGTGACGGGGGCCAGGCTGACGATCAGCGCCGTCTCCACCGTGCGTGGGCAGCACCCGTGGGCAGGGTCCATCACCCCGGAAGGGCTGGTGCGGGCGGGGTCACTGGACGGGGTGCGCGATCGGCGGGTGACACTGCGCTTTGCCTCGCCGACGACGTTTAAATCAAAGGGGGCGAATGTGCCGTTCCCGCTGCCGGGGCTGGTATTTGGCAGCCTGCTCAACCGTTGGAACGCGCACTGTGATCTGCAACTACACCCGGATGCGCGTCGCTTTGCCGAGGAGATGGTGGCGGCCAGCAAGTACCAACTGCGCTCACGCTTTGTCGCGTTTGCGGAGGGTCAACGCGGTGCCGCGACGGGCTGCACCGGCTTCTGCCGCTATACGGCCCTCAACCGCGATCCGGGTCCAAGCGAGCGTGTGACCGATCAGGCCGGGGCCGTGACAGGCCGACGTACAGACGTGCAGGGGACTATTGCAAATTATGTTCGCACGTATTATCATCGACACAGATGGACGGATCATTGAGATAAAATGCAACTCACCATTTGCGTATCTGACCACTCTACCTCATGGCCCTAAGGGGCCAGAGAAAACCGTTTCAAACCATGCTGGTTCACCGAGAATTCAGTCATTGCAGTTGTACTCGGCGTCTATTATCAGCACCCCGCGCATGACCTCGCAGCTCGCATGACCTCATGCCGCCCCCTCGTATCTTACAAAGGGGGCGCTCCAAGCGGCGAAGCCATGAGGACGGAGAGTGTATTTGCGTAAGCCCCGTGCTATCAACAATACAGCCACTATTATTTCCAAACCTGGGGAACTTAGGCAGATGACAGGTCAAGGCATCAAACCGTCTGTGGTGATGTGGTATCGTGACCGTCTCGTTATGATCCTGCTGGGCGCTGCGGTCGTGCTTCGCATTGGTGCGGCGCTGTGGCTGTATGCCGGGGCTGAGATCGATGTGGGCAACGACGAGGCCTTTTACGTCGAGGTGGCCCGGTATCCGGCCCGGCTGGGCATTGACCCCGAATGGCGGGCGCGAACTCGTGCCTATGAGGTTACCTCGATTGGGCCGGTGCAGCCACTGGTGCTGGCCGGTGTTTTTGCGCTGGTGCCGGGCGATGCAGGCGACATCAGGGCGGCGCGCATTCTGCAGGCCCTTTTTGATGCGGGGACGGTGCTGGTCGTCTACCTGATCGCGCGGGAGATGTTCACGCGGGAGGTGGCGCTGCTGGCGATGGCACTGCAAGCCTTCGACCTGCGTCATGTGATCACCGCGCCCGCCCTGCTCACCGAGCCGCTGTTCATCCTGCTGGTGGCGCTGCTGCTTCTGCTGGCACTGCGATACCGGGAGGATGATCGTTTTGGGGCCTGGCTGCTGATCGGGATGCTGTACGGCACCGCAACGCTGCTGCGCCCGGTGCTGGTGCTGTTTCCGGCGGCACTGGCGCTGGCCGGGTGGCTGGCCCGCCGGACGCTCAAGCCGGTGCTGCGGCAGGCCGGGGCACTGACGCTGGGCGGCCTGCTGCTGATCGTGCCGTGGTCCGTCCGCACCTCGATTGTGCTGGGAGGCCCCACGCTGATGACCAGCACCTTCAGCACACATCTGTGGCTGGCAAGCCGTGAGGGTGGTGAGCAGCTTGGTGATGATTTGCTCAGCACACGCGATGAGGAAATCCGCCCACCTGAACCCGGTGAGGGCGGCAACATCGGCTCAGCGGAATACGCGGAGGTAGCGGTGGATAATATCTTTGCAGCGCCGCTGACCTTCGCCGGGAATATGGCCCGCCGCACGGCTGAGAGCGTGATCCAACCGTATGGGGTACAGTTCTTCGTACCGACCAGCGAGGAAGGCGCGCGGACAATCGTGGCAGGGATGCTGCGGGGCACGCATTCATCAGGCGATGTGCTGCGTATCCCCGGTTTGTTCCGGCGGCTGCTGATGATCGCGTGGCAGGTCACGGCGATCCTGCTGGGGCTGCCGGGCTTGTTGATGGCGCTGCGCCGGGGCCAGCGCGAGGCATGGCTGCTGATCGCGTGGGTGGCTTACCTGTGGGCGGTCAGCATCCCTTTGCTGGTCGAGGCGCGCTACGTGTACCCCTCGATGTTTGCACTGACCATCGGGGCAGGCGTGGCACTGACCACCGGGGTAAACTGGCTGAAGGCGCGGCAGGCTTCCGCCCATTAACGGCAATCGTCGCTATGTGTGCTGCAAAGTCTATCAGATGCCGAACCTGAATCACCACGCTCACCGAGCCAACCTGAACCCGCCGCTCACCGAGCCAACCTGAACCCGCCGCATCGAAACGATCCACCTACTCGTGCAGCTTTTCCGGGCCGGTGTATTGCTCCGCGCCGCCCAGCCGCTACAGGAACAACCCCACCGGTTCGAACCTATCCACATCCACCAACCCCATATCCGTGATTTTCAGGCTGGGGATCACTTCCAGCGCCATAAAACTCATCGCCATGAAGGGGTCATGCAGGTCTGAACCCAGCGCACGTGATGCTTCCAGTAAACGGTCCATCCCTGCACGGACTTCCTCAATGGGCCGGTCCGACATCAACCCCGCCACCGGCAGCGGAAGCTGCGCCAGCACCCGGTCACCATCAGCCGCCACAAGGCCGCCGCCCATCTCGGCTGCCGTCCGTGCGGCGGTCATCATGCTGGCATCATCCGCGCCGATCACCACCAGGTTATGATGATCGTGTGCCACCGTCCCGGCGATAGCGCCGCGCTGTAAGCCAATCCCGTGAATGAACCCCTTGCCGATATTGCCCGTCGCCCGGTGACGCTCGATCACGGCGATCTTCAGGATGTCCCGCGCGGGGTCGGCAACCGCTTCGCCGTCAACAATCGTGACCTCCGCGGTCCGGTGTTCGGTGAAAAGCTGGTTGGCAATGCTGCCGATCACGCGCATCTGTTGGCCGTCTGCCGGTATCGTGAAGTTGACGGCATCCCATTTGATGTTGACCGAACTCCGCAGGTCGATGGGCCGTGACGCCTCCCGGAACTCGTGAATGACCCCGCCCTCCGCCACCAGGTGCCCACCCCGGTATACCAGCTCGGCCTGCGGGGCTTGCAGGTCCGAGAACACGAACAGGTCGGCACGCCGCCCGGGTGCAATGGCCCCACGGTCATACAACCGGAAATACTGTGCCGTGTTGATCGTGCCCACCTGGATCGCCCGGATCGGGTCAAGGCCGTTTGCAATCGCCAGCCTGACCATGTGATCAATCGCCCCCTCGTCCAGCAGGTCGGCGGGCTGGCGGTCGTCGGTACACCAGCAGATACGGTTGTAATTCCCCGGCGTCACCAGCGGCAGCAGGTCCAGCAGGTTCTGGGCGTTCGTCGCCTGCCGGATGAAGATCGTCATGCCCCGGCGCAGCTTTTCCCGCGCTTCTTCCACGGTCGTACATTCGTGGTCCGAGTGGATGCCGGAGGCCACGTAGGCATTGAGCGGCTGCCCGGTCAGGCCGGGACAGTGGCCGTCGATGATCATCCCGCTGAACGCGTCGAGTTTGTCCATCATCCCGTCATCCCCGGCTACCACACCGGGGAAGTTCATCACTTCAGCGAGGCCAATCGTCCAGTCGTTGGTACGTAAATGCTGGATGTCATGCGCTTCCAGCCGTGCCCCGGCGGTTTCCATGTGCGTCGCAGGGACGCAGGAGGACGCCATCACATACATACTCAGCGGCCCATATTTGGCCTGATCCAGCATAAAACCGATGCCTTCCAGCCCCAGCACGTTCGCGATCTCATGCGGGTCGGTGACCACCGAGGTCACGCCGCGGGGCAGCACCGCCTTCGCAAATTCACGCGGGGTACACATCGAACTTTCGATATGCACATGTGCATCGATATACCCCGGTGCCACGTAACGCCCATCCAGGTCGATCACCTTGCCTGCCCGGTAGCCATCCCCCAGCCCGATGATACGGGAGCGATGGATGGCAATGTCAGTGGTGTAAACCTCCCCGCTGAACACGTTGATCAACTGCCCATTGGTGAGCAGTAAATCCGCCGGGATGTCTCCACGGGCGGCTGCAATGGTTTCCTTGCGTTCGGCAGCGTTCACAATGACTTTCTCCTTGATCGATTAGGGATGACAAGACCCCCGGGGTACTGGGTTGTGGCGGAGGACGTACAGGCTGTGCGCCTCGGATTTCACTTAGGTATACGGCGGACTTCATCACGCATGGCGTCGCGATGGTCGTGCGCTGTGCGCCATCGCGCCATGCTATCTTGATTTTACACTACTTTCCAGGGAAGAGTTGCACGGGCCGAGCGGGATGGGTGCCTTCGGCGTTGATTGACATGACCCTATCCCCCCGGCCCCAGCACCACGTCCTCAAACAGCACCTCAACCACCTCATCAGCGGTGATGGCCCCTAAATACATCGGCAGGTCCAGTGCACCCAGTGCGGCGCGCACGTCGTCGGGGTGATAGCGCACGCCACCCAGCGCCGTCAGCAGGTCATCCAGCGCCACCAGCCCGAGGAAATCCCCGTTCATCTCGATCTCATCCACGCGCCCCTTGCGCACGTTGAGCCGCACCTCCAGCCTGCCGCCGGGGAAGCGGCGGCTGTTGCTGTACTCGAAGGCCGGGGCACGCCCCATACTCCAATCCCACGCCTGGTACTTGGCCTCCTGCAACGCCTTCACCCGCGCGAGGTCATCGTCGGTCAGTTCCCAGCGTTCGAGGCCCAGTTCCTCGTCGAAGGCTTCCAGCAGCGCCCGCCAAAAGTCCTGTATGGTGTTCATCTCGCCGGGGATGTGCTCACGAATGTTGGTCACGCGGCTCTTGATCGACGCCACGCCCTTCGAAGCCACCTTGGCCTCATCGACATGCAGCACGCGCTGCAACACGTCAAGGTCAGAGTCAAACAGCAGCGTACCGTGATGCAGCAGCCGCCCGCGTGCGATGCGCTGGGCTGTCCCGGAAACCTTACGACCATCCACCACGATGTCGTTGCGGCCCTGTATCTCGGCCTGCACGCCCAGCTTCGCCAGCGCACTGACCACCGGCTTCGCCACGGTTTTCAGATCGACGCGCTTGGGGTCCACGGCCTCAAGGATGAAGGTGTAATTCAGGTTGCCCATGTCATGATAGACCGTGCCGCCGCCGCTGCTGCGACGCACCACCTGCGCCCCCACCTCGCGGGCAGCAGCGACGTTGATCTCACGCTCGGCGGTCTGGTAACGTCCCACGATCACGGCGTTCTCGTTCTGCCACAGCATCATGATCTCCGGGAACTGCTTCAACTCCAGCAGGCAGTATTCCTCAAGGGCAAGGTTGTACGTCGCGTCCAGCGAGTTCGTCTCGATGTAGATCATGAAGGTGTGTCCTCCGATGCAGATGTGTCAATGCCGGGGATTATAGCACTATCGCATGGGGACTTTCCGCCTTAGGGTCCCGCATCCCACACCCGCAGCGCCTCGACCCAAACGCGCAGCGCCGGGTCATCCCGGTCCGCTGTCACGCGCACGGCCTGGTCCCCCGTCAGCGCCAGCGGGGCCGTCCCGATGTACTCGCGGTTGATCCACGCCTCGACGCGATCCGGGTATGCAGTCAGGCGCAGCGTATTGACCGCCCCGCCGTGCACATGCGGGTAGCGGCTGAACGGCCAGATCGCGGTCGCCACGCCGCCCTCCACCGCCCACAACCCGAGGTAGTCCTCGC